>NZ_CP034929.1:1993185-2657580 GCF_004014875.1 Nocardioides yefusunii | reverse complement strand
GGAGACCTTCGAGACCAACGCTGAGGGCATCGCGTACTCGTCGGAGTCCGCTCCGTCCGAGGACGCTCCGCTTCGCGCTGCGACCATCGCCCCCGCTGCGGCCACCGGCCGTCGCAAGGAGGCTGTCGCCCGCGTTCGCATCGTCCCGGGCACCGGCGTGTGGACCATCAACGGTCGCACGATGGATGACTACTTCCCGAACAAGCTGCACCAGCAGATCGCCAACGAGCCGTTCGTCGCCCTGGGCGTCGAGGGCCGTTTCGACGTGCTGGCTCGCGTCCACGGTGGCGGCATCGCCGGTCAGGCCGGCGCCCTGCGCCTCGGCGTGGCCCGCTCGCTGAACGACGTCGACGTCGAGGCAAACCGCGCGACCCTCAAGAAGGCTGGTCTCCTGACCCGCGACGCTCGCGTCGTCGAGCGCAAGAAGGCCGGTCTCAAGAAGGCCCGCAAGGCTTCGCAGTTCTCCAAGCGCTGATCGAAGCTCCTCGCCCCTCGGGGCTGGGACAGGACACCCCGTCGTGGTTCGCCACGGCGGGGTGTTCCGCATTTCGTGGTCGTCGCCTCGTGGTCGCCGCGCGCATGTCACTCGGGCGCACCTCGTGAACGTGAGTGAACGGTGATCTCCCCGATGGGTCGAGGCCCGGGGTGCAGGACTATTCTCGTTGTCCATGGCACGACTCTTCGGCACTGACGGCGTTCGCGGTCTCGCGAACGACCAGCTCACCGCCCAACTCGCCCTCGACCTCTCCGTCTCGGCGGCCAAGGTACTGGGGGAGCGGAGCGCATCCGACGTCCGCCCGGTCGCCGTGGTCGGCCGCGACACCCGCGTCTCGGGACAGTTCCTCGAAGCAGCGGTGGTCGCAGGTCTGGCGTCCTCGGGCGTCGACGTCCTGCTGCTGGGCGAGCTGCCCACCCCGGGTGTCGCCCACCTGACCCGCACCCTCGGCGCGGACCTGGGCGTCATGCTCTCGGCCTCGCACAACGCGATGCCCGACAACGGCATCAAGTTCCTGCTCGCGGGCGGCATCAAGCTCGAGGACTCCCACGAGGACGCCATCGAGGCCGACCTCGGCGAGGAGCGCGAGTGGCCGATCGGTGCCGCGGTCGGGCGGGTCAAGACCCACCTCACCGCCGTCGACGAGTACGCCGCCCACCTGGTCTCCACGCTGAGTCGTCCGCTGGCCGGCGTGAAGGTCGTCGTCGACTGCGCCGAAGGCGCCGCTTCGGTGGTCGCACCGCAGGCCCTGCGTGACGCCGGCGCCGACGTCGTCGCGATCCACGCCTCGCCCGACGGCACCAACATCAACGACAACTGCGGCTCCACGCACATCGAGAACCTGCGCTCCGCAGTCGTCGCCAACGGCGCCGACGCCGGATTCGCGCTCGACGGCGACGCCGACCGCTGCCTCGCGGTGGACCACGAGGGCAACGTCGTCGACGGCGACCAGATCCTCGCGATCCTCGCGCTCGCGCTCAAGGAGCAGGGCCGCCTCGCCCACGACACCGTCGTGGCCACCGTCATGAGCAACCTCGGTTTCGTCCAGGCCATGGAGGCCAACGGCGTCACCGTGCACCAGACCAAGGTCGGGGACCGCTACGTCCTCGAGGCCATGAAGAAGCACGGCTTCAACCTCGGCGGTGAGCAGTCGGGCCACGTGATCCTCTCTGACCACGCCACCACCGGAGACGGCACGCTCACCGCGCTGCACCTGGTGGAGCGCATGGTCGAGACCGGCCGTTCCCTGCAGGAACTCGCCGCGGTCATGACCCAGCTCCCGCAGGTGCTCGTCAACGTCAAGGGCGTCGACAAGGCCCGCGCCGACACCGACCCGACGCTGGCCGCCGCAGTGATGGCCGAGGAGGCTGCTCTGGGCAGCCGCGGTCGGATCCTGCTGCGCCCCTCCGGCACCGAGCCGCTGGTGCGCGTCATGGTCGAGGCCCCCACCGACCTCGAGGCCAGCGACGTCGCCGACCGTCTGGCGAAGGTCGTCGCCGAGCAGCTCGCGCTCTGAGACCACGGCTCCCGCCCCGGGGAGCGAGAAGGGCCCGTCCGCCGATGCGGACGGGCCCTCTGTCGTCGTGCGTGTCGTTGCGCTGCGTGTCGTCGTGGGGCGCTGAGTGTGAGCGCGGCTCAGAGCTTGCGCAGGCGGACGTACCGGACCGAGTGGTCGGAGTCCTTGCGCAGCACCAGGTCGGCGCGTCCGCGAGTGGGCAGGACGTTGTCGCTGAGGTTGGGGCCGTTGATGGTGTCCCAGATCCGCTGCGCCTCGGTGACGGCCTCCTCGTGCGTGAGGGCGGCGTACTTGAAGAAGTAGGAGTCGGGGTCCTGGAAGGCCGTCTCGCGCAGTCTCAGGAACCGTTCGGTGTACCAGGTGCGAATGTCGTGGGTCGCGGCGTCGACGTAGACGGAGAAGTCGAAGAAGTCGCTGACCGCCAGCGAGGGACGTCCGTCGTCGCGGACGCGGGCCGGTTGGAGCACGTTGAGGCCCTCGACGATCACGATGTCGGGGCGGTTGACGATCACCTTCTCCTCGTCCACGACGTCGTAGACGAGGTGGGAGTAGGTGGGGGCCAGGACCTCGTCGCGACCCGACTTGATGTCGACGACGAACTTCAGCAGGGCACGCTGGTCGTAGGACTCAGGGAAGCCCTTGCGCTGCATCAGGCCGCGACGCTCGAGCTCAGCGTTGGGGTAGAGGAAGCCGTCGGTGGTCACCAGCGCGACGTTGGGGTGCTCGGGCCAGTGCGCCAGCATCTGCTGCAGCACACGGGCGGTGGTCGACTTGCCCACCGCCACCGAGCCGGCGACGCCGATCACGAACGGTGTGCGTGGCGGCTGACGGTGCTGCAGGAAGGCGGTCTGGCGCCGGTGCAGCTTGCCCGCGCTCTCGACGTACATCGAGAGCAGCTTCGACAGTGGCAGGTAGACCTGCTCGACCTCGCCGATGTCGAGGGAGTCGCCCAGGCCCCGCAACCGTGAGACCTCCGCGGAGGTCAACGGGCTGACGGTCTCGGGCGCCAGCGCCGCCCAGTCCGTACGGTTGAGCTCGACGTACGGTGAGGAGTCCTCGGAAATGGCCACGCAGATATTCTTGCAGCGCCGCTCCCCGATAGGATCACTGCCCATGTGCGGAATCGTGGGGTACGTCGGACAGAAGCAGGCACAGGACGTCGTGGTCGAGGGACTGCGCCGCCTGGAGTACCGGGGTTATGACTCGGCCGGGATCGCGCTGCCGAAGGACGGTCTGATCGTCTCGGACAAGCGCGCCGGCAAGCTCGCCAACCTCGAGGCCTCGATCGCCGCGACGCCGCTCCCCGCGGCCACCGCCGGCATCGGTCACACCCGCTGGGCCACCCACGGCGCCCCCAACGACCTCAACGCGCACCCGCACCAGGGCAGCCGCGGCCGTCTCGCGGTGGTCCACAACGGCATCATCGAGAACTTCGCCGAGCTCCGTGCCGAGCTGGTCGCAGCCGGTCGCACGATGCTGTCGGAGACCGACACCGAGATCGCTGCGCACCTGCTCGAGGCCGAGGTCGTCGCCGGCCACGACCTGACCACCGCGATGCAGAACGTCTGCCGTCGTCTGGAGGGTGCGTTCACGCTCGTCGCGATCGACGCCGCGCACCCCGACACCGTGGTCGCAGCACGTCGCAACTCCCCGCTCGTCGTCGGTCTGGGCGAGGGCGAGAACTTCCTCGGCTCCGACGTCGCGGCGTTCATCGACCACACCCGTGAGGCCCTCGAGCTGGGCCAGGACCAGGTCGTCACGATCTCCCGCGACGGCGTCAGGATCACCACGTTCGACGGGCAGCCGGCCGAGGGCAAGCAGTACCACGTCGACTGGGACCTCGCCGCCGCCGAGAAGGACGGCTACGACTGGTTCATGCGCAAGGAGATCTTCGAGCAGCCGCGCGCCGTGGCCGACGCCCTGCTGGGCCGTCGTGACGCCGAGGGCAAGCTCCAGCTCGACGAGATGCGGATCGACGCTTCCGAGCTGCAGGGCATCGACAAGATCATCATCATCGCTGCCGGCACCTCGTACTACGCGGGCATGGTCGCCAAGTACGCGATCGAGCACTGGACCCGGATCTCGGTCGAGGTCGAACTGGCCAGCGAGTTCCGCTACCGCGACCCGATCCTGACCCGCTCGACGCTCGTGGTCGCGATCAGCCAGTCCGGTGAGACCGCCGACACCCTGCAGGCGATCCGCCACGCGCGCGCCCAGCAGTCCAAGGTCCTCGCGATCTGCAACACCAACGGCTCCACGATTCCGCGCGAGTCCGACGGTGTCATCTACACCTACGCCGGCCCCGAGATCGGTGTCGCCTCCACCAAGGGCTACGTCACCCAGCTGGTCGCCTGCTACCTGCTCGCGCTGTACCTGGCCCAGACGAAGAACACTCTCTACGGCGACGAGATCAACGGCGTCATGGACCAGCTCGAGGCGATGCCCGCGCACGTCCAGACCGTCCTCGACGAGGCCGACAAGGTCTACCAGTTCGCCCGCGACCACGTGGACACGAAGTCGGTGCTCTTCCTGGGACGTCACGCCGGTTACCCGGTGGCGCTGGAGGGTGCGCTGAAGCTCAAGGAGCTGGCCTACATCCACGCCGAGGGCTTCGCCGCCGGTGAGCTCAAGCACGGCCCGATCGCGCTGATCGAGGAGGGCCTCCCGGTCTTCTGCATCGTTCCGCCGAAGGGCCGCGACCAGCTCCGCGAGAAGATGGTCTCCGCGATCCAGGAGATCCGTGCCCGTGGTGCGGCCACCATCGTCCTGGCCGAGCACGACGACGAGGCGATCACGCCCTACGCCGACGAGTTCATCCGTCTGCCCAAGGTGCCGGTGCTGCTCCAGCCGCTCGTCGCCGTCGTCCCGCTGCAGCTCTTCGCCTGCGAACTGGCCACCGCGATGGGTCACGACGTCGACCAGCCCCGCAACCTCGCCAAGTCCGTCACCGTCGAGTGACGTCCTGAGGCTCTTCCTTCCATGACGGTGCGCGGAATCGGCATCGACGTCTGTGACGTCGACCGGTTCCGCGCGTCGTTGGAACGTACCCCAGCGCTGCGCGACAAGGTCTTCACCCAGGCCGAGTCGACGCGTGACGGTGTCCTGCGTCCGATCCACTCCCTGGCGGCCCGGTTCGCGGCCAAGGAGGCACTCGCCAAGGCGTTGGGTGCCCCTGCCGGGTTGGAGTGGCACGACTGCGAGGTCGTGACCGAACCGTCTGGCCAGCCGCGCTTCGAGTTGCGCGGGACGGTGGCCGCACGCGCTGCCGAACTCGGCGTCAACAGTGTTCATCTCTCGCTGACGCACGACGCAGGGGTGTCCCAGGCGATGGTCGTTCTCGAAGGCTGACCTCTCCGCACGAGGTTCGTCAGGGGCCTGTTCACCTCCGGCGGGCTGGTGCAGGATCGAAGGACGGGGTTCGCCCCGTGCCGGGCTCCGGACGGGGCCAGTCCTAGGCCTCGGAGGTGCGTGGTGCACGAGTTGTGGCAGGCGGTGGCTCACGTCCGTGAGGTGCAGTCCGATCTCGAGGCCGGCCGGATCGACGTGCCCAACGCGGTGGAGGAGCTGACGGTCCGTGTGATCGAGGAGGCCTCCGAACGCGCGGTGCCGGCAGGTGACAGCACGGCGGAGGAGGTCGTCGGCCTCGGCTGGGGCGTCCTGGGCATGGCGATGCTCAACGCGGTCTCCTGCTTCGTGGGTCTGGACGCCGAACACGCACGTCCGGTCGACCTCGCAGGAGCGCTCGACGAGGCCGTCGCCGGTCTCGAAGTGCTGCCCGGAACTGGGATGGAGGACGCGCCCGGTCCGCCCTACACCGGGACCGAGCGGGTGATGGACGTTCGTGCCGCTCTGTACGCGACGAGGGCCCTGCGCGCTCGGCTGATGATCTCGCGCACCGACGTGGTCGACGGGGCCCGGGAGTTCGCCTGGATCCTGGGCAACCTCGGTGTCGACCGGTTGCAGGAGTCGGCCGTCGACGGAGCGGGGTTCCGGCCGGGGCGCTGGGACGGGGACGGATCGGGAGCTCCCGACGACGTGGGACTCACCGTCCACGGAGCCCACGCCGAACCTGCCGCACGTGGACGATGCCTCCTCGACCGCCGCAGTGCCGTCTCCCTGCGTCGGATGAACGACGAGATCGTGCTGGTGAGGATCGTCCTGGCTCCTGCCGAACAACTGCGCGCCATGATCGAGGTCCTGGACCGTGCGCTGCGGGTGCTGCGGCCCCTGTCTCGCTGACCTCCTCGGCGCGTCCGGTTAGCGTGAGCGCATGGTGAGCGCTCATCGTGTGGCCGACGTACGAGCCGCGGAGGACGTCCTGCTTCGTCGTGGGCCGGACGGTGCCCTGATGGCGCGTGCCGCGACTGGCCTGGCCGTCGTCGTCGCGGACCGGATCACGCGGGCCCGCGGGCGTCTGGCAGGTGCCCGGGTGCTGCTGGTGGTCGGTGCCGGCAACAACGGTGGCGACGCCCTGTTCGCTGGCGCCTGGTTGGCCCGTCGGGGAGCGGCGGTGCGCTGGCTGGCGCTGAGCGAGCACGTGCACACCGACGGTCTGGCCGCACTGCAGGCTGCGGGCGGTCGCGCCGCGGACCCGGAAGAACCCACCGGGTGGGCCGGATGGGCTGACGTGGCGCTGGACGCCGTCGTCGGGATCGGAGGCCGTCCGGGGTTGCGCAGCGAGGCCGCGGTCACGTTCGCGACGCTGGCGGCCCACGGGGTGCCGGTGATCGCCGTCGACCTGCCCTCCGGCGTCGACCCCGACACCGGTGAGACCCCCGACCTTCACGTCCGTGCCGAGGCGACCGTCACCTTCGGCACCCACAAGGTCGCCACCCTCGTCGACCCCGCGGCCCGCGCCTGCGGTGAGGTGCACCTGGTCGACATCGGGCTGGACGAGACCCTCCCCGAGGACGCCGAGATCGGAGTCTGGGAGGCCGCGGACGTCGCCGCCGCACTCCGGGTCCCGTCAGCGGGCGACCACAAGTACACCCGTGGTGTCGTCGGTGTGCGAGCTGGTTCGGCGCAGTACCCCGGCGCCGGGGTGCTCTGCGTCGCCGGCGCGGCCGTCGGGCTGGCCGGGATGGTCAGGTACGTCGGCGACGACGCCGTGACCGCCGAGGTGCGCCGTCGATTCCCCGAGGTCGTCGGTGCGGGACGCGTCCAGGCCTGGGCGGTCGGGTCCGGAGGCGGAGACGGTGCCCGCGCAGCGTTGCAGGCAGCGCTGGCGGACGGGGTGCCGGTGGTCGTCGACGCCGACGCCGTCATCCATGCCCGCGACCTGTTTGCCCCCGGACACGGCCACGACGTCGTCCTGACTCCCCACGCCGGAGAACTCGCCGTCCTGCTCGACGCAGATCGCGCCGACGTGGAGGCCCGCCCGCTCCACCACGCCCGGGCGGCGGTCGCTCGGCACGAGGTGACGGTCCTGCTCAAGGGGGCACGCACCCTCGTCGTCACGCCGCAGGGCCGGTCCTGGGTCAACACCACCGGCAACCCGTGGCTGGGCACCGCCGGGTCCGGTGACGTGCTCGCGGGGCTCGTCGCAGCCCTGGCCGCCACCGGTCTGCCACTGCCCGACGCCGCCGCGATGGGGGCCTGGCTGCACGGACGCGCCGCAGAAGAGTTGGGCGGCCCGTTCACTGCGGGTGACCTGCCTCACGCGATCCGCGAGGTGTCGCGTGCTCTGATGGCGAGGGTGGGAGAGTAGAGACCATGAGCGCCACCGCACCGCACCCCACCCGCCGCGTCTCCACGCCGGGATCGGCGCCGGGATCGGACGAGGGAGCGGTTCAGGGCACCGGCCCCGGGGCAGCGGGCGCGCGCGCCGAGATCGTCGTCGACCTCGACGCGATCGAGCACAACACCCGCGTCCTCTCCGCCCTCGTCGCACCGGCCGCCTTCATGGCCGTGGTCAAGGCCGACGCCTACGGCCACGGCATGCTCGAAGTGGCTGCCGCAGCGCGTCGTGCCGGAGCGCCCTGGCTGGGCGTGGCCACCGCCGAGGAGGCGCTGACGTTGCGTGCCGACGGCGACACCGGACGCCTCCTGTGCTGGGTCTTCGCCCCCGGAGACGACTACACCGCCGTCCTGGACGCCGACGTCGACGTCGCGGTCTACACCCCCGCGCAGGTCGCGCAGGTCGCAGAGACCGCCGAACGTCTGGGATGCGTGGCCCGCGTCCACCTCAAGATCGACACCGGCCTCTCCCGCGGCGGTGCCCGCGAACCGGAGTGGCCGGCCCTCGTCGCCGCCGCCAAGAAGGCCCAGGACGCCGGATCGCTGCACGCGGTCGGGGTCTGGTCACACCTGGTGGCCAGCGACGAGCCCGAGAACCCCGTCACCGACCTGCAGGCAGCCGTCTTCGACCGTGCCGTGGCCGTCGCGGAGCAGGCAGGACTGGCTCTGGAGGTCCGTCACGTCGCCAACTCCGCCGCCGCCGTGCTGCGCCCGGAGCTCCGGCACGACCTCGTCCGTTGCGGCATCGCCCTGTACGGACTCGACGCCGCCCCCGGCGTCATGCCGGCCATCGGCCTGCGCCCTGCGATGACGGTCCGTGGTCGCCTCGCGATGGTCAAGGAGATTCCCGCCGGCCAGGGCGTCTCCTACGGGCACGCCTGGACCGCCGGCCGCGCCACCACCCTCGGGCTGGTCCCGGTGGGCTATGCCGACGGCATCCCGCGCGCTGCGTCCCCGGGGGCCGAGGTCTGGGTGGACGGCAGGCGTCGTCCGGTCCGCGGCAAGGTCTGCATGGACCAGATCGTCGTCGATCTCGAGGGCGACACCCCCGCCGCAGGCAGCGAGTTCGTGCTCCTCGGGCCGGGGACGCACGGCGAACCGACTGCCGACGACTGGGCTGCAGCAATCGGCACCATCAACTACGAGGTCGTGAGCAGACTGGGCGGACGGCTCGTTCGGCGTCATGTCGGAGGGTCCGCGACGTCCCACCGTTGAGAGACCGTCCACTGAGAGGGGCCACCGATGAGCATCAGAGGTAGAGCACTGCGGGTCGCGGCCGGGTCGTTGGGCCTGGCGGCGGGAGCCACCGCGAGTGCGGTCGCCTACCAGCGGGTGCAGGCCAGCCTCCGGGAGGGCGAGATGCCGGCGGCGGAGAACGTGCCGCAGCCGGGCGTCGACAACCCCGACCTGCTCTTCGGTGGGAACCACGACGCCGAGGACGGCCTGACGTTCGGCAGCCTGCGCGGTCAGGTGCTCAACGTCGTCACCGAGGACGGCATCGACCTGCACGTCGAGGTCGACGAGGTGGACCCCGCACTCGCCGGGGAGTCCGGATGGCCCGAGGACGTCACGGTCGTCTTCGCCCACGGATTCACCCTCAACCAGGACGCCTGGCACTTCCAGCGCCGACATCTGCGCGGCCGGGTCCGCACCGTCTTCTACGACCAGCGATCACACGGTCGTTCGGCGCGTTCGGCGCCCGAGCACTGCACGATCGAGCAGCTGGGCCGCGACCTCGAACGCGTCATCGCGACCACCTGTCCGGGGCGGGCGGTGGTGGTGGGCCACTCGATGGGCGGCATGACGGTGGTCTCCCTCGCTGCGCAGTTCCCCGACCTGTTCGGGGAGAAGGTCGTGGGCGCCGCACTGGTCGCCACCACCGCGGGCGGCATGGACCCGGGACGCATCCTCTTCCCGCTCGCGCCGGTGGGTGCACTGACCAGCGGGGCGGTGAACCGGGCCGTCAAGGTCCTGGACCGTGGCCACGGGTTCGTCGACCGGCTCCGTTCCTCAGGGATCCCGTTGGCCCGTCGCATCACCGACCGCTACTCCTTCGGTGACGAGGTGCCGCGCAGTTGGGCCGAGTTCGTCTTCGACATGATCGACGCCACGCCGTTCGAGGTGGTCGCTGCGTTCTACCCGACGTTCGTCTCCCTGAACCTCTTCGAGAACCTCGACGGCTTCACCAAGGTGCCGGTGACGATCGTCGGTGGCACCGCCGACCGGCTCACCTCGATCGGCCACCAACGCAAGCTGCACGCCCGGATCCCCGGCTCGGAGCTCTACGAGGCTCACGGCGCAGGGCACATGGTGTTGATGGAGCGTCACAGCGACGTCGACCGCGAACTCGACCACCTGATTACCCGAGCTGCACCCCCGGCGCGCGAGAATGGACGCAGCAGGCGCCCCGGGCGCGCCGGCTGACCACACCAGGTCCTTGCACGTCCCCCTCTCCGGCGCGCGCCGGAGGACCGGGCACGGACCACCTGCCCGGGACGACGAAGGAGCTTCCGCTGAACGCCATCACCACCGACCTGTCGGCTCCGTCCGTCCCCGTGCTCACCCGTCGGGTGGGAGCGGAGGCGGCTGCCGAGGTGCACGCGTGCATCCTCGCGGCGTTCGCGTCCCGACCTCCCCTGGACCCGCCGACCGCCGCGCTCGGCGACTCCGACGCCGAGGTCGCTGCGATGCTCGGCCGCGCCAACGGCATCGTGGCCGTCCAGGACGGCCGGATCGTCGGCAGCCTGATCCTCGACGTCCGCGACGACGTCGTGCACCTGCGGCGGGTCTCGGTGCGTCCCGACGCCCAGGGCCACGGCGTCGCCTCCACCCTGGTGCAGGCTGCCGTCGAGGCGTGCCCCGCGCAGCGCACGATGGTGGTGCTGGCCCGCGAGGAGATCGCGTCCAACGTCGTCTTCTGGGAGCACCACGGTTTCGTGGAGCACTCCCGCACATCCCCGCACGTCGAGCTGCACCTGGCCCTGCCCGAGCGCCACGTCGTCACCGACGCGTACGCGATGCGCGACCTCGGCGAGAACGTCGGACGCCTGCTGGAGCGCGGCGACCTGTTGGTCCTCACCGGTGGCCTCGGCGCTGGGAAGACCACCTTCACCCAGGGCCTGGGCGAGGGCCTCCAGGTCCGGTCCGGCATCACCTCGCCCACCTTCGTGATCGCCCGCGTCCACCCCTCGCTGGTGGACGGTCCGGCGCTGGTCCACGTCGACGCCTACCGCCTCGGCGGCGTCGACGAGCTCGACGACCTCGACCTCGACACCTCCTTCGACGACGCCGTCACCGTGGTCGAGTGGGGAGCCGGCGTGGCCGAGGGACTGGCCGACCGTCGGCTCGAGGTGACCGTGACCCGCGCCGTCGGAGAGATGGACATCGCCGAGACCGCTGCCCAGGACGACGCCGACGCCGCAGCCGACGTCGAGGGTCTCGAGGACCTCGACCCGCGCGTGGTGACGCTCACGTGGGTGCGCTCGGCCTGAGCGCGCCCCTCGCCGCGGACTGACGCCGAGGCGCGCAGCAGAAGTAACCTCGAAGCATGCTCATCGCCTTCGACACCGCGACCCCGCTGGTCACGGTCGCACTGCACGACGGCACCTCGGTGGTCGCCGAACGCTCCTCCGAACGCCCCATGAAGCACGGCGAACACCTGCAGCCGATGATCGACGAGGTGGTCCGCGAGGCCGGTCTGACCCCGGCCGACCTGACCGCGATCGCCGTCGGTGCCGGGCCCGGACCGTTCACCGGCCTCCGGGTCGGTCTGGTCGCGGCCCGCACGATGGGCTTCGCCCTCGACATCCCGGTCTACGCGGTCTGCTCCCTCGACGTCCTCGCGATCGAGGCCTTCGACTCCGGCGTCGTGGAGGGTGACTTCCTGGTCGCCACCGACGCACGGCGCAAGGAGGTCTACGTGGCCTCCTACTCCGCCGGCGTCCGCGTCGACGGCCCTGCCGTCCTGAAGCCTGCCGACGCCGCGACCACGCTGCCCGTGGTCGGTGAGGGCGCGCACCTGTACCCCGAGGCGTTCCCGAACGCCGTGGGTCCGCTGATGCCCTCAGCCGGTTGGTTGGCCCGCGCGGTCGCCGGTGAGCGTGCTGAACTGCTCGACCCCGACCCGCTCTACCTGCGTCGTCCTGACGCCGTGGTGTCGCCCAAGGCGACGCGCTCGCTGCTGTGAGCGGCGCTGCTGTGTCCGGCGTGCGGCTGGTTTCTCCGGCCGACGTCGACGAGGTCCTGGTGGGGCTCGTCGCGCTCGAGGCTGAGCTGTTCGACGACGCCTGGGACGCCGACGCACTGCGTGACCTGGTGGCCGGCTACGGCCGCCGCCTGCACGTCGTGGGCGGCCGTGCACCCCAGGGCCCGGTGTCCGGCTACGTCCTCACCCAGACCTTGGGCGACTTCGTCGACCTGCTCCGGATCGGCGTCGTCCCCGCGGCACGACGTGGGGGAGTGGCGCTGGCTCTGCACCACGCCGCCGCCGCGGACGCCCGCACCGAGGGCGCCGAACGCGTGCTGCTCGAGGTCAGCGAGGCCAACACCGGCGCCCGCGCCTTCTACACCCGTCTCGGGTACGTCGAGATCGACCGACGTCCCGGCTACTACCGCGACGGCTCGGACGCACTCGTCCTGGAGTTGCCGCTCGACGAGAACGACACGTACGACGAGACCCGCATGCCCGCGGGCGAGGGAGACTTGACCCATGAGTGACGTACTGGCCCCCGGAGAGGTCCGCACCGACGGACCGCTGGTCCTCGGCATCGAGACCTCCTGCGACGAGACCGGCATCGGCATCGTCCGTGGTCACACGCTGCTGGCCGACGCGGTCGCGACCAGCGTCGAGGAGCACGTCCGCTTCGGTGGCGTCGTCCCCGAAGTCGCGAGCCGTGCCCACCTGGAGGCGATGGTTCCCACGATCGAGCGTGCCTGCGAGACCGCCGGGATCAAGCTCGCCGACGTCGACGCGATCTCGGTGACGTCGGGTCCCGGCCTGGCCGGTGCGCTGCTCGTCGGCGTCGCGGCCGCGAAGTCGCTGGCCTGGAGCCTCGGCAAGCCGATCTACGGCGTCAACCACCTCGCCGCGCACGTCGCCGTCGACCAGCTCCAGCACGGCGCGTTGCCGGAGCCGGCCCTGGCGATGCTGGTCTCGGGTGGCCACTCCAGCCTGCTCAAGGTCACTGACATCACCCTCGGCGTCGACCCGATGGGTGCCACCATCGACGACGCCGCCGGCGAGGCGTTCGACAAGGTCGCGCGCCTGCTCGGCCTCGGTTTCCCCGGTGGCCCGGTGATCGACCGCACCGCGCAGTCCGGCAACAGCGTCGCGATCCAGTTCCCGCGTGGCCTCACCGCCAAGCGCGACCTGGAGCGTCACCGTTACGACTTCTCGTTCTCCGGCCTCAAGACCGCCGTGGCCCGCTGGGTCGAGGCGAAGCAGCGCGCCGGTGAGCACGTCGACGTCGCCGACGTGGCCGCGTCGTTCCAGGAGGCCGTGTGTGACGTCTTGGTCCGCAAGGCGCTCGACGCCGCGGTCACCGAGGGCATCGAGCACATCGTGATCGGGGGCGGAGTCGCCTCCAACACGCGTCTGCGGGCGATGGCCACCGAACGCGCCGCCGCGAAGGGCATCACCGTCCGTGTCCCGCGTCCGGGCCTGTGCACCGACAACGGCGCGATGGTCGCCGCGCTCGGCGCCGAGATGGTCGCGCGTGGTCGCACGCCTTCCCTGCTCGATCTGCCGGCCGACTCCTCGCAGCCGGTGACGCAGGTCCTGGCCTGACGTTTCCCCGTCCTGTGGGGCGCCCCACAGCGTGTCCTACTACTCATTGTCGTAGATCGGGTGTACGGTTCACCTGTCGCTGCCGGTTGACTGGCCGTACGCGATGGACACTCGGCCACCGCATCGTCGCGGAGTCGGTGGTCACCCTTCGGGTACGCGGAGGGAGTCACACTCAGGGTCCGGACCGCTCCACGAGGTCCCGGGCCCTGAGTGCATTCAGGGGTCGGTGCGCCCGAGGGTTGCCACACATCCCCGCACGACCCCTCGGGACGTCATAGGAATCGAGGGCCATGGGCCCCGATCCCTATGACGTCCGGCAGCGCGCGGTGGGGGATCAGGCCGGGCGGACCAGCAGCACGCGACCCACGCCGGCGATCCGAGTGACGACGATCGTCGCCTCCTCGGAGCCCTTGAGCTGAAGGCGCTTGCGCAACTGCTCCGGCACGACGTCGACGCCGCGCTTCTTGATCGTCAGGCGTCCGACGTTGCGTTCGGCCAGGGCGGCCTTGAGCTGCTTCTCCCGGTAGGGGAGTTCGTCCATGACCTCGTAGGACTTCATGAACGGGCCCGCGAAACCGGCATCGGAGGTCACGTAGGCGATGTGTTCGTCGAGCAGTCCGCCCTCGGTCATCGCGGCCACGGCGGTGACGAGTCCGGCGCGGATCACGGCGCCGTCGGGCTCGTAGAGCCAGCGGCCGACCTCGCGGACCGGACGCGGTTCGCCCTGGTAGGGGTCGTCCTCCTCGGTCAGGGTGGCGAGTCCGCCGGCGGAGGAGATGACGGTGGCGCGACGGGAAGCGGTGGCCAGACGCGGCGACCACAGGGCGGCCTCCTTCACCTCGCCGTCCTCGGAGACCCACTCGGCCTCGACGCCGTCGGGCACGAGGTCGTGGCCGATGCCGGGGGCGACCTTCACGACAGCGGTCGCAGCCCGACGCTCGGCCAGCAGGTCCTGGACGAACGGCCACGGCGGGGTCCAGCCGTTCTCGTCGAAGACGCGTCCTCGGGCGCCTCGGCGGGCCGGATCGGCGAACGCAGTGCCGAAGCCAGACAGGTCCAGGCCCGTGCCGTCGGCGACCTGGACGGCACCTTCCAGTCCCAGAGCGTCGAGATTGGCGCGGGCCACGGCCACGCGAATCGGGTCGAGGTCGACGCCGGCCGCGGTCATCCCGGCACGGGCGGTCGCGATCAGGTCGCCACCGATCGAGCAGCCCAGGTCGATGACGCTGGAGGGCTGAGCAGCGGCCAGACGCCCGGCGCGATGGGCCGCGACCCGCCAGCGCGTGGCCTGCTCGAGGCCGTCAGGGGTGAAGTACATCTTCAGGGCGTCCTCGCCGAACTTCGCGACGCCCTTCACTCGCAGGGACACCTGGGTCATGGCGGCGGCGGAGCGCTCGGGGTCGGGCTCGACCTTGCGGACCGCGGCGTTCGCGGCCAGAGCGTCCCCGCTCGCGTCGGCGAGGGCGTGCGCTGCCGTCTCCAGCAGGCGCTGCCCGTCGTCGGTGAGCAGCCAGGCGAAGGTCTCGAGTTCCACGAGGCACATCCTCGCACCTGCCCGGGCCCGGCGCGTCGCCCGCGGAGCGCGGAGACTTCGACGGGAGTTTGCAGGGAGGTTCTGGCACTCGGTTTGAGTGAGTGCTAACGTCTGAATTGGCACTCTCGCCATGAGGGTGCCAATCGCCGTACAGGCCTGCGACCCCCGCGACGGCGCGGGCCTGACATCGGTGGCAGACATCCCTGCACACACAGACATACGTGGAGAAAGTGGAGGTCGACATCGTGTCGGTCAACATCAAGCCCCTCGAGGACCGGATCGTCGTCAAGGCCCTGGAGGCCGAGCAGACCACGGCTTCCGGCCTGGTCATCCCGGACACCGCCAAGGAGAAGCCGCAGGAGGGCGAGGTCGTCGCCGTCGGTCCCGGCCGCTTCAACGAGTCCGGCACCGAGCGCATTCCGCTCGACGTCGCGCTGGGTGACAAGGTCATCTTCAGCAAGTACGGCGGCACCGAGGTCAAGTACGCCGGCCAGGAGTTCCTCATCCTGTCCGCTCGCGACATCCTCGCGATCGTTTCCTGATTTCCACGTGGACGGGCGTCACGCAGGCCAGGCACCGGTGACGGTGCCGCCGCGTGGCGTCCGTTCGCGCATCCACTCGCACTTCGTCTGAGGAGCACCACTGCATGCCCAAGATTCTTGAGTTCGACGAGAACGCCCGCCGCTCCCTCGAGCGCGGCGTCGACGCGCTCGCCAACGCCGTCAAGGTGACGCTCGGTCCCAAGGGCCGTTACGTCGTCCTCGACAAGGCGTGGGGCGCACCCACCATCACCAACGACGGCGTCTCCGTGGCCCGCGAGATCGAGCTCGACAACCCGTTCGAGAACCTCGGTGCGCAGCTCACCAAGGAGGTCGCCACCAAGACCAACGACGTCGCCGGTGACGGAACCACCACCGCGACCGTCCTGGCCCAGGCCATGGTCCACGAGGGCCTCAAGGCCGTCGCCGCCGGCGTGAACCCGATGGGTCTCAAGCGCGGCATGGACCTCGCTGCGGCTGCCGTCGGCGAGGAGCTCCGCAAGGCCGCCCGTGAGGTCGAGACCCGCGAGGACATGGCGAACGTCGCCACGATCTCCTCGCGTGACTCCCAGATCGGCGAGATCCTGGCCGAGGCGTTCGACAAGGTCGGCAAGGACGGCGTCATCACCGTCGACGAGTCCAACACCATGGGCACCGAGCTCGAGTTCACCGAGGGCATGCAGTTCGACAAGGGCTACATCTCCCAGTACTTCGTCACCGACCCCGAGCGCATGGAGGCCGTCCTCGACGACGCCTACGTGCTCCTGGTCCAGGGCAAGGTCTCCTCGGTCGCCGAGCTCGTCCCGGTGCTGGAGAAGGTCATGGCGACCGGCAAGCCGCTCTTCATCCTCGCCGAGGACGTCGACGGCGAGGCGCTCTCCACCCTCGTCATGAACAAGATCCGCGGCACCTTCAACTCGGTCGCCGTCAAGGCTCCCGCGTTCGGTGACCGTCGCAAGTCGATCATGCAGGACATCGCGATCCTCACCGGTGGCCAGGTCGTCGCCGCCGAGGTCGGCCTCAAGCTCGACACCATCGGTCTCGAGGACCTCGGTCGCGCCCAGCGCATCGTCGTCACCAAGGACAACACCACCATCGTCGACGGCGGCGGCGTTGCTGCTGACGTCGAGGCCCGCGTCGCCCAGATCAAGAACGAGATCGAGGCGACCGACTCCGAGTGGGACCGCGAGAAGCTCCAGGAGCGTCTCGCCAAGCTCGCCGGCGGCGTCTGCGTGATCAAGGTCGGCGCTGCCACTGAGGTGGAGCTCAAGGAGAAGAAGCACCGCATCGAGGACGCCGTCTCCGCGACCCGCGCCGCGATCGAGGAGGGCATCGTCGCCGGCGGTGGCTCCGCGATCATCCACGCCGTCGAGGTGCTCGAGGGCGACCTCGGCCTCACCGGTGACGAGGCCGTCGGTGTCCGCATCGTCCGCAAGGCTGCCGACGAGCCGCTGCGCTGGATCGCCGAGAACGGTGGCGAGAACGGCTACGTCGTGACCACCAAGGTCCGCGAGGGCGGCAAGACCGAGGGCAAGGAGTTCGGCTACAACGCCGCGACCGAGACCTACGGCAACCTCGTCGCCCAGGGTGTCCTCGACCCGGTCAAGGTGACCCGTTCGGCTCTCGTGAACGCGACCTCCATCGCCGCGATGCTGCTGACCACCGAGACGCTCATCGTCGAGAAGCCCGCCGACTCCGACGAGGCCCCCGCCGCTGGCGGTCACGGCCACGGTCACGGTCACTGATCACACGCTCCACGCACGGAGGCCCGTCACCCCTGAGTTCGTCTCGGGGGTGGCGGGCCTCCTGCCGTTGCGGCCCACGCCCTCGCCGCCACGGGACGTCATCACATCTGGTCGCCCCGGCGACCAGATGTGATGACGTCCCGTGGGGTGCTCGGAGGGAGGGACATGACAGGCTGGTGGCCCCGTCACCCCGAACTGAAACGGAGTCCACTGCATGCAGCAGGTCAAGGCCGTCGTCGCTCTCGAGAAGGACGCTCCCGTCAGCGTCGTCACCATCAACGTCCCGGCCCCCGGCCCGGGTGAGGCAGTCGTGAAGGTGCAGGCCTGCGGCGTGTGCCACACCGACCTCCACTACCGTCAGGGCGGCATCAACGACGAGTTCCCCTTCCTGCTCGGCCACGAAGCCGCAGGCATCGTGGAGTCCGTCGGTGAAGGCGTCACCGACGTCGCGCCCGGAGACTTCGTCGTCCTCAACTGGCGTGCGGTCTGCGGCAACTGCCGTGCCTGCAACCGCGGCGAGCAGCAGTACTGCTTCAACACCGCCAACGCGACCCAGAAGATGACGCTGGCCGACGGCCCGATGGCCGGCACCGAGTTGTCGCCGGCCCTGGGCATCGGAGCGTTCGCGGAGAAGACCTTGGTCGCTGCCGGTCAGTGCACCAAGGTCGACCCGACCGCTCGTCCGGCAGCCGTGGGCCTGCTGGGCTGCGGCGTGATGGCAGGCCTGGGTGCCGCCATCAACACCGGCAACGTCGGCCGTGGCGACACCGTCGCCGTCATCGGTTGCGGTGGCGTCGGGATGGCCGCGATCGCCGGTTCCGCGCTCGCGGGTGCGGCGAAGATCATCGCCGTCGACATCGACGACCGGAAGCTGGAGCAGGCCCTCACCATGGGTGCCACCCACACGGTCAACTCGAAGAACACCGACCCGGTCGCCGCGATCAAGGAGATCGTCGGCGCGAACGGTGCCGAGGGTGCTGACGTCGTGATCGAGGCCGTCGGCCGTCCCGAGACCTGGGAGCAGGCCTTCTACGCCCGCGACCTGGCCGGCACCGTCGTCCTGGTCGGAGTCCCGACGCCGGACATGAAGGTCCCCTCGATCCCGCTGATCGACGTCTTCGGTCGTGGCGGCTCGCTGAAGTCCTCCTGGTACGGCGACTGCCTGCCCAGCCGCGACTTCCCGATGCTCACCGACCTGTACCTGCAGGGTCGCCTCGACCTCGACGCGTTCGTCACCGAGGAGATCGGCATCGACGACGTCGAGGCCGCGTTCACCAAGATGCACCACGGCAGCGGTGAGCAGAGCGTGCTCCGTTCGGTCGTGATCCTGTGACCGCCGCTGCTGGCAAGGTTCGCGTCGACCACGGCGTCGTCTCCGGCACGTTCTCCCTCGACGGGGAGACCTTCGACGTCGACAACAACGTCTGGGTCGTCGGTGACGACTCCGAGTGCATCGTCATCGACGCTCCCCACGACGTCGACGCGATCATGGCGATCGTCGGCGACCGCACCGTGAAGGCGATCGTCTGCACCCACGCCCACGACGACCACGTCCGCGTGGCTCCGGCGCTGCGCGAGCGGGTCACCGCGCCGATCCTGCTGCACCCGGCCGACAAGGTCCTCTGGGACCTCACCCACACCGAGAACCTCTGGGACGTCGACCTCGCCGACGGCCAGGAGATCACGGTGGCCGGCACCACCCTCAAGGTCCTCCACACCCCGGGCCACGCCCCCGGTGCGGTCTGCCTCTACGCCGAGGAACTGGGCTGCGTCTTCACCGGCGACACCCTCTTCAACGGTGGCCCCGGTGCCACGGGCCGTTCGCACAGCGACCGTCCCACCATCGAGGCCTCGATTCGCGCGACGTTGTTCGCGCTGCCCGAGGAGACCGTCGTCCACACCGGTCACGGTGACGACACCACCATCGGTGCGGAGGCTGCGGCCCTGGGCCGCGACTGAGCCCAGTGCGGCGCTCGCCGCATCCCCCGCTCGACGACGACGGCCCGCCACCCTCACCGGTGGCGGGCCGTCGTCGTACGGCGTGGCGAACCTCAGCGCAGGCGCGACGGCGTCGTGCAGTCGAGGTCGAACGGTGCCACCGGAGCAGCATCCACGTGACGCATCAGCCGGACCTGACCGCAGGTGCCGGGCACGGTCCGGTAGTTCTCCTTCAGGACGTCGTGGATGTGGTCGCGCCCCAACCCGTTCCACGACCCCAGCGGGATCTGGATCGCGAACCACTCCGGGGCGTCGGGGCCTGCCAGCAGTGTCTTCAGTTGCGCGAGCTCGGGGTCCATGGTGCGCATCGGGAGCGACCACAGGTGCATGTAGGGCGAGGGCAGTCCGCTGGCCCACTGCAGGTCGGCGCGGCCGGCGTAGACGGTCATCGTGTCGCCCGGCGCCGAGGCTGCCGCGATGGCGTCGCCGTTGAGGTCTTCGGCCGGCGGTGCACCGTTCCACACGTGCGTCCAGGTCCAGACGGTCAAGGAGAAGACCGCCATCACGACGGCGTACGCGGACAGTGCGGTGGGCAGGTGGCGACGGGCGAGGCGCCAGTGGGCCGGGGGAGCGTCGACGGTGCGGGCGGCGGCCGCGAGCAGGACGCAGGCCCAGAGCAGGACCGTGGACGGGATCAGGGTGAACAGGTACGCCGACCAGAAGCTGCCGCTGAGCCCGACGACGACGCAGTCCAGGAGCAGGGTCGCGGCGGCGGCCACCGTCAGGGCCCGGAACCGTCCCCACGCCAGCCAGGAACCCAGCAACGCCCAGACGGTCGCGATGCCGAGGCCGCAGACCAGGAAACGTTCCACGAGCTGGCCGGCACGACGTTGGTTGCTCGCGCTCGGGGTCTCCATGATCACCGCGGAGGCGTCGGAGCGGAACGACATCACGGCGTACTCGAGCACCGACAGGTCCACGCCGGCGGCGACGGCCCACGCGACGGTGGCGACGACGGGGACCAGCGCGCCGACTCCGAGCCCGGCCGCCAGGCCGAGCGCGCGATGCCAACTGATCTCTCGCAGCAGGAGCAGTACGACACCGAGTACACCGGCGAGGACGAGGGAACTGAACAGGCTCTGCTTGAGCCCCACCGAGACCATGCCGAGCACCCCGGCGGCGAAGGCCAGCAGGACGGCGTCGCGGCCTCGTGCGGCGCGCACCGCACGCAGCGTCAGCACCATCCCGGCGAGGATCAGGGGGACGCCCAGGAGTTCGCCCTTCGCGGCGATGGCGTCGATCTGGGGGGAGACGAGCGCAGCCGCGGTGAGCCATGCGCAGACCAGCGCGACCCGTTCGACGGCGCGCTCCGGCACCGACGGGCCGTCGGCGCGTGCGTGGCGTGCGACCTCGCGCACGAGCGCGACCGTCAGGAGCACCGCGGCTGCGGCGCCCAGCGCGCCCAACCAGCGCAACGCGTAGGGGCCACCGACGGCGTCGACGGCCTTGATCAGTGCGATCAGTAGTGGGGGGCGGTCCACGAAGTAGGGGCCGTAGAGGCTGTCGGCGGTGGGAGCCCAGGACCGGGCGACCATCAGGAAGCCCGATTCGTCAGGACGGAGCGGCCAGAACAGGCCGTTGTAGCGGCCCAGGAACGCGAGCAGCACGGCGCCGACGAGCAGCACGCGTGACCTCATGTGCTTCTCCGATCTCAGCGGGGGGCAGGGGCGCCCGCGCTGACATTAGAGGGTGGATGGTGATCTGGCCCGCTTCGTCCGCGGCGGGTCGGCGGTGAGGCGCGCCACCTGCCGGGCAGGAATGAAGGCCTCCCGTTCGGGGTTCTCGGTACGTGACCACTAACATTGGCGGGGTGGAGATCCCGGAGAAGTTCGCAACCCTCGGCCTGACCTACGACGACGTCCTGCTGCTGCCCGGTGAGTCCGACCTGGCGCCTGACGAGATCGACACGACGACGCGCCTGACGCGCGAGATCAACATCAAGGTCCCGCTGCTGTCCGCTGCCATGGACACCGTCACCGAGTCGCGGATGGCCATCGCCATGGCGCGCCAGGGCGGTATCGGTGTGCTGCACCGCAACCTGTCGATCGAGGACCAGGCCTACCAGGTCGACCTGGTCAAGCGCACCCAGACGGGCATCATCTCGAACCCCGTCACGATCGGTCCTGACGCGACGCTGGAGGAGCTCGACCGCATTTGTGGCGAGTACCGCGTCTCGGGACTGCCGGTCGTCGACGAGTCGCACAAGCTGCTCGGCATCATCACCAACCGCGACCTGCGTTTCACGCCCGTCGCGGAGTGGGCCGGCACCAAGGTGCACGAGATCATGACCAAGATGCCGCTGATCACCGGTCCGACCGGCATCGACCGCGAGGAGGCCAACTCCCTGCTGCGTGCGCACAAGCGTGAGCGCCTGCCGCTCATCGACCCCGACGGCACCCTGACCGGTCTCATCACCGTCAAGGACTTCGTCAAGGGCGAGCAGTTCCCCAACGCTTCCTACGACAACGACGGTCGCCTGCTCGTCGGTGCCGCCATCGGTTACTTCGGTGACGCCTGGGAGCGTGCCGGTCGCCTGATCGAGGCCGGCGTGGACGTCCTCGTCGCCGACACCGCCCACGGCCACGTGCACCTGTTGCTCGACATGGTCAAGCGCCTCAAGACCGACCCGGCCACCAAGCACGTCCAGGTCATCGGCGGCAACGTCGCGACCCGTGCCGGTGCGCAGGCGTTCGTCGACGCCGGTGCTGACGCGATCAAGGTCGGCGTCGGTCCGGGCTCGATCTGCACCACCCGCATCGTCACCGGTGTCGGTGCCCCGCAGGTTTCGGCCGTCTACGAGGCCTCCCTGGCCGCCAAGCCGGCCGGTGTCCCGGTCATCGCCGACGGTGGCATGAAGCACTCCGGTGAGATCGCCAAGGCGCTCGTCGCCGGTGCCGACTCGGTCATGCTCGGCTCGCTGCTGGCTGGTTGCGAGGAGTCGCCCGGCGACCTCGTCTTCGTCAACGGCAAGCAGTTCAAGGCCTACCGCGGCATGGGTTCGCTCGGCGCGATGTCCTCGCGTGGCAAGAAGTCCTACTCCAAGGACCGCTACTTCCAGGCCGAGGTCAAGAGCGACGACCAGCTCGTCCCCGAGGGCATCGAGGGCCAGGTCGCCTACCGCGGTCCGCTCCAGGCCGTCTCCCACCAGCTGATCGGTGGCCTGCACCAGTCGATGTTCTACGTCGGCGCACGCACCGTTCCGGAGCTGCAGGAGAAGGGCCAGTTCGTCCGCATCACCGCTGCCTCGCTGAAGGAGTCGCACCCGCACGGCGTGCAGATGACCGTCGAGGCGCCCAACTACAGCGGCTTCTGAGCCGTACTCGCAGAGCCGACCGGCCGGGTGGTGTGAACCTCCCGGCCGTTCGGCTTGTCGAACACTCGCGGCGCCGACCCACCGCACAGCGGCCCACCGGCGCCTCACCCATGGAAGACTGAGAGACGTGACCGAGATCGAGATCGGCAAGAACAAGCGCGCACGCCGCGCGTACGCATTCGACGACGTGGCGATCGTGCCGTCGCGCCGCACCCGGGACCCGAAGGAGGTCTCGACCGCCTGGCAGATCGACGCCTACCGCTTCGACATCCCCGTGCTGGCCGCGCCCATGGACTCCGTCATGTCGCCGGCGAGCGCGATCGAGTTCGGCCGCCTCGGTGGCCTGGGCGTGCTGGACCTCGAGGGCCTCTGGACCCGCTACGAGGACCCGACCCCGCTGCTCGAGGAGCTGGGTCAGCTCCGTGGCGTCGAGGCGACCCGTCGTCTGCAGGAGCTCTACGCCGAGCCGATCAAGGCCGAGCTCATCACCGCTCGTCTCAAGGAGATGCGCGAGGCCGGCGTGACTGTCGCCGGTTCGCTCTCGCCGCAGCGCACCAAGGAGTTCGCCCCGGCCGTCGTGGCTGCCGGTGTCGACATGTTCGTCATCCGCGGCACCACGGTCTCGGCCGAGCACGTCTCCTCGGAGTCGGAGCCGCTGAACCTCAAGGAGTTCATCTACGAGCTCGACGTCCCCGTCATCGTCGGTGGCTGCGCCACCTACACCGCCGCGCTGCACCTGATGCGCACCGGTGCTGCCGGTGTCCTGGTCGGCTTCGGTGGCGGTGCCGCGCACACCACCCGCTCGGTCCTGGGTGTCTCCGTCCCGATGGCCACCGCCGTCTCCGACGTCGCCGCTGCCCGCCGCGACTACATGGACGAGTCGGGCGGCCGTTACGTCCACGTCATCGCCGACGGTTCGATCGGCACCTCCGGTGACATCGCCAAGGCGATCGCCTGTGGCGCGGACGCCGTCATGATCGGTTCGCCGCTGGCTCGTGCCACCGACGCTCCCGGTCGCGGTTTCCATTGGGGCTCCGAAGCCACCCACCGTGAGCTGCCGCGCGGTCAGCGCGTCGAGTTCGAGCCGGTCGGCACGCTGGAGCAGATCATGGTCGGCCCGTCGCACGTCGCGGACGGCACCATGAACCTGATCGGTGCGCTGCGTCGTTCGATGGCGACCACGGGTTACACCGAGGTCAAGGAGTTCCAGCGCGTGGAGGTCGTCGTCCACTGACGACACCGAACGCCTGACGACGCCGTCACCCCGCTCGGGGTGGCGGCGTCGTCGCGTCCCAGGAGTGAGCGGGAGGGGCGACCGGGAGGGCGAGAAAAGTCGTTCACCCACGAGACACCTCGGGCTGACACACTGGGGTGATGAGCCGTCAGATCGCGCTGAACCCTGACTCCCGTTCCGCTGCCCTGGCCGCGATGTCCGAGGGCGACCTCGACGTCCTCGTGGTGGGCGGGGGAGTGGTCGGCGCGGGGGCTGCGCTGGATGCCGTCACCCGTGGCCTCGAGGTGGGGCTGATCGAGCAGCGCGACCTCGCCTCGGGCACGTCGAGCAGGTCGTCGAAGTTGGTCCACGGCGGCCTGCGCTACCTGGAGATGTTCGACTTCGCCCTGGTCAAGGAGGCGTTGGAGGAACGCGGTCTGCTGCTCACCCGGCTCGCGCCGCACCTGGTGCGGCCGGTGCCGTTCCTGTACCCGCTGGCCAAGGCCTATGAGCGCCCGTACGTCGGCTCGGGGATCGCGCTCTACGACGCGATGGCGATGGCAGGCAGGTACGACACCGGCGTCCCGCGGCACAAGCACCTCTTCCGCAAGCAGCTGGAGCGGATCGCGCCCGACATCCGCACCGATGAGCTGCACGGTGCGATCCAGTACTACGACGCCCAGGTCGACGACGCCCGGCTGGTGATGACGATCGCCCGCACGGCAGCCAACAACGGCGCGCACGTCGCGACCCGCACCAAGGTCACCGGCTTCCTGCGCGAGGACGGACGCGTCGTCGGGGTCAGCGCCCGGGACCTGGAGAACGGTGTCGACTTCGAGGTCCGGGCCCGCACCGTCATCAACGCAGCCGGGGTCTGGACCGACCAGATCCAGGAGATGATGGGCGGCGAGGGTGCGCTCGACGTCGACGCCTCCAAGGGCATCCACCTCGTCGTCCCGCGTGATCGGATCCGCTCCGAGGCCGGGTTCATCACGAAGACCAAGTACTCGGTGCTCTTCGTGATCCCGTGGGGCCGGCACTGGATCATCGGCACCACCGACACCCCGTGGGACCTCGACCTCGCGCACCCGGCGGCGTCGCGCACCGACATCGACTACCTGCTCGCCGAGGTCAACCAACTGCTCAAGGTGCCCCTCGACCACGACGACGTCGAGGGCGTCTACGCGGGCCTGCGTCCGCTGCTCAAGCCGATGCGCAAGGCCGGCGAGGAGGCCGAGACCACCAAGCTCTCGCGCGAGCACACCACTGTCTCCCCGGTCCCGGGGCTGGTGCTGATCGCCGGCGGCAAGCTGACCACCTACCGGGTGATGGCGCGCGACGCCGTCGACGTCGCGACCGAGTCGTTCGAGCACGTCCGGCCCTCGATCACGGACCGGGTGCCGTTGGTGGGTGCCTACGGGTACGAGGCCCGCACCAACCAGCGGGTCGCGATCGCGCGTTCCTCCTGCCTCGACGTCGGGCGGGTCGACCGGCTGCTGGGTCGCTACGGCGGGCTGGTGGACGAGGTGATGGCGCTGGTGGCCGAGCGTCCCGAACTGGGGGAGCCGTTGGAGCACGCCGACGAGTACCTGGCTGCGGAGGTCGTCTACGCGGTGACGCACGAGGGAGCCCGTCACCTCGACGACGTGCTCGCACGCCGGACCAGGATCTCGATCGAGACGTTCGACCGTGGCACCCGCAGCGCCCGCCGGGTGGCGGAGCTGATGGCGACAGAGCTCGGTTGGGACGAGGCGGAGACGGAGGCGGAGGTCGACCACTGGCTGCGTCGGGTGGAGGCCGAACGCCTCAGCCAGTCCAAGGCCACCGACACTGAGGCCGACGAGGCCCGGGTGCAGGCGCCCGACATCGTCTGAACCCCGTTTCCAGGCCTCTGGGCAGGGGTTTTATTCACCTACCGTGGGGTAGCCGCTGCGTCCTGGGTCACATATTCTCGCCGGTATGACGCCGAGCCAGAACCCCTCCGGTCCTCTCACCGACGGACCGCGTGACCCTGAGCACGACCCGAGCGCCACCTGGGCTCTGGAACCGGAGTACGTCGAGGCGCTGCTGGGCAGGGTGCCGAGCACGTCCGGGCGCACCCACCAGCACTTCTCGCCGCTGGACGGACGGCCCATCGCCACCGTTCCGCAGAGCGATCCGGCCGACGTCGAGGAGGCGTTCGACCGGGCACGTGCCGCGCAGCGCGCCTGGGCCCTGGTCTCCGTCGACGACCGGCAGCGACTGCTGCTGCGTCTGCACGACGTGATCCTCGACCACCGTGACGAGATCTGCGACCTCGTGGTGCTGGAGTCGGGCAAGGCCCGCAAGGACGCGTTCCTCGAGGTCGCGCACCTGGCGATGACGGCGCGTTACTACGGCCGCACCACCGAACAGCACCTGCGCACCACCCGGGTGCCGGGCATGTTCCCGGTGCTCACCCACGTCCAGGTGAACCGCTCGCCCAAGGGTGTCGTCGGGATCATCTCGCCGTGGAACTACCCGTTCACGCTGGCGCTCTGCGACGGCATCCCGGCGCTGGCCGCAGGCAACGCGGTGGTCGCCAAGCCCGACGCCCAGACCATTCTCACCGCCCTGCTAGGCGCGCGTCTGCTCAAGGAGGCCGGTTTCCCGGCCGACCTGTGGCAGGTCGTGGCCGGCCAGGGAGCCGACGTCGGGACGCCACTGATCGCCCAGGCCGACTACGTCTGCTTCACCGGCTCCACGAAGACCGGCAAGGTGATCGCCACCCAGTGCGCCGAGCGTCTGATCGGGTGTTCGCTCGAACTGGGCGGCAAGAACGCGATGGCCGTCCTGCACGACGCCAACATCGAGCGAGCTGCCGAGGGTGCGGTGCGTGGAGCGTTCTCCAACTCGGGCCAGCTCTGCATCTCGATGGAGCGCATCTACGCCCACGCGTCGGTCTTCGACCGTTTCGTCGAGCGGTTCGTGGCCCGCACGCAGGCCCTGACGCTGGGCGCGTCGCTGGGCTGGGAGGTCGACATGGGCACGCTGATCAGTGCCCAACAGCTCGCCACCGTCCAGGCCCACTTCGACGACGCGGTCGCGAAGGGCGCCACCGTCCTCACCGGCGGCAAGCACCGTCCTGAGCTGGGCCCCTACTACTTCGAACCGACGATCCTCACCGGCGTCACGCCCGACATGACCTGCTACGCCACGGAGACGTTCGGTCCGCTCGTGGCGATCCACTCCTTCGCGACCGAGGACGAGGTCGTCGACGGCATCAACGAGGGCCGCTACGGCCTCAACGCCTCGGTCTACACCCGCGACGGACGCCGGGGCCGGGCGCTGGGAGCCCGGATCAAGGCCGGCACGGTCAACGTCAACGAGCCCTACGGCGCCGCGTTCGGTTCGCTGGCCGCCCCGATGGGCGGGATGCGTGAGTCCGGCATCGGCCGTCGCCAGGGTGCCGAAGGCATCTGGCGCTACACCGAGACCCAGTCGGTGGGCACCCAACGCCTGGTGGCGATCACTCCGCCGCTGGGCCTGAGCGAGGAGACGTACGCGAAGGTGATGACCACCGCACTGCGCATGTTGAAGAAGGTCGGGCGGGCCTGACGCATGGAAACCCCGAAGAAGCACTACGACGTGCTCGTCATCGGGTCGGGGTTCGGTGGGTCGGTCAGTGCACTGCGTCTGAGCGAGAAGGGGTACTCCGTCGGGGTGCTCGAGGCGGGAGCCCGCTTCTCCGACGACGACTTCCCCGACACCTCCTTCGACCTGAAGCGCTACCTGTTCCTCCCAGCGGCCGGCCTGTACGGCATCCAACGCATCAGCCTGCTCCGTGACTGTCTGATCCTCGCCGGAGCCGGCGTCGGCGGCGGCTCGTTGGTGTACGCCAACACGCTCTACGAGCCGCTCGACGCGTTCTACCGGGACCCGCAGTGGGCCCACATCACTGACTGGAAGCGCGAGCTCGCCCCCTACTACGACCAGGCCAAGCGGATGCTGGGCGTCGTCACCAACCCGTGGCGCACCCCGTCGGACGACGTCATGGAGAAGGTCGCCCAGGAGATGGGCGTGGGGGAGAGCTTCCACGCCACCCCGGTGGGCGTCTTCTTCGGCCGCCCCGACCAAGCACGAGGCACCGAGGTCGAGGACCCGTTCTTCGGCGGGGCCGGTCCGAAGCGTCGCACCTGCACCGCGTGCGGTGAGTGCATGACGGGCTGCCGTCACAACGCCAAGAACACCCTCGTCAAGAACTACCTGCACCTGGCCGAGAACCTCGGCGCGCAGGTGCACCCGCTCACCACCGTCACCCGGGTGCGCCCGCGCAGCGAGGCGGACGGCGGCGGGTACGAGGTCACAGCGCGCTGGACCAAGGCCAAGCTGTCACGCCTGGGGCGTGGGCGGCACGGGGCGACGAAGACGTTCACCGCCGACCAGGTCATCTTCTCCGCGGCGTCGTTGGGCACCCAGAAGCTGCTGCACCAGCTGAAGGTCTCCGGCGACCTCCCGCACGTCTCCGACCGGCTCGGGGTGCTGACCCGCACCAACTCCGAGGCGATCCTCGGGGCGATCGCACCCAAGGACTCCGGCGTCGACTACTCCTACGGGGTCGCGATCACGTCGTCGTTCCATCCCGACGACGAGACCCACGTCGAACCGGTGCGCTACGGCAAGGGCTCCAATGCGATGGCGATGCTCCAGACCGTCCTCGCCGAGCCGAAACCGGGGGAGAAGCGGGTCTGGACCTGGGCCAAGGAGATGTGGGCCCACCGGTCGAAGGCCCGTGACCTCTACGACCTCAGACACTGGTCCGAACGTGCGGTGATCGCACTCGTGATGCAGACCCGCGACAACTCGATCACCACCGTGCCGGTCCGCACCCCGTTCGGGACGCGGATGTCGAGCATCCAGGGCCACGGCGAACCCAACCCGTCGTTCATCCCGCAGGGGTACGAGGCTGCCCGTCGCTCGGGCGAGGTCATGGGTGGGACGCCTGGCGGCACCATCGGCGAACCGTTCGACCGCCCGATGACGGCCCACTTCATCGGTGGCTGCGCCATCGGCGACTCCCCGGAGGCGGGCGTCGTCGACCCGTACCAGCGGATGTTCGGCCATCCCGGTCTGCATGTCGTGGACGGGTCGGCGATCTCGGCCAACCTGGGAGTCAACCCGTCGTTGACGATCACCGCCCAGGCGGAGCGTGCGATGGCGTTCTGGCCCAACAAGGGGGAGTCGGACCCGCGTCCGGCGCTGGGGGAGCCCTACCGGTCGATCGCCCCGGTAGCCCCGATCTCTCCGGCCGTTCCGGAGGCCGCCCCTGGCGCTCTCAGGTTGCCGATCGTGGAGGTCAGGTGACCTGCTCACCCACGTGGGGTGTCAGGTAGGTCACAAGAGGCCAAAACTTGGTCGCAATTCAGGGTTTCTTTACCTTGTTTGGGTGACAACGCTGGCTGTCTGAGAGATAGTTGACGTGCTGCCGGTCCGGGCTTCTCTCCCTCCCTTTTGATGCCCGGACTGTCGTCCCGACGCAGACTTAGATCCGCGAGGACGATCAGGACCCGACCAACCCTCCCTCCCGGTCGGGTCCTGATGCTATTTCCGGGGGAAGAGCACCGCTGACGTGCGGTGTGACCGAGCCGTCGCCCTCGGCGGACGCCCGAAGGTGAGGCGAACGGCCCTCGGCCGATAGGATCAGGGGCATGTCTGCGACCTCTGAGCACGATCTTGTTCTCGTGGTCGACTTCGGTGCCCAGTACGCCCAGCTGATCGCCCGCCGAGTCCGCGAGGCGCGCGTCTACTCCGAGATCGTGCCGCACACGCTGCCGGTCGAAGAGATGCTGGCGAAGAAGCCGAAGGCGATCATCCTCTCCGGAGGCCCCTCCAGCGTCTACGCCGAGGGTGCCCCGTCGATCGACACCTCGCTGTTCGAGGCCGACCTGCCGGTCTTCGGCATGTGCTACGGCTTCCAGCTGATGGCCCAGGGCCTCGGTGGCACCGTCGACAACAACGGCTACCGCGAGTACGGCCGCACCCCGGTCACCATCTCCGAGCCGGGCACGCTGCTGGCCGACATGCCGGTGGCCCACAACGTGTGGATGTCGCACGGCGACTCCGTCTCCCAGGCCCCTGAGGGCTTCACCGTCCTCGCCTCGACCGAGGGCACCCCGGTGGCCGCGTTCGAGAACGTCGAGCGTGGCTTCGCCGGTGTCCAGTGGCACCCCGAGGTGCTGCACTCCGACCACGGCCAGCGCGTCCTGGAGCACTTCCTCTGGAACATCGCCGGCTGCCGCAAGACCTGGACCATCGGCAACATCGCCGAGGAGCAGATCGCGCGGATCAAGGAGCAGATCGGCGAGACCGGTCGCGCCATCTGTGGCCTGTCCGGTGGTGTCGACTCCGCCGTCGCGGCCGCCATCGTCACCAAGGCCATCGGTGACCGCCTCACCTGCGTCTACGTCGACCACGGCCTGATGCGCAAGGACGAGACCGAGCAGATCGAGCGCGACTTCGTTGCTGCGACCGGCGCCAAGCTCGTCGTCGTCGACGCCGAGGAGCAGTTCCTGACCGCTCTGGCCGGTGTCTCCGAGCCCGAGGCCAAGCGCAAGATCATCGGCCGCGAGTTCATCCGCACCTTCGAGAAGGCGCAGGCCGACATCATCGCCGCCGCCCCCGAGGGCACCACCGTCGGCTTCCTGGTCCAGGGCACCCTGTACCCGGACGTCGTCGAGTCGGGCCACGGCTCCGGCACCTCGACGATCAAGTCGCACCACAACGTGGGTGGCCTGCCCGAGGACATGGAGTTCGAGCTCGTCGAGCCGCTCCGCACCCTCTTCAAGGACGAGGTCCGCGCGGTCGGTGCCCAGCTGGGTCTGCCGCAGGAGATCGTCAAGCGTCAGCCGTTCCCGGGCCCCGGCCTCGGTATCCGCATCATCGGTGAGGTCACCAAGGACCGCCTCGACCTGCTGCGTGAGGCCGACGCGATCGCCCGCGAGGAGCTCACCAAGTCGGGTCTCGACGACACGATCTGGCAGATGCCGGTCGTGCTGCTCGCCGACGTCCGTTCGGTCGGCGTCCAGGGCGACGGCCGCACCTACGGTCACCCGATCGTGCTGCGTCCCGTCACCTCCGAGGACGCCATGACGGCTGACTGGGCACGCCTGCCCTACGAGCTGCTCGAGCGCATCTCGACCCGCATCACCAACGAGGTCAAGGACGTCAACCGTGTGACGGTCGACATCACCTCGAAGCCCCCGGGCACCATCGAGTGGGAGTGATCCACTCCTGATGCGACGGCCCCCGTACTCCTACGAGTACGGGGGCCGTCGTGCGTCCGGGGGAGCGCAATGCGGACCAACAGAGTCGAGGTCACTTCTTCGTCGTGCGCACCTCGACGGGGCCGCCGCCCGTCCCCGGACGACGCACCTCGAAGAAACCCACGGCGGTGACGAGGTCGACGAGCTTGGCGTAGCCCCAGTTGCGGGGGTCGAAGTCGGGGGACTGCTTGGCTGCGGTGCTCCCGACCGCGCCCAGGTTGGCCCACCCGTCGTCGTCGGAGGCCGAGGCCACGGCACCACGCAGCAGCCGCACCAACGAGGTGTCGCTGCGGAGTTCCTTGGTGGTGCGACGCCCGGTCGGTGCCTTGGGAGGTGCCTGGTGTGCGGGAGGGGCATCCGTGCGGGCCGGGGACCGTCCGGGTGCCTTGATCGCGGGCGTCTCCTCGGCGGTGGGGGCGTCGGTGTGCGCATCGGTCTGCACCCCGAGGACGTCGACGTAGATGAACCGGTCGCAGGCGGCGCGGAACGCCTCGGGGGTGCGGCGCTCTCCGACGCCGTAGACCGTCTTGCCGGACTCACGCAGCCTCGCCGCCAACCGGGTGAAGTCGGAGTCGGAGGAGACCAGCACGAACCCGTCGAGACGGTCGCCGTAGAGCAGGTCCATGGCGTCGATGATCAACGCACTGTCGGTGGAGTTCTTCCCCTTCGTGTAGGCGAACTGCTGCATCGGCTGGATCGCGTGCCGGTTGGCGGCCTCCTTCCAACCACCCAGTTGCGGGGTCGTCCAGTCGCCGTAGATCCGCCGTACCGTGGCAGTCCCGAGTGTGGCGACCTCCTCCATCAAGGCGTCGCACTTGCTGGGCTGGGCATTGTCGGCGTCGATGAGGACGGCCAGCCGCCCGTCGGTCGGGAAGGTCATGGCGGCACTCTAGGCACTGGTGCGGCGTGGCGACGTCCGTCCGGAATGTTCCTGAGCGGTCATGCCTGCACGAACTTGTCCGATCACGGACAATGGACCCATGGCTTCCCCCGTCACGTCCCCTGATGTCCTGCCGTCCCCCGGGCAGGCGGTCCTGATCCGCTTCGACGACCGCGACACCGTCGTCTGGTGGGGCAAGGGTGAAGGGGACCGCGAGATCCTCGCCGCCCACGACGGCCGTCTCCTCACCTGGGACACGGTCGAGGAGGCAGTCTCGTTCGCCGGCGACGCCGACTGGAAGATCGACTGGGACTCCGGCATCGACTCGGAGCAGAACACCCTGATGGACTTCACCGGCGCCCAGCGTCGCCTCGAGAACGACCGTCACCCCGTGGAGCCGCACTCCGCGATGGACCTGTGGAACTTCGCCACCGACGTCTCCCACACCCTCGGCATCCCGTTCCACGACTCCGGGACGATGGCCGACATCTGCCACGAGAAGATCACCAAGGCGACCGTCCCCTACGCCTTCGGCCTGGACGAGTACGCCCTGAAGTGGACCCCCGCCGAGTTCAAGGTGGTGCGTCGGATCATGGCTGACGCCGTCCACGTCGTGCGTACCGGCCTGGGCCGCGAGAGCACCCGCCCGGCCTGATCCTCAGGCCCGGCGTGCGGCCCGTCGCGGCCGGGCTTTCTCCACGCCTGCCTTCACCAGCGCCCACGGCAGCAGCAGGGAAGCGATCGCGGTCACGACCCACACGATGACGGTGGCCGCGATCCACGTCCCGATTCCGCCGGAGATGGTCAGGGCGTCCCCGAACAGGGTCGCGACCACCAGTGCGATGAACGTCGACACCAGACTGGTGCCGCCCAGCAGCACCGGCGCCTTCGTGGCCGCCACCTTCGTGACGAACGGCGTCAGGACGCTCTGCACGATTGCGTAGAGCACCACCATCACGACGAAGCCCGAGGCGCTGACGTCGACCCCGTCGACGACCTGGTCGGCGGCCAGCAGACCGATGGCTGCCGCGGCCAGGAACAGGGCGGCGCTGATCAGGAGTCGGATCATGGGAGCTCCTCAGGCAGGAGGGGTGGGAGAAGGGTGCGCGTCGGTGAGGCGCACGGGCGGGACCTTGACGTCGGAGCCGCCCTGACGGGTGAGCCGGTCGGCCATCTGCACCCGGGTGGGGCGCGGCGCGAACCCACCGGAGAACAAGGCCTGGCCCTGCGTGGAGGTGGGGGAGGCGTCGAGCAGCTCGGGCGGCACCCCGCCGAAGAACTCCGCCAGATGGGCCAGGTCGGCCGGGGCGTTCGTCTTCAACAGAGCGAGGTTGTCGCACTGCGACAGCACCTGAGGGTGGATCTTCGAGGGGCGCTGGGTGGAGAGCAGCAGCCACAGCCCGTACTTGCGGCCCTCGGCGGCGATCTGGACCAACCGTTCCACCAGCGCCTTCGCCAGTGGCGTCGTCGGTTCGGCCGGGCACAGGTTGTGTGCCTCGTCGATCACGATCAGCAGTGGCCGTCGTCGTTCCCGGTCCCGCCACAGGGAGTCGAGGACGGCCAGCGCAGTCGCCGCGCCCTCGTCGGCGATCCGGAACCCGCCGATGTCGGCGACCACCAGGTCTGGCCGCTCGTCCACGACCCGCTCCAGTCCCACGGCGCCGCGCGCCCAGACGTCCCAGTCCGGGATCCCGAGGTTGGTCATGCGGCGCAGCAGCGCCCGACGGGCGGGTTCCTCGGAACCGGCCAGGGCCTCCAGCATCGCGGGGCCGTCCTGGGGTCCGAACTCACTCTCCAGCTGGCGCAGGACGTGGAACTCCTCGGCGTCGGCGACCGGGTCGAGGCGGAGCACGGCGGCCCGGGACGCGACGTCCATGTCGGCGATCCGCACCACGAGGTCGTACATCCCCAGGCCGGTGCGCCGGTGGACGCGGACGTCGAGGGCCCGGATGCGTGCCGCGGTCTGCGGGGGAGTCTCCGGCACCGGGTCACCGAGGTGGACGAAGTCGGAGTTGGGGTCCAGCACCAGCACCGGGAGGCCGGTCTGCAGGAGGAGCTGTTCGAGGACGACGCCCAACGCGTACGTCTTGCCCGAGCCCGACTGCCCGCACCAGAACGTGTGTCGGTTGAAGCGCGAGCCGTCCAGTGTGAACGGTTCGCCGGTCGCGAGATCGGTGCCGACGGTCAGCGGAAGGCCGGTCATGGAACTCCTCGGGTCACGGGGTGTCTGGTGCTCCGAGTCTCGGCCGACGGTGGGTCGGTGCGGGTCGGGTGCCGCCGAGACGTGCGTGGTGCGGCGGTCGTTTCACCCCGTCAGGATGAATGCGTGCGTGGGCACACGTCGGGCAGGGCGAGCGGGCCCCTTGACCCACCACGATGAGGGCCGTGGACCCGACAGAGATGGACGCCGCCGGTAGGACGCCGGGCCTGGCCGAGGTGATCGGTGCGGTGCTGCCGCACGCGGTGGGAATCGCTCTCAGCCCGGTGCCGGTGATCGCCGTGGTGCTGCTGCTGATGTCACCGCGGGCGCGTACGGCAGCCCCGGTCTTCCTTCTCGGTTGGATCGTCGGGGTGAGTGTCCTCGCCGTGGTGGCGTCCCTGCTGTCGGAGGTGACGACCCCGGAGGGCGCTGCCGGCACTCCCGCCGCCGTGACCCGGATCGTGCTGGGGGCCCTGCTGCTGGCGCTCGCGGTCAGGACGCTGCGTCGTCCCGGCGGCGACGACGCGCTACCGGGTTGGATGGCGGCCGTCGACAGCCTGCCCCTGGCGCGCGCTTTCGCGCTCGCGGCCGCCCTGGCTGCCCTCAATCCCAAGAACATCGGTCTCGGCCTGGCTGCGGCCGACGCGCTGAGCAGCAACGGCGCCCCTCTCGCCACGACCGCAGCCGGTGACGTCGCCTTCGTGCTGGTCGCCTCGGCCTCGGTGGGGCTACCGGTGCTGCTCCAGGTGCTGGCGCCGAGTCGTACCGCGGTGCCGTTGCAGAGGTTGAAGAAGTGGCTGGTCGCGTACAACAACGTGGTGGTCGGCACACTGCTGGTGGTCTTCGGGATGATCATCGTCGGCAACGGAATCACCGGCCTCTGAGCCGTTGTTGCGGCTTGTACTCCGACAAGCAACGATGTGACAACGAGTGGTTGAGATCACGTTTCGTCGTCACGTGAGTGATTAGCGTCATGTTCATGGACGTGGGGGGACACAGCACCGAGAACACGCAGACCGTCGCACCGCCGACAAGCGGAGGAATGGCCGTCCCGTGGTCAGCCCTCCGTGCACCCGAACCGGGGAACTGGTTCGTTCCCAGAGGTCGCCTCGACGAACTGCTCGACGCCGCGGCCGTGCGGCACGAGGTGATCGAGGTGGTAGCGCCGGGAGGGTTCGGCAAGACGACGGCGCTGGCGCACTGGGCCGCGCACCGCAGTGCTCCGACGGCCTGGGTGTCGGTCAACAGCCACACCCGCAACCCCCAACGCCTCGCCAGCGGGATCAGCCGGTCGCTCGCGGACGCGGTCCGGGGACGTCCCGGGTTCGAGCAGCTCGCCGGCTCGGTAGGCGACGTGGGCACGGCGGCCGGCGCCGTCACACGGTGGATCGAGGCACTCGAGAGGGCACCCGAGCGGGTCGTCCTCATCGTCGACGACGTCCATCACGCTCCCGGCATTCTCGACCACGGACCACTGGCGCTGCTCCTCGACGCCGCCCCACGCAACCTCTGCGTCGTCGTCACCTCCCACACCCCGGACCCCTCCCTCGTCCGGCGCAGGGTCGCGGGCATGATCGGGCTGGTCACCTCCGACGAACTCCGCATGACCCGCGACGAGGTGCTGTCGGTCTCCCGCGCGCTGGACCGCGAGCTCGACGCCGACGTCATCGAGAGCATCCACACCGGTACGGGAGGCTGGCCGGTCGCGGTGGGGCTCGAACTCCTCGCGCCCGGCGTCGTCCTCCCGATGGCCGGGGAGCCGATGCGCGACTACATCCAGCACGAGATCCTCGCCAAACTCCCCGCCGACCTGGTCACCCTCGTGCTCAGCACCTCGCTGCTGGAACGCTTCGACACCGAGGCGGCACGTCAGGTCTCCGGACTGCCCGAGACGCAGGCACTGCTCGGTGAACTCCTCGACCGCGGCCTCTTCCTGACCCGCGTCTCCGACCGCACCGGTCGGGTCAGCTACCGCTGGCACGCCCGAGTCGCCCGGGAATGCCGCGAGCTCTTCCGTGCCTCCCGTCCCAGCGATTTCGTGCAGGGCGCCCGTGCTGCGGTGCAGGTGCTCTGGCACGACGACCCGGTCGCGGCCCTCGACGTCGCCTGCTGCGCCGACCAGGTGGACCTGGTCCGGGCACTCCTGGGAGATCACTGGCTCTCCCTGCTCGTCGAGGGAGACCTCGCGGTGCTCCGCGACAGCATCGCTGCGCTCGACCCTGACCAACGGGGGGAGACCGTCGTCCTCGTGCTCGAGGCAGCCCTCGCCCAACTGGGTGGCGACCACGAACTGGCCGCGATGCTCGTCGACAGTGCTCGGGCAGCTGCCGTCCCCGGCGTCGCACGGGACCGGTTGGCCCTGGCCCAGATGAGCCTGATGGGGGCCAACGAGGGTAATGAGCTGGAGCGCGCCTGCGACGAGGTCCGTGACCTCCTGCGCACCGACGTCGTCCCGGGGCGCCCCGAGCACGCTGTCACCGTCTTCCTGCTCGGGTGGGCCGAACTGCGTTTGCGCCGGGCACCGCTGCGGGCCCTGGACCTGCTCCGGACCTCGGCCCGTCTCGCCTCTGAGGCTCATGCGTCGGTCCTGGAACGCCGGGCCCGCGCCAACGCCGGGTTCGCGGCCGCTTTCCTGGGCGACTTCGAGGCGGCGGAGGAGGAACTCCGGACCTTGGGCGGACGCAAGGTGGCCGGCGCGGACATCTGGGAGGTCTACGACGGCGGCCTCACCGACTTCACCGAAGGGTGGATCGGGTTCTGGCGCGGCGACCTGACCATCGCGGAACAGAAGTTCGGCGCTGTCATCGCCGACCACGGCCGGGTCGCCTACGCCCCCCTCGCCCGGGTGCTCCAGGTCTGGGTGGCCTGCTCCATCGGTGACCCGCGACGGATCCGTCGGGCCGACCAAGCCCGCCGCGACATCCCCGACGCCGACGCACACGGCGTCCCGTGGGCCCACTACGCGCTCGTCGCACGAGCCAAGATCCTGGTCGCGCAGGGAGCTGGAGCCTCCCAGGTGGTGCCACTGCTGCGGCAGGCAGCCGACCGCGCCAACGTGCCGGTGATCGCGCTGGAGTCCGCGGTGATGCTGCACCGCATGGGCCAACTCGGGGACACCGTCGACGCGCTGCGCAGGCTCTCCCCGCTGGAGCGGCAGCCGCTCTACGTCCAGACCGGTGCCCTGGTCGTGAACGCGCTCGTGCAGCGCCGCCGCGGCGAGACTGAATCGGCCCACCGGCTGCTGGAACGCGCCCTCGACCTGGGAGCTCCGGCCAGACTCGGCCGGGCCTTCGACCTCACCCAGCCCGGGCTCAGGCCGCTGCTCGCAGCCCACGCGGCCCGCGGCACCGCTCACCCCGAGTACGTGGCGCACTGCCTGGCGGGCAACACCAGCGTGGACGCCTCCTCGCCGGTGGGCGGACTCTCCTCGCGCGAACGCGAGATCCTGGAGTACATGCGCGGCACCCTCACCAATGCCGAGATCGCCGCAGCGCTGCACGTCTCGGTCAACACCGTGAAGACCCACCAGCGCTCCATCTACCGCAAGTTCAACGTGGCCACGCGTCGTGAAGCGGTCCGTCTGGCCGACGCGACCTGAGCCCCTCCACCACCTGCGTCGTGGTCCGCACGAGGGGCTCATGCCGTGGGGGTGAAAGCGATCGTCGTGGCCAGTGACCGGCAGCCCCGTGAGGGGCACCGGACCTAGCGTCGGAGCAGGCCGGTCCCGGCGCTCAGCACACGATCCCAGGGGGTTCCATGGCAGTGAAGGTCAACGTCGACAACTTCGTCGTCGCGGAGACGGCGCGGATGTTCGAGGACCTGCAGCGCGAGGCCGGCGGGGTCAACGCCTTCAACCACGTGCGCACCCCCAGCCCCGTCGACAACCAACTGGTGGTCCGGCTCAACCGGGACACCCTCTACAGCTTCGGCGTCGTCGACCTGCGTGGCGGAGCCACTCTCACCGTGCCCGAGGTCGGCCAGCGGTACGTCTCGGTGATGGTGGTCGACGAGAACCACTTCGTCACCGAGGTCCTGCACGAGGCCGGTACCCACACCCTCGACGAGGAACGCCACGGCTCCCGGTGGGTCTGTCTCGCGGTCCGCGTCCTGGCTGACCCCGCCGACGCCGCCGACCTCGACGAGGTGCACCGGATCCAGGACGCCTGCGTGATCACGGCCGCCTCCGCCGAACCGTTCGTCGGCCCCGAGTACGACGCCACCAGCTTCGACGCCACCCGCAGCCACCTGCTCGAACTCGCCAACGGCCTCAGCGGCTTCGACCACATGTTCGGCAGACGCGAGGAGGTCCAGCCGGTGCGACACCTGCTCGGCTCCGCCGCCGGATGGGGAGGACTGCCGTCCTCGGAGGCCCAGTACGTCGGTGTCCTCGGGCCGGGGGAGGGAGGCTACGAGCTGCGTCTGGCCGACGTCCCGGTCGACGGCTTCTGGTCGATCTCGATGTACGACTCAGCCGGTTTCTTCGTCCCCAACGACCGCAACGCCTACAGCGTCAACGACATCACCGCGGTGAAGGACGCCGACGGCGGCGTCACCGTCCGGTTCGGTGACTTCCCCGACGACGTCCCCAACGTCCTCCCCACACCGGAGGGCTGGAACTACCTGGTCCGGCTCTACCGTCCCCGCCCCGAGATCGCCGACGGGACGTGGCAGTTGCCCGCCCCGGTCCCGGTCGACTGACCCGTCCCACCACTGGAGGTAGTGATGCAGCACACCGTTCACGACACGTCCCGTCCCGATCCACGGCCCCGCGCGGTCCACCGTGCCGTGGGTGCGATGGCCGTGCTCACCCTGGCGTTCGGCTTGAGCGCCTGCGGCTCGGACGACGAGAAGTCGGCGGAGAACAAGGCCGAGGCGTGCGGCGACGCCGAGACCCTGCGCTCCACGATCGAGTCCGCCCGAGCGAACCTCTCCTCGACCTCCACCGTCGACGAGTGGCGCACCGCCAAGGAAGCGATCGAGAAGGGCGTCGACCGTCTCGAGGACTCCTTGGAGAAGACCAACGAGGACGCGTGGAAGAAGGTCGACGACGCGTGGGACGACTTCACCGACGCCCTGGACGACGTCCCCGACGACGCCACCGTCCCCGAAGCGGGCCAGACGCTGGTCGACGAGGTGCAACGTCTCCAGGACGCCCGCGCCTCGGCGCTCTCCGGCCTCGACTGCGGCTGAAGGACCTGACTCTGACTCGTGCCTGAGCGGGTCAGCGGCGAACCGACTCCGACCTCACCGGTCGGGGTCGGTTTCGTCGTCCGGAGTCAGAGGGCCAGGAGCGAGAGAGTCAGGAGCCAGTGCGGCTCGGTTGGTGGGGTGCCGCACGAGGTCGTCGAAGAGTCCGAGACGGGTCAGTCGCCGTGACAGCGGGTCGCCGATCCGGGTCAGTTCCACTCGAACACCGCCTCGGGTGACTGCCGCGACGCACGCGGAGAGCCGCTCGGCTCCGGTGACGTCGACGTCGGAGGTGACGCTGAGATCGAGCAGGATCCGGGTCACGTCCTCGCGGGCTGCCACAGCACGCACCTGTTCGTCGAGGGCGTCGGCGTTGGCGAAGTGGATGCTGCCACCGATCCGCAGCACCACACTGCCGTCGACCACGTCGCTGCCCGCAGAGCCACCGGTGCCGGAGGTGGAGGTGGAGCCGTGGCCGGAGTCAGAGCCGGACTCAGTGGGATGGCCGTCGGTGCGGGGATCCACCAGGACGACCCCGGGACTGCTCGACGAGCGGCGCACCAAGTTGAGCAGGGCCAGGAAGAACGCCACCGACAGCCCGGCGACCGGCCCCAGCACGAGCACTCCCAGCAGGCACACCACCGCGACGGTGCACTCGTCGGGGGACCGCCGGGCCAGATCAGCCAAGGTGCCGATCCCCAGGAGCTCGAGGACGGCGACAGCGACCGTCGCACCGATCGCGGGGGAGGGGACCAGTGCGAGCAGGCCGGTGCCGAAGGCCAGCAGCAGCACCGAGACCACCGCCAGCACCACCAGAGGAAGCTGGGTCCGGGCACCGGCCTCGTCCATCGCTGCGGTGCGGGACGTCGAGGAGCCGATCGTGAACCCGCCGCTGAGGCCGGAGCCGATGTTCGCGGCGCCGAAGGCGGCAAGGTCCCGGTCGAGGTTCACCGGGTGGTGGTGAGTCAGGGCGTAGCTGCGGGAGACGAGGAGACCCTCGGCCATGGTCACGGCGGTGAGGGCGCAAGCGGCCGGGAACAGCGCCACCCAGGCCGACCAACCCACGGCGGGGAACGCGAACGACGGGAGCCCGGACGGCACCTCGCCCAGCACCGAGACGCCGTGATCGGCGAGTCCCAGCGCAGCGGTCAGGACGGTGGTGCCCACCATCACCACCAGCGCCCACGGGAAGCGTCGTCGCCATCGTCGTCCGCCGAGAAGGACGGCGAGACAACCCAGCGAGAGCAGCACGGACGTCAGGTGGGTGCCCTCGAGGGAGGAGACGAGCTCGCCCACCTGGGGGAAGAACCCCTCCCGTTCGAGCTTGAGGCCCAGCATCTTGGCCACCTGCCCCAGCATCACCTGCGCGGCGAGGCCTGCGATGAACCCCACCAGAACCGGCCGCGACAGGTACCGGCCCACGAAACCCAACTTGAGCTTGGCGCAGACCAGGAACAGCAGACCGCCCAACACTGCCTGCGCGGCAGCGAGGACGGCGAGGTCGTCGGTGCCGGCCGCGGCGCCGGTCCCCACCAAGGAGGCGCCGACCATCGCGGCAGCGGCGGCGTCGGGGGCCACCACCACCTGTCGGGTCGAGGCCAACAGGGCGAACAGCAGGGACGGGACGATCAGGGCGTACAGACCCGACGACGGTGGAAGTCCGGCGATCTGGGCGTAGCCGATGTTGAGCGGAACCGAGATCGCCACCAACGTGAGCCCGGCGAGCAGTTCGCGAGCCGCGTTGGAGCGGTTCAGTCCCGGGAGCAGTCGGACCCTGCCCCTGGGGTCGGGGTGTCGTCGTTCGCCGGAACGTTCCGGCCCAGCGGCGCTCACCGTCGTCCTGTCGCTTGCGCTGTCGCCCTCACCCGGTGCTCAGCGGCATGCCGGTCAGGAGGTGGCCGGACGGGCCGGCGGCTCGGGGAGGTCGTCGGGGAGGTCGGTCGTTGCCTCAGGGGAGACCCCGGGGTCCAGTCCGGGAGCCACTTCGGACGCGACAGGCGACGGGGTGGGTGACGGGGCGTCGGTGGGGACCGGAGCAGTGTGGCGGCCGGGCGTCGTGGCACGTGTGGCAGGGGCCCCCGACGACCGTGCCATGGCGGCGCCCCACCCGGAGCCGTCGGCAGTCAGGTCGACGGCCTCGGGGCGGTTGCCGTGGCTGCGGAGCACGAGTCCGGCGATCAGGGTGGTGATGCCCCAGATCATCGCCAGGACTCCGAAGACGATGATCAGCGAGACGACACCGCGGCCGGGGTTGAGGAAGAACAGGATGCCGAGCACGATGTCGAGCACGGCGGAGGCGGCCAGCATGAGGCGGGCCTGCCACGGGTTGGGGCGGAGCACCGAGACCAGCTCGACGACACCGCGGGCCAACAGCCAGATGCCGAGCAGCCAGGTGAGGATGCCCAGGGTGTAGAACGGCCGCAGGATCGCGAAGACGGCGGCCAGCAGGGCGACGACGCCGATCACGATCCCGAGGACGCGGGCCCAGGCCGGGGCGCCACGGGAGAACGCCGCCGTGAACGAGGCGGCCGAGTCCAGCAGTGCCCAGGCTCCCCACAGGAACGCGAACGCCACTGCGGTGCCGGCGGGGAAGAAGATCGCGGCGATGCCGAGCAGCAGGACGAGCGCTCCCTGCCCGACGAGCCACTTCCACGACAGCCGCACCGAGGTATCCATGCCTCGGAACGTAGCCCCGTCCGGACCCGTCGTGGACGGCCTGCGAGCCCGTCGTCGGGCATCTCACCCAAGCAGGATGAGCACCGCCCGGCGGGGGTTCGTCGGCGCGCGGGGAGCCGCGGCGGGTCAGCTCAGGGCGAAGGCGACGACGGCGTCCCCCTGCTCGGCGCCGGCCGCGAGCGCCCACCCGACCCTGCTGCCGAGCGGCACGGAGACGACGGTGCGGTGGGTCACCGTCTCGCCCGCGTTCACCGTGCCGTCGTGCAGCGAGCGGTTGCTCGCGACGGAGAGGGCTTCGTCGTCGCTGGTGGCGGTGTGGGTGAGCCCTGCTGCGGTGTGGACCCGACGCAGCGAGTCGAGGGGGCGGGTGTCGAGGGGCTCCGAGGTCGCGTTGGTCCACGACGACGTGAGCTGGCAGAACTCCGTCCCTGCAGCGGCCGGGGTGCGCGTGGCCGAGGCCTCGGACCCACGCGGCTCGATCTCGATCCACGGCACCCCGCACAGGCCCATGACCATCTTCACCTCGTAGCCCTGGACGGTCGCGGTTCCACCCATCGGCGTGGCGACGGCGGTTGCTGCGGCGATCGCAGTGAGCGGCAGGTCGGTGCTCGAGACGGCAGCGCGGGACGACGTCCCGGGGACGGCGTCGGAAGGCGAGGTGAGCTGCTGGTGCACCGCGAGATGCCCCACTGCCCCCAGGGCGAAGGGCAGCACGAGAGCGGTGGCCAGGTAGATCCCTGCCACCTGTCGGCGCACGCTGACGGCCCCCGCGACGCCCAACGCCAGGAGGACGGCGCCCACGGCGAGGTCGCCCCACCACCAGTCGAGCGTGCTCTGCGTCAGCGCGTAGTGAACACCCACCGCGAGCGCCGACAGTAGCGGTGCGAGCAGGACGAGGAACGTCGACCGGGGCGTCGCCGTTGCCCCGATGGAGACCGACACGGACGGATCCGCGCTCACGGGCCGGGTCGCGGGTTCTGCGTCGAGGAGATCGCTGAGCGACACCTCACCGTGCGGGCGCGGGGAAGCGGTTGGGGGTACCTGCGGTTCGTCGGCGAAGGGGTCCGTGGGCTGGGCGGCCCGGGGCGAGGACGACGCGAGCTCGCCACCCCGTCCGTCGGCCTGTCGGGGGATCGATGCCAGGGAGGTGAAGCCGTTGGGTGGGGTGGGAGGAGCACCGGCGGTGCCGGGCGTCCCGAAGGGGAGGTGGCCCGGAGGCGCGGGCGGCGGAGGCTCGAGGGGCAGTCCGATGGGTGGGTCGTTCCTGTTGCTCACGTTGTTCCCCCGAGGTCTTCGAGCCACCCGCGGTCCCGGGCGCTGCCCGAACGCTAGAGGTGAGCATGAGCGCCAGCGCTCGCGTCCCGACCGGCGGTCCGGGGACGCCGGCGGTGCGCGGAGGAACGGTGGCGCACGCCTCCGTACCCCGCCGAGCACGGGGCAATCTCCCTCACATGGGGGACGGGCCGCGTGGACGGGTCACGTTCCGGGAACGTCCGCCGCCGTCGCGGTCCCGGGGCCCGGGAATCTGACAGGATCGTGAGCCATGCACCTGCTCGGCACACGGACCGCACTGGCCCTGACCGCGATGTTCGCAGCAGCAGGGGCCAGCGGTTGCTCCGGTGACGACCCTGCGTACGTCGGGTTCCTGCTCGCCTCCGACGAGGGCCAGCGCTGGAGCGAACTCGACGAACCAGCCTTCCGCGCCGAGCTGGAGGAGCTCTGCATCGGCTGCGTCTACCAGACCCGCAACGCCGAAGGGAGCGCCGAGCGTCAGGCCGAGCAGTTCTCCGAACTCGTCGACGCCGGCGCGAAGGTGGTCGTCCTCAACGCCGTCGACGCCGCGGCTGCAGCCACTCTCGTCACCGAGCACCCGGACGTCTCCGTCATCGCCTACGACAGGTTCGTCGAGGGTGCGGCCCACTTCGTCTCCGTCGATGCTGCCGTGGCCGGCACGCTGGCTGCAGAGACTGCACTCGACGCGGTGGCAGCGAAGAAGCCCTCCGGGGCATCGGCGTCGGTCCTGGTGCTGAGGGGCCCCGCCGACGACCCGGACGCGGAGGCGCAGGCGGCAGCGGTCAACGACGTGCTCACCTCCCGCGGAGCCACCGTCCGTGCCACCCTCACCCCCACCACCCGGGCGGGGACGGAGGCCACCGCCTTCGTGCGGGCGAACGCGTCCGCCGTGGGCAAGGTCGACGCCGTCATCGGGGGCGACGACGGCCAGGCCGCTGGGGTGGTCTCTGCGCTCAGCGACCTCGGGGTCACGGGCGACGCCTGGCCCTACGTCACCGGGCGCGACGCCGACCTCAGTGCCGTGCGCCGCGTCGTGGCAGGAAAGCAGGGCATGACAGTGCACACGCACCCCACCGAGATGGCCGAACAGGCGGCCGCTCTCGCCGTCGACCTGCTGGCCGGCGACGACCCCCGCGACAATCCCGACCTCGACGTCGTCGACCACCGGGGAGTCGCCTCAGTCATCCTCACCCCCGGCCCGGTCACGCGGACGACGGTGGCGAACACCGTCGTGCGTGACCGGACGTGGAGCATCGAGCAGATCTGTGCCGGTGACGTCATGGACCACTGTGCCGAGCTCGGCCTGTACTGAGCCGGATCGTTGAGCGGGGTCAGAGGTTCCCTGAGGCCTCGGCCTGCACATAGAGACGATCGATCGCCTCGGCGTACTTGGAGTGCACGACGCGTCGCTTCAACTTCAACGACGGGGTCAGCTCCTCCGACTCGGCCGTCCACTCGGTCCCGAGCAGCTCGAACGCCTTGACCTGTTCGGGCCGGGAGAGTCGGGCGTTCGCGGCGTCCACGGCCGCGCGGACCATCGTGATGATCTCCGGGCGGGTGGCGAGGTCGGCGAGGTCGGTGAAGGCCAACCCCATCCGCTCGGCCACGACCGGGGCGACCTCACCGTCCAACGTCAGCACCGCGACCAGGAACGGGCGGGAGTCGCCGTACACCAAGGCGTGCCCCACCAGCGGCGACTCCTTGAGGAGGTTCTCGACGTTGGACGGGGCGACGTTCTTGCCGTGGGAGGTGATGATGAGTTCCTTCTTGCGATCGATGATCGAGAAGAAGCCATCGGCGTCGAGGGTCCCGATGTCGCCGGTGTGCACCCAGCCGTCAGCGTCGTAGAGCGTCGCCGTCGCCTCGGGGTTGCGGTGGTAACCGGGGGTGTTGACCGGTCCCCGGACCAGGACCTCGCCATGGTCGCCGAGCTTCACCTCCATGCCCGGCGTCGGGCGTCCGACCGAACCGAGCCGGAACGCCCCTGGACCGTTGACGGTCACGGCCCCGCACGTCTCGGTCATGCCGTAGACGTCGTAGACCTTGAGCCCCAGACCGGCCATGAACTTGGCGGTCTCCAACGGCATCGGTGCCGAGGCCGAGGCACACCACACGGCGCGGTCCAGACCCAGCAGAGCCTTGAGGAACCCGAGGATCGCGGCGTCGGCCTGCTCGTAGGCGCTCTGGATCTCCGGCGTCATCACGCCTCCGGTCTCCTGCGCCTGCACCCATGCCAGCCCCGCCGCCATGGCGCCCTGCACCATCGCGACGTTCTCGGGGTCGGGGTCAGCCGCGAGCTTCGCGCGGATCCCGGTCTGGATCTTCTCCCACACCCGAGGGACGCCGAAGAACGCCGTGGGGTGCACCTCGCCGAGCGTGGCGAGGAGCTGGGCGGGGTCGCCGATGCAGTACTGGTGGTTGCCCAGCAGGGTGGGACCGTAGACGCCCAGCACACGTTCGGCGATGTGGGCCAGCGGCAGGTAGGAGACCTGGACCTGCTGGGCCCCGACGAGGCCGGCCGCCTCCATCGTCGAGTACGCCTCGTAGAGCACGTTCGTGTGGGTCAGGGCGACACCCTTGGGGTTACCGGTGGTGCCGGAGGTGTACAGGATCGTGGCGGTGGAGTCGGCGGTGACCGTCGTGAGGGCGTCGTCGAGGTACGACGCGTCGTCGCGACGATGGGCGGCCCCGGCAGCGGCGAGTTCGCCCCAGGTCAGGAAGGTGTCGCCGTCGGGGAGGTCGTCCTCCTCGATCACGACGACGATCGTGTCGGGGCGGTCGGCGAGCACGTGGGCCCAGCGGGCGAGGTGATCGGCGTTCTCGAGCACCGCCAGCGTCGTGCCGGAGTGCTCGGCGACGTAGGAGACCTGTTCGGGCGACAGGGTGTTGTAGATCGACATCGGGACGGCGCCGGCATGCACGGCCCCGATGTCGGCCAGGACGTGTTCGATCCGGTTGGTGGCCATGATCGCGACCGGGTCTCCGGGGGCGACGCCGAGGGCGACGAGCCCTGCAGCCACGTCAAGGGCGCGTTCCCGGGTCTCGGCCCAGGCAAGGGTGCGCCACCCGGCAGGCCGGCCCTCGACGGGCTCTGTGGGAACGTGGTGGCGGTCGGAGTAGGCCGGCTGCTCGGGCCAGCGTCGAGCGGTGTCGGCGAGGGCATCGACGAGACTGCGGCCCTCGAGCTTGGCGAGGATGCGTGCGCGTTCGGTCAGTACGTCGGTCATTTTCTCCCTCTCGTGGACCTGGCACCCACTCTCGTGACGTCGTTGATTTCCGTGAACCCCTGAGCGGTCTCGTTCCGATATCAGACGCTACTCATCAGTTCCGGGGGGCAGGTGTCACATTCGGGGGCTCTCGTGGACGCGGCGAGGCCCCGCGAACTGGTGCTCGCGGGGCCTCGCCATCGGTCCTGGCGACAGGGTGGGGTCCAGGGTCAGGCGATGAGTTCCTTCATCCGTGCGATCGTGGCGACCGGGTCCGGGCCGGCCGGGGTGATGTTGAGGTTGGTGACGCCGGACTCGCGGAACGCAGCGATCCGCTCCTTCACGTAGCCCTCGGGCCCGACGAAGTTGGCTGCCTCCAGCCATTCCTGCGGCACGGCGGCCGCGGCCTCGTCCTTCTTGCCGTCGAGGTAGAGGTCCTGGATCTCCTTGGCGGCGTCCTCGTAGCCGTAGGCCACCGCGACGTCGTTGTAGAAGTTCTTGCCGCGTGCGCCCATGCCGCCGACGTAGAGCGCGAACATCGGGCGGACCAGGTCGAGGGCCTTCTTGACCTCCTCGCCCTCGCCGATCGCGACCACGCCACCGGCCAGGACCTCCAGCGGGCCCAGACCCTCCTGGCGCTTGGTCTTGCCTGCTTCCAGGGACTTGCCCCACACCAGGTGTGCCTTCTCGGGGTGGTAGAGGTGCGGGATCCAGCCGTCGGCGATCTCGGCGGTCTGTTCGACCGACTTCTCGCCCAGCGCGGCGATGTAGATCGGGATGGAGTCGCGTTCGGGACGGGTCAGGAGCTTCAGTGCCTTGCCCAGCCCGGTGACGGCGCCGTGTTCCTTGTCCAGTGGCAGGTGGAACTCGCCCTCGTTGGTGAGGGGTTCACGCTTGAGGCCACGACGCACCAGGTCGACGATCTCGCCGGTACGGGCCAGCGGCTTGCGGTAGGGAACGCCGTGGAAGCCCTCGATCACCTGAGGACCCGACGCGCCGAGGCCGAGGATCGCGCGTCCGCCGGAGACGTTGTCGAGACCGGCGGCGGTCTGCAGCAGGGCGCCGGGGGTGCGGGAGTAGATGTTGAGGATCGCCGAGCCGATCTCGATCCGTTCGGTCTTCGCCGCGAGGTAGCCCATCAGTGTGGGGGAGTCGAAGCCGTACGCCTCGGCCACGAAGACGGCGTCGAGACCGGCCTGCTCGTAGGAGACGACGGTGTCGGCTGCCTCGCGGGGGTTGCCGGCGTACTGCAGGAAGGTGGAGAGCTTCACGGTGACCTCGATCCGGATCGCTGGGTGCTGGACGCAGCGAAGGATGCTGCGCGCGGGTGCACGGCCAATCGGGCTGTGCAACGAGTTGCAACCTAGCGAGGTCGAGGGCTCTTGGGAAGGGGTGCATCCGGCGCTCGCCGGTCGGTGCCTGCGCTGTGCTGCCCGCGCAATTGTCGGATTGATGCGGTGACACGCCGGCGGCGCGGCATCAATCCGACAATTGCGGCAGCGAGCGAGTGAGCGGGGTGGGCGGTGCGAGAGCGCGAGGTGGGCTCAGGGGTGAGTGCGTCGTCGTGACCCCAGCACGGCCGCCACCAGACCCGCGCCACCCGCCACGAGCCACGGAACTGGCAGCAGCCAGCGCAGGTCGTCGGTGGGGAGCACCTCGGTCGTGGCCAGACCCCACACCACCAGGAGGCCGGCCAGCACCAGACCCCACACGAGGTGGTTGACGTGCAGTGGGTGGAGACCCCCGGTGGATTCCTGCAGGGCGACCGGTTCGTCGACGTCGCTCAGGACGTCGTCGAGGAACACCGTGTGCTGGGGATCCTGGTGGTGCTGGTGGTCGGGTGCGTTCATCGTCAGTTCTCCTCGAGTGCGTCAGGGGTGGGGGCCGTGGCAGGGACGGAGGCGGGGGCGGGGGCATCCGCCTCGCGGACGATCACCTCGCCCACTCCCAGGTCGACCGTGAGCCAGAAGACCTCGGAGCCCTCGTGGTCGTCGGTCAGGTAGGAGGCGTCCGTCCGGGCGACGCCGAGCCCGGCGCCGGTGTTGCCGAACACCCGTGCCTCGCCGACGCCGACGTTGGTGACCACGTCCACCCCGACTCCGCCGGGGACCACGATCTCGATCTCGCCGACGCCCCCGGCCACCGCGATCTCCCGGCCCACCAGTGCGGAGGGGTTGCGGACCGCGCTGAGGTCCAGGACGAAGGTGCCGGCCTTGAAGTCGTACGAGTCCAGGACGTCGCCGGACGTGGCCGGGACGAGGTGGACGTCAGTGCGCGGGTACTGCTCGACGGAGCTCATCGACGCGGTGGTCACGCCGGCGACGACACCGAGGGCGATCAGGCCCCCGGCGCGTCCCCAGAACGACCCCAGCAGCAGACCCGCAGCGGCCAGGGCGGTCACCAACGCCGGGTAGGCGGAAGCGGGGACGTCGACGCCGGAGAGCTGCACGCAACCCAGGAACCCCACCCCGAGGGCCGCGAGCGCCAGGACGATCCAGAAGAGCACCGGGCCACGACGACGCGGGTCGTCACGGCGAGACTGCCGCAGAGGACGAGGGGCTCGGGCCGGGGGCACGACTCCGGCGTACGGCGCGCCGTACGGTGCGGGCTGTGGGGCGGGCTGTGGGGCGGGCTGTGGAGCGGGCTGTGGGGCACCAGCGGAAGGAACGGGACCGTAGGTGGTGAGCGGGACGGTCACGTCCGGTGTCGCCTGCGGTTCGGCCGCCTGACCGAACTCGCTCGGTCGGGCGAACTCGTCCGGCTGGCGGAACGCATCCGGCTGGCGGAACTCGTCCGGCTGGCGGAACTGGGCCACCTTCGCATCAGCGTCCGGTCGGGAGGAGTCGCGCATCTTGCCGAACAGGAACCCTCCGGCGGCGAACAGCGCCAGGATCCACGGCCAGGGGGTGCCGGAGATGCCCCAGCCGCCGACGAGTGCCAGGGCCGCCAGGACGACCACGACGACCAGCGCCCTGTCGCGGCGGCGGGCGTCGAGCGCCACGGTCGCACGGTCGGTGCTCTCTTCGGGGACCACCAGCCAGAGACCGAGGTACAGCACGATCCCGGCGCCACCGAAGATCGTCAGGACGACGAAACCGATCCGCAGCAGCAGCGGGTCGACGTCGAGGTGACGGGCCAGACCACCGGCCACGCCGGCCACGGTGCGGTCGTCGCGGGAACGTCGCAAGCGACGGACGTCCTTGACGTCGTCCCACGTGACGCGGGGGCCGGCCTCGCCGGGGTGCTGGCCGGTGTGTCCGGCAGCGGGAGGGATGTTCGTGTCCATGGCTCAAGCCTGCGCCGTCGACGCGGCCAGCGGTATCGGGGACGACCCCGGTCCGACCCCGGTCCGACCCCGGTCCGTGCCGGGGAGCCAGCCCGTGCACCCGGGGGTCGGTTCAGGGTGCGACCGGGGTCGCCCCTCATGGATCCCGTCGCGGGCGGCTGCGACGATGGGTCCGTGACCACCCAGGAACTGCACCCACCGCTCGGCGCTCGTCGGATGACCCGCGCGAGTGCCGAGACGTGGCTCGGGGGTGTCGCCTCCGGTCTCGCGGCGCACCTGGGCGTGCCGGTGCAGTGGGCCCGCATCGGGTTCGTCGTCGCGATGCTGTTCAACGGAGCCGGTCTGGTCCTCTACGGCGCGCTCTGGATGTTGGTCCCCTCCGACGCCTCGTTCGAGCGGTCCACGCCCGGACTGGAGGGGGCGTCCCGTCAGGGACGTCGTCCGATGGCGCAGCGCCTGCTCGGCGACGTCGGTCCCGTCGGGTCGCTGGTGGTGGCGGGCATCGGTCTGATCCTGGCGTTGCAGGTGATGCTCGGGTCGTTCTCGGTCCTGGTGCCGTTGCTGGTGGCCGGGCTGGGCGTGGCGTTGTTGTGGCGTCAGGCTGACGAGGCGCAGAAGCAGCGCTGGTTCGACGTCGACGGTCGGATCGACCCGGTCCGTGCCGTCATCGGTGCCGACACCCGCGCCGGATGGGCCCGGATCGCCGCGGGTGCCGCGCTGGTGCTGGTCGCGGTCTCGATCTTCGCGGTCGGCAGTTCGGGCCTGGCGATGGCGCGCGAGGTGTGGATCGCGACTGTGCTCGGCATCGTCGGTGTCGTCGTGGTCGCCGCGCCCTGGCTGCTGCGGCTGGCTTCCGACCTGGGTGCCGAACGCGCCGAACGCATCCGCACCCAGGAGCGTGCCGACATGGCTGCACACCTGCACGACTCCGTCCTGCAGACCCTCGCGCTGATCCAGCGCAACGCCTCCGACCCGACCCAGGTGACCCGGTTGGCGCGCCGTCAGGAACGCGACCTGCGGGCCTGGCTCTACACCGGCGACTCCCTCGACGACGCCACCCTCGCCGGAGCGTTGCGTGACCTCGCGGCGAAGTTCGAGGACGACCACGGCCTCGTCGTCGACCTCGTCGCCGTGGGTGACTGCGACGTCGCGACGGTGGTCCGTCCGGTGGTGCAGGCGGTCGGTGAGGCACTCACCAACGTCGTCAAGCACGCAGGGGTGGAGCGGGTCGACGTCTACGCCGAGTGCGGTGCGCACGAGGTGGAGGTCTTCGTCCGCGACCGCGGTGTCGGTTTCGACCCGGCGGGTGTGGCCGCCGACCGGATGGGGGTCAGTGGCAGCATCATCGGCAGGATCGAACGGCACGGCGGACGGGCCAGCGTCCGCTCGACGCCCGGGGACGGCACCGAGGTGCGGATCGTGGTCCCGCTCGCCCCTGTCACCAGCCCCACCCACGAGGAGAAGAACTGATGGACGCCCCCGTCAAGGTCCTGGTCGTCGACGACCACGCGATGTTCCGCACCGGAGTGCGCGCCGAGCTCGGGCAGACCGGCGTGGGTCGGGTCGAGGTGGTCGCCGAGGCCGAGGACGTCGACACCGCGGTCGCAGCGGTCGCGGCAGCACGTCCCGACGTGGTGCTGCTCGACGTGCATCTCCCCGGCGGTGGTGGCGTGGAGGTGATGCGCCGGACCGCACACCTGCCCGACGCCCCGCGCTTCCTCGCGCTCAGTGTCTCCGACGCCGCCGAGGACGTCATCGGGACCATCCGTGGCGGCGCCCGCGGCTACGTCACCAAGACGATCACCGGTCCCGAGCTCGTGGACGCGATCGGTCGGGTCGCGGAGGGCGACGCGGTCTTCTCGCCGCGCCTGGCCGGGTTCGTGCTCGACGCCTTCGCCGGGTCGGTGCCGGTGGCGGCCGTCGACGAGGACCTCGACCGGCTCTCCGAACGGGAACGCGAGGTGATGCGGCTGATCGCCCGCGGCTACGCCTACAAGGAGGTCGCCAAGGAGCTGTTCATCTCGGTCAAGACCGTCGAGACCCACATGAGCGCGGTGCTCCGCAAGCTCCAGCTCTCCTCGCGTCACGAACTCACCAAGTGGGCCTCGGACCGCCGCCTGCTCTGAGCGGTGCGGACCTTGATCGGGTCGCCCGGTAGATTCCGCCGCATGGACATCCTGCGGCTCGTTCTCCTCTTCGTTCACCTGCTCGGCTTCGCTGCCCTCCTCGGTGGTCTGCTCATCCAGGCCCGCGAGCCGGAGAAGAAGGTCACCTGGCTGATGCGCGACGGTTCCGGCCTGGCCCTGGTCGCCGGTCTCGCGCTCGTCGGTGTCCTCGAGGCCGGCGACGCCGACGTCAACCACATGAAGATCGGGATCAAGCTCCTCCTGGCCCTGGTCGCCACCGCACTGGTGATGGCCAACCTGCGCAAGCCGAAGATCTCCAACGGTCTCTACGGCGTGATCCTGCTCGCCACGGTCGCCGCGATGGGCGTCGCGGTCTTCATGAGCTCCCCGCACACCTTCTGATCCCACCTCACCACACCCCTCTTCTCCGGACGGCGTCGCAGCCTGGCTGCGACGCCGTCCGTCGTTCCCGGGCAGAGTCGTCGGGGGCTGAGTCGTCGGGGCGTCGGCCGCGTCTCGGGACCCGCAGTGTCGGTGCCGGGCCGTAGGCTTGATCCCGATGAGCAACCCCTTCATGATCCCCGGACTCGAACACCTCTCCGCCGCGAAGGACGACGCTCCCGAACGCCCTGCGGCGTCCGGGTGGGCCCCGTCCGACAGTGCTGGCCACGAGGCTCCGGTGCGTACCCGTGCGGCCACTCCGGAGGAACTGCTGGAGGGCCTCAACGAGCCCCAGCGTGAGGCCGTGGTGCACGCGGGCAAGCCGCTGCTCGTGGTCGCCGGCGCCGGCTCGGGCAAGACCCGCGTGCTGACCCGCCGGATCGCCTGGACGGTCGCGCAGCGTGGCGCCCACCCGGGCTCGATCCTCGCGATCACCTTCACCAACAAGGCTGCCGCCGAGATGCGCGAGCGCGTCGAGGAACTGGTCGGCCGTCGGGCCCGGTTGATGTGGGTCTCGACGTTCCACTCGGCCTGCGTGCGGATCCTGCGCAAGGAGGTCGACAAGCTCGGCTTCACGTCGTCGTTCACCATCTACGACTCCTCCGACTCCAAGCGTCTGATGACGATGGTGCTCAAGGAGCTCGAGCTCGACCCGAAGAAGTACCAGCCCAACGCGGTGCTCAACTGGATCAGCGACCGCAAGAACGAACTGGTCGACGTCGACGAGGCCGCGAAGTCGACCACCAACGCGTTCGAGGAGACCTACGTCAAGGCGTACCGCGCCTACCAGGCGCGTCTGCGCGCAGCCAACGCGATGGACTTCGACGACCTGATCATGGCCACCGTCGGCCTGTTCCGGGCGTTCCCCGACGTGCGTGAGTTCTACCGTCGCCGGTTCCGTCACGTGCTGGTCGACGAGTACCAGGACACCAACCATGCCCAGTACGCGCTGATCCACGAGCTCTGCGCGGACCCGAAGCTGACCGCCGAGGGCGACCTCGTGGGCGGAGCCTCGGCGGGCGGCGGAATCGGCCCGGCCGAGCTGATGGTCGTCGGTGACGCCGACCAGTCGATCTATGCGTTCCGCGGTGCCAACATCCGCAACATCCTCGACTTCGAGAACGATTTCCCCGACGCCTCCTCGATCCTGCTGGAGCAGAACTACCGCTCCACCCAGACGATCCTCGCCACCGCCAACGCGGTCATCAGCAACAACAAGGGCCGCAAGCCCAAGCGTCTGTGGACCGACTCCGGCGACGGCGAGAAGATCGTCGGCTGGGTCGCCGACGACGAGCACGGCGAGGCCCGGTTCGTCTCCGACACCATCGACAAGCTCGTCGACGCCGGTGACGCCCGTCCGGGCGACGTCGCGGTCTTCTACCGGACCAACGCGCAGTCGCGGGTCTTCGAGGAGATCTTCATCCGCACCGGCCAGCCCTACAAGGTGGTGGGCGGTACGCGCTTCTACGAGCGCAAGGAGGTCCGTGACGCGCTGGCCTACCTGCGGATGCTCGCCAACCCGGCCGACGAGGTCTCGCTGCGCCGCATCCTCAACGTCCCCAAGCGTGGCATCGGTGACCGTGCCGAGGCGGTCGTCGCGTTCCACGCCGAGCGGGAGCGGATCACGTTCTTCGAGGCGCTGCTGCAGGCCCACCGCGCGGAGGGCATCGCGACGCGGTCCCTCAACGCGATCCGCGGCTTCACCGACATGGTCGTCGAGCTGCGCCAGATGGTGGAGGCCGGCGAGCGAGCCGACGTCATCCTGGAGACCGTCCTGGACCGCTCGGGCTACCTCGCCGAGCTGGAGGCCTCCGACGACCCCCAGGACGGCACCCGGGTGGAGAACCTCGCCGAATTCGTCGCCGTGGCGCGCGAGTTCGCCGAGGACCCGCAGGCCGGCCCCTCGGCGGACCCCGACGACGTCGAGGCCGGCACGGTGACGCCGGGCCTGACGGACTTCCTGGAGCGGGTGGCGCTGGTCGCCGACTCCGACCAGATCCCCGACGCCGACGACGGCGAGGGCGTGGTCACGCTGATGACGCTGCACACCGCCAAGGGTCTGGAGTTCCCGGTCGTCTTCCTGACGGGTCTGGAGGACGGTGTCTTCCCGCATCAGCGCTCCCTGGGCGACTCGACCGAACTGGAGGAGGAGCGTCGCCTGGCCTACGTCGGCGTGACACGTGCTCGCGAGCGTCTCTACCTGTCCCGGGCTGCGGTCCGCTCGGCCTGGGGAGCCCCGTCGCACAACCCGCCGTCGCGGTTCCTCGACGAGTTCCCCGTCGACCTGGTGGAGTGGAAGCGCTCCGAGGCCGCGCCGAGCCGGTGGGGGTCGAGCGGCAGCAGTGCTGTGCAGGGCCGAGCCGGTTCGACCGGTTCGTTGACGGACGCCGGACGCGGCAACTTCTCCTCCGCCGCGATGCGTCTCGACGCTGCGACCAAGTCGAAGAAGACCCGCGAGATCCCGTCGCTGTCCTCCGGCGACCGGGTCCTGCACGACTCCTTCGGCATGGGCACCGTCGTCGGCGTGGAGGGGCAGGCCGAGAAGTCGGTCGCCTCGGTCGACTTCGGATCCCAGGGCGTGAAGCGGCTGCTGCTGCGCTATGCCCCGCTCGAGAAGCTCTGAGAGGAGCGGAGGGGAGTCAGTGGACTCCCCAGTCACTGATCAGCCACTCGCCGTCGACGTTCTTGAGCTTCATCAGGCTCGGCGAGACGGTGCCCTGGCTGTCGGTGATGGAGAGGCGGACGCTGGCAGTGGTGTCGGTCTCGTCGACGCCGTAGCTGCGGATGCTGGGCGGGTCGAGGAAGGAGTCGCCCACGCCGGCCACGTACTCCTCGCACGTGCCACCGGCCTTGACCATCCCGGTCCTCTCGGCGGAGGAGACCAGTGACTTGCGAGCCTTGGGGGTGAGCAGGTCACAGGCCGCGGCGTCACCGTCGTAGAGGTGGGCCTGGAAGCGCATCGCGACCACGGTGGACGAGGTCGCGGGGACCGGGGTCTGCGTGGCCTCGTCGCCCCCACTCGCCACGGGGGCGGCGTCGGGAGCGTCGGACTCCTGGGGATCTTCGGGTGCCTCGTCCTCGACGGGTGCCTCGTCCTCGACGGGTGCCTCGTCCTCGACGGGTGCGTCGTCGACCTCGGAGCCCGCGGGGGCGGTGCCGGTCGGGAGGGGGTCGTACTCCTGGAACTCGGTCGAGCCGCAGGCGGTGGCCAGAGCGACGACGAGGGCGCTGAGGGACAGGGCAGCGCCGGCACGACGCGACGTGGTGCGCAGAGGCATGGACCTACTCCGGGGGAGGGGCGGGGGAGGGACGTCGCCGGTGGGACGGCCGGGGAGACCGCGAACCAGTCGCGTATCTCGATAGATCATATATGCGGGCGGTTCGCGGTGGGCCCTGCTCCGGGGACTGCTCGTGCCTTTCTTCCCTGACGACGCGAGGCCCCCGTCCCGGAAGGGACGAGGGCCTCGTGGTCTGACAGGGTCTGGTCGGCCCGCAGTGCGATCAGGGAGTGACGCCGTGCGCCTGCAGGACGCTGCGCGGGTCGACGGCGTCGCCGCCACCCGGGTGCACCTCGAGGTGCAGGTGGGGGCCGGTCGAGTTGCCGGTGGTGCCCAGCGAGCCGATGACCTGACCGCCGACGACCTTGTCGCCCACGGAGACCTTGTAGGCGCTCTGGTGGCAGTACCAGATCTCGGTGCCGTCCTCGAGGGTGAGGATCGTGCGGTAGCCGTAGGCCCCGGCTGGAGCGGTCTCGGTGATCGTGCCGTTGGCCACGGCGAACAGGTCCTGGCCGTGGGGGCCGGCGAAGTCCAGGCCCGTGTGCACGCTGCGCCACAGGTAGCTGGAGAGGCCGAAGGTGGCCGAGATCCGGTAGTTGGCGACCGGGATGTGCCACTGGTTGGCCTCGATCTTGGCCGCCTGCTGGTTGGCGCGGACGTTGATCGAGGCGAGGGTCTTGCTGCGCTTGGCAGCGATCGCCTCGGCCTTGGCCAGCAGTGCGGCCTCGTCCTCGGCGGCAGCGGCGTCACGCCGGCTGTCCCTGGAGATGACGGCGTCGCGCTCAGCCAGTGCCTCGGCGGCAGCCTTGGCGACGTCGGAGGTGGCTCCGCTCGCGGTGGCAGTGGCCTTCGCGGTCTCGGGGCCGGAGAGCTGCGGTGTGATGATCGCGCCACCCACCGAGAGGGCGAGTGCTGCGATGCCCGCGATCACCGGGACGGACGGCTTGGTCCACACGCGCGAGGCGGTGGTGGAGCGGGTGCGAGGGGCCGCGGTGCGGGACGCGCGGCGGCGCCCTGGCTCGACGTGGCCCTGCGTGGGGGAGACGGTGTCCTTGAGCGGTGCGGCGGCTTCGGCGGAGATCAGCGCGGAGACTGCCGCGGCGCGGCGGCGACCCGGGCTGGTGGCTGCCGGGGTCGTGGCTCCGGACGTCGTCCCGGCGTCGGTCTCGACGCTGGAGGGGGGGATGTTGGTGGTGTCCGCGTCGGTCCCTGAAATGTCGCTCACCCGGCTCGCCGGGGCGGCAGCCCTGCGGGCTCCGCCCGGAATGGCGTTCCGGGTGTCGGTGGACGGACGGGAGGCGCGACCGGCCGAGGCTGTGCGGCGCAGTCCGCGTTCAGCTCGATGGTTACCCATGCGTTGTGCACCTCGTCGGTTCGGGGGTGGGGCTGTGTCGCCAGTACGGCAACTCGGCCGACTGTAACGGAGATCGACGCGGGGTCGGTATCTGTCGTGGACCAATTGTCCGCCCTTTACCCAACTCGGTGCAGGCGAACGGACGTTTTCGGCAGCACCCGGCATCAACCTCCCGAACAGGGGTGCGGCATGTCACCCAAACGCCCCATCTGTTGACGCACGTCACGCGAGCCACACGGGCCACACCTCGTGTGACCTCAGGCACATGCACCCCTTTGGGGGGGTGCTGGGGTCGCCGTCCGGTCCCATCACGGTTTAGTCTCGCCGAGTTGGAACGCGCCCCCTGGGTCACTCATGGCTCGGGGCTGCCCGCGCGCTCGCGTACCTAGAGGATTGGGTGGATCGTGGACCTGATGGAGTACCAGGCGAAGGAACTCTTCGCCAAGCATGGAGTGGCTACCACCCTCGGCAAGGTCGTGGAGACCGCCGAGGACGCCAAGGCTGCCGCTGAGGAGATGGGTGGCGTCACCGTCATCAAGGCCCAGGTCAAGGCCGGCGGCCGTGGCAAGGCCGGTGGCGTCAAGATCGCCAAGACCGCTGACGACGCGTACGAGTACGCCAAGGCGATCCTCGGCATGGAGATCAAGGGACTGACGGTCAACCGCGTCCTGGTCACCCCCGCGACCCCGCCGGTGGAGGAGTACTACTTCTCCTTCCTGCTGGACCGCGCCAACCGTGGCCACCTCTGCATCGCTTCCGTCGAGGGTGGTGTCGAGATCGAAGAGGTCGCGAAGACCAACCCCGAGGCCGTGCGCCAGATCCGCATCGACGCCCTTGAGGGTGTCACCCCGGAGAAGGCCGCTGCGATCGTCGACGAGGCCAAGTTCCCCGCCGAGCTCCGCGACCAGGCCATCGAGATGGTCCAGAAGCTGTGGAAGGTGTACGTCGACGAGGACGCGACCCTCGTCGAGGTCAACCCGCTGGCCCGTCTGGCCGGCGACCGCCTCGAGGCTCTCGACGGCAAGGTGTCCCTGGACGAGAACGCTTCGGAGTTCCGTCACCCGCACCACGCTGACTTCGAGATCCGCGAGGAGGCCGACCCGCTCGAGGCGAAGGCCAAGGACCTCGGTCTCAACTACGTCAAGCTCGACGGCCAGGTCGGCATCATCGGTAACGGTGCTGGTCTCGTCATGTCGACCCTCGACGTCGTTGCCTACGCCGGCGAGAACCACGGCGGCGTCAAGCCCGCCAACTTCCTCGACATCGGTGGCGGCGCGAACGCCCAGGTCATGGCCAACGGTCTCGACGTCATCCTGAACGACGAGCAGGTCAAGTCCGTGTTCGTCAACGTCTTCGGTGGCATCACCGCGTGTGACGAGGTCGCGAACGGCATCAAGGGTGCCCTCGAGATCCTCGGCGACAACGCGACGAAGCCGCTCGTGGTCCGTCTCGACGGCAACAACGTCGAGCAGGGTCGCGCGATCCTGGCCGAGCTGAACCACCCGCTCGTGACCGTGGTGGACACCATGGACGGTGCGGCCGACAAGGCCGCCGAGCTGGCGAACGCCTGAGACAAGGAGAACTTGAAATGACTATCTTCCTGAACAAGGACTCCAAGATCATCGTCCAGGGCATCACCGGTGGCATGGGCTCCAAGCACACCGACCTGATGCTCCAGGCCGACTCGAACATCGTCGGTGGCGTCAACGCCCGCAAGGCCGGCACCACGGTCGAGCTCAACGGCAAGACCCTCCCGGTCTTCGGCACCGTCGAAGAGGCCATGAAGGAGACCGGCGCCAACGTGTCCGTCGCCTTCGTTCCCCCGGCCTTCACCAAGGCTGCCGCGATCGAGGCCATCGACGCCGAGATCCCGCTGCTCGTCGTGATCACCGAGGGTGTGCCGGTCCAGGACACCGCCGAGGTGTTCCAGTACCTGCAGGGCAAGAAGACGCGCATGATCGGCCCCAACTGCCCGGGCATCATCTCGCCCGAGGAGTCCCTGGCCGGCATCACGCCGCACACCATCGCCGGCAAGGGTCCGATCGGCCTCGTGTCGAAGTCGGGCACCCTGACCTACCAGATGATGTACGAGCTGCGTGACTTCGGTTTCTCGACCGCCATCGGCATCGGTGGTGACCCGATCATCGGCACCACGCACATCGACGCCCTCGAGGCCTTCGAGAACGACCCGGAGACCAAGGCGATCGTCATGATCGGCGAGATCGGTGGAGACGCCGAGGAGCGCGCTGCCGCTTACATCGCTGAGCACGTGACCAAGCCGGTCGTCGGCTACGTCGCTGGCTTCACCGCTCCCGAGGGCAAGACCATGGGCCACGCCGGCGCCATCGTCTCCGGCTCCTCGGGCACCGCGCAGGCCAAGAAGGAGGCCCTCGAGGCCGTTGGCGTCAAGGTCGGCAAGACGCCGTCCGAGACCGCCGCCCTCATGCGCGAGGTCATGAAGAACCTCTGAACCTCAGCACGGGTCACTGACCCGTCCCGGTTCTGACTCGACAGCCCCCGACCACACGGTCGGGGGCTGTCGTGCGTCCGGGGGACGTCGTCGTTGGCACGTGCGCAGGGACGGTCGCCGTGGCCGAAGTGAACGCGAGCCCGACGGCAACGCGCAGCAGGTGGGACCGGTCTCGCGTCCCGGGGACGACGTCAGTCGGTGGTGGCGGCCGAGGTGTCCAGGCGGGTGAGACGCTCCTGGGCCCGTGCGGCCAGCGCGATGAAGTCGTCGCGCGACATGGCCAAGTCGCGCACACCCACGAAGGTGATCTGGGCGACGTGCTGCCCGTTGCGAACGACGGCCATGCGGTACTTCACCGCGGCGGAGTCGCCGGTGGCGATCTCGAAGTCCCAGGCCTTGATCGAGCCGCCGCTCACGGGCAGGTTGGCCAGGGAGCGGACCTCGGTGCCGAGCTCGTCGGCACAGCCGTTGACCTTCGCGTCGACCTTGGTGATGAGCTTCTTCGCGGCCTCGCTGGAGGCAACGGTGGCGGCGCTCTCGGTGACGCCGAGCGCTCCGGGCTTCTTGACCTCGACGAGGACGAACTGACGGCTGAGTGCGCCGGTCGCGCCGTTCGCGGCGAAGTCGATCCGGTCGCAGCGGGTCACCGACGTGGTGGCCTCGACCTTCGTCGGGGTGAGACCCACCCAGGGGCCGGGCGCGGAGTCGACGGGCGGGAGGTCCCACTCGCTCACCATGCCGGGGACGTCGCCGGCGGCCGGCACGATCTTGCTCTTCAACGTGGGAGGCGCGGCACAGGTGCTGGTGCCTTCCGTGCCGCAGCCGGCGTTGACGGCGGCGGCGAGCAGCAGGGCTGCCTTCTCGTCCGACCCCTGGCCGGAGGGCACGTCGGAGACGGTGGTGGTGACGGTGCTGCCACTGCGAGCGACGCCGACGCGGACGGTGCGGCGGTCGTCGCCGTAGTCACGGAAGGTGAAGAGCTCGGCGCTGTCCCCGACGCCGACGACGCGGTGGAACGCGTACAGCTGGGTGCGGGGGTCCTTGCAGGCAGCCATCCATCCGTGGACGGTGGCGAAGGTCCTCTCGGCGGTCTTGTCGTCGACCGACATCTCCACCATCTCGACGACGCGGTCGTTCGTGGTGGCAGTCGTGGACTTCTTGCTCCCGGATCCCTTCTTCTGCACGGGGGTTCCGGTGAAGGTGCGCACCCAGGCCTGGCCGGCGGTGTCGGCGAACCGTTCTTGCTGGCACGGCAGGACGATGCCCTGGTCTGCGTCGTCGGTGTTGCGGTGGGTGGCGGTCTCGGCCCAGGTGACCTTGGGCGAGATCCGGGTGAGCTGCTCCTTCTCCAGGAGCACCGAGTCCTCCAGGAGCGGGAGCGCGGGGTCCTCGCTGGCTGCGGGACGTCGTTCGAAGTCCTGTGCGCCGAGGTTCACCTCGCGGGCCTCGCCCTGGGTGACGATCGTGCCGCTGGTGACGACCAGGGCGACGGTGCCGAGCACGGCGGCGACGGTGTGGGCCCGACGGCGGGTGGTCCCGGTGCGGCGCACGATGCTGGATCGCGGCCATCGGCCGGTGGCGGTGGTGCGCAGCTCTGCGAGCAGCGCGGGGATCTCCCCGACGCTGCAGCCGCGGGTCTCGGCGAAGGTCGTGCTGGCCTTCTCGACGAGCTCCTCGGCGGCGGGGACGGTGACGCCGATCTCGCGGGCCGCCTCGGTGACGGGCACGGGGGAGAGGTGGGTCAGGACCAACGCCTTGCGCTGGGGCGTCGTCAGCGAGTCGAGGACCGCGAGGGTGTCGGCGACGTCGCCGGGGAGGTTCTTCTCCTTGTGCCACGGCCGGACGGAGTGGCGGGCCCGGGCACGCTTCCACACCTGGGGGCGCAGCCAGGCGACCTGGTCCTCGACCTTGCGGACGGTGTTCCAGTGGTGCCAGGCCACGGCGCACGCATCGCGGACGGCTGCTCGGGAGACCGCGAGGTCGCCGGTGAGGGCGTACGCCTCGACGAGGAGGTCGTCCCGGACCTCTTTGTAGAGGTCGTCGAAGTCGTCCTGGTGGCTGCTCATGACGTGCCCACCCTACGAGGTGGTGGTGCGCGCCGCACCTCGTGTCCCGCCTCGGAGCAGGAGTCGGGGCCGGGCCGGGTCGTGACGACGGCGGCGTGGCACGCGCCGCGACGGGGTGGCGTCGGGCGATGATGGGTGTGACATGAGCGCCTCCTTCCCCACGTCGACCCGTCCACAGCTCCCCGCTCCGGGGGGCTCTTCGTCACGTCCTGCGGCGGTGCGGGGGGAGGGATTCTCCGCCCAACGTCCGCATCGTCCGACTGCTCTGCTCGGTCTGCTGGCCGGTGCCGGTGCGGCGCTGCTGGGGATCGTGGTGTGTGCCGTGATCGGCCTGGTCGGCTGGTACCTCTCCGACGCCGGTGGGCACGGCGCACCTCGTGAGGGTGTCGCGGCGGGCACCCGGGCCTGGCTCGTGGGCCACGGTGCCGGTCTCGAGGTCAACGGTGTGGCGATCACGCTGCTCCCGCTCGGGATCACCCTCATGGCCGCCTGGCTCTCCTGGCAGGCGTCACTGCGGCTGGGGGAGGCGGTCTGGAACCACGGCCCCGACGAAGCGCGGCGTGGCGACGGCGAACGCGACTTCACCGTCCTGCTCGCCACCGGCGGCTTCACTGCCGGCTACCTCACGGTGGCCGTCCTGGCGTTGTCCGCCGTCTCGTCGCCGCAGTGGCAGGGATCGGTCGCGGGCGTGGTCCGGTGGTCGTTGCTCTTCGGAGTGGTGGTGGCGGGTGCCGGTGTGCTCCTCGGGTCGGGGCGTGTCCGGTGGTGGGCCGAGCGGGTCCCGGTCGCTGCTCAGGACGCCTTCGCCGGGGCGTGGGAACTGTTGCGGGCCTGGTTCGCGGTGAGCGCGCTGCTGTTCGTGGTGGCCATGGTCGTGGGTTACCCCGACGCCGCCGAGATCGTGCGCAGCCTGGGCACGTCCCCCTCGGAGACGACGATGTTGGTGCTGGCCTGTGTGGTGCTGCTGCCGCAGGCGGTGCTGTGGTCGAGCGCGTTCCTGCTGGGCCCCGGTTTTCAGGTGGGCACCGCGACCGCGGTCGCTCCCTCGGGTGTGGTGCTCGGTCCGCTGCCGCTGGTGCCGATCCTGGGTGCGTTGCCCGACGACGGCCCTGCGCCCGGCTGGTGGGCCGTGCACCTGGCGGTGCCGGTGCTGCTGGCTGCCGCGCTGATGGTGCGACGTCAGGTGACGTTGCGGATCACGGGCTGGACGCACGCTGCGGTCGCCGGTCTCGGGGCTGGTCTGCTGGCCTCGATCGTCCTGGCCGTGCTGACGGCGATGGCTGACGGTGCTGCTGGACCCGGCCGGATGGCCGAGGTCGGCGTGAGCGGCACGACGGTGCTGGTCGCTGCGGCGCCGCTCTTCTGCCTCGGGACGCTGCTCGGGGCGTTGGCCGGGACCTGGTGGGTGCGCCGTGGCGGTGTGCCGGTGGATCCGTCGGAGAGCGTCGTGGGGGAGCCGAGCGCGGAGGATGCGCAGGAGACGCCGGTCGATGAGACGCCGGAGCCAGAGAGCGCCGCCGAGCCGGAGCGCGACGTCGAACCTGCTGCTGAACCCGAACTCGAGGCCGAGCTTGCGGTCGAGGACGAGCCTGCCGCCGCGGAGCCCACGGACGCTGAGCCCACGGACGCTGAGCCCACGGACGCTGAGCCCACGGACGCGGAGCCCACGGACGCGGAGCCCACGGACGTCGAGCCCACGGACGCCGAGCCCACGGACGCCGAGGAACTCAGTCACGAACTCGCCCAGGAGCACGCGCTGGTCGAGCAGACCAACAAGGTGCCGGTGGTGACCGCTCCGCTCGCCGACGAGGACGCCGCCGACGCGGAGACCGACGCCGCCGAGCCGGAACCGGAGCCCGAGCCTGCGGCGGAGCCCGAGCCTGAGCCCGACCCTGAGACCGAGGTCGCGGCAGAGATCGACGTGCCGGACGACGTCGAGGCCACGGCCGAGCACCGGATGGTCGTCCACGAGGACGCCGAGTCGGGCCCAGACCGGGACGACGCCCCGGACGCAGAGGCCGACGGTGAGGCCGACGTTGAGGAAGACGTCCGGACGGGCACCGACGAGCCCGAGGAACGTCAGCCCTAGACTCACGTCGTGCCCAAGCCGACTCACACTCCTGCCCGTCTCGTCGTTCTGGTGTCCGGTTCGGGCACCAATCTGCAGGCCATCCTGGATGCCTGCGAGGACCCGGCCTACGGCGCGCAGGTCGTCGCCGTCGGTGCCGACCGTCACGACATCGAGGGGTTGGCCCGCGCCGAGCGCAAGGGCATCCCGACCTTCGTGAAGCGCCTGGGCGACCACGACTCCCGTGACGCGTGGGACCGCGCCCTCACCCGCGCCGTTGCCGGCTTCGAGCCCGACCTCGTCGTCCTGGCCGGCTTCATGAAGCTCGTCAGTGCTGAGTTCCTGGCTGCCTTCCCGCAGGCCGTCGTCAACACCCACCCGGCGCTCTCGCCGTCGTTCCCCGGGACGAAGGGCCCCGCCGACGCCCTCGCGTACGGCGTCAAGGTCACCGGGTGCACGCTGTTCGTCGTCGACCCGGGCGTCGACACCGGCCAGATCATCGCGCAGAGCGTCGTGCCGGTCGAGGACGACGACACCGTGGAGACGCTGCACGAGCGGATCAAGGTCGCCGAGCGCGTCATGCTCGTCGACAACGTGGGACGTATGTCACGCGAGGGTTGGAGCGTCGACGGTCGTCGCGTCCGCCTCGGCATCTGAGCGTTACACTTTCTTCACACGACTGGCGCAGGTGGGCAACCACCGGGGAGTGGCCCCGAACGGGGTACTGACGAGCATCGACCGCCTGGGTGCTCTCTCCACGTGACAACCACCCCGAGGAGAAGCAGTGTCTTCCGTTCCCACCGCCCACGACTACAGCGCCGACAAGCAGGTCCCGATCAAGCGGGCCCTCGTCTCGGTCTTCGACAAGACCGGTCTCGACGAACTGGTCAAGGGCCTGCACGAGGCCGGCGTCGAGCTCGTCTCGACCGGTGGCTCCGCCGCCCTGATCGAGAGCCTCGGCCTGCCCGTCACCAAGGTGGAGGAGCTGACCGGCTTCCCCGAGTGCCTCGACGGTCGCGTCAAGACCCTGCACCCGCGCGTCCACGCCGGTGTGCTGGCTGACCGCCGCATCCAGAACCACATCGACCAGCTCGACGAGCTCGGTGTCGAGCCCTTCGACCTCGTCGTCGTGAACCTGTACCCGTTCGCCGCGACCGTCGCCGCCGGCGGCACGGTCGAGGAGATCATCGAGAAGATCGACATCGGCGGCCCGACGATGGTCCGCGCCGCCGCCAAGAACCACCCCAGCGTCGCGATCGTCACCGACGGTGCCGACTATGCTGCCGCGCTCGCCGCAGCCCGCAACGGTGGCTTCACCTACGCCGAGCGCAAGGCTCTGGCGCTCAAGGCGTTCGTCCACACTGCTTCCTACGACACCGACGTCGCCACCTGGATGGGTTCCGTCCTGGTCGACTCCTCGGTCAACGACGAGGGCGTCGCTGACGGCTTCGCCGCCTGGACCGGCTCGACGTTCACCAAGCAGAACACCCTGCGTTACGGCGAGAACCCGCACCAGAAGGCCGCCATCTACACCGACGGTTCGGGCACCGGCCTCGCCGGCGCGCAGCAGCTGCACGGCAAGGAGATGTCGTACAACAACTACGTCGACACCGACGCCGCCCGTCGCGCCGCGAACGACTTCGACGGCCCGGCCGTCGCGATCATCAAGCACGCCAACCCCTGTGGTGTGGCCACCGCCGACGACATCGCGACCGCCCACGCCCAGGCCCACGCCTGCGACCCGGTCTCCGCGTTCGGTGGCGTCATCGCCTCCAACCGCCCCGTCTCGGTCGAGATGGCCAAGCAGGTCGCCGAGGTCTTCACCGAGGTCATCGTCGCCCCGGGCTACGAGGACGGCGCCGTGGAGATCCTCCAGGCCAAGAAGAACATCCGCATCCTGGTGTGCGGCACCGAGAACGCGACCGAGCTCGAGACCCGTCCGGTCTCCGGCGGTCTCCTCGTCCAGGAGGCCGACCGCTTCCAGGCCGAGGGCGACGACCCGGCCAACTGGACCCTCGCGACCGGTGAGGCGGCCGACGAGGCCACCCTCGCCGACCTCGCCTTCGCGTGGAAGGCCGTGCGCGCCGCGAAGTCCAACGCCATCCTGCTCGCCAAGGACGGCGGCTCGGTCGGCATCGGCATGGGCCAGGTCAACCGCGTCGACTCCTGCAAGCTGGCCGTCGAGCGCGCCAACACCCTCGCCGAGGACGGTGCTGAGCGCGCCCGCGGTTCCGTGGCTGCCTCCGACGCCTTCTTCCCGTTCGAGGACGGCCCGCAGATCCTGATCAACGCCGGCGTCAAGGCGATCGTGCAGCCCGGCGGTTCGGTGCGCGACGCACTGACCATCGAGGCCTGCAAGGCCGCGGGCGTCACCATGTACTTCACCGGCACCCGCCACTTCTTCCACTGATCTCACCGAGAACCGGAGGCAGACACATGACTGCACGCAAGCTCGACGGCACCGCCACGGCGGCCGCGATCAAGGAAGAGCTCCGCGGCCGCATCACCGCGCTCAAGGAGCAGGGCATCGTTCCCGGCCTCGGCACGATCCTGGTCGGCGACGACCCGGGTTCGCGGTGGTACGTCGGCGGCAAGCACAAGGACTGTGCGGAGGTCGGCATCGAGTCGATCCGCATCGACCTGCCCGAGACCGCCACGCAGGAGGAGATCGAGGACGCTGTCCGCAGTCTCAACGAGAACCCCGCCTGCACCGGCTACATCGTCCAGCTGCCGCTCCCGCGCGGTCGCGACGAGAACCGCGTCCTGGGTCTGATCGACCCCGCCAAGGACGCCGACGGCCTGCACCCCACCAACCTCGGTTGGCTGGTGCTCGGCAACGAGGCCCCGCTCCCGTGCACCCCGTTCGGCATCGTCGAGCTGCTGCGTCGTCACGACGTCAACATCAACGGTGCCGAGGTCGTGGTCGTGGGCCGTGGTGTCACCGTGGGCCGCCCGCTGGGTCTGCTCCTGACCCGCCGCAGCGAGAACGCCACCGTCACCCTGTGCCACACCGGCACCGTCGACCTCGCCGAGCACGTCCGCAAGGCCGACATCGTCGTTGCCGCCGCGGGTGTCCCCGGCATCATCACCGGCGACATGATCAAGCCTGGCGCTGCCCTGCTCGACGTCGGTGTCAGCCGCGTCGACGGCAAGATCGCCGGCGACCTGGCCGACGACGTCTGGGAGACCGCTGGTTTCGTCTCCCCGAACCCGGGCGGTGTGGGTCCGATGACCCGCGCGATGCTGCTCGCCAACGTGGTCCAGATCGCCGAGAAGCAGGCTGCCCAGCAGTCCTGACAGCGCGGCGCTTCGGCCTGATCCTGCCCCGTGCAGCAGACTGTTCACCATGCATGAAGCCGACGACCTCCCTGACACCCCCGTTCCGGGAGTCGGTGGGGAGGTCGTCGGCGTTCCGCAGCACGCCCCGACGACGGCGACCACCGGCCTGACGCCCGCAGAGGCACGTCACGCCGACGTCTCCTCGCGCTGGTTCCCCGAGACGCTCGGCGGCGTCGTCTACCTGGTGATGCTGCTCGGTGCCGTGGCCGCGGTGCTCGTGGTGGTCCTGGTGGACTGGCGCACCGGAGTGCGGATCTTCGCCGGCGTCCACGTCGTGGCTGCGCTCGCGCGACTGGTGCTTCCGGCCAGCACCGCCGGCATGCTGGCCGTGCGTTCACGAGCCACCGACGTCGTCCTGCACGTCGTGGTCGCCGGTGTCATGGTCTTCCTGGCGGGTTCGATTCCCGACCAGCCCCTCTGACCGCGCGCACCACCCGGCTCTCAGCTGACCTCTCTGCCCAGACTGATCGGGCGTCCGTCAAGCGGCTCCCAGCCCTGCGGCACGGCGGCCCATCCCTGAGGCACGGTCGCGTCGTCGCGGACGCAGTCGGTGCGCACGTGGTCAGGATCGGTGCGGTTGATCTTCAGGGCGTAGACCTCGGTCCAGCCCCAGCGCTGGTGACAGCTCAGCGGTCGATTGCCGAAGACGTCGGCGCTCCACCCCGGCTCGGGTGCGTCGTCCTGCGCGATGCAGGCGCTCCCTCCCGCGGCGGAGACGACCGGGATCTCGCCGTCGGCGCAGACCCACTCGTCCAGCAGAGGCGTGCCGGAGGCCTCCAGCCACGCAACGCCACCGGCGAGTGCCAGGAGCGGCACCGTGGCGAGCGCCGTGAACCATCGGTGTCCCCGACGACGTCGGAGCGCGGCTGAGGTCGGGGTGGGGCGGTCGTCCTGCGGCGTCATGCCCTCCAGTCTGGACACGACAGCAGGAGTGCGGATGAGCGCACGTACTCAGATCAGGCCCGGATCAGACCCGGATCAGATCAGACCCAGCGCCTGCACGGCGTCGCGTTCCTCGACCAGCTCGGCCACCGAGGCGTCGATCCGTTCCCGGGACAGGTCGTTGAGGTCCAGCCCCTCGACGATCTCCCAGTCGCCATCCGTGCAGCGCACCGGGAACGACGAGATCAGTCCCTCGGGGACGCCGTAGGCACCGGGGGAGGCGACGGCCATCGAGACCCAGTCGTCCTCACGGCCGGGGGAGCCGGTGCCGAAGAGCCAGTCCCGAGCGGCGTCGATCGTCGCGGAGGCGGCCGAAGCTGCCGAGGAGCTGCCCCGGGCCTCGATGATCGCCGCGCCTCGCTTGGCGACGGTGGGGATGAAGTCGTCGACAATCCAGGCGTCGTCCCCGACCGCCTCAGCGGCGCTGCGGTCACCGACGCGGGCGTGGAACAGGTCGGGGTACTGCGTGGAGGAGTGGTTGCCCCAGATCGTCATCCGGGAGACCTCGGTGACGGGAACCCCGACCTTCGACGCGACCTGGGCGATCGCCCGGTTGTGGTCGAGGCGGGTGAGCGCGGAGAACCGCGAGGCCGGAACGTCGGGGGCGTTGCGCATCGCGATCAGGGCGTTGGTGTTGGCCGGGTTGCCGGTCACACCGATCCGGACGTCGTCGGCCGCGACCGCGTTGAGGGCCTTGCCCTGGGCGGTGAAGATCGCCCCGTTGGCCTCCAACAGGTCGCCACGTTCCATCCCGGGGCCGCGCGGGCGGGCCCCGACCAGCAGTGCCAGGTTCACGCCGTCGAAGACCTTCTCGGCGTCCGAGCCGATCTCCACCCCGGCCAGGGTGGGGAACGCACAGTCGTCGAGCTCCATCACGACGCCCTCGAGGGACTTCAACGCCGGTTCGATCTCCAGCAGTCGCAGTTCGACGGGGCGGTCCCCGGCGAGTGCGCCGGAGACCAGACGGAACAGCAGGTTGTAGCCGATCTGACCGGCGGCACCGGTCACGGCCACCTTGAGGGGAGACTGCTGGGACACGGGGACTCCTCGGGGCTGGGCTCCAGATCTGTGGGTGGCAGACCTGTGGTGCTGGGACGGGAGTGGTGCTGTGCTTCGACTGTAGACCCGTTGTCCAGCGTCCTGGGGCGTTCGCGTGCGGTTGCGGCGCGGTTGCACGCGTCGTGCATGCTTGCGGGGTGACTGACCGGACGGAGCTCCCGCCTGCTCGCCGCCGTCGTGTGTCCACGACGCTGCGCGTCATCGCTGCCGGCGTCGTCGTGCTGTTCGTCGTGGCGTTGTTCTGGGCAATCCGCGTCGGGTCGCCGAAGGTGGCACCCACGTCGGGCGTCGACGGTCTGGACGTGCCGTGGAGTTCACCCGCTGCGGACCACTTCGTCGACGAAATCACCCACCCGTGGCTTCCGCTCACGCCCGGCGCACGGTGGGAGTTCGCCGTCGAGGTCGAGGACCGGCCCCTGACCCTCACCGTCGACGCCGCCACGGAGGTCGTCGAGGGGATCACCGCGACGGTCCTGCGTCAGGGTGAGGACTGGACGGCGCACGTCGCGCAGGACGTCGACGGCAACGTCTGGCTGCTCGCACTGGCGGTGCCCGGTGACACGGAGCGGTCCTGGAGCATCGCCGCCGGCGCTCCGGCCGGGCTCGTGCTCCCAGCTGAGCCCCGTCGCGCGGACGGTCATGCCGTCGCTGCACCGCACGGCGAGGTGACGCTGCGGCTCAGCGTCGAGGGGCCCACGAGCAGACCGGTCGAGACGGGGTCGGGGACCTACGACGACGTCCTCGTGCTGGCGCTCGCCACCGTGCCGCGCGATCCGGGGGAGTACACCCGGGAATGGACCGTTGACCTCGCCCGTGGCGTCGGCCCGGTGATGGTCTCTTCCCACGCCGACGGCGTGGCGACGCTGGAGGCCCACACCGACTGAGCCTGCTCAGTCCGCTGCTCAGTCCGTCGCCCAGGCCGTTGTTCAGGGCCGCGGACGGCCGCCACCGAACGAGTCGCGCACCGCGGTGCCGGTCAGCACCCGGTACTCGCCGGGGGAGAACCGGCCGAACGGTTCGTCCGGCAGGGCCCCTGCTGCGACCAGGACATTGCCGGGACGCTTCGCCTTGAACGTCGACGTCTCGGCACCGACGGCGATTCGTGGTGCCCACCCGTCGACGGTGCTGGACAGCGCCTCGAGACCGGCGACCACGTCGCGCACCAGCGTGAACGGTGCCCGATCGGTCAGGTTGGCCACGAAGACCCCGCCCGGAGCCAGCACCCGGACGACGTGCCCCAGGAACTCCGCACCGGTGAGGTCGACCGGTACCTGCGCGCCGTCGAAGGCGTCCAGGACGACGAGGTCGAGGGAGTCCTCACGCACGGTGCCGATCCCGGTGGCCCCGTCGACGGTGCGGACCTTGATCCCGCTGCGCGGCGGCAGCGGTGCCTCGGCCCGGACCTGCTCGACGACCTGGGCGTTGGGTTCGAGCACGATCTGCGACGAGCCCGGACGACGGACGTGGACGTAGCGCGGCAGGTTCATCGCGGCCCCTCCGACGTGGAGCACTGCGAGGCGTTCCTGCGGCAGGCGTCCGCCGGGGAGTGCGTCGATCAACGCTGCGATCCGTCGCATGTAGTCGAAGGAGAGACGCGTGGGGTCGGAGAGGTCGACGGCCGACTGCTGCATGCCGTCGAGTTCGAGGACGTAGACGTCAGGGGAGGTGCTGCTCTGCTTGCGGGCCACCCGGAGACGCTACGACGCCCCGGCCGGAAAACCGGCCGGGGCGTCGTCGGAAGAACGAGGTGGGTCAGTTGGAGCGGTCGAGGTCCTCGAAGGGCTCCTCGGGTGTGTTCTCGTCGAACGCCGGGTCCTTGCCGAACATGAACGCGTAGCTGACGCCTGCGATCGCGGCACCCACGAGCGGTGCGACGAAGAAGACCCAGACCTGACTGAGGGCGTCGCCGCCGGCGAACAGCGCGGGACCGAACGAGCGGGCCGGGTTCACCGAGGTGCCGGTGGCCGACATCGAGGCGAAGTGGATCAAGGTCAGCATCATGCCGATCGCGGCCGGCGCCAGCACGGCGGAGACCTCGGTGCGGGAGTCGGTGACGGCCAGGATCACCCAGAGGAAGACAGCGGTGAGCAGCGCCTCGATCACGAGGGCGCCGCCGAGGCTGATGCCGATCGCGGAGGCGTCGCCGAAACCGTTGGCCCCCATGCCCATGGTGTCGACGTCGTAGTTGTCGCTGGTGCCGAGGATGAAGAACAGAGCAGCACCGGCGAGGACACCGCCGACGATCTGGGAGATCCAGTAGAGCGGGACGGCCGACCACGAGAGGCGACCGGCGACGGCGGCACCGAGGGTGACGGCCGGGTTGAAGTGGCCACCGGAGATCCGGCCGACCGCAGAGGCCATCACCAGGACGGTGAGACCGAAGGCGAGGCCGGTGGTGACGTAGTGGGACGGGTGCGCGGCTTCGTTGAAGGCGCCGGTCATGACGGCGGCTCCGACGCCGAAGAAGACGAGCACGAAGGTGCCGAGCACCTCGGCGGCGACCTTGTGGCCGGTCGTGGGCTGTGAGTTCATGGGAAGTGCCCTCTCTTGTCAGGTTCCCGGGGGTGGGGCATGCGTGGTGGCTCCACAGTCTCACCGGACGTGCACCGGGACCGTCAAGGGTGAAGGGTTCCCGCGTGTCGGGTATCTTGACGTCAAGCAATCCATGAGCCGACAAGGAGTCGCTGCCACCATGGCCAAGATCATTTACACCCACACCGACGAGGCGCCGCTGCTCGCGACGTACTCGTTCCTCCCCATCGTCGAGGCGTTCTCCGCCAAGGCGGGGGTCGAGGTCGAGACCCGCGACATCTCCGTCGCCGCCCGCATCCTGGCCCAGTTCGGTCTGGCCGACGACGCTCTCGCCGAGCTCGGTGCCCTGGCCACCACGCCTGAGGCCAACATCATCAAGCTGCCGAACATCTCGGCCTCGATCCCGCAGCTCAAGGCTGCGATCGCCGAGCTGCAGGCTGCTGGCTTCGACATTCCGGACTACCCGGACAACGCCAGCACCCCCGAGGAGCTCGAGCTCCGCGCGAAGTACGACAAGGTCAAGGGTTCCGCCGTGAACCCGGTCCTGCGCGAGGGCAACTCCGACCGCCGCGCCCCCGCGTCGGTCAAGAACTACGCCAAGAAGCACCCGCACCGCATGGGCGAGTGGTCGACGGAGTCGAAGACCAACGTCGCCACCATGGGTGAGCACGACTTCAAGTCGAACGAGAAGTCGGTCACCATGCCGGCCGACGACGTCCTCGACGTCGTCCTCACCACCGAGGCCGGCGAGAAGATCGTCCTCAAGCAGGGTCTGAAGGTCCTCGAGGCCGAGGTCATCGACGCCTCCGTGCTCGAGGTCGCTCACCTCAACGCCTTCCTGCGCAACGCGATCGCTCGCGCCAAGGCCGAGGGCGTCCTGTTCTCCGCGCACCTCAAGGCCACGATGATGAAGGTCTCCGACCCGATCATCTTCGGTCACGTCGTCAAGGCGTTCTTCGCCGACGTGTTCGCCACCTACGGTGACGACCTCGCCGCTGCCGGCCTCTCGGCCAACGACGGTCTGGGCACCATCTACCCGGGTCTCGAGAAGCTCGCCAACGGCGCCGAGATCAAGGCTGCCTTCGAGAAGGCCATCGCCGAGGGCCCCGCTCTCGCCATGGTCGACTCCGACAAGGGCATCACCAACCTCCACGTCCCCTCCGACGTCATCATCGACGCCTCCATGCCCGCGATGATTCGCGCCGGCGGCATCATGTGGAACGCCGAGGGCAAGGAGCAGGACACCCTCGCGGTGATCCCGGACTCCTCCTACGCGGGCGTCTACCAGGTCGCGATCGACGACTGCCGCAAGAACGGCGCTCTCGACCCGTCCACGATGGGCACCGTCCCCAACGTCGGTCTCATGGCGAAGGCTGCCGAGGAGTACGGCTCGCACGACAAGACCTTCGAGATCCCGGCTGCCGGTACCGTCGAGGTCATCAACGCCGCGGGCGAGGTCCTCCTCTCCCACGACGTCGCCGAGGGCGACATCTGGCGCGCCTGCCAGACCAAGGACGCCTCCATCCGCGACTGGGTGAAGCTCGCCGTCACCCGCGCCCGCGCGTCGCAGACCCCCGCCATCTTCTGGCTCGACGAGGCCCGCGGCCACGACGCCCAGCTGATCGCCAAGGTCAACACCTACCTGGCCGACCACGACACCGAGGGCCTGGACATCCGCATCCTGACCCCGGAGCTGGCCACCGCCTTCACCCTCGAGCGCATGCGCAAGGGCGAGGACACCATCTCGGTGACCGGTAACGTCCTGCGTGACTACAACACCGACCTCTTCCCGATCCTCGAGCTCGGCACCTCGGCGAAGATGCTCTCCGTCGTCCCGCTGATGAACGGTGGCGGTCTGTTCGAGACCGGCGCCGGTGGTTCGGCCCCGAAGCACGTCCAGCAGCTCGTCAACGAGGACTACCTGCGTTGGGACTCGCTCGGCGAGTTCTTCGCTCTGGTTCCGTCCCTCGAGCTCTACGCCGAGCAGTCCGGCAAGCCGGGCGCCAAGGTCCTCGCGACCACGCTCGACAAGGCCACCGAGACGTTCCTCAACGAGGACCGCTCCCCGGGCCGCAAGCTGGGCACCATCGACAACCGCGGTTCGCACTTCTACCTGGCCTTCTACTGGGCCCAGGAGCTGGCTGCGCAGACCGAGGACGCCGAGCTGGCTGCCGCTTTCGCCCCGCTCGCCGCGCAGCTCGCGGAGAACGAGGAGAAGATCGTCGCCGAGCTCGTCGCCGTCCAGGGCAAGCCCGCCGACATCGGTGGCTACTACCGCCCCGACGCCGAGAAGACTGCCGCTGTCATGCGTCCGTCGGCCACCTTCAACGCCGCCCTCGCCTCGCTCTGATCCAGAGTGACGAGGCGTTCGTGAAGAGCGTCTGAACCACCCGCAGGGCCCCGGTCTCACCGCCGGGGCCCTGCGGCCATTTCAGGGCCGGGCACTCGTGACGTCGTCGTGACGAATCGGTGATCGACGCGCCCAAGGACGAGACTGGTCCACCTATGAACGTTTCTTCACCGAGCACCGACGCGGCCACCGACGCGAGCACTGCCCCGACCTCCGCCGACCCCGCCGTCGACCCGGCTGCCGGGTCGACGCCCCCGCTGACGTCGACGGGTGACCCCTACGACAGCCGCCGCTTCGTGCTCGCCGTCCTGGCCCTCGCGGTCGGTGGTTTCGCCATCGGCACCACCGAGTTCGTCTCGATGGGTCTGCTGCCGCAGATGGCTCGCGCCACCGACGTGTCGATCCCGTCGGCCGGTCACGCGATCAGTGCCTACGCGATCGGCGTCGTGATCGGCGCCCCGACGATGGCGGTGCTGGGGGCACGCTGGCCGCGTCGTAACGCGCTGCTGGGTTTCATGGCCCTCTTCGCGGTCGGCAACATCGCCACGGCCCTGGTCTCCTCCTACGACGGTCTGCTGCTGGCCCGTTTCGTCGCCGGTCTGCCGCACGGTGCGTACTTCGGTGTCGCCTCGCTGCTCGCGGCCTCGATGGCCCGACAGGGACGCGAAGGACGTGCGGTCGCGACCGTCATGATGGGCCTCTCGGTCGCCAACCTGCTCGGTGTCCCGATGGCCACGTGGCTGGGACAGACGATCGGTTGGCGCGCGGCCTACTGGGTGGTCGCCGCACTCGGCCTGTTGACGTTCGCGTTGGTCGTGGCGTGCATCCCGCGACGTCCCGGCGACGCCACCGCGTCGTGGCGCACCGAGCTGGGCGTCTTCAAGAAGCCGCAGGTACTGATCACGTTGGTCGCCGGTGCGGTCGGTTTCGGCGGCATGTTCGCCGTGTACTCCTACGTCGTCCCGACGCTGACCGAGGTCGGTGGGCTCGACGAGTCCGCGGCTCCGGTCTTCCTGTTCGTCTTCGGTCTGGGCATGGTGCTGGGCACCTGGCTGGCCGGCGAGATGTCGTCGTGGTCGATCTTCGGGTCGCTCTTCGTCGGCTCGATCGGTCAGGGTCTGTGCCTGCTCGCGTTCGCCGCGTTCGCAGCGTCGGGCTGGTGGACGTTGCCGCTGGTCATGGGCATCACGACGTTCGGTTCGATCCTGGTGGTCAACCTGCAGGTGCGACTCATGTCGGTGACCTCGGAGGCCCCCACCATCGGTGCCGCGATGAACCACGCCGCGCTCAACATGGCCAACGCGCTCGGTGCCTGGCTGGGTGGTCTCGTGATCGCTGCTGGCTGGGGCTACCGCGCGCCCGGCGTCGTCGGTTTCGGGTTGGCTGCGGTCGGTGCGTTCGTGCTGTTCGCCTCCTGGGGCCTGGAGCGCCGCACCCGCGCCGTCCTCTGACCTGCGGACCCCACCGTTCTGAGTCGTCGAACGGGCTGTTCCACGACTCGAACCGGTGGGGTGCGGGTGCCGGGTGGGCCCGGACTCGGTTCGCGACCTCGTGGGGAGGCCTGAGAGGATGGGTTCCATGTCCTCCGAGCTCACCCCCGCAGCAGACGGAAAGCCCACTGCGCGTCCGCGCATCCTTTCCGGCATCCAGCCCACCGCCGACTCGTTCCACTTCGGCAACTACCTGGGTGCGCTGCGTCAGTGGGTCAACCTGCAGGACGACTACGAGAACTTCTTCTTCATCGCCGACCTGCACGCGATCACCGTCGAGCAGGACCCGAAGGTGCTGCGTGAGCGCACCCGTCGCTCCGCGGCCCAGCTGGTGGCCATGGGCATCGACCCGGCCAAGTCGGCGATCTTCGTGCAGTCCCACGTCCCCGCGCACGCCCAGCTCGGCTGGGTGCTGCAGTGCATGACGGGCTTCGGCGAGGCCCGCCGCATGACCCAGTTCAAGGACAAGTCGGCCAAGCAGGGTGAGGGCGCCGCCTCGGTGGGCCTCTTCACCTACCCGATCCTGATGGCTGCCGACATCCTGCTCTACCGCCCCCAGTACGTCCCGGTGGGCGAGGACCAGCGTCAGCACCTCGAGCTGACCCGTGACCTCGCGGGACGCTTCAACTCGCGCTACAAGAAGACCTTCCGTCTTCCCGAGCCGTACATCATGAAGGAGACGGCGAAGATCGTCGACCTCCAGGACCCGACCCGCAAGATGTCGAAGTCCGCCTCGTCGCCGGCCGGCATCGTCGAGATGCTCGACGACCCCAAGGTCTCGGCCAAGAAGATCCGCTCCGCGGTCACCGACTCCGAGATGGAGATCCGGTTCGACGCCGCCGAGAAGCCGGGCGTCTCCAACCTCCTCACCATCCACTCCGCGATCTCCGGCACGCCGGTGGAGCAACTGGTGGAGTCCTTCGCAGGTCGCGGCTACGGTGATCTGAAGAAGGAGGTGGCCGACGTGGTGGTCGACTTCGTGACCCCGTTCCGCAACCGCACGCTCGAGCTCATGGAGGACCGCACCCACCTCGACCAGATTCTGGCCGACGGTGCTGCGCGGGCCAACGAGGTCGCCGAGCGCACCCTGCGCGACGTCTACGAGCGCGTGGGCCTGGCCCTGCCCGGCGGTCGGTGAACCCATGACCACGATCGGTGTCGCCGTCGCCATCCCCGAGCCGTGGGGTACCCGTCTGCAGGAGTACCGCACCTCGCTCGGGGACACGACGGCGCACACGATCCCCACGCACATCACGCTGATCCCGCCCACGGAGATCGACGCTGCCGACCTCCCGGCGGTCGAGCAGCACCTGGCCGAGGTGTCGGCGCGGCACGCTGCGTACCGCGTCCACCTGCGCGGCACCGGGACGTTCCGGCCGGTCTCGCCGGTGGTGTTCGTCCAGGTCTCCGAGGGCATCCCTGGCTGCGAGATGCTCGCCGCGGACCTGCGCTCCGGTCCGCTGGCGGTCGACCTCGACTTCCCGTACCACCCGCACGTGACGATCGCCCACCACCTCGACGACGCCGGCCTCGACCGTGCGTTCACCGAGCTGGCGGACTTCGACTGCGCCTTCTCCGCCGATGAGTTCCACCTCTACGTGCACGACGACGTGACGGGCTGGGTACCCAGCCGCGCCTTCGCGTTGCAGTGACGCGGGTGTGAGGGCGCGCCAGTTACCTTGCGGTGCAGAGTGTCCCTAGAATCCCGCTCATGCCGTCGTCGTGACGGCGAACGCGAGACAGGACAGTCGATGACCTCCAGCCCCCGTGCCACCTTCCGTGCGGCCCCCCGCGGCGTCGCGCTCCGCCGCCTCGGTGCCGCTGCGGCGGTGCTCCTCCTGGGCGCCGTGACCACTGCTTGCTCCGAGGGTGAGTTCGAGGTCGGCACGGCCTCCGTCGAGAGCACCGCGAGCACGGACGGGTCCGGCGCGACGCCCGGTGCCGGTGGTACGGCCACCTCCGGCACCACTCCCGCGACTGATCCTGCCGCTGCGGCCGATACGTCCGCGAACGGTGCCGTCGCCACCCCCGGCACCACCGCCGACGGCACGCCGCCGACGCTGACGCCGGTCAATGACCCCGACCTGGACCCCACCCACACCACGCTGGGGTCTTTCCACCTGCAGTTCCCGCTGGGGTGGACGGCGATCCCCGGCATCCAGGCGATGAGCGACGGCGAGACCTCCCGGATCACCGGCGGCGCGATCTACACCGCAGTGCCGGCCGCTGGCAAGGACCAAGCAGCGTGGGTCACCGAACTGATGTCCGGGGCCAGTGCGGTCACCGGCCTCGACGGCCAGCTGACCCAGTCGGAGACGATCATCCAGTCCGACGGCCGTGAGGTCTTCCACCTCGGCCAGGACTACGCCGAGGGCCGCGCCCAGCTCTACGGCTACGTCGAGGGCGACACCCTGCACCTGCTCCGCTTCGGTCTCGACGGCACCCCGGCTGCGGTCGACGTGACCGAGCGTGCCGTGGCGAGCGGCGTCCACGTCGTTCCGGTCCCGGATGCGGTGGCCACCACACCCTGACCACAGTTCCCCGGGCGTACGCCCCGGACATGCCACAGGGCCTCTCTCGCGATCGAGAGAGGCCCTGTGCTGCGTTCAGAGGTGGGTCAGGATGCCCAGGCGACCTTGAGTTCGTCGCGGGCCCCGAAGCGTTCCAGATGCCGTGTCACGACGTCCTGGACGGTCGCCAGGGATTCGTCGTCGGAGGACACGGCGGTCAGGACGATCCGGTCGGCTGCGGCGGACATCAGACAGGTGCCTGCTGCGAAGGTGACCAGCCGGCCGGCGTCGGAGTCGACGACCTCGACCTTGCGACCGAAGTGGTCGCCGAGTTGCTTGACGTAGCGATCGCCACGATCGGTGGCGACGGTGCCGACGACGGTGAGCGTCTCGGTGTGCTCAGCGGCGGGGGGAGTGCTCACTGGTTCTCCTGGGGAGTGGGAGAGGGCTCGGCGGCGAGGATGCCGTAGAGCTGGCGTCGGGTGGCGGCGAGCAAGGACCGGGCGGCCTCGCGCTGCTCGGGGGTGCCGGTTCGGTCGACCTCCTTCGCCGCACTCACGAGGGCGTGGACGTCGTCGCGGAGACTGGCCTCCGGCGAGCCCGAGCCGTCGGGGGAGAGGGCGAACGGGTCGCGGCCCCCGGCAGTCACGGCTGCTGCTGCGGCCCGACCGGCCTCGGTGAGGGTGGCCACCTTGCGTCCGGAGTCGGCGGAGACGGTGAGCAGGCCCTCGTCCTCCAGTGCTGCGAGCACCGGGTAGACGGCTCCCGGGCTGGGGCGCCAGGTCTCGCCGCTGCGCTCCGCGATCGCCTGCATGGCCTGATAGCCGTGCATCGGAGCTTCGGCGAGGACGAGGAGGACGGCACCGCGGACGTCACGACGACGTCCGCCGCGACCTCCGGGACCTCGGCCCCGTCCACCACGGCCGGGGCCGGGGCGTTCGGAGCGACGCAGGTCGCGATCGGAGTCGAAGTCGGTACCTGCGGGGGAGTGGTGCTCGGGGCGCTGGCCGCGGCGCATCTCGCGCTCGGGGCCGAAGGAGGTGGGGGAGGTGGGGCGGCGACGATCGCCGCGTCGGCCACGTCCCGGGGTGGGGTTCCGGTAGGTGTTCACGGGACCCTCCTTTCCTGAGTCGATGCCTCGACGATACATCCGCGATATATCGCGAAACAAGTCGTGAAGTCGTGACTCCCGTCACCGTACTGGTGTCGTGGAAGCGCTGCACCCAGGAGAAGAGCCCCGAAATGGGCCGAAGGCCCGGCCCCCGCGAGGGGACCGGGCCAACAGGTGGCAAACAGGTACTACGTCACAGGCCCATCTGCATGGCCGTGCGGAGGTCCTTGTTCAGCTGCGAGATCACGTCGAGCGGGATCTCCTTGGGGCACGCAGCAGCGCACTCACCGATGTTGGTGCAACCGCCGAAGCCCTCGTGGTCGTGCTGGCCGACCATGTCGACGACGCGGGTGTAACGCTCCGGCTGACCCTGCGGAAGCTCGCCCAGGTGGGTGATCTTCGCGCCGAGGAACAGCGAGGCGGAACCGTTCGGGCACGCAGCCACGCAGCCACCGCAACCGATGCAGGTCGCCACGTTGAAGGCGCGCATGGCCTTGTCACGCGGGGCCGGCACGGAGTTGGCCTCGGGGGCCGAACCGGTGTTGGCGGAGATGAATCCACCCGACTGGATGATGCGGTCGAACGCGGAGCGGTCGACGACAAGGTCCTTGATGATCGGGAAGGAGTCGGCGCGCCACGGCTCGATGGTGATCGTGTCGCCGGACTTGAAGCTGCGCATGTGCAGCTGGCAAGTGGTGGTGACCTCGGGGCCGTGCGGCTGACCGTTGATCATCAGCGAGCACATGCCGCAGATGCCTTCACGGCAGTCGTTGTCGAACGCGACGGGCTCCTCGCCCTTCTCGTTCAGCTGCTCGTTGAGCTCGTCGAGCATCTCGAGGAAGCTCATGTCGGGCGAGATGCCGTCGACCGTGTAGGTCTTCAGTGCACCGGCCGACGTGGCGTCCTTCTGACGCCAGATCTTCAGGGTCAGGTTCATGCTCACTTGTAGCTCCGCTGCTTCATCTCGATGGCCGTGTAGATCAGGTCCTCCTTGTGGAGAACCGGGAGACCGTCCTCGCCGCCGAACTCCCAGGCTGCGACGTAGGCGAACTCGTCGTCGTGACGCATGGCCTCGCCGTCCTCGGTCTGCGACTCGGCACGGAAGTGGCCACCGCAGGACTCGCGACGGTTGAGGGCGTCGATGCACATGAGCTCACCGAGCTCGATGAAGTCGATGACGCGTCCGGCCTTCTCCAGGGACTGGTTGAGGGTGTCGGCGGTGCCGAGAACCTTCAGGTCGCTCCAGAACGCCTTCTTGAGGTCGCGGATGAGACCGATGGCCTTCTTCAGGCCGGTCTCGGTGCGCTCCATGCCGCAGTACTCCCACATGATCCGTCCGAGCTCCTTGTGGAAGGAGTCGGCGGAGCGGGTGCCACCGATGGTCATGAAGCGGTTGATGCGCTCCTCGACCTCGGTGCGGGCGGCGACGACGGACGGGTGCGACTCGTCGATCTTGTCGAACGGGCCGTCGGCGAGGTACTCGCGGATGGTGTTCGGGAGGACGAAGTAACCGTCGGCCAGACCCTGCATGAGGGCCGAGGCGCCGAGGCGGTTGGCACCGTGGTCGGAGAAGTTGGCCTCGCCGGCCACGAACAGACCCTCGATGGAGGACTGCAGGTGGTAGTCGACCCAGAGGCCGCCCATGACGTAGTGAACGGCCGGGTAGATGCGCATCGGCGTCTCGTAGGGGTTCTCACCCGTGATGCGCGCGTACATGTCGAAGAGGTTGTCGTACTTCTCGCGGACGCCGTCCTCGCCCAGGCGGGAGATGGCCTCGGTGAAGTCGAGGTAGACACCACGACGCACCATGCGCTCCACGCCGTGCTCGTCGACCTCCTTGACCAGCGGACCGACACCCTTGCCGTCGTCGCACTGGTACTTGGCGGCACGCGAGGCGATGTCGCGGGGGACCAGGTTTCCGAACGCCGGGTAGATGCGCTCGAGGAAGTAGTCGCGCGCCTCCTCCGGGATGTCGCGCGGGTCCTTGTCGGCGTCCTTCGGGTCCTTGGGGACCCAGATGCGACCGTCGTTGCGGAGCGACTCCGACATCAGGGTCAGCTTCGACTGGTGGTCGCCGGTGACCGGGATGCAGGTCGGGTGGATCTGCGTGTAGCAGGGGTTGGCCATGTAGGCACCCTTGCGGTGCGCACGCCAGGCAGCGGTGACGTTCGAGCCCATCGCGTTGGTCGACAGGTAGAAGACGTTGCCGTAACCACCGGTGGCCAGGACGACGACGTCGGCCAGGTGGGTGTCGATCGCACCGGTGACCATGTCACGGGTGACGATGCCGCGGGCCTTGCCGTCGACCAGGATGACCTCGAGCATCTCGTGACGCGTGTACTGCTTCACGGTGCCGGCGGCGACCTGGCGCTCCATGGCCTGGTAGGCGCCGATCAGCAGCTGCTGACCGGTCTGGCCACGGGCGTAGAACGTACGGGAGACCTGCACACCACCGAAGGAACGGTTGTCGAGGAGACCGCCGTACTCGCGGGCGAAGGGGACGCCCTGCGCGACGCACTGGTCGATGATGTTCGCCGACTCCTCGGCGAGGCGGTACACGTTGTTCTCGCGGGCGCGGTAGTCGCCACCCTTGACCGTGTCGTAGAAGAGGCGGTGAGTGGAGTCACCGTCCTCCTTGTAGTTCTTCGCGGCGTTGATGCCGCCCTGCGCGGCGATGGAGTGCGCGCGACGCGGGGAGTCCTGGTAGCAGAACGTCGAAACGTTGTAGCCGGCCTCACCGAGCGTGGCAGCGGCAGCGCCACCGGCCAGACCGGTGCCGACGATGATGATGTCGAGCTTGCGACGGTTGGCCGGGTTGACCAGGCGGTTCTCGAACTTGCGGTTCTTCCAACGGTCGGCGATGGGGCCGGTCGGAGCAACGGGGTCGACGAGCGGAGCGCCGAGGGTGTAGTAGCCGGCGGCGTCGTCAGACTTCTGAACCGGCGGCTGGTTGGTCTGGGTGGTTCCGTCCAGGAAAGCCATGGAGTTCTCGGTCCTTACTTGACGATCTCGAAGAGCACGGACAGCGGGATCAGTGCGAAGCCACCGGCGATCACGATCGCGACGACCCAGCCGAAGCGCTTGGCGCGCTTGCGGGACGCAACGGTGTTCGTGAAGCCGAGGGTCTGGCACGCGCTCCACACGCCGTGGTGAAGGTGCATGCCGACTGCGAACAGCGCCACCAGGTAGATGACCGTCATCCACCAGGTGTTGAACGAGTCGACGACCAGCACGTATGGGTTCTCGGTCTCGCCACCGGTGGGGTTGATCTTCGCGATGGTGAAGTGCAGCAGGTGCCACACGATGAAGACGAAGATCGCCAGGCCGCCCCAGCGCATGGTGCGCGAAGAGAGCGAGGAGGCGACGTTCTTCTTCACCGAGTACTTCGTCGTCCGGGCCTTGTGGGCGCGGCCGGTCAGCGCGATGGCCGATCCGACGTGGGCCACGAGGGAGACGAGGAGCACGACACGCAGGATCCACAGGAGACCGTTCTCCGGGAGCATGGGCTCGCCGAAGACGCGGAGGTGGTGCGCGTACTCGTTGTACGAGTTCTCACCACCGAACGCCATGAGGTTGCCGTACATGTGGACGAGCAGGAAGGCGATGAACACCAGTCCGCTCGTCGCCATCGTGATCTTGAGGGCGATCGTCGAACGCGTCGACCGCGAGCCCTTCACAAGGGTCTGGTTGGAATTTTGGGTTGCCACAGGCACCACGGTAACGCTGTCGACGATCGTGTGTCGCAGCGGTCTCCCCAGACGGGTGTGTGAGATACACCTTGTTACTGACGAGTCGGTATTTGTTTAGGGCACCCTAATTCTCGGTTAGGTCACCCTAACGCACGGGTGGTGACGGCGTCAGCCGGACCACGAGAGCAGCGTGGGACGGGTCTCCGGTGCCCCTGTGCGGGGGTAGCGAGGAGGTGGCGGGTACCCCCGAGGGGTGCTGGCGTGAGACCGACCACCAGGTGCGTGACGCCCCCCACTTATCCTGCTAGGCATGACCACACCGATCGACCGGATCGCGCTCACCTCTCCGGAGGACACCGCGACCGCAGCTGACTGGGAGCGTGCGACCGCAGCGGTGCTGCGCAAGTCCCGCCGCCTGGCAGATGACGCCCCCGACGCATCCGTCTGGGAGAAGCTCGCCCGCACCACGCTGGACGGCATCTCCGTCGCCCCGATCGGCCAGAGCGCCGACCTCGCCGACCTGACCACCGCGGGCCGCCCGACCCGCGACGGTGACTGGGACGTCCGCGTCCACGTCGTCGGTCCGGACGCGAAGGCGGCCAACGAGGCACTCCTCGTCGACCTCGAGAACGGCGCCACCTCCGTGTGGGTCGAGCTCGGTGCCGGTCTCGCCACCGCAGACCTGGAGGACGTCCTGAAGGGCGTCTACACCGACCTCGCCGCCGTCGTCCTCGACGCCCCGGCCGAGCCGCTCGCGGCTGCCGAGAAGCTCGTCGACCTGCTCGACGGCGTCACCCCTGCCGCCGGCACCAACCTCGGTGCCTCCCCGGCCCTGGGCGGCACCTCGAACGACGACCTCGTCGCCATCGCTCGTCTGGCCCTCGCCAAGGGCACCTTCGGTGTCGTCGTCGACGCCTCCAAGCTGCACGACCTCGGGGCCTCCGACGCCCAGGAGCTCGGCTACTCGATCGCTGTCGGCGTCGAGGTGCTGCGCACCCTCGCCGCGGCCGGCATCTCGCTGGACGACGCACTCGGCCTGGTCGAGTTCCGCTACGCCGCCACCGACGAGCAGTTCCCCACGATCGCCAAGTTCCGTGCCGCACGTCGCCTCTGGGCCCGCGTCGCCGAGCTGTCGGGTGCGACCGAGCCGGTCGCCCAGCGCCAGCACGCGGTCACCTCGCGCCCGATGATGAGCAAGTACGACCCCTACGTGAACATGCTGCGCACCACGGTCGCCGCGTTCGCCGGTGGTGTCGGTGGCGCCGAGTCCGTCACCGTCCTGCCCTTCGACTCCACCCTGGGCCTGCCCGACGCCCTGGGCCGTCGCATCGCCCGCAACACCTCCTCGCTGCTGCTCGCCGAGTCGCACCTGGGCAAGGTCACCGACCCCGCCGGTGGTTCGTACGCGGTGGAGAAGCTCACCGACGACCTCGCCGTCGCCGGCTGGGCCGAGCTCGGTCTGATCGAGGCCGTCGGTGGCGCTGCCGCCGCCCTGGCCGACGGTTCGGTCGTCGACCGCGTCGAGGAGGTCGTGGCTGCCCGTGAGGTCGCCATCGCCCACCGTCGCCAGCCGATCACCGGCGTCAGCGAGTTCCCCAACCTGGGTGAGACGCTGCCCGAGCGCATCGCGCACCCCAGCGCCGACGCCGTCCGCCGCTACGGCGCCTCGTTCGAGGCCCTGCGTGACGAGCCGGTCGAGGCCAAGGTCCTGATGGCCACCATGGGCACCATCGCCCAGCACACCGCCCGCGCGACCTTCGCGACCAACCTGCTGGCTGCCGGTGGCATCGCCGTCGACGTCGCTGGCCCGACCGCCGACGCGACCGAGTTGGCCGCCAAGGTCTCCGGTCACACCGTCGCCTGCCTGGCCGGCACCGACGCCGCCTACGCCGAGTGGGGTGCCGCTGCCGTCGAGGCGCTGCGTGCTGCTGGCGTCGAGCACGTCATCATCGCCGGCAAGCCCGGTGACCTCGAGGTCGACGACTCCTGCGCGATGGGCCTCGACGCCCTCGCGTTCCTCCACACCACCCGTGAGGCCCTGGCATGAGCATTCCCTCCAACTTCTCCGGTCTCCCGCTGGGTGGCGCGTCCGGTCCGGCCCCGAAGGCCGCCGGCGAGCCGTGGACCAGCCCCGAGGGCATCGACGTCGAAGGCGTCTACGGCCCCGAGCACCTCGACGGCCTCGACGGCCTCGACACCTGGCCGGGCCTGAGCCCGTTCCTGCGTGGCCCGTACCCGACGATGTACACCACCCAGCCGTGGACCGTGCGTCAGTACGCGGGCTTCTCCACCGCCGAGGAGTCCAACGCGTTCTACCGCCGCAACCTGGCCGCCGGTCAGAAGGGCCTCTCGGTCGCCTTCGACCTCGCGACCCACCGCGGTTACGACTCCGACCACCCGCGCGTGCGCGGTGACGTCGGCATGGCTGGTGTCGCGATCGACTCGATCTACGACACCCGCACCCTCTTCGAGGGCATCCCGCTGGACCAGATGTCGGTCTCGATGACCATGAACGGTGCGGTGCTGCCGATCCTGGCGCTCTACATCGCTGCCGCCGAGGAGCAGGGCGTCAAGCCCGAGCAGCTCGCGGGGACCATCCAGAACGACATCCTCAAGGAGTTCATGGTCCGCAACACCTACATCTACCCGCCGGCGGCGTCGATGCGGATCATCTCCGACATCTTCGCGTACACGTCGCAGAAGATGCCGCGCTTCAACTCGATCTCGATCTCCGGCTACCACATGCAGGAGGCCGGAGCGACTGCGGACCTCGAGCTGGCCTACACCCTGGCCGACGGTGTGGAGTACATCCGCGCCGGTCTCGCCGCGGGCCTCGACATCGACCAGTTCGCGCCGCGGCTGTCGTTCTTCTGGGCGATCGGCATGAACTTCTACATGGAGGTCGCCAAGATGCGCGCCGCGCGCGCCCTCTGGGCCCGCCTCGTGCGTGAGTTCGGCCCCAAGAACGCCAAGTCGCTCTCCCTGCGCACCCACTCGCAGACCTCGGGCTGGTCACTGACCGCCCAGGACGTCTTCAACAACGTGGGCCGCACCGCGATCGAGGCGATGGCCGCGACCCAGGGTCACACCCAGTCGCTGCACACCAACGCCCTCGACGAGGCGATCGCGCTGCCGACCGACTTCTCCGCGCGCATCGCCCGCAACACCCAGCTGCTGCTGCAGCAGGAGTCGAAGACGACCGAGATCATCGACCCGTGGGCCGGTTCCTACTACGTCGAGAAGCTCACCCACGACCTCGCGGAGAAGGCCTGGGCCCACATCCAGGAGGCCGAGGCCGCCGGCGGCATGGCGAAGGCCATCGAGCAGGGCATCCCGAAGATGCGCATCGAGGAGGCGGCTGCCCGCACCCAGGCACGCATCGACTCCGGCGCCCAGCAGGTCATCGGCGTCAACACCTTCCGTCTGGCCGACGAGGACCCGCTCGACGTCCTCAAGGTCGACAACGACGAGGTCTACCGCGCCCAGGTCGCCAAGCTGGAGCGTCTGCGCGCCGAGCGCAACCAGGACGAGGTCGACACCGCTCTGGCCGCACTGACCGCGTCCGCCGAGCGTGGCGCCGTCGGCGGCGGCTCGCTGGAGGGCAACCTCCTGGCCATGGCCGTCGACGCGGCCCGCGCCAAGGCGACCGTCGGCGAGATCTCCGACGCCCTGGAGAAGGTCTACGGACGTCACCAGGCGACGATCCGTACGATCTCCGGTGTGTACCGAGACACTGCTGCCGAGGCCGGCGACGAGAAGCTGGAGGCCGTGCTGAAGGCCACCGCCGAGTTCGAGGAGGCCGAGGGTCGCCGTCCGCGCATCCTGGTCGCCAAGATGGGCCAGGACGGCCACGACCGCGGCCAGAAGGTCGTCGTCTCCGCGTTCGCCGACATGGGCTTCACCGTCGACGTCGGTCCGCTCTTCTCCACCCCCGAGGAGGTCGCCCAGCAGGCGATCGACGCCGACGTGCACATCGTCGGTGTCTCCTCGCTGGCCGCAGGTCACCTGACCCTGCTGCCCGCCCTCAAGGCCGCCCTGGCCGAGCAGGGACGCGAGGACATCATGGTGGTCATCGGCGGCGTCATCCCGCCGGACGACGTCCCGACCCTGAAGGAGATGGGCGCTGCTGCCGTCTTCGTCCCGGGCACCGTGATCGCGGACTCCGCGCTCGACATCCTCGCCAAGCTGCGCGAGGCCTGAGAACACCCCTCCCGGCCCGGCACCGTCTCCACGGTGCCGGGCCGGGGCACATCCGGAGGAACGAGGCATGGCACTTCCCGATCTCGACACCCTGCTCGACGGCGTCCGCGGTGGCGTCCGTGGGCAGGTCGCCCGGGCCATCACGCTGGTGGAGTCGAAGCGGCTCGACCACAAGGCGCTCGCCCGTGACCTGCTGGCCGCACTCGCCGAGGACCCGACGTCGTCCCCGGCCGTGCGTGTCGGCATCTCCGGTGTGCCGGGCGTCGGGAAGTCCACGTTCATCGAGGCCCTCGGCACCCACCTGACCGGTCTGGGACACCAGGTCGGTGTGCTCGCCGTCGACCCGTCCTCGGTCCGCACCGGTGGGTCTGTCCTGGGCGACAAGACCCGGATGCCGAACCTCTCGGTCGACCCGAAGGCGTTCATCCGTCCCTCGCCGTCAGCCGGAACCCTCGGCGGTGTCGCCGCCGCCACGTCGCAGGCCATGAACGTCCTCGAAGGTGCCGGCTACGACGTGATCCTGGTGGAGACCGTCGGCGTCGGGCAGTCCGAGATCACCGTCGCCGGGATGGTCGACACCTTCCTGTTCCTCACCCTGGCCCGCACCGGTGACCAGCTGCAGGGCATCAAGAAGGGCATTCTGGAGATCGCTGACGTGATCGCGGTCAACAAGGCAGACGCCGAGGGCGGCGGGGGAGTGGACCGGGCGGCCGAGGCCCGGGGGACAGCCCGTGAGTTGGCCGGCGCGATGCGCATGGTGCGTGGTCCCAAGGAGTGGGCGCCGCCCGTGGTGACCTGCTCGGGTCTGACCCACACCGGCGTCGACGACGTCTGGAAGCGCGTCCTGTCACACCGTGAGCACCTGGGCGAGCAGGGACTGCTGGACAAGCGTGCCCAGCAGCAGCTCGACTTCACCTGGTCGCTGGTGCGGGACCAGCTCATCGACCGGCTGGAGCGTTCCGAGGCGGTCGCCGGAATCCGCGGCGACGTCGCCGAGCAGATCCTGTCGGGACGTCTCGGTGCTCCCGCCGCTGCCGACATGATCCTGGCTGCCTACGACGCGTCCTGAGCGGCACGAGACCACGGGTCCGGGAAGGGACCGAGCGGCACCGCCGTCCCTGGGGGCGGCCTAGACTCCGCGGTGATGACGACTTCCGCCCCCAGCCAAGCCCAGCTCCGTGCCTCTGCCGTGGTCGACGAGGTGATCGATGCCCACGAGGCCGATCTGCTCGCGCTGCGCCGGGACCTGCACGCCCACCCCGAGCTGTCGTGGAAGGAGGCCCGCACCACCGAACTGGTGGCTGCGCGCCTGGAGGCGGCGGGACTGCGAGTGCGGCGGCTGCCGCGCAGCGGACTGATCGCCGACCTGGGCGACGCCGGACCGGTGGTGGCCCTGCGCGGCGACATCGACGCCCTCCCGGTCCAGGACCTCACCGAGGACCCCTGGCGTTCCACCGTCGACGGGGTGGCGCACGCCTGCGGTCACGACGTCCACACCACGGCACTGCTGGGCGCCGGTCTCGCGCTCGCCGCGGTGCACGACGCCGGGCTGCTGACCGGCCGGGTGCGACTGCTGTTCCAGCCGGCCGAGGAGGTCATGCCCGGTGGCGCGCTGGAGCTGGTGGAGCGGGGGGCGCTCGACGACGTCGTCCACGTCTTCGGTCTGCACTGCGACCCGTCGATCGACGTCGGTCAGGTCGGTCTGCGCGAAGGCCCGCTGACGGCGGCCGCCGACATCCTGCGGATCACCGTGACCGGCCGCGGCGGACACACCTCGCGCCCGCACCTCACCGAGGACCTGACGTTCGCGGTCGCGAAGATCCTCACCGAGCTCCCTGCGGCGTTGTCGCGTCGGATGGACCCCCGGGCCGGTCTCAGTCTGGTCTGGGGAAGCATCCAGGCAGGATCGGCCCCGAACGTCGTGCCGCGCACCGGCACGCTCGCCGGCACCGTCCGGATGCTCGACGCCGCAGCCTGGGAACTCGCCGAACCGTTGGTGACCGAACTGGTCGCCCAGATCGCTGCTCCCTACGGCGTCGACTGCGACGTCGACTACCAGCGTGGCGTCCCGCCGGTCGTGAACGAGCACTCCTCGACGTTCGCGCTGGGCCGGGCGATCGAGCGGATCGTCGGCGAGGGCGGTCACGTTCCCACGCTGCAGAGTCTGGGCGGCGAGGACTTCGGGTGGTACCTGACCCGTGTCCCCGGTGCGATGGGCCGCCTCGGCACCCGCACCCCGGGCGGTCCCACCTTCGACCTGCACCAGGGTGACCTGCGGGTCGACGAGGGCTCCGTCCGGGTCGGTGCCGGGGTGCTGGCCAACGCGGCACTGATCGCCCTGGCTTTCTGAATAGGCTGGCCTTCTTAACCGGCTGGCCGTCTGCCTCACACGACGAAGGGGCCCCTCGCAGCAGCGAGGGGCCCCTTGGGACGTGCGGGATGCGTCAGGACTTCTTGTACGGCACACCTGCGGCGGCGGGGCCGCGGGAGTGCCCGACGAAGCCGGCGACCGCGAGGATGGTGACGACGTAGGGAGCCATCAGCATGAACTCGCTGGGCACCGGAGCGCCGATCGCGGAGAGCGTGCCCTGCAGGTTCGACGCGAAGCCGAACAGCAGCGCGGCCAGGGTGGCCTTGATCGGGTGCCACTTGCCGAAGATGACGGCGGCGAGCGCGATGTAGCCGGCACCACCGGTCATCTCACGGTTGAAGCCCTGCACGGCCACCATCGAGTAGAACGCGCCACCGGCGCCAGCGATCGCGCCGGCCAGGATGACGGTCTTGTAGCGGGTCGCGACGACCTTGATGCCGACGGTGTCGGCGGCCTTGGGGTGCTCGCCGACGGCGCGCACGCGCAGGCCCCACTTGGTGCGGTACAGGGCGAAGGTCACCACGGCGACCGCGACGTAGAGCAGGTAGACCAGCGGCGACTGCTTGAACAGGACCGGACCGATGACCGGGATCTGGCTCAGCACCGGGATCGCGACGGGGGAGAGACGCGGCGGGGTGTTGAGCAGTTCGGGGTTGTCGGAGAGGACCTGGCCGAACATGAAGCTGGTGAAACCGATGATGAGGACGTTGAGCACGACACCGACGATGACCTGCTCGACGTAGTAGCTGATCGCGAAGATGCCGAGCAGCAGACCGACGAGGGCACCGGCGAGTGCGGCACCGACGACGCCGGCCCAGGCCGAACCGACCAGCGAGCCGAGGACGGCACCGGCGAACGCACCGGCGAGGAGCTGACCGTCGATCGCGATGTTGACGACGCCGACGCGCTCACCCAGGACGCCACCGAGGGCACCGAAGACGAGCGGCACGGCCAGCAGCACGGTGCCGGAGAACAGACCGACCATCGGCAAGGTCTGACCCGCAGCGGCCCAGCACAGGAACAGCACCAGGGCGACGACGACGAACAGGCTGATCAGCCAGCCGGGAGCGTCCTGGCGTGCTGCGTAGCGCCGCCAGGCCTCGGCGGTGAGGACGATGCCGATGACCAGCAGGACCCACGCGGTGGTCATGGCAGGCACGACCAGGTCGGGGATCGAGAAGAAGTCGTCGTTGGAGGCGAAGCGGAAGGTGGTGTCACCCTCCTGCGAGGAGAAGGTCAGGACGGTGGCGAGGACCAGCATCACGATGCTGAACGTCACTGCGGCCTTGCGGCTGACGACGTCGAGGACCTTGGGGGTCTCGTCGACGGTGGAGGCAGCCGGCGCCGGAGAACCGGTCGGGGTCGCGGTGCTCACTTGGCCTCCTTCGAGGGCAGACGGAAGATGGCGCGCACCAGCGGCGGGGCGGCCAGGAACAGCACGATCAGGGACTGCAGGACCAGGACGAGGTCGACCGGGATTCCCTCGAGCGCCTGCATGGTGAAGCCGCCGGACTTGAAGGCACCGAAGAGGAGACCGGCGAAGAGGATGCCGACCGGGTTGGAGCGACCCAGGAGCGCGACCGTGATGGCGTCGAAGCCGATGCCGGAGTCGAGGCCGCTGTTGACGCCCGAGGTGACGGTGCCGAGCGACTGGTTGGCGCCGGCCAGACCGACCAGGGCGCCGGCCAGGAACATCACCAGGATGTAGGTCTTGCCGACGTCGATACCGGCGGCACGGGCGGCTGCAGGGTTCTCACCCACAGCACGGAACCGGTAGCCGAGGGCGGAGCGGTTCAGCAGCCACCAGACGACGGCGACGGCGACCAGCGCGAGCAGGATGCCGGCGTGCAGCGTGAAGCGGTCACCGAGGATCTGCGGCAGCTGCGCGGTCTCCGGGGTCGGGGCCGACTTGGGCTGGTTGGAGCCGTCGGCCTGGAGCAGACCCTGACGGTGCAGCGCGAAACTGATCAGCTGCAGCGCGACGTAGTTGAGCATGATCGTCACGATCACCTCGTGGGCGCCGGTGCGGGCCTTCAGCAGGCCGGCGAGGGCGCCCCAGAGTCCACCGACGAGGACGGCGACGAGGAGAGCGACGAGCAGGTGCATGGAGTGGGCGACGAAGGAGCCCATCGGCGCGAAGAGCGCGGCGACGTCCCACTCGATCGCGACCCACGCGGCGGCGGCGCCACCGAGCAGCATCTGGCCACGGCCACCGATGTTGAACATGCCGGCGCGGAACGCGAGGCCGACACCGAGACCGGCCAGCACCAGCGGTGCGGCGAACTGCAGGGTCTGGGTGAGCGGCTTGATCCGGCCTGCGAAGTCGGAGGCGTTGCTGTTCCAGACAGCGCCCTGCCACAGCGCCGAGTAGGCACCGGAGATGGCGTCCCAGGCGGCGGTGAAGAAGTCACCGGGGCGGGCGGTGACGTAGCCGAGCGTGTCGTGGACGTCGGAGTCGGTCGCGATGATCAGCAGCGATCCGATGACGGCGGCCAGGAACACCGAGAAGAAGGCGGTGGCGGCGTTGCCGGACACGGCGTCCCGCAGCGCACCGGCCCAGCGCGACTCGGCCCGCTCGGCGTCGTCGGCGGGGGGATCCTCGGTGAGGGTCGTCCCGGCGGTGGGGTTCTCCACCTCGGGAGTGGGGGGAACCTCGGGGGTGCCGTCGCCGGCGCCTCCGGGGTTCTGGGGGTCTGCGCCGGTCATGCGCCAACTCCTGCAGGTCGTTCGCCGGCCATCATCAGGCCGAGCACTTCACGGGGGGTGTCCGCGGGGACGATGCCGACGACCTTGCCTCGGTAGAGGACCATGATCCGATCGGCGAGCGCCGCGATCTCGTCGAGCTCCGCGGAGACGACGACGACGGGGATGCCGGTGTCGCGGGCTGCGACGACCTGCTGGTGGATGAACTCGATGGAGCCGACGTCGACACCGCGGGTGGGCTGGGCCGCGAGCAGCAGGCGCAGGTCGCGGGAGAGCTCACGGGCGACGACGACCTTCTGCTGGTTACCACCCGAGAGGGTGCCGGCGGGGGTGTCGATGCCCTGGGCGCGGACGTCGTACTCCTCCAGCTTCTTCTGCGCGAAGGTGCGCAGGAAGGCTCGCTGGATGGACCCACGGCGGATGAACGGCTTGCCGTGGGTGCGGTTGAGCATGAGGTTGTCGGCGATCGAGAACGTCCCGACGAGGCCGTCGCTCTGACGGTCCTCGGGGATGTGGCCGATGCCGGCGTCGAGCGCCTGGCGCACGGTGCGTCCGACGAGCTCCTTGCCGTCGAGCGTGATCGATCCGGTGACGTGGGACTGCATGCCCACGATCGCCTCGACGAGCTCGGTCTGGCCGTTGCCCTGGACACCGGCGACGCCGAGGATCTCGCCGCCGTTGACGGTGAAGCTGATGTCGTCGACGTGGACGAGTCCGTCGTCGTCGGCGACGGTCAGGTCGGTGACGACCAGTGCGTTGTCGGTCAGCTTCGGCGCGTCCTTGGCCACGGTCAGCTCGACCGGGCGACCCACCATGAGGGCGGCCAGTTCGGCGCTCTCGGCGGTGGGGGAGGCCTCGCCGACGACCTTGCCGCGACGGATCACCGTGATCCGGTCGGCGACGGCGCGGACCTCACGGAGCTTGTGGGTGATGAAGACGATGCCGGTGCCGTTGCTGCGGAGGTCCCGCATGATGGCCATCAGTTCATCGGTCTCCTGCGGGGTGAGCACCGCGGTCGGTTCGTCGAAGACGAGGACCTGGGCGTCACGGGCGAGGACCTTGATGATCTCGACGCGCTGCTGGACACCGACGGAGAGGTCCTCGACGATCGCGTCGGGATCGACGTGGAAGCCGAACCTCGCCGAGATCTCGCGGACCTTCGCGCGCGCGACGTCGAGGTCGAGTCGGCCAGCGGTGGTGTGCTCGTTGCCGAGCGCCACGTTCTCCGCGACGGTGAAGGTCGGAACCAGCATGAAGTGCTGGTGGACCATCCCGATGCCGGCGGCGATCGCGTCGCCGGGGCCGGAGAAGTTCTGGACGACGCCGTCAACGAGGATCTCGCCCTCGTCAGCGGTGTACAGGCCGTAGAGGACGTTCATGAGGGTGGACTTGCCGGCGCCGTTCTCACCGAGGAGGCAGTGAATCTCGCCTTCCTCCACGGTGAGGGAGATCCGGTCGTTGGCGACCAACGTCCCGAAGCGCTTGGTCACGTCGCGTAGTGCCAGGTGCATGCGATTGATCCTAGGTGGAGATGCTCACGGCGTGAAACGCATAACTTGTTCGTTACCAAGCACGCCAGAGCATCGGCATGGAACGAGGGGAGCGGCTGTTGCCGCTCCCCTCGTTGATGTGCTGGGACGCGCGATGCGTCACTGGTTCCGGCGGCCGGTCACCCGGCCGACGGGATCAGCTCTGCTGGCTCACTTGGAGTCAGCGAGGTACGACGTGACCTTGAGGGAACCGTCGATGATCTGGGCCTTGATCTCGTCCAGCTCGCCGGTCAGGGTGTCGCTGACCTTGGAGGCGAAGTCGTGGAACTCGGCCAGGCCGACGCCCTCGTTCTCCAGGGTGCCGATGTACGGGGTGTTGTCGAACTCGCCCTTGGAAGCAGCCACGATGGCCTGCTCGGTGGAGAGGTCGAGGGACTTCAGGATGGAGGTGAGGACGTACGGGGCGGCCTCGGAGTCCTTCTTGAAGAGGTCGGAGTCGACACCGATGATGGTGCCGCCCTTGTACTGGCCCTCGGAGAGGACGGTCACGGCGCCACGGTAGATCGGGCCGCCGACGGGGAGGACGACGTCAGCGCCCTGCTCGAAGACCTGACGAGCGGTGTTGGTGGCCTTCTCGTCGGGGGAGAAGGAACCGGTGAAGAGACCGTCCTGCTTCTTGCGGTCCCAGCCGATGACCTTGACGTCCTTGTTCTTGACCTTGTTGTAGTGCTCGACGCCCTGGGCGAAACCGTCCATGAAGACGGAGACGGACGGGTAGTTGGCGCCACCGTAGGTGCCGACCTTGCCGGTCTTGGAGTAGTCGGCAGCGGCGTAGCCGGCCAGGAAGGCGGCCTGCGCGGTGTCGTAACGGAGCGACTTGGTGTTCTCGCCCTCGATGGCCTCGTCGATGAGGATGTAGTGGATGTCGGGGTTCGCGGCGGCGGCCTCGGTGGTCGCGGCGGCAAGGTCGAAACCGACAGCGGCGACGACGTCGCAGCCCTTGGCCGCGAGGCTCGCGAGGTTCGGGGCGTAGTCGTTGGAGGAGTTCGACTCGACGGAGGTTTCCTTGGCGCCGATCGCCTTGGCTGCGTTCAGCAGACCCTCGTGGCTGATCTCGTTGAACGACTTGTCGTCGAAGCCGCCTTCGTCGGACACCATGCAGGGCTTGAAGTCGGAGGCCTTGGACTCGCCGTCCTTCTCCGGGGCCTCACCGCACGCGGCCAGGACCGAGGCGCTGAGGGCGAGGACGCCAGCCATGGCGACCTTCTGCATGATCTTCACAATTTCCTCCAATGGGGGATCGAGAGCGCCGCGGACCGTGCGGCAACTCAGATTAAGTGAGCGACGCGCGATCGTGACACAGGGCAGCCCGATTGACACCGAATAGTTATGAATTGAACCAAACAAAGTGGCCGCAGAGGGCGCATGCTGGTTCACCACGCAACCAACAGGACGGATTCCCCTCGTGGCGCACTCGGCCGACGGCCTCGCCCAGCACCCCGCCAGCCCCTCGCCCGACACCGGCCCCCAAGATCTCCGCAGCACGCTCGGGACCCCCTGGCAGGAACTCCTCGCCGAGGCCGACCGCGTCGCAGCGAGGGCCTACGCCCCGTACTCGCAGTACCGGGTGGGAGCTGCCGGACGCGCTGACGACGGCCGCACCGTCTCGGGCTGCAACGTCGAGAACGCCGGGCTGGGCGTGACGCTGTGCGCGGAGTGCGGACTCGTCTCCCAGTTGCTCGCCACCGGCGGAGGTCGCCTGACCCACTTCGTCTGCGTCAACGGTGAAGGCGCACTCATCACCCCGTGCGGTCGCTGCCGACAGCTCTTGTGGGAGTTCGGCGGCGCTGCGCTCCAGGTGCTCACCCCCCTCGGCGTGGTCGCTCTCGAGGTGCTGCTGCCGCAGGCGTTCGGCCCCGAAGAACTGGGCCACTGACCTCGCTCGCCGACCGTTCGCGGTGTCCGGCACGTCCCGTTGTGTGACGCCCGGAATCGCAACTGTCAGATTTCTGCTACAGGCCCCTAGGGTGGAGAACATGACGCAGCACGACGCCATCGAAGTGATCATCGCCAAGCGCGACGGCGGAACCCTGAGTGACTCCCAGATCGACTGGGTCATCGACGCCTACACCCGCGGCGAGGTCGCCCACGAGCAGATGTCCGCCCTGGCGATGGCCATCCTCCTCAACGGCATGGACCGCCGCGAGATCGCCCGCTGGACCCAGGCGATGATCGCCTCGGGCGAGCGGATGGACTTCTCCGCTCTCTCCCGCCCCACCACGGACAAGCACTCCACCGGTGGCGTCGGCGACAAGATCACCCTGCCCCTGACCCCGCTCGTCGCGGCGTGCGGTCTCGCGGTCCCGCAGCTCTCGGGCCGCGGCCTGGGGCACACCGGCGGCACTCTCGACAAGCTCGAGTCGATCCCGGGCTGGGAGGCGTTCCTGAGCAACCAGGAGATGTTCGACCAGCTCGACGACTTCGGCGCCGTCGTCTGCGCCGCCGGCTCGGGCCTCGCGCCTGCCGACAAGAAGCTCTACGCCCTGCGCGACGTCACCGGCACCGTCGAGGCGATCCCGCTGATCGCCTCCTCGATCATGAGCAAGAAGATCGCCGAAGGCACCGGCTCGCTGGTGCTCGACGTCAAGGTCGGCTCCGGCGCCTTCATGAAGGACATCGACAAGGCACGCGAGTTGGCCGAGACGATGGTCGCGCTCGGCAAGGACGCCGGCGTCACCACCGTCGCGCTCCTCACTGGCATGGACACCCCGCTCGGATTCACCGCCGGCAACGCGATCGAGGTGACCGAGTCCCTCGAGGTGCTGGCCGGTGGGGGTCCCGCCGACGTCGTCGAACTCACCCTCGAGTTGGCCCGCGAGATGCTCGCCGCGGCCGGCGTCACCGACGTCGACCCGGCCGAGAAGCTGCGTGACGGCTCCGCGATGGACGTGTGGCGCAAGATGATCACGCGTCAGAAGGGTGACCCGGACGCGCCGATGGCCGTGGCCAAGGAGTCGCACGTCGTCACCGCCGAGACCTCCGGCACCCTGACCCGCCTCGACGCGATGTCGGTCGGTCTGGCTGCCTGGCGCCTCGGCGCCGGCCGCTCCAAGCAGGGTGAGGCCGTCCAGGCCGGTGCCGGCGTCGTGTGGCACGCCCGTCCCGGTGACCTTGTCGCCGCCGGACAGCCACTCTTCACCCTCCTCACCGACGACGAGTGGCGCTTCGAGCGTGCACTCGCCGCTCTCGAGGGCGGTTGGGCCGTCGGTGACGGCGCCGGATTCACCCCGACCCCGCTGGTCCGCGGCCGTATCAGCTGACCACTTCCCCGATCCATCCGACGTCCCGGCGGTGCCCCGAGCACACCCTCGCCGGGACGTCGGCGCATCCGAGCAAGGAGCCCCCGCATGACCCAGAACGTCACGCTCACCCGCGAGCAGATCCGCCGCGCCCCCAAGGTCGTCCTGCACGACCACCTCGACGGTGGCCTGCGTCCGGCCACCGTGGTCGAACTGGCTGCCGCTGTCGGCCACGAGCTCCCCACCACCGACGCCGCCGCGCTGGGGGAGTGGTTCCGTGAGCAGGCCGACTCCGGTTCACTGGTTCGCTACCTGGAGACCTTCGAGCACACCGTCGGAGTCATGCAGACCGCTGACGCGCTGCGTCGCGTCGCCCGGGAGTACGTCGAGGACCTCGTCGCCGACGGCGTCGTCTACGCCGAGGTGCGCTGGGCCCCCGAGCAGCACCTGCGTGCGGGCCTGACCCTCGACGAGACGGTCGCCGCCGTCCAGGAAGGTCTCGAGGAGGGCATGGAGGCAGCCGAGGGCACCGTCCTGGTGGGCCAGCTCCTCACCGCGATGCGTCACGCCGACCGCGCCCTGGAGATCGCGGAGCTCACCATCGCGTGGCGCGACCGCGGCGTCGTCGGCTTCGACATCGCCGGCGCCGAGGACGGTTTCCCGCCGGCACTGCACCGCGAGGCCTTCGACCTGCTGCGCGAGAACAACGTCCGGTTCACGATCCACGCCGGTGAGGCGCACGGCCTGCCGTCGATCGCCCAGGCTCTGCACACCTGTGGTGCAGACCGTCTCGGTCACGGTGTCCGGATCGTCGACGACATCACCGTCCACGACGACGGGACCGCGACCCTGGGCCGTCTGGCCTCCTACGTCCGCGACAAGCGGATCCCGCTCGAGGTTGCTCCGGCCTCCAACGTGCAGACTGCTGCGGCGCCGTCGCTGGCTGAGCACCAGATCGACCTGTTGACGCGTCTCGGTTTCCGGGTCACCCTCAACACCGACAACCGCCTCATGAGCAACACCTCCATGACCGACGAGATGACGGCGCTGGTGGAGACCTTCGGCTACGACCTCGAGGTCCTGGCGTGGTTCACCGTGAACGCGATGCGTTCGGCGTTCGTCGACTACGACACCCGCGTCGAACTGATCGAGGAGGTCATCGTCCCGGGCTACGAGTCTCTGGACGTCGAGGTGGACGCCGACGCTGACGTCGACGTCGACGCCTGATCGAGCGACGCTCCGGTGACGGCCGGTGCTGTGGGGGTCTGCTGAGGCAGGACGACGAACCACGGCACCGGCCATCGTCCGTTCTGCAGGCGCCGGGTGCACCATGACGCGGCGTCGAAGGAGCTGAGCCGTCCGGTGGCTGGGTCGTGGACGTCCACGGTGTGCGGGCTGCCGGAGCCGTCCGGTCGGGGCACAGCGAGCACGACGTGGCGCGGCATCGTGGTGCTGCCCACGAAGAGAGGCACGGGCATGCCTGCCCGGAGCGCGGCACGGATCTGTTCGTAGCGGGTGGCGACGTTCCACCATCCGACGAGGCGGACGGAGTGCAGCGTTCCCGAGGACGCGGTCAGTGCCCGGGCGACGGCCCACGGTGGTGTGCCGAGCCGACGGGGCCAGGGGGCTCCGGTCCCGGTGCCGGCGGCCACGAGTTCACGGTGGGTGGCGAGGACGAGCTGCCCCAGATGGGACGGCTCCTCACGGTGACGGGTCAGGAGCGCGCGGGCCATGTCGTCGTCGTGCACCGCTCGGGCCATCACCACGCTCTGCGCGCCGCAGGTGAAGGAGTCGGGTTGGACGTGTCCTGCGTCGAGGAGCCCCCCGGCTTCCACGACTCAGGCCGTCGGCTTCGAGGCGTTGGCCAGCCGCGGTGAGAGTTCCTGCCAGGCCTGCTCGGGCGTGGCGGCCACGCAGCCCTTCGCGACGGCTGCCGCGACGAATCCGCGCTGCGCCTTCTTGAGGGCCCATCCGCGTCGGAGCAGGACCATCGGTGCCTTGCGTCGTTCGCGCAGGTCGCGCTGGAGACGTCGCCAGAAGGTCACCAGCGGGTGCTGGGTGATGCAGTAGGCGGCTTCCAGGATCCCGAGGCGCTCGCAGTCGGCGACGATCTCGGGGGCGAAGATGCCCTCGGCGACGAAGTGGGTCGCGCCACCGGTGGTGAGGGTGCGGGTGCCGATCCTGCTGGAGACCGGGATCGAGTAGTTCGGGACCTCGGTGACGCCCTCGGTGCACAGTTCGATCAGCGAGCGCAGGGCGTACTCGTGGTCCCAGCTGCGAGGGTCGTCCCAGTCGACCATGCCGGCGTTGGCGCCGGTGGTGATCATCGGCAGGTCAGGGGCGCCGACACCGCGGTAGAAGTCGTCGAGGCGGAGGACGGGGATCCCCAGTCGCTCCGAGAGACGGGATTTTCCGGAACCTGAGGGTCCGGAGAGGACGATGACACGCGCAGACACGCCCACTAGTCTGCCTGAAAGATTTCAGCAATCACTCCCGGATGGAAGAACCTCGGCCGTATCCTCGCTCAACGTATCTGCAGTGTTACAAGCGCTGCATTGTTCTGTTACGAGGGGGACGTGGCATGGCAAACACCGGACGCCACACAGAGGCCAGCCGCAAGGGCTTGGCTTCGATAGCGCTGGTGCTCGCACTGGTCGCGGGGGTGGGAGGCCTGGGCTGGATGCTGTTCAAGCCAGACTCCGCAGGCAGTGCAGGCAACTGTGACGGCGCGCGCAAGGTCGTCGTGAGCGTCAGCGCCGCGTTGGAGGCTCCGATGGAGCGAGCCATCCAGGAGCTGGGACGCGACGAGTGCTTCCCCGCGCAGATGCGTGTGGAGTCGCCGAACGAGGTCGAGGAGTCCTTCTTCAACGGTGGGCGTCCTGACCTCTGGGTCGCGGACACTCCGGCGCGCGTCGACCGCCTGACGTCCCTCAACATCAACACCACCACGCTCAACCCCTCGTTGGCGTTCACGCCGGTGGGTCTCGTCGGTGGCGAACGTTCCGTGCAGCACTCCTCCTGGTTCGAGGCGCTGGGTGAGCAGGAGGTCGTCTACGGCGACCCCAACACCGACGGCGCGACCGCTCTGACCCTGATGGCGCCCACCATGGAGCGCGACCTGACGAAGACCAAGGCCGACGACGCGACCTACGTCGTGACGGACGCCGCGCGTGCCTACGGCGAGGAGATGGCCAACATCGCCGATCTCTCGTTGCCGGCGCACGAGCGCCTGAAGGAGCAGAGTGGTCAGCTGGCGCCGATCACCGAGCAGGAGTACGTGACCCTGGGGGCCGCCAGCGGTCTGATCGACCGGACGCCGGACACCGGCGCGCCCGCGCTCACCTTCCCGTTGGTCAAGGCCAACGGTGGTGCGCCACAGACCGACCTCGTGGCGGAGCAGCTGACCGGCTGGTTCGCGTCGCCCGCTGGCGCGGATGCCCTCGCGGCCGCCCACCTGCGAGCACCCGACGGCGCCGCGCTGGCCGGCCCCGGCTTCGAGGCCAAGGGCGACCTCGGCGACGTCCCCTCGGAGGCCTTCAACCTGTTGATCAGCAAGTTCTCCATCCTGATCGTTCCCACGAGTCTGCTGTCCGTCTTCGACGTCTCCGGTTCCATGAACCGACAGTGGGGCAACGAGGCGCGCATCGAGCTCGCCAAGGACGTCGCGCTGATGGCCCTGGACAAGTTCGGTGAGCCCTCGCGCATCGGCCTGTGGGTCTTCTCGACCGACAAGGACGGTCCGGGCAAGGACTACAAGGAAATTGCTGAGATGAAGCGCCTCAGCGAGAACACCAACGGCATGACGCACCGCGAGTTCCTCAACGACGAGGCGAATCGGCTCCAGAACTACATCGGCGGGTCGACCGGTCTCTACGACACGACGCTGGCGGCGTACAAGAAGGCGCTCGAGGAGTTCGACCGTTCCTACTACAACGTCGTGGTGATCCTGACCGACGGCAAGAACGAGGACGAGAACTCGATCAGCCTCAAGCAGCTCACCAAGCAGTTGACTGAGCTGCGCGACCGCAACCGCGACATTCGCGTGATCAGCATCGGTCTCACCAAGGACGCCGACATGGCGGCCCTCACCGAGATCAGCGCGGCCACGGGGGGATCGGCCTACCTGGCCGAGGAGCCCAACGACGTCCTGACGGTTCTCGGCGAAGCGATGCTCGAGCGTGGCTGACCGCCGAGGTCCTGCACAGCGCCTGGTCTGGGCCCGTTCCCCGTGGGGGAGCGGGCCCAGTGCCGTGCTGGAGGGGTGGGGAGGGGCGTCGTTCACGCTCAGGCGGAGCGTCAGGACGCCGGCACGGAGCCGCTGACCTGCGGTTTTGTGGTGCGTTTGCCTGTGGATGCGCCTCGATTTGGCTGGTTCCGAGGTCGTGGTGCTAAGGTTTCACCTGTCGCCGCAAGGGACACGGACACAGCCCAGAAGGGTTGCTTGACCGGGTCTTGTTGCCAGGCGGCCACTTGATCAAAGAGAAACTTAGGTTTCTCGGAAATCGCCTGAATCGCTCGGTTTGACTGAGAGATTCACACCGACTAAGTTTAGTCGGGTTGCTCCAGAACGAAGTAGCCGCTCGAAAGAGTGGGTGCGGGATCTGGATGTGCTTGATCCTTGAGAACTCAACAGTGTGTCATAGTCGACGAATTAGTTTGATATGCCCCGTCGACTGGTCTTCTTCGGAAGAACAGTTAACGGATTTCTTTTGACAATAAATTCTGACAACAACATTGTCGGGGTTTGTTCTGTCGGGAATTGGCTTTTCTTTGAAATTTCAATGGAGAGTTTGATCCTGGCTCAGGACGAACGCTGGCGGCGTGCTTAACACATGCAAGTCGAGCGGTAAGGCCCTTCGGGGTACACGAGCGGCGAACGGGTGAGTAACACGTGAGTAATCTGCCCTTCACTTCGGGATAAGCACCGGAAACGGTGTCTAATACCGAATATGAACTGCCTCTGCATGGAGGTGGTTGGAAAGTTCCGGCGGTGAAGGATGTGCTCGCGGCCTATCAGCTTGTTGGTGAGGTAATGGCTCACCAAGGCTTCGACGGGTAGCCGGCCTGAGAGGGTGATCGGCCACACTGGGACTGAGACACGGCCCAGACTCCTACGGGAGGCAGCAGTGGGGAATATTGGACAATGGGCGAAAGCCTGATCCAGCAACGCCGCGTGAGGGATGACTGCCTTCGGGTTGTAAACCTCTTTCAGTAGGGACGAAGCGAAAGTGACGGTACCTACAGAAGAAGCACCGGCCAACTACGTGCCAGCAGCCGCGGTAATACGTAGGGTGCGAGCGTTGTCCGGAATTATTGGGCGTAAAGGGCTCGTAGGCGGTTTGTCACGTCGGGAGTGAAAACCAGGTGCTTAACACCTGGCCTGCTTCCGATACGGGCAGACTAGAGGTATGCAGGGGAGAACGGAATTCCTGGTGTAGCGGTGAAATGCGCAGATATCAGGAGGAACACCGGTGGCGAAGGCGGTTCTCTGGGCATTACCTGACGCTGAGGAGCGAAAGTGTGGGGAGCGAACAGGATTAGATACCCTGGTAGTCCACACCGTAAACGTTGGGCGCTAGGTGTGGGGTCTATTCCATGGATTCCGTGCCGCAGCTAACGCATTAAGCGCCCCGCCTGGGGAGTACGGCCGCAAGGCTAAAACTCAAAGGAATTGACGGGGGCCCGCACAAGCGGCGGAGCATGCGGATTAATTCGATGCAACGCGAAGAACCTTACCTGGGTTTGACATATGCCGGAAACACCTAGAGATAGGTGCCCCTTTTTGGTCGGTATACAGGTGGTGCATGGCTGTCGTCAGCTCGTGTCGTGAGATGTTGGGTTAAGTCCCGCAACGAGCGCAACCCTCGTTCTATGTTGCCAGCACGTAATGGTGGGGACTCATAGGAGACTGCCGGGGTCAACTCGGAGGAAGGTGGGGATGACGTCAAGTCATCATGCCCCTTATGTCCAGGGCTTCACGCATGCTACAATGGCCGGTACAAAGGGCTGCGATCCCGTGAGGGGGAGCGAATCCCAAAAAGCCGGTCTCAGTTCGGATTGGGGTCTGCAACTCGACCCCATGAAGTCGGAGTCGCTAGTAATCGCAGATCAGCAACGCTGCGGTGAATACGTTCCCGGGCCTTGTACACACCGCCCGTCACGTCACGAAAGTCGGCAACACCCGAAGCCGGTGGCCCAACCCTTGTGGAGGGAGCCGTCGAAGGTGGGGCTGGCGATTGGGACGAAGTCGTAACAAGGTAGCCGTACCGGAAGGTGCGGCTGGATCACCTCCTTTCTAAGGAGCACACACCCCGACAACCAACGAATGTTTGGTTGCGCATGGTGGTGTCTCACTAGTGGAATCGTCGATGAATGACTTGAACCTGGCTGGCAGCTTGTTCTTAGTACTGCTCTTTGAGCGTGGAAAGTGGATGTGTTGTTGGTAGGGGGAGGGTCGAGACACACTGTTGGGTCCTGAGGGATCAGGCCACACCCTGTGGGGTGTGACTGGTTTGCTCTGGCCTCTTTCGCTGAAGGACAACTGCTTGCGGTTGGCTGGATGGGTTGGTGGGTTTGTTGTTTGAGATCTGAATAGTGGACGCGAGCATCACATACTCAATTTATTGAGTGTGTATGTGCAATAAGCAGAATTGTATGGTCTTTGTAGTTCGAGTTGTTTTGACGATGTTGGAACAAGCTACTAAGGGCACATGGTGGATGCCTTGGCACCAAGAGCCGATGAAGGACGTAGTAACCTGCGATAAGCCCCGGGGAGTTGGTAAACGAACTGTGATCCGGGGGTGTCCGAATGGGGAAACCCAGCTGGAGTCATGTCCAGTTACCCTCACCTGAACACATAGGGTGAGTGGAGGGAACGAGGGGAAGTGAAACATCTCAGTACCCTCAGGAAGAGAAAACAAAAGTGATTCCGAGAGTAGTGGCGAGCGAAATCGGATGAGGCCAAACCGCATCTGTGTGATACCCGGCAGGGGTTGCAGGTGTGGGGTTGTGGGGCCACTCGATCAGTACTGCCGTGCTGGTACAGAGTAAGAAAATGTTGATGAAGCCGAAGCAGGTTGGAAAGCCTGGCCGTAGAGGGTGATAGCCCCGTACGTGTAAGTCAGCATCTCTGGAGTGTCACCCCAAGTAACACGGAACCCCTGAAATTCCGTGTGAATCTGGCGGGACCACCCGTTAAGCCTAAATACTCCTTGGTGACCGATAGCGGACAAGTACCGTGAGGGAAAGGTGAAAAGTACCCCTGGCGGGGAGTGAAATAGTACCTGAAACCATGTGCCTACAATCCGTCGGAGCCTGTTAAAGGGTGACGGCGTGCCTTTTGAAGAATGAGCCTGCGAGTTAGCGGTGTGTAGCAAGGTTAACCCGTGTGGGGTAGCCGTAGCGAAAGCGAGTCCGAATAGGGCGATTGAGTTGCACGCTCTAGACCCGAAGCGAAGTGATCTATCCATGGGCAGGTTGAAGCGCGGGTAAGACCGCGTGGAGGACCGAACCCACTTAGGTTGAAAACTGAGGGGATGACCTGTGGATAGGGGTGAAAGGCCAATCAAACTTCGTGATAGCTGGTTCTCCCCGAAATGCATTTAGGTGCAGCGTCGTGTGTTTCTTGCCGGAGGTAGAGCACTGGATAGCCGATGGGCCCTAGCGGGTTACTGACGTTAACCAAACTCCGAATGCCGGTAAGTGAGAGCGCGGCAGTGAGACTGCGGGGGATAAGCTCCGTAGTCGAGAGGGAAACAGCCCAGACCATCAGCTAAGGCCCCTAAGCGGTGACTAAGTGGAAAAGGATGTGGAGTCGCATTGACAACCAGGAGGTTGGCTTGGAAGCAGCCACCCTTGAAAGAGTGCGTAATAGCTCACTGGTCAAGTGATTCCGCGCCGACAATGTAGCGGGGCTCAAGTCATCCGCCGAAGCTATGGCATTCAGATATTAAGCTAGGCCTTCGTGGTCCAGGCGTCTGGATGGGTAGGGGAGCGTCGTGTGGGCAGTGAAGCAGCGGAGTGATCCAGTTGTGGAGGCCACACGAGTGAGAATGCAGGCATGAGTAGCGAATGAAATGCGAGAAACATTTCCGCCGAATGATCAAGGGTTCCAGGGTCAAGCTAATCTGCCCTGGGTAAGTCGGGACCTAAGGCGAGGCCGACAGGCGTAGTCGATGGACAACGGGTTGATATTCCCGTACCGGCGAAGTATCGCCCATGATGAGGCTGTTGATGCTAACCGTCCGAAGCACCGTGACCAAAACCCTTCGGGGTGGAGGCGTGTGTGTGGAGCACGGGACCCGATTCAGTAGTAGTCAAGCGATGGGGTGACGCAGGAAGGTAGTCCAACCGCGGCGATGGTAGTCCGCGGCCAAGGGTGTAGGGCGTGTGGTAGGCAAATCCGCCACACATAGGCCTGAGACCTGATGGGGAGCCGTTTGGTGAAGTGGGTGATCCTATGCTGTCGAGAAAAACCTCTAGCGAGATACGAGCCGCCCGTACCCCAAACCGACTCAGGTGATCAAGTAGAGAATACTAAGGCGATCGAGTGAACCATGGTTAAGGAACTCGGCAAAATGCCCCCGTAACTTCGGGAGAAGGGGGGCCGGATCCGTTAGCACCCGTGCGGTGTGAAGCGGTGATGGCCGCAGAGACCAGGCCCAAGCGACTGTTTACTAAAAACACAGGTCCGTGCGAAGTTGTAAGACGATGTATACGGACTGACTCCTGCCCGGTGCTGGAAGGTTAAGGGGACCGGTTAGACGCAAGTCGAAGCTGAGAACTTAAGCCCCAGTAAACGGCGGTGGTAACTATAACCATCCTAAGGTAGCGAAATTCCTTGTCGGGTAAGTTCCGACCTGCACGAATGGAGTAACGACTTGGGCGCTGTCTCAACCATGGACTCGGCGAAATTGCACTACGAGTAAAGATGCTCGTTACGCGCGGCAGGACGGAAAGACCCCGGGACCTTTACTATAGTTTGGTATTGGTGTTTGGTTCGGCTTGTGTAGGATAGGTGGGAGACTGTGAAGCATTCACGCCAGTGTTTGTGGAGTCGACGTTGAAATACCACTCTGGTCGTACTAGATGTCTAACCTAGGTCCGTAATCCGGATCAGGGACAGTGCCTGATGGGTAGTTTAACTGGGGCGGTTGCCTCCTAAAATGTAACGGAGGCGCTCAAAGGTTCCCTCAGCCTGGTTGGTAATCAGGTGGCGAGTGTAAGTGCACAAGGGAGCTTGACTGTGAGACAGACATGTCGAGCAGGGACGAAAGTCGGAACTAGTGATCCGGCGCCAGCATGTGGAAGCGGCGTCGCTCAACGGATAAAAGGTACCCCGGGGATAACAGGCTGATCTTCCCCAAGAGTCCATATCGACGGGATGGTTTGGCACCTCGATGTCGGCTCGTCGCATCCTGGGGCTGGAGTAGGTCCCAAGGGTTGGGCTGTTCGCCCATTAAAGCGGCACGCGAGCTGGGTTTAGAACGTCGTGAGACAGTTCGGTCCCTATCCGCCGCGCGCGTTGGAAACTTGAGAAAGGCTGCCCCTAGTACGAGAGGACCGGGGTGGACGAACCTCTGGTGTGCCAGTTGTTCCGCCAGGAGCACGGCTGGTTGGCTACGTTCGGAAGTGATAACCGCTGAATGCATCTAAGCGGGAAGCATGTTTCAAGATGAGGTTTCCCACCACCTTGAGTGGTTAAGGCCCCCAGCAGAACACTGGGTTGATAGGCCGGAGGTGTACAGCAGTAATGCCTAGCCGACCGGTACTAATAGGCCGAGGGCTTGTCCCAACACCGTACAAATCAACTCGACCAACAAGAGTTATTGCCACGCGTCCACTGTTCAGTTCCCAGACAACAAGCGTTGTTTTTGGAATGCACGATACAAGTTGATATGCTTGTCTTCGTAACACAGACTACCCGCCCCTTTTTTTGTGGGTGTGGTTGAAGGGTTACGGCGGTCATAGCGAAAGGGAAACACCCGGTCCCATCCCGAACCCGGAAGTTAAGCCTTTCAGCGCCGATGGTACTGCGATCGAGAGGTCGTGGGAGAGTAGGACGCCGCCGGACAATTATTCGCCGTTGAGGCCCCCACCTTCGGGTGGGGGCCTCCGGTCATTTCGGCGTCCCTGGACGCAGGAGCGGTGAGTGTGTTTGTCGACAAACACACTCACCGCTTCACTGCGTTAGGAACGGATCACTTGGCGACGGCCAGCGCGACGCTGGTGTTGACGTAGGCGTCGTCCTGGGCAGCCTTGAGCAGGAAGTGAGCGACGCTGGCGCGGGGGATCGAGTATCCGCCCTGCGCGGGGCCAGCGAAGACCTCGGTGTAGTCGAGGTTCAGGGGCTTCGTGTTGAGCGCTCGCGGGCGCGCCACGGTGAGTCCCACGCCGGTTGCCTGCAGCGTCTCGATCGCTGCGGCGTGATCAGCGAGCGGCTTCGCGAGCATCTTCATGGCGAACTTCCCGAAGACGCCGGGGATCTCGCCGTTGACGCCCTCGGAGGCGCACCACAGAACCCGCTGCGGGGCCTCGTCGTCCGCCAGAGCCGTGGCCAGCACGCCGGCCATGCGTCGCAGCGAGGTGTCCTGCTCAGGGCCGCGGGTGCTGCCCAGAGCGGAGATGACGACGTCGGCGCCGCGGACGGTGTCACGGACACGCTCGGCGTCGAGGGCGTCGCCCTGGACGATCGTGACGTCGGCCGCGCGCTCCACCTTCGCAGGCGTGCGGGCCAGGACCGTCACGTCGTGGCCCTCGTCGAGAGCCATCTGGACGAGATGGGTGCCGACACCGCCGGTGGCGCCGAGGACTGCGATCTTCATGACTACTCCTGAGAGACGACGAACGGGTCACCTGCACGATGCAGGTGACCCGTCCAGCGTAGGTGCGACCGCTCTGCGCCGAGCCAGCGGCGCCACGCACTCACTTGAGCTTGGCGGTCACCTTGAGGACCTTGCTGCTGTCGGGGCGCACGCCCGACCAGGTGACGGTCTTCTTCTTCTTGACCTTACCGTTGGTGCTGACGATCTTGCCGCCGAAGGTCGCCTGGACCTTGTAGCGGGGCTGCATGCTCTTCGGGAGGTCGCCAGAGACGCCCTCGGCACCCAACTCGCCGGCGTCGTCGAGACCGATGAGGCGGTACTTGAGGACGACCTGCTTCTTCTTGTTGAGCGCGATCTTGACCAGCGGCTTCTTGGGGCTCTCACCGAGCTCCTTGCCGAAGCGGTTGACGGCCTTGAACGACGCCTTGTCGAAGGTGAACGCCCAGCCGGAGTAGTTCTTGCCCGACACGATCTTGAAGCCGGTGCCCTTGGGAAGGTCGTTGGGAGTGTCGGCGTCGAGTTCCATCATGGCGGTGAGGTACTTCTTGCGCGACATGTCCTGAGCGCCCGGGATCTCCTCGTCGAACGCCTTCATCATGTCGACGAAGTCGTTGTCGATCAGGTAGCGAACGTCGCCGGTGACCTTCTTGGACTTCGAGACCGTGAGGGTGGAGGTCTCCTTCATACAGCCGGTCAGGGCGGTGGCTGCCACGGCCATGGCGGCCACGGTGAGGGACAGCTTCTTCACGTGCTTCTCCTGGTGTCGGGGGAAGGGCCACCGTACGAAGTGCTGCGAGGGGAATGTGCTGGAACCGCGCAATCGCAGCGCAGACGTGAGAGATCCCTCATCACTCGCTCACGGGTGCCTCACCCTGTCTGGACAGGATGGACTCATCAGCCCGGCACCGGCCGGGCCCTTCCCGAGGAGAACGCAATGAACCGCACTCGCACCGTCGTCGCTTCCGTGGCCGCCTCCACCCTGCTGGCAGGCTCCGTGATGGCGCTCTCCGCGGCTCCGGCCCAGGCAGACGGACCCGAGCGCAGCACCGAGTTCTGGATCGGCAACTCCGAGGTTGACTTCAGCGTCGAGAGGGAGCGCAACAAGTTCGAGGTCGACGTCGACATCGACGACGCCAAGCCCGGCAGCAAGTGGCGCGTCGTCCTGCGTCACGACGGCAAGATCGTGCACAAGAAGACCCACCGTGCCGACCGCGGCGGTGACGTCGAGGTGACGAAGTACCTGAAGAACACGTCCGGCAAGGACACCTTCCGCCTGACCGTCACCAAGGTCGGCACCGGCAAGGCCCACGTCCGAACCCTGACCCTGAGCTGATCGAGGTCAGCCCGCTCGACCTGAAAGGCCCGCCACCCCCATGGGGCGGCGGGCCTTCGGCGTCGAACGGGGAGTGATCGCGGCTCAGTCGGCGTTCTGGGGCAGGGCGTCGAGCAACTGTCCGCGAGCAAAGCTCAGGTACTCCTGGATGAGCACGACGGCTTCTCCCGAGCGTCCGGCCTCGAGGTGGTCGCAGATCAACTCGTTCTTGGACAGGTAGGGGGAGTCCATCGCCTCGACGTTGGTCATGACCCGGAAGGCCAGACGGGACTCGGCCAGGATGCCGCGCATCAGCTTGTTGATGCGGTCGCTGCCCATGAGCTCGCAGAGACGTCGGTGGAACTCGAGGTTGTGGGTTCCCACGCCCTGCCAGTCCTCCACCGCGGCGGCGCGGGCGCCCTCGGCGAGCGACTCGCGCAGGCTGGCGAACCCTTCGGGGGTGTGCTTGGCGGTGCGGCTGACCGCGGCGAGCTCGATCAACTCGCGGAGGTCGTAGATGTCGTTGACGTCGGTGCGAGTGAACTCGCGCACGAAGACGCCGCGGTTGAGTTCGTGGACCAGCAGGCCCTCGTGGCCCAGGAGCCGGAACGCCTCGCGCAGGGTGTTGCGGGAGACCGAGAGAGCCTTGGCGAACGCCTCCTCCGACATGCGGGTGCCGGGAGCGATCCGTCCCTCGGTCAGGTAGCCGCGCAGCATGTCCGCCACACGTTCGGCGGTGCTGGCGAGCGCCGGGCGGCTCTCAGCCGAGCCGAAGAGATCGGCGATCAGCTTGTCGCTGCTCGTACTCATGCGGGGTACTCCTGAAGTGGGACGGTGCGCGGGTGGGGGGGCGTGTTGGATCAGATGTTAGTTGAACAATCGGGGTTCGCGCGGGCAGAACGGCTCAGGTAAGCGTTCTCGTGGACGATCTGAAGGCGCTCACGTCAGCCCGCCCGACGTGCCGCGCGCCGCTCCTTGCGTCGCTCGACCAGCAGGTACAGCACCGGAACCAGAACGAGCGTCAGCAGCGTCGAGGAGACCAAGCCGCCGATCACGACGATCGCGAGCGGCTGTGAGATGAACGCACTGCCGCCGGTCACGCCCAGCCCCATCGGGGTCAGGGCGAGGATCGTGGCCAACGCCGTCATCACGATCGGTCGCAGACGCTTGCCGCCACCCTCGTGCAGGGCCTCGTCGATGGACGCGCCCCGGGACCGGGTCTGGTTGACCAGGTCGATCAGGACGATCGCGTTGGTGACGACCACACCGACCAGCATCAGCGCACCGATCAGGGAGGCGACACCCAACGGGACGCCGGTGATGATCTGCAGCAGCAGGGCGCCGGTGGCCGCGAACGGCACCGAGACCAACAGGATCAACGGCTGCACGAGGGAGTTGAAGGTGCCGACCATGACCATGTAGACGATCGCGATCGCCACCACCAACGCGAGCCCCAGCTGCCCGAAGGCCTCGGCCTGGTCCTCCGCGACGCCCCCCAGAGAGACCTCGGTGCCGTCGGGGAGGTCGACGTCGTCCAGGGCAGCGTTCACGTCGGAGGTCGCCTTGCCCAGGTTGTCCTGGCCGGGGTCGACGGTGATCGTGACGGTGCGGTCGCCGTCGACGCGTGAGATCGAGGCGGCGACCAGCTCTTCGGTCACCTCCGCGACCTGACCGAGCGTGCCGGCCGGACCGGCGGACAGTGCCTCCAGCTCCTGCACCGAGGTCGGCTTCGCGGCACCGGTGACCACCACGTCGAGCTGCTCGTGATCGATGTCGACGCGAGCCACGGCCGGCTGGAACAGGGTCTGTGCGAGCAGACCACCCACGACGGGGGCCGTGACGCCGGCACGCTCGGCGGCCTCACGGACCTGGACCGACAGGATCGGCTGGGCCGGGGCAGCGTCGGAGGAGACCGCTCCCAGTCCCTCGACCTGACGCAGACGTGCCACGACCTTCTCGGCGGCCTCGCCCAGGTTGCCCTGGTCGGTGGCAGTGACGACGACCTCGAGCTGGGAGGAGAACCCGCCGTTGCCGGTGCTGACGGAGATCTCCCCGTCGGACCCGGCGAGGGCCGCCTCGATCTCGTCCTGCACCGTGTCGGCGTCCGCCTTCTCGTCGAGGGTGAGGGAGAACTGGGTTCCGCCGCCGCTGAAGACAGCCGTGGTCGGGTCACCGCCGACGGTGGTCTGCACGCTGACCACGTCGTCCACGCCGGCGAGCGCCTTCTCGACGTCCCGTGCGGCGTCGTCCTGACGGGACAGGCTCGCACCCGGCTCGAGTTCCTGGGTGACGCTCAGGGTGTTCTGACCCGTCGCGCCCAAGAAATTGGTCTTGAGCAGCGGCGTCAGCGCGAGGGTGCCGATCAGCAGCACGAACGCGAGCGCCACCACCAGCCAGGGCCGGGCCAGCGACCACGTCAGCGCAGGGGTGTAGACCCGGCGCAGCCAGCTGCGCTCCTCGGCAGCCTCGGCCTCGGCACGCAGACGCGCCAGTTCCTCGGCGTCCGCGCTCTCGGGTGCCTTCAGGAACCAGTAGGCCAGCACGGGGATGATCGTCAGCGCCACGAGCAGCGACGCCATGAGGGCGAGCGAGACGGTGATCGCGAACGGGCGGAACAGTTCGCCGACCTGACCGCCCACCACGCCGATGGGGAGGAACACGGCGGCGGTGGCGATCGTCGAGGACGTGATCGCGCCGCCGACCTCCTTCACCGCCGTGGTGATGGCGGAGAGTTTCTCGGTGCCGTAGGACAGATGGCGCCTGATGTTCTCGATCACGACGATCGAGTCGTCGACGACACGTCCGATCGCGACCGTGAGTGCACCCAGGGTCAGGATGTTGAGGCTGTACCCGCCCACCCACAGGCCGATCAGCGTCACCAGCAGCGACAGCGGGATCGAGATCGCGGTGACGAGCGTGGACCGCAGGGAGTGCAGGAAGACCAGGATCACGAAGACCGCGAACAGCAGGCCCAGACCGCCCTCGGTGGCGAGGTCCTCGACGGACTTCTCGATGAACGGGGCCTGGTCGAAGGTGACGGTGAACTTCGCGTCGCCGCCGATCTTCCGCTCCAGTTCGGGGAGCAGCTCGGCGACCTGGGAGGAGATCTCGACGGTGTTGCCGGCCGGCGTCTTCGTCAGGGCGACGGAGATGCTCGGCTCGCCGTCGGTGCGCGCGAACGAGGTCGCCTCCACCTGGACGACGTCAACCTTCGCGAGCTCACCCAACGGACGCGTCCCGCCCTCGGGCAGCGACACCGGAACGGCTCGCAACTCCTCGAGACTGGTGGGCGTCGTCCCCACCTGGACGGCCAGCGCACGGTCACCCTCGGTGAGGGTTCCGGCAGGGACCATCGCGGCGGCGTCGAGCGCGGTGGCGACGTCCTGGCCGGACACACCCGCAGCGACGGCGGACTTCTTGAGGGTCACCTCGACCCGGTTGGTGGGCGCGCCGGTGACCTGGACCTCACGGACCCCGTCGACGTCGTCGAAGGCCGGCACCACGACCTGGTCGATCCGGTCGGCGAGCACGGCAGGGTCGAGGTCGGCGGTGACGGCCAGCTGGATCACCGGGAACTGGTCGAAGTCCCCGGCGAAGACGATCGGGTCGATCGACTCGGGGATCGTGCGCAGGCCGATCAGCTCGGACTCGACCTGCTGGACCGCACGGTCGAGATCGGTGCCGTACTCCATCGTCAGCAGCACCGTCGATGCGCCGGAGGCAGAGGTGGAGCTCACCGACTCCAGGCCGTCGACGCCCGCCAGCGCGTCCTCGACCGGAATGGTGACCTGCTGCTCGACGGCCTCGGGGGAGGCACCCGCGTACGGCGCGACGACGCCGACCATCGGGAACTGGAGGTTGGGGATGAGTTCGAGCTTGAGCGAACCGACCGAGATCACGCCGAAGACGGCCACGATCACTGTGGTCAGCGCGACGAAGGCGCGGTTGCGCAAGGAGAAGGCGGCGAATGTACCCACAGGGTGACTCTCCTGAGAGGGAGGGAAGGTTCGGCCCGCACGGGGCGGTCAGGTGTCGGCAGCCTAACCAGCCGGGAGGAACCGCGTCTGGTGCTGACCACCAGAGCGTGGCTGTCTGGACCGCACCTCCTCCGGGGATGACTGAGGTGTGGGGCCGATCGGGAGCGGGCACCGTGGGTGGATGGACTCCTCACGTGCTGTCGCAATCGTCGCCGCACTGGTGGTGGCGGTGCTCACCGTCACCGTCACCGTCACGGCCGGTGCCGAGCCGGAGCACCGGACGTCCGCACCGGTGCAGGTCACCGCAGGCAGCGCCCGCGCCGGAGAACGCGTCGAGGTCGTGGTGACCACGCCCGACGCGATCGGGGCGGGGGGAGTGGAAGGCGTGGTCGTGGTGGTCGAACGACGGCACGGCACCGCGTGGACGCGGGTCGGCACCGTGACGCCCGACACGACCGGGCGCGTGACGGTGCAGGTCGTGGTCGACCGTCTGCCGGCGCACAACCTCGTCCGGGCCCGTGCGGAGGTCGTCGGGATCCCGGGGCCGTGGCGCGAAGCGACCCTCGGTCTCGACGCCACCCGCAGCACCGTCGTGGTGACGGCTCCGGCCCGCGTCGTCGACGGCAAGCACGCCCGGGTCACGGTGCGCTGGAGCGCCGTCGACGTCCGCGACGGCGTGGGTGTGGTCGGCGTGCCCGGGACCGTCGTCCTGCAACGACAGGTCAAGCGTTCGGGCAGGTGGAGTGGGTGGAGCACGTTCCGGGTGCTGCAGACCGATGCTGCGGGCCGGGCAGGGGTGCGGGTGCGTCCTCGGTACAGCCACCGTTGGCGTGTCGTCACCCGCCCCAGCACGTGGACCACCACGCCGCGCAGCAGCGTCGCGCGCACCCGCAACGTCCCACCCGGCCACCCCGTCAGACTGCCGGCCAAGGCACCCCGCCCCCGGATCACGTTGGGGCCGCAGGCACGCGCCGACACCAGCGGAGCCGACGTGACGGTGCGGAGGATCCCCGATGCGGTGTGGAGATCCATGCGCGGCATCTCCTGGCGTCCGGGGTGCCCCGTGGGCCGCAGCCACCTGCGTCTGGTCGAGACCAACTACTACGCCTTCGACGGGTACCGGCGTCGCGGCCAGGTGGTGGTGGCGGCCGTCGTCGTCGACAACTTCGTCGGGGCATTCCGTGACATGCACGCCGCCAAGGTCCCGATCCGGTCCCTGCGCCTGCCCGACCGCTTCGGGCGTTCCACGCGTCTCGGCGGCGCTGACGACCTACGGTCCATGGCCGCCGACAACACGTCGGTCTTCAACTGCCGTGCCGTCGTCGGGCGACCCCACGCCCGTTCGCCGCACTCATGGGGCCGTTCCCTCGACCTCAACCCGTGGGAGAATCCGTTCCGTTCCGGCTGGGGAGTGGTGCCCAACACCTGGTGGCCCTCCCGCTCCCACCCCGACGTCGCCTGGCGCTCGACCCGGCACCGGGTGGTGAGGATCCTGGCCCGCAACGGCTTCCGGTGGACCTACGGACACGGCGACCTGCACCACTTCGACGCCGTTCCCGGACGTGCCGCCAGGGCATCGGCGTCGGCCAGCGAGCTGCGTCAGGACGAGGAACTGCAACAGACCCTGCGCGAGTGCGACTTCCACTGCGAGTGAAACCCCCTAGGGTGACGCCCACGCCCGGCCGGACAGGTCGGTGCAGCACGTGACGACAGCACAGGACGCCGGCACATGACGCCAGCACATGGCGACGGGGGAGGACAGCACATGGGACGTCAGGACGGACGGGTCGCACTGGTCACCGGTGGGGCACGCGGCATCGGGTACGCGATCGGAGAACGACTGCTCGCCGAGGGTGCGTCGGTCGCGCTGCTCGACCTCGACCCGGTGGAGGCCGAGGCGGCCGCGACCCGGATGCAGGCCGCTCGCGCTGACGGGAGTTCCGGGACGGTGATCGGGGTCGGCGCCGACGTCAGTCGGGCCGGGGACGTCTCCGCTGCCGTCGAACGTGTCGTCGACGAACTCGGCGGCCTGCACGTCGCGGTCAACAACGCCGGGGTGCTGCGCGACAACCTGCTGTTCCGGATGAGCGAGGACGACTGGGACCTCGTCGTCGACGTCCACCTCAAGGGCAGCTTCCTGGTGGCCCGCGAAGTCCAGAAGCAGTTCGTCGCCCAACGTCTGGGCAGGATCGTCAACGTCTCCTCGGTCTCGGCGTGGGGCAACCGCGGCCAGGCCAACTACTCCGCGGCCAAGATGGGCATCCAGGGCCTCACCCGCACCCTCGCCATCGAACTCGGCGGCTACGGGGTGACCGTCAACGCCGTCGCTCCCGGCTTCGTCGCCACCGACATGACCGACGCCACCGCCGCTCGCCTCGGACTCGACGTCGCTGAGTTCCGTCGGCTCAACGCCGAAGCCACGGTCGTGAAGCGGATGGGGGCGCCGGCCGACATCGCCGCCGCGGTCGCGTTCCTGGCCAGCGACGAGGCCTCGTTCGTCACCGGCCAGACGCTCGTCGTCGACGGAGGCCTCAAACTCGTCGGATGAGGGACTCGGGCCGGGGGCGAGTTGCTTCCACGTCCGGGGCGGTGCGCAGGGGAGAATGGGCCCGCGCCCGTAGCCCTTGCGCTGACCCCAGTCAGACTCCCAGCCTGACCCGAACCTGAACGGAGCCGTCGTGCGTCGAAGCACCCCTGCCCTGACCGCCGCCCTCGTGGCTGCAGCTCTCTCCCTGACCGCCTGCAGCGGTGGCGCCGAGAAGGAGAGCGACGCCCCGGCGTCCGCTGCACCGAAGGCCGTGGAGCAGCCCTCCACCCTGCCCTTCAACGGGCTAGAGGCCACGGGCACCGGCGAGGTCGAGCACCCTGCGTTCGTCGTCAAGGTCGACAACTCCGGAGCTGCCACCCAGGTGGGTCTGTCGTCGGCGGACCTGGTCTTCGAGGAGCTCGTCGAGGGCGGCACGACGCGTCTCGCGGCGGTCTACTACTCGCAGCTGCCCACGGTCGTCGGCCCGGTCAGGTCGATGCGTGCCACCGACGTCGGCATCATCGCCGGCACCGGTGCCCAGATCGTCACCTCCGGTGGCGCCCCGGAGGCGATCGCCCCGATCAACGCCGCCGGCATCACGATCCAGGAGGAGGGAGCGACCGGCCTGTTCCGCGACTCCACGCGCAAGCGCCCCTACAACCTGATGGCCGACCTGACGAAGCTCGCCGAGGCCAACGCCGCCGAAGCGGCCCGCCCGGACGACTACTTCTCCTTCGGCATCGCCGAAGACCTCCCCGAGGGTGAGCCCGTCCAGAGCGTCGCGGTCGGCTTCGGCACCCACACCTCCACCTGGACCCCGGTCGACGGCGGATGGGAGCTCGCCCGCTCCAACGCTGCCGAGGGCGACGAGTTCGTGCCCGAGACCGTGCTTGTCCTGAGCGTCGAAGTCGAGGACGCCGGGTACACCGACGCCGCCGGCAACGCCGTCCCCGAGAGCGTCTTCGAGGGCGAGGGAGTCGCGCAGCTCTTCCACGACGGCAAGGTCGTCACCGGCACCTGGCGCAAGACCGGACTCGACGGCGAGCTGCGGCTCAAGGTCGACGGCCGCGAGCTGAAGGTTCCCGCCGGCCGCACGTGGGTCGAGCTCGTCCCGGTCACCGGCAAGGTGACCGTCACCCCCTGACAGGTCGCGGTCACGGGCGCTGCAGCGCTTGAGGCACAGGACCCGCCACCGTTCTCCACGGTGGCGGGTCCTGTGCGTCGTAGGCGTGTGGTGTGTGCGCGGTGTCTGCGGGGTGTCTCAGCTGTTGATGTACGGAGCCGCCAGCGCGGACGCCGCGTCGAGGTTGTTGCGGCTCAGCTGGCGCAGTGCCGCGAGCAGGACTCGCAGCGACCTCTCGGCGCGTTCCAGAGCGGCCTCGGTCTCCTCCGAGGGGGCCTCGGCGACGCTGTGGGCCGCCTGTTCACAGGCGGAGAAGAAGAACTTCGCCATCATGTCGAGGGTGGCGTCGTCCTCATGCCATTCCGGCATCACCCGGCGCATGTAGGCGGCGATCACCGGGAAGGTGGGGGACTTCGCGGGGTCCCTGACCACGGACCCGAGCACGCCCGGGCCGTCGTGCAGCACGATCTGGCGGTAGCGCGGCTCGCAGTGGGCGGTGAGGAAGAGGCGCACCGCCTCCGAGATCCGGGCGTCCTCGCTGGAGCGGGTGGCTTGGGCGCGGACGTCGGTCAGCATCCGCTGTGCGGTCAGGTCGAAGACGACCTCGAAGAGGTCCTTCTTGCCCTGGAAGTGGTGGTAGAGCGCGCCCTTGGTCACACCTGCTGCCGCGGCGACGGCATCGAGCGAGGTGGCGGCGTAGCCGAGGTCTCCGAACAGTTCGGTGGCACGAGCGACGAGTTCAGCGCGGGTCGCGTCGGAGGCTGCGCGTCGAGCTCCGGGCACCGACGGAGGCAGGGCGATCGAGCTGGGCATGGGGTCAACTCTAGGTCACCACGGCCCCGGGGCGGACGGACCGCGGATGCCTGACGTGGGTGGGAGGGGCATCATGGAAGGCATGGACGTCCACCCCCGCCACCGACCCGGGCCCCGTGTGGCCCCCGGGATGCTGCTGGTGGCCAGCCCGGCGATGACGGACGAGAACTTCGTCGACACCGTGGTGCTGATCCTGGACGTCGACGACGACGGCGCGCTCGGCGTCGTCCTGAACCGGCCCTCGCCGCTGCTCGTCGCGACCGTCATGGGGGAGTGGGCGCACCTGGTCGCCGAACCCGAGGTGCTGTTCCGTGGCGGGCCGGTCGGCCCGGACGGAGCCGTGGCGCTGGCGATGCTCCGCAACGGTGAGCACGCCCTTGCCGGTGGGGAGGAAGGGTTCACCTCGGTCCTGGGGCCGGTCGGTCTGCTCGACCTCGACACCCCGTTGGAGGACGTCGGGGACAGCGTCGTCGCGCTGCGTCTCTTCGCCGGTTACGCCGGCTGGGGACCCGGACAACTGCAGTCCGAGATCGACGCCGGGGACTGGGACCTCGTGCCCGGAGAACCCCAGGACGTCTTCGGTCCGGAAAGTGAACACCTCTGGCGCGAGGTGTTGCGCAGGCAGCCCGGAGAACTCGCGTGGCGATCGACACGACCGGCCGATCCTGCCCTCAACTGACCTACACTGGAGACACCATGACCCAGATCGGATTCTCTCCCGGAAGCACCACCGTCGAGGAGCGCCTCACCCTCCCCACCGAGGACGGCGACCACGAGCGGTTCTCCCACTACGTCCCGAAGGAGAAGCTCACCGAGGCGATGATCATGGGTACTCCCGTGATCGCGCTGTGCGGCAAGGTCTGGGTCCCGTCCCGTTCTCCCGAGAAGTACCCGGTCTGCCCGGAGTGCAAGGAGATCATGGAGGGCCAGTTCGGTCCCGGTGACGACAACAACGGCGGGGGCTCCGACGCGTGAGTGAACGGCTCGACGCCGCCCTCTTCACTCCTTCTCTCTCGCCGGCCTGGCCGGAGCGTGCCGCGTGGGGCACCGCGACCAAGTTGCGTGCCTGGCAGGCCGCGGCGATGCAGAAGTACATGGACGAGGCTCCGCGTGACTTCCTGACGGTCGCGACCCCCGGTGCAGGAAAGACGACCTTCGCGCTCACCGTTGCCGGTGAACTGCTGGCCCGTCGCATCATCGACCGGATCGTCATCGTCGCGCCCACCGACCACCTCAAGACCCAGTGGGCCGAGGCCGCGTCGCGCATGGGCATCGGGATCGACCCGGCCTACTCCGCCGGACAGGGCAAGACGTCCAAGGACTTCCAGGGCATCGCCGTCACCTACGCCGGTGTCGCGGTGAACCCGCTGGCGCTGCGGATCCGGGTCGAGCGGTTCAAGACCCTCGTGATCCTCGACGAGGTCCACCACGCCGGTGACGCACTGAGCTGGGGCGAGTCGGTGCGTGAGGCCTTCGACCCCGCCACCCGACGCCTCTGCCTCACGGGCACGCCGTTCCGTTCCGACATCAACCCGATCCCGTTCGTGCGGTACGAGCACGGCGCCGAGGGTGCCCCGCAGTCGGTGGCCGACTACACCTACGGCTACGCCGAGGCGCTCGCCGACCACGTCGTGCGACCGGTGCTCTTCATGGCGTACTCGGGCGAGATGAGCTGGCGCACCTCTGCCGGCGACGAGGTCGCGGCCCGTCTGGGCGAGCCGATGACCAAGGACATGATGCAGCACGCGCTGCGCACCGCCCTTGACCCGCAGGGCTCCTGGATGCCGGCCGTCCTGCAGGCCGCGGACACCCGTCTGTCCGAGGTCCGCAAGAACGTCCCCGACGCCGGGGGCCTCGTGATCGCGACCGACCAGGAGTCGGCCCGTGCCTACGCGAAGCTGCTCAAGCAGATCACCGGCAAGCTGCCCACCATCGTCCTCTCCGACGAGAAGGCGGCGTCGAAGAAGATTGCCCAGTTCTCCGACGGCGACGACCGTTGGATGGTCGCGGTCCGCATGGTCTCCGAAGGCGTCGACGTCCCGCGTCTGGCCGTCGGCGTGTGGGCCACCACCACCTCCACCCCGCTCTTCTTCGCTCAGGCGGTGGGCCGCTTCGTGCGTGCCCGCAAGCGTGGCGAGACCGCGTCGGTCTTCCTGCCCTCGGTCACCAACCTGCTCACCCTGGCCAACGAGCTCGAGGTCCAGCGCGACCACGTCCTCAAGCGCAAGGTCCGCAGCGAGGACGACATCTTCGGTGCCGAGAACGACCTCCTCGCTGCCGCCAACCGTGAGGACAAGGCGTCGGGCGAGTTGGAGCGCGGTGCCTTCGAGGCGCTGGGTTCCACGGCGTCCTTCGACCGTGTCCTCTTCGACGGCGGCGAGTTCGGCCACGCCGGCGAGGTCCAGGTCGGTTCTGACGAAGAGATGGACTTCATCGGCATCCCCGGACTCCTCGAGGCCGACCAGGTGCGCGACCTGCTGCGCTCGCGTCAGTCGAGCCGCGCCACCCAGCAGAAGAAGCAGATGGCGCAGAAGGCCACCGAGGCCAAGAAGGCCACCGAGGACGCCGCCAAGTTGAGCACCCACGAGCAGCTCTCGGTGCTGCGTCGCGAGCTCAACGGACTCGTCGCTGCGTGGTACCACCGCACCGGACAGCCGCACGGCGTCACCCACGCCGCCTTGCGCAAGCAGTGCGGCGGCCCGGCAGCAGCCGTCGCGACCGCCGAGCAACTCCACGCCCGGATCAACGCCATCCGCGACTGGGCGCTCAAGAAGTCCTCCTGACGGGATCAGTTGCCCCTTCCGGCGTCCGCGTCCACGTGTGACGCTGGAAGGCATGGCTGTCGAGACCTCCCAGACGTTGGACCGCGGGATCCGCGTGCTCGAGGCGCTCAGCCGTACCACCGACGGCCTGACCGTCACCGACCTCGCCCACCAGCTCGGAATGAACCGGACCGTCGTCCACCGGCTCGTTGCCACCCTCGAACTGCACGCCCTGGTGCGCCGGACCGGAGGACGTCTGCGGATCGGTGCGGGGATGCTGCAGCTCTCGGGATCGGTGCTGCCGATCCTGCGCGACGCCGCGGTCCCGGTGCTGCGCGAACTGGCCGACACCTTGGGCTGCACAGCCCACCTGACCGTTGCGGACGGGGAGGAGGCGGTGGCTCTGGCCGTCGTCGAACCCACCTGGACCGACTTCCACGTCGCCTACCGCGTCGGCTCGCGCCATCCCATCGGGCACGGCGCCTCGGGCCGTGCGATCCGGTTGCTGCGTGAGGGCGACACCGAGCACGCCTTCGTCGTCACCACCGGAGAGCGGCACTCGGGCGCCCACGGACTGGCCGCACCGGTGCGGGACGTGCCCGGGCTCCACGCCGCGATCGGGGTGGTGACGTTGGGGGCACCGTTCGACGACGCCGTCGTCGCCCCGCGGGTGGTCAGGGCAGCAGCCGACGTGGCTGCTGCCCTGGCGTGATCCTGCGTGGCGTGATCCTGCGAGGCGTGATCCTGCGTGGTCCCACCCGCGTCACTCGAGGGGGAGATCGAAGTCCAGGTCGCTGCCGGTGTTCATCTTCACCTTCACCACGGCACCCACTCCAGCAGCGGAGCCGGGAGCAGGGGTGGAATCCACGACCGCCCCCGACGGCAGTGAGCTCGCCTTGGCCGCACCCGAGCGGGGCAACTGGAAGGAGTCCGTGGTCGAGTCCTCGAACTCGACCCGGAAACCGGCCCGGGTCAACGCCCGGTAGGCGGCCCCCGCGTCGAGGCCACGCACCTGGGGCACGGCCGCGACTCCGAGTTCGCTGGCGGTCGGCTCGTCGAAGCCACGGACCGCGACGCCCTCGTGGACGCCCACCATCACCTTGCGCCAGATCGGTCCGGCCACCGAACCGCCGTAGGCGCGGGCGATGAAGCGACCGTTGGCGTAGAAGTTCTTCAACGGGTACTTGCTGGCACCGCGCGGGTCACCGACCCACACGGTGGTCGCGTACTGCGGGGTGTAGCCGGCGAACCAGACCGCGGCGTTCTCGGTGGTGGTACCGGTCTTGCCGGCGGCCGGACGGCCGAAGCTCTGCTCAGCACCGGTACGGGCGGAGTCCTTGCCGTCGATGGTGCCGGTCATGATCTCGGCGACCTTCGAGGCCACCGACGACTCGATCGCCTGGTGGCAGTTGGCCGAGGGCACCGCCACCTTGGAACCGCCGGGCCCGGTCACCTTGGTGATCGCGATCGGTGTGCAGTGGATGCCGCTGGCCGCGAAGGTGGCGTACGCGCCGGCCATCTCCACCGGCGAGACCTCGTAGGCGCCCAGGGTCAGGGACGCGTCGCGTTCGGTGATCGCTCGCTTGCCGCTGCGGGGCAGGGACGTCAGGCCCAGACGCTGGGCCATGTCGGCGACCGTGAGCACACCGTAGCGCTCCTGCACCTTGACGAACCAGGTGTTCGAGGAGCGTGCGATCGCCTGGTAGGCGTCGAGGTCGCCGGTGCCGCCACCGGTTGAGTTGGTGAAGCTTCCGCTGGCTGGGAGGTTCTGGTTGGCCGGACGGTAGGAAGCCGGAGCGTTGATCTTCTCCGTGGGGTCGAGGCCCTTCTCCAGCGCCGCCGCCAAGGTGATCGGCTTGAACGTCGATCCGGGCTGCATGCCCTGGGTGGTGCCGAGCACGATCTCGGTCTTGTCGAACTTGCCCTCCGCAGAGGTGCCGAAGGAGCGGTTCTGGGCCATCGCCACGACGCGGCCAGTACCGGGCTCCACCACCGCGGCGACCGAGGCGACGCGGTTGTCGCGTCCCAGCACGGAGTCGACGGCCTCCTGGGCAGCGGCCTGCTTGGCCGGGTCCAGGGCGGTCTTGATGGTCAGGCCGCCCCGGTAGAGACGCTCGTTGCGGACCGCCTGGGTCTCGCCGAAAGCCGGGTCCTTGGCCAACGTCTCGCGCACCCACTGGCAGTAGAAGGGGTACTTCGACGACGTGCAGCCGTTCTTGGCGTTGCGGAGCTTCAACTTGATCTTGGAGTCGCGGGCCTTGGCGAACTCGGCGTCGTCGAGTTTGCCCAAGGAGTGCATCTTGGTGAGCACGACGTTGCGTCGGGCCCGGGCGTCCTCGGGGTTCTGGGCCGGGTTGAACCGCGACGGGTTCTGCACGATCCCGGCCAGCAGTGCGGCCTGGGCCGGCGTCAGGTCGACGACCTTGCGGTTGAAGTAGTGACGGGCCGCAGCGCCGACGCCGTACGCGCCGTCGCCGAAGTAGGCGATGTTGAGGTAGCCGAGCAGCACCTCGTCCTTCGTCATCTTCTTCTCGGCCTCGATCGCCAGACGTGCCTCGCGCAACTTGCGGACGTAGGAGGTGCGCGAGGTGACGTAGGCGCGGGTCTCGTCGTCCTCGGCCGCCGTGGCCAGGACGTTCTTGACGTACTGCATCGTCAGGGTGGAACCGCCCTGGGTGCTGCCGCCGCCGCGGGCGTTGCTCACCGCGGCGCGCATGATCGCCTTGAGGTCGACGCCGGAGTGTTCGTCGAACCGCTCGTCCTCGATCGAGACCACGGCGTCACGCAGCACGTCGGGGACCTGCTCGGCGGTGATGTTGATCCGGTTCTCGGAGTAGAACTGCGCGATCAGGCTGCCGTCCGCGGCCAGGATCTTCGACCGGGTCGGGACCGGGGTGTCAGGCAGTTCGGTCGGCAGCGACTCCCAGTAGTCCCGGGCCACCCAGGTCGCCAGGACGCCGGCGGCCGCCAGCGGCGCCAGGATCGCAGCGAAGGTCAGGGTGATCGCACACACGATCCGCCAGGTGCGGTGCAGCGGCCCTCGACGCACCGGTGCCTCGGTCTCCCGCGACCGGCGGCGTGCGCCGGGGCGTGCGGGACCGGCGGTGGGGGCCGGGTCAGCGGTCTGCGCGATCGGGTCGTCGCTCGAATCCATGGGTGGGTGTCCTCCTGCGTCGGGGACCATGATCCACGGTCCGGTGTCGCGATGGGGGAACAACCCCTCGTCCGTCGGGCTGAATGACCCCCATGAGGTGTGAGCCGCGACGCCACGATGCATAGTGGGGCCCATGTCCAGGGAGCAGCGCCGACGTCCGCGACCCCCTCGTACCCGTCGCCGGGGACGCATCCGCAAGGGAGTCGTCGTGGCTTCCGTGGCCGTGGCAGCGATCGGTTCGCTGGTCCTGGCCAACGTCGACACGATGCGCTGGTTCGGGATCGGTGACGACGCGGACGCTGCTGCGCCTGCGACCCGGGTCCTGTCGGCCGAGGGCGAGACCGTCGCCGAACAGGTCGTCGTCCAGCTCGTCAAGGAGTCCACGCCGGAGGGCTGGAAGGCCGGCAAGCTCAACGCCAGTGTCAACGACCCCTACTCCCTGACGTGCCTCAGCGAGCGGGCCGCCTGGTCGACGGCCCGCACCCGTGCGATCACCGCCGAAGGTGGCGAAGGATCGGTGACGGCTCTGGCCTATCCGGCCGGTGCCGGTGCGGCTGCCTACGCCGAGGTGAAGGCAGCCGTGGCGGTCTGTGCCGAGGGCGCCGAGGAGACCGGGCGTGGCGTCGAGGGCATGCGGTACCGCAAGGGCGCTGCTGCCGTCGAGGTGGTGCGCCGCGGTGACGTCGTCGCTGTCGTCTCCGCTTCCCCGGCCGACCGGATGCCGGGGGAGAAGTGGCTCACCGACCTCGACGACCGCGCCGCGGCGCTCCTGGTCGACCGCTGCCTCGACCCCACCGCACCCGCCGCCGACGTGCACCGCAACCCGTGGGTGGACCCCGAAACGTTCCGGGGCAACCTGACGACCGTCGCGGTCCCGTTCCCCGACGTCGAGATGACCACCGCCGAGGAGATCACCAAGGACCCGGTCGTTCCGCTCGACCAGGTCGCCGAGGAACTGGCCCCCGCGCCGGTGCGCCCCGAACCGTTGACCCCCGCCGCCACCGACCTGCCCGACCTGCCGCTCGAGGTGGAGCGGCCCGTGGCGCCGACTCCGCCGGCGGAGCCCGACCTCGACGGTCGCGCGGAACGTGCTGTGGCCGACCCGTCCGGTCCGGGCTGCGGATGGGCGTTCACCGGTGAGGCCGTGCCGGCCTTCGACACCGGCGAGGCGGAGGAGCTCCACCGCAAGGCGGTCAAGAAGGAACGCGAACGACTCGTCGACGACGCGGTCGCCTTCGAGCAGGCCAAGGTGAACCATTACCGGGCCTGGGTCGAGTACGAGCGGGCGGCCTCCGCCTACCGTGGATACGTCGACGAGATGACGCTGGTGCTGGCGCAGTGGCAGGTCGTGATCGACGCCCGCGCCGAGTTCGTCGCCGAGTTCGAGCTGTACCGCACCAGCAAGCAGGCCTACGACGACTTCGTGGCCGAGCAGCAGGAAGCCCGCACGGCCTACGAGGCAGCGGTCGAGGCCTGCCGCGTGCAGGTGCCCTCGCCCGACGGCGAGCCCAGTGCGGACTGCCCGGCCGAGGTGCCCGAGATCCTGCTGCAGTCGGCCCCTGAGGTGCTGCCGCGCCCAGTGCCCTCAGCGCTGGCCCAACTGCCCGAGGGCTGGGAGCCGCCGGCGCCGGTGGTTCCCGAGCCGCAGCCGGAGCCGGAGCCGGAGCCGGAGCCGGAGACCGAAGAGCCGCGTGAGGACCGTGAGGACCGCCGCGACCGCAACAGCGACCGCAACGGCGACCGCAACGGGCCCGGCAACGGCACCCGTGGTGACTCCGAGGGCCGGGGCCGCGCTCAGAACTGACGCGTGTCGGTTCAGTGCGTCAGCAGGGTGTAGCCCAGCACGCCCATGAACGCGGCGACCGTGCCGTCGAGCACCCGCCACGAGGTGGGCCGGGCGAAGAGCGGGCGCAGCAGACGGGCTCCGAAGCCGAGCCCGAAGAACCACACGGTGCTGGCGATGAACGTGCCGGCGACGAACCACCACCGGTCGGCTTCGAAGGAGTTGGCCACGGTCCCGAGCATCAGGGTGGCGTCGAGGTAGAAGTGCGGGTTGAGCCACGTCAGGGCGAGCGTGGTGAGGACGGCGGTGCGCGTCGTCATGCCAGTGCCTTCTCCGGCTTCCATGCCCTGGGGGCGCCAGGCCCGTAGCGCGGCGTGCACGCCGAAGGCCAGCAGGTAGACGCCGCCGAGCACCTGGGCGACCGGGAGGACGCCGGGCCAGCGGTCGACGACGTGGCCCAGACCGACGACGCCGGCGGTGATCGCGACGATGTCGCTGGCCAGGCAGACCAGCACGATCGGGAGCACCTGTTCGCCCTTGATGCCCTGGCGGAGCAGGAAGGCGTTCTGGGCGCCGATGGCGACGATCAGGGCGAGGCCGGTCAGGACACCGGTGAGAAGGACGTTGAACACGCAATCGAAGTTACGACGCGGAGCGGCGTCATCCGAGCGAACGATTCTTCAGAATCATTAGACTCTCTTACGTGACCACGCTCTCGCAGATCGACCCCGTCGCGCTCCGCACTCTTGCGGTGGCCGTCCAGCTCGGCACCTTCGAGGCGGCGGCCAAGGAACTGCGCGTCACCCCGTCCGCGATCAGTCAGCGGATCAAGGCCTTGGAGAAGCGCGTCGGGCGGGTGCTCGTGCACCGGGTCAAGCCGTTGGAGGCCACCGAGGCCGGGCACGTCCTGGTCCGTCTGGCGCTGCAGACCGAGGCGCTGGAACGCGAGGCGGTCGCTGAACTGGTGGCCGAGGAGGACGCCGAGGACGGTCCGTGGCCCGCAGTCCCGATCGCGGTCAACGCCGACGCGATGTACTCCTGGTTCACCGACGCACTGGTCGAGGCCAGTGCCCGCCGTCGGGTGACCTTCGAGATCTTCCGCGACGACCAGACCCGGACCACCGAGCGTCTGCGTCGGGGTGAGGTGATGGCGGCCGTCACCTCCGACCCGCACCCCGTGCCGGGGTGTGCGGTGCACCGTCTGGGAACGATGCGGTACCGGGCCCTGGCCCGTCCTGACTGGATGGAACGCTGGATGCCCGAGGGGCCCACTGCGGCGGCCTTCGAACGCGCCCCGATGATCGCGTTCGACCGCGACGACACCCTGCAGCACGCCTTCATGCGCAAGGTGACCCGACGACATCTCACCCCGCCGACGACGTTCCTGCCGTCGGTGCACACCTTCGACGCAGCGGTGCGGCGGGGGATGGGCTGGGGGATGGTCGTGGAGTCCCACGCGCGGGAGGAAGTGGCGTCAGGAGAGCTGGTCGAGCTCGTGCCCGGACGCCACATGGACGTCCCGCTCTACTGGCAGCGCTGGAAGCTGGCCTCCCCGGTGATGGCCGACCTGACCGCTGCCGTCGTCGACGCTGCCGAGGAGTGGCTCGCCGTCTGACCCCGAAATGCCACGTACCAGTCAGAAGTGCTGCTGAGCAGGGCTCAGCGCGACACTTGTGACTGGTGCGTGACGGTTCAGAGGACCTTCGAGAGGAACAACTGGGTGCGCTCGTGCTGGGGGTTGGAGAGCACCTCGACCGGGTCGCCCTCCTCGACGATGACCCCGCCGTCCATGAAGACCAGCTTGTCGCCGACCTCACGGGCGAAGCCCATCTCGTGGGTCACGACCATCATCGTCATGCCCTCGTCGGCGAGGTCACGCATCACCTGCAGGACGTCACCGACCAGCTCGGGGTCGAGAGCCGAGGTCGGCTCGTCGAAGAGCATCATGTCGGGGTTCATCGACAGGGCGCGGGCGATCGCCACGCGCTGCTGCTGGCCACCGGAGAGCTGCGACGGCATGGCGTCGGCCTTCTCCGCCAGGCCGACCTTGGCCAGGTTGGCGCGCGCGATCTCCTCGGCCTCGGCCTTGGAACGCTTGAGCACCTGACGCTGGGCGACGACGAGGTTCTTCAGCACCGTCATGTGGCCGAAGAGGTTGAAGCCCTGGAAGACCATGCCGATCCGGGCGCGCACGGCGTCCAGGTCGGTCTCGGGGTCGCAGATGTCGATGCCCTCGACCAGCACCTCGCCGGAGTCGGGCTCCTCGAGGCGGTTGACGCAGCGCAGCAGGGTCGACTTGCCCGAGCCGGACGGCCCGATCACGCAGACGACCTGGCCGGGGTCGACGTGGAAGTCGATGCCCTTGAGGACCTCGTTGGACCCGTAGGACTTGTGCAGGCCCCGGATCCGGATCGCGGGGACGCCGTCGGTGGGGGTGGGCTGAGGGGTGCTCATCGGGTCCTCTGCTGACGTCGTTCGAGCCATGCCACCAGCTGCGTGAGCGGGATGGTGATGACCAGGTACAGGATCGCGGCCTGCATCAGGCCGGTGGACGTGCCGGCGGTGGGGCCGTTGACCATCATCGCGTTGGCGATCGTGGCCAGCTCGCGCTGGTCGATCATCATGCCGGCGACGTAGAGCAGCGAGGTGTCCTTGAGCAGGAGCACGAACTCGTTGGTCAACGGCGGGATCACGATGCGGAACGCCTGCGGCAGGACGACGGTGATCATCGTCCGTCCTTGCGACATGCCGAGCGAACGGGCGGCCTCGGCCTGACCCTTCGGGACGGCCTGGATGCCGGCACGCAGGGTCTCGGCCATGTAGGAGCCGCCCACCAGGATCAGGGCGACGAGACCTGCCTGCACGGTGCCGCCGGGCCACGACCACTGGAACGCGATCGGCACACCGAAGGCGAGGGTCAGGATGACGACGATCACCGGCAGGCTGCGGAAGAACTCCACGAAGCAGGTGGCCAGCCAGCGGTAGGGGCGCAGCGAGGACAGGCGCATGAGCGCCATCACCACGGCCAGCGCGAGGCCTCCGGCGAAAGCGATCGCGGTGTACTTGATCGTGTTGACCAGGCCGGTGCTGACCAGGTCGGGCCAGGTGCCCCAGTCGCCTTCCCAGGGGCGACCGAAGCCGGCCGGGGAGAAGAAGTTCTTCCCGACCTCGGCCCAGTCGGCGCTGAAGTAGACCAGTGCCGCCAGGGCCACCAGCACCGCGTACAGCGGGAGGTGGACCAGACGCCGCTTCGTCGACTGCTTCACGTTGTTGCTCTGTTCTCGTCAGGGTGCCCGGTGAGGGGCGCGTGGATCAGGAACCGAAGTACTCGGCGTGGATCTCGTCGTACTTCTTCGAGTCGCGCAGGCCCTGCAGGGACTCGTTGACGGCCTCGAGGAGCTCGGTGTTGCCCTTCTTGACGGCCAGGCCGTAGCTCTCGCCCGTCGGGTACGTCTCGACGATCGTGAACGTGCCGTCGGTCTGGTGCAGAGCGTTGACCTCGATGTCCTGCAGGAGCGCGTCGACCTGCTTGGCCTTGAGCGCCTGGAACATCTTGCCGTCGTCGGGGAAGGAGACGATGTCGGCGTCCTTGGCGTTCGCGGTCGCGTACTTCTCGCCGGTGGAGGTGCCCATCGTGCCGATCTTCTTGCCCTTGAGGTCGGCGAGGGTCTTGACGTCGGAGTCGGCCGGGACGAGCAGCGACTGCTCGGAGTCGAGGTAGGGGTCGGAGAAGTCGATCGTGGCCTTGCGGTCCTCGTTGATCGTGATCGCGCTCGCGCCCATGTCGCACTGGCCGGCGTTCAGGGCGGTGCCGGACTGGACGGCGTCGAAGCCGGTCGGGGCGACGGCGAGCTCGAGCTCGAGGTCGTCAGCGATCGCAGTGGCGATGTCGATGTCGAAGCCGGTGAAGCCGGTGGGGGTCGAGGCGTCCTCGTACTCGAACGGCGCGAACGGCGCGTCGGTGCAGATCGTGAGCTTGCCGTCCTGGACGGTCTTGACGCCCGAAGCGCTCGTGGAGTCGTCATCGGAGCCGCAAGCGGCGAGCGAGAGGGCGAGGGCGGCGACGGCGAGGGGGCTCAGGATGCGCTTCATGAGGCGACTGTACCCAAATACGCCGACATGTATAAATATGCAGAGGCATGCGTAATCATTCCGTGATGCATGCTGACCTGCGTGGTCAGTCGAGCGCGCGGTCCGCACGATCGGCACGCACTCCGGCCGCCTCGAACTCCTCCAGCGTCGTCCGGGTGCTCTCCTCTGCGACGCCCGCGCACAGGTCCAGCAGGACGCGGGTCCTGAACCCTTCCGCGACCGCGTCCAACGCGGTGGCCCGCACGCAGTGGTCGGTGGCGATCCCGCAGACGTCGACCTCGGAGACCCCGCGGGCATTCAGCCACTGGGCCAGGGACGTGCCCGCGTCGTCGGAGCCCTGGAAACCGGAGTACGCCGCCTCGTGGCGGCCCTTGAGGAAGACGGCGTCGAACACCGTGTTCGCCAGCGCCGGGTGGAACTCCTCGCCGGTGGTGCCGACCTCGCAGTGCTTGGGCCAGGAGGTGGAGAAGTCGGGGTGCTCGGCCCAGTGCTCGCCCGGGTCGACGTGGTGGTCCTTGGTGGCGACGACGTAGGCGTAGTCCGGCGACGTCGTCGTGTCGGCACGCACGTCGGCGACGAGAGCGGCGACGCCCTCGGCCACCGCGGCCCCGCCGGTGACGGCCAGTGAGCCGCCCTCACAGAAGTCGTTCTGGACGTCCACCACGATCAGTGCGCGAGTCATGGATCAAGCCTATGCGCCGGCAGGTCGCTTCGCTCCCTGCGCAATTGTCGGCTTGATGCCGCTGCGACGGCGTGTCGGCGCATCAATCCAACAGTTGCAGCCAGAGGGGTGTGGGGTTTGCAGCGCGGGAGGGGCGTTGCGTGGACTGACGCAGGCGGTGGGTGAGCAGTGCGCGCCCGGCGGGTGTCCGGGCCGAGTCGGACAGCAGGTCGTGCCACCGCGTGAGCAGGTGAGGGTGGGACGGTCGTCCGAGGGCGGCGTCGACGTCGCGCAGGATCTCGTGTGGACGGTGCAGCAGGTCGTCGCTGGTGTACCCGCGACGGATCCAGCCCGCGTGCCCGAGCCGTCGGTCTCGGCGCAGGTCTGCACGCTGCCCCTCGACGCTGAGGTGGTGGGCGCCGTCGTACTCGTGGATCACGCGGGTGCCTGCCAGCCAGAGGTCAGCACGAGCGACGAAGGAGCCCGAAGCATCGAGGATCTCGTGCTGTGGCACGGCGGGCGCCTCCACTGCGCGGTGGAACTCCCGCAGGATCGTCTCCCACGGGGACTCGCTCCTCGCATCAGCGAGCGGGGTGAGCAGGCGGAGCAGTGGGGCCCCGCGTCGGCGTCGGCGGGTGGCGTGTTCGAGTTCGGCCAGAGTGCACAGACGCAGATGGAGTGCGGAGTCGAGAGCGACCAGGGCATCCAGTGGCCCGAGGTCGCGACAGAGGCTGAGCAACACCTCGGTGACCGGGGCGACGGGCAGGCCGTGGACACGTGACGTGCCGGTGCCGTCGGACGCTCGGATCAGGCGCAGCCCCGGACGTCGGGGAGCCGGAGCCCCGGTGGGCACCTGGGCGGTGACGGGGGCCGGTGCGGGAAGCGGTGGGAGCCAGAGTCCGAGCAGTTCGGCTCCGGTGACATGGGTGAAGCCGGAGTGGTCGGGCAGGACCGCGGCCCAGGCCGTCAGCTCGGCGACACGGGTGCCGTCGGGGCTGAGATGGGCCCCGCGGGTGACTGGTCTGGTCAGGTGCGGAGGGTGTTCTCCGCTGCGGGTGAGGTGCACGTCCATGCGCCCCACCCCAGCGCAGGACGCTCGTTGCCGGGGACGGCGCTGACCTGCCTGTGGAGAACGGCGTCAGACGCTCCGCAATTGTCGGATTGATGCCGGGACACGCCGTGCGGGTGGCATCAATCCGACAATTGCGCAGGGGAGCGAAGCGACTTCGGGCCGGGTCAGACGTGGAGGGTGGGGATCACCGGCTCGCCGCGGCTCATCGACTGGGCGCGCAACGGCAGTTCGGCACGCGAAGCAGCGTGACGGGCCCGGGCGTCGTCGAGGGACTCACGGCCCACGACCTCGCCGTCGGTCACGAGCGGGAGCATCAGGGGACGGTCGTTGCCGTCGTTCTCGGGCGGGGTTCCGACGCTCACCACCTCGGCCTCGGCGACACCGCGGGCGTTGAGACGGCGCAGCGCGTACTTGCGTCCGCCGATCGAGCCCTTGTCCTTTGCCTTCTTCGCCACCGGCACCATCTCGCCGCCTTCGCCCTCACGGGAGACGAGCTTGTAGACCAGCCCGACGGTGGGGTGCCCCGAGCCCGTGACGAGCTGGGTGCCCACGCCGTAGGCGTCCACCGGTGCTGCGGCCAGCGCTGCTATCGCGTACTCGTCCAGGTCGGAGGTGACGACGATCTTGGTGTCGGTGGCGCCGAGGCTGTCGAGCTGGGCACGCACCTGGTGGGCCAGGACCCCCAGGTCGCCGGAGTCGATCCGGACCGCACCCAGGTCGGTGCCGGCCACCTCGACGGCCAGACGCACCGCCTCGGTGATGTCGTAGGTGTCGACCAGCAGCGTCGTGCCGCGTCCCAGCGAGTTCACCTGCGCGGTGAACGCGTCGCGCTCGGTGTCGTGCAGGAGCGTGAACGAGTGCGCCGAGGTGCCCATCGTCGGGATCCCGTACCGGCGACGCGCCTCCAGGTTGGAGGTGTTCTCGAAACCGGCCACGTACGCGGCGCGCGCGGCGGAGACCGCGGCCTCCTCGTGGGTACGACGCGACCCCATCTCACTGCACGGGCGCCCGTCGGCAGCCATCGTCATCCGGGACGCCGCGGACGCGATCGCGGAGTCGTGGTTGTAGATCGAGAGCAGCAGCGTCTCCAGCAGCACGGCCTCGGCGAACGTCGACTCCACCACCATCAGCGGCGAGTAGGGCAGGTAGATCTCGCCCTCCCCGTAACCCGAGATCTGGCCGGAGAACCGGAACGAGGAGAGCCACTCCAGGGTGCGGTCGTCGACCACGCCGCCGTCGGAGAGAACCGCGAGGTCGGCGTCGTCGAAGCGGAAACGCTCGAAGGCGTCCAGGGCCCGACCCACGCCGCCAACGACGCCGTAACGACGTCCCTCGGGCAGCCTGCGCGGGAACAGCTCGAAGACCGCGCGACGTTCGGCGGTGCCGGCGTGCAGTGCCGCCTGGAGCATCGTCAGCTCGTAGTGGTCGGTCATCAGCGCCGTCGAAGGGCCGGGGGTGGCAGAGGTGTGCTGGGTCACGATCGTCACTGTGCCACGCGCCTGCAGCCCCCGTCATGCACCGCCCCGGCCGGTCGGTGCGGGGCGTCAGGTGCGTCACGTCGACGGTGGGGGAGCTGGAACTCACGGGGCCTCCACTGCGCACGGGGTGGAGCAGGACGCAGGGACCTCACGGGGCCTGTGCCACGATGTGCGGGTGAGTTCTCCTGTTCCTGTCGAGGTCGAACCCGACCTCTTCGTCGATGACCTGCTCCAGCCCGACAAGGGGTGGAACACCGTCGTGTGGAACGACCCGGTGAACCTGATGTCGTACGTGTCGTACGTCTTCCGCACCTACTTCGGTTACGACCGCCCCACGGCGGAGGAACTGATGATGGAGGTGCACCGCGACGGACGTTCGGCGGTCAGCCACGGTTCGCGCGAGGAGATGGAACGCGACGTCCAGGCGATGCACGGCTACGGCCTCTGGGCCACGCTGGAGCGTGCTGCGTGAGCGGCTTCGAGAAGCACCGCTCCGGTGCCGTGATCGCGACCTTCGCGGTCTTCGAAGCCGACCTGATCCGCAGCCTCTGCTTCCAGCTCGTCGAACTGCTCCGTGACGAGCAGCCAGACCCGGCCGAGCACCTCGACCCGCTCGAGGCACTCTTCAACTTCTCCGGCCCGGTCGACGAGCCCGAGGACCCGGTGCTGCTGCGCCTCTTCCCGACGGCCTACACCGAGGACCCCGAAGCGGCCGGCGAGTTCCGTCGCTACACCGAGCCTGCGCTGCGCACCGCCAAGGAACGCAACGTCGTACTGGTGATCGACACCCTTGAGGACGCCGGACTCCCGATGGAGCCCGAGGACGCCAGCATCGTCATCGACGTCGAACTCGACGAGCCGTCCGCCCTGGGCTGGCTGCTCGCCTTCAACGACCTGCGGCTCGCGATCGCGACCCGTCTCGGCGTCACCGACGACGACGAGGAGTTCTGGGAGTCACTGCCCGAGGACGACGACCGCAGCCAGGCCCACGACATCTACGAGTGGCTCGGCTGGCTCCAGGAGACCCTGGTCGCCGCGATCGAGGCATGAGCCTCAGTCAGACGTGCGGGTCAACCGCGCGAGAAGGTGCGGCGGACCCGGCGACGGAGCCCGCTCAGGGCGCTGCGCAGCGTGCGTCGCGACCTCGGCGGTGCGGGTACCGGGGCCGGTGGCATGCTCAGCGGGTCCTCGACGGTGTACGGAACGTGCGGAACCATCCGCTGCGCCGGAGTCCGGTAGTGCAGGAGCCGTGCGTCCTCGGGGTCCACGACGACGCGCGGGCCGCGGTTGATCTTGTGCACCGAGCGGTAGGGCGTGGCCACCTTGAACCGGGCCATCGTCTTGTAACGGCGACCCCAGGCGGGGTCGGGGTGGGCCAGGACGTCCTCACGCGACCAGCGCATCGAGTGCTGCTCCAGGATCGGACGCGACGGGTCGTAGCCCTCGGTGTCGACGTTGAAGTTGAGGAACGAGATCCGCGAGGTCCGCTTCTCGGCGTTGATCCGGCGCACCAGTGCACGGATCGAGCCGTCGCGGGGGAGGGCGATGAACTCGTCGACGTCGATGAGCGCGATCCAGCCGCGTCGGTCCGCGGTGATCTCCTCCATCAACGGAGAGATGTTGAGGCCCTGACGCAGCGAGAGCGGGTCCTGGCAGCGGAACGGCAGCGAGGCGAGGAGTTCGGCGTTGTCCTCGCGCCACTGACGGTTCGCACGCCAGCGTTCGGCCTGGTCCATGCCGGCCTGGTACTCACCGGACTCAGCACGGTGGTGGACGTGGATCCGGGCGTCGACGTCGAGGTCGGCCAGCACCTTGTCACTGTCGTCGACGAGGCCGTCGAGGACGATGTGGAACTCCTCGAAGCCGATCCGGGAGTGGTAAGTGACCCACTCCGCGAGACGGCGCGCGTCGCCGCGCGACTGAGTGACGACCGCGAATACCACGGGGTGAGACTAGGGCACGGCTGGTGCTGAAGATGACACCGGGACGCTCCACGGGCACGCCGAGGCGGTCCCCACGTGCGTCGTCGTCCTAGGATTGGTCCGTGCTCACCATCTCCATCGCAGTCCGGGACGCCATCGTCGACCATGCCAGGCGGGACCACCCCGACGAGGCGTGCGGCGTCGTCGCCGGCCCTGAAGGCAGCGACCGACCCGAGCGCGTCGTCGAGATGGTCAACGCCGCGGGCAGCCCGACCTTCTACGAGTTCGACTCCACCGAGATGCTCGAGCTCTACAAGGAGATGTGGCGCAACGACGAGGAACCGGTGGTCATCTACCACTCCCACACCGCCACCGAGGCGCACCCGAGCCGCAGCGACATCGGGCTGGCCAGCGAGCCGAACGCCCACTACGTGCTCGTCAGCACTCGCCACCACGGCCCGGAGACCGGCCTGGTGGACGATGACGTCGAGTTCCGTTCGTTCCGGATCGTCGACGGCGTCGTGACCGAGGAAGAGGTCGTCGTCGTCGAGTCCCTCGACTGACGCACCCACCGCAGCGGTCCTCGGCAGCACCCCTGACTTCACCCAGCACCACTCAGCACCACCCGCAGCACCCGTACGCACCCACCAGCCCCCGACAGCAGGAGCAGTCACATGGCCATCGAGGTCAAGATCCCCACGATCATGCGCACCTTCACCGACGGCGCGAAGTCGGTCACCGGTGAGGGCGCGAACCTGTCCGCGCTCATCGCCGACCTGGACGCCAAGCACCCCGGTCTCGGCGACCGCCTCCTGGAGAACGGCGCCCTGCGTCGCTTCGTCAACGTCTACGTCAACGACGAGGACGTCCGCTTCCTCGGTGGCCTCGAGGCCCCGCTGTCCGACGGCGACGAGATCGTCGTCCTCCCGGCCGTCGCCGGCGGCTGCTGACCCACTCCACGCACGCCATCCACCCGCACCCAGCACACACATCTCGGGAGAGCCCATGACCCAGCGTCGCACCTTCGTCCTCGTCGACGGCGAGAACATCGACGCCACCTTGGGCAACTCACTCCTGGGGCGCCGCCCGGCGCCTGAGGAGCGTCCGCGCTGGGAGCGGGTGACCCAGTTCATCGAGGAGGGCTGGGGACAGCCCGTCAACGGCCTCTTCTTCCTCAACGCCAGCAACGGGCACCTGCCCACGCCGTTCATCCAGGCGCTGCTGGCGATGAACTACCGCCCGGTCCCGCTCTCGGGTCGGGCTGACGAGAAGGTCGTCGACATCGGTATCCAGCGCACGCTGGACGCCCTGGTCGACCACGACGACGCGGACGTGGTGCTGGTCAGCCACGACGCCGACTTCGTCGACCAGATGCGCAACCTGATCGACGGTCGCCGCGAGGTGGCCCTGATCGGTTTCAAGGAGTTCATGTCGCAGCAGCTGAACGCCCTCGGCGTGAAGGTGTTCGACCTGGAGGAGGACGTCCGCGCGTTCAACGCTCCGCTCCCGCGCGTCAAGATCATCCCGCTCACCCAGTTCGACCCCGAGGTCTTCCTGCGCTGAGCACCCGGTGGGGGCCGGACGGCACCCACCGTCCGCCCCGTCCCGCGTCCTCGCCCCCGTCGACGCGGTTGCACCGCCTCGGAGACCGCATCCGGTCGTCGTGGTGGTCCGTCCCGAAAGGTTCTCCCCGTGCGTCACCCCCATCTGCTCGCCTCCGTCGGCAACACCCCGCTGGTCGGGCTGCCGGGCCTGTCGCCGAGTGAGGACGTCCGGATCTGGGCCAAGCTCGAGGACCGCAACCCCACCGGCTCGATCAAGGACCGACCGGCCCTGAAGATGATCGAGATGGCCGAGGCGGAGGGGCTCCTCACGCCCGGCTGCACGATCCTGGAGCCCACCAGCGGCAACACCGGCATCTCGCTGGCCATGGCGGCCAAGCTCAAGGGCTACAAGATGGTCTGCGTGATGCCGGAGAACACCTCCGAGGAGCGCCGCCAGCTGCTCCGCATGTGGGGCGCGAGGATCATCTCCTCGCCCGCTGCGGGTGGTTCCAACGAGGCCGTCCGGGTCGCGAAGGGCATCGCTGCGGAGAACCCCGAGTGGGTCATGCTCTACCAGTACGGCAACCCGGCCAACGCGCTCGCGCACGAGGAGGGCACTGGCCCCGAGCTGCTCGCCGACCTGCCCGAGATCACCCACTTCGTCGCCGGCCTGGGCACCACCGGCACGCTCATGGGCGTCTCCCGCTTCTTCCGCAAGGCCAAGCCGGAGGTCAAGATCGTCGCCGCCGAGCCGCGCTACGGCGAGCTGGTCTACGGCCTGCGCAACCTCGACGAGGGGTTCGTCCCCGAGCTGTACGATGCCTCCCTGATCGACACCCGCTTCTCCGTGGGCCCGCGTGACGCCGTCAAGCGCGTGCGTGAACTGCTCGAGACCGAGGGCATCTTCGCCGGCATCTCGACCGGCGCGATCCTGCACGCCGCGATCCGCCAGGCCCAGGCCGCGGTCAAGGCCGGCGAGAAGGCCGACATCGCGTTCGTCGTCGCCGACGCCGGCTGGAAGTACCTCTCCACGGGTGCCTACGAAGGCACGCTGGACGAGGCCGAGGACCGTCTCGACGGTCAGCTCTGGGCCTGAGGCCCACCGGTCTGCCGTGGTGGTGGGCGCTCGTCATGACATCCACGTGTGCGTGGGACGTGGTGAGCGCCACTCGCCCGGTGTGACCATTGCCCCGGCGCGAGCCGTCGGGCTGGACTTACTCTGGACAGGCTGCCCACACCCCGTGGCGGCCAACGCGTCGGGCGAACCGGTGCGCGCGCAGGTTGGAGGAGACAGATGAGGCTCACCGTCGTCGGATGCTCGGGTTCGTACCCGGGACCGGACTCCCCGGCGAGCTGCTACCTGTTGGAGGCCGAGCACGAAGGCCGCACGTGGCGTGTCGTCATGGACCTGGGCTCGGGCGCGTTGGGTGCCCTGCACCGGTACGCGGACCCGCTCCAGATCGACGCCGTGGTGCTCTCGCACCTGCACGCCGACCACTGTCTCGACCTGTGCGGCTACCACGTGTTGCGTCGTTACCACCCGACCGGACCTGCGCCGATCCTTCCGGTCTACGGACCCGAAGGCACCGCGGACCGGATGGCCCACGCCTATGACCTCCCGCTCGAGCCCGGCATGAAGGAGGAGTTCGACTTCCGGGTCTGGCCCACCGAGCCGGTCGTCATCGGTCCCTTCACCATCACCGCCGTTCCGGTGGTGCACCCCGTCCCGGCGTACTCGCTGCGGGTGGAGGCGGACGGACGGACCCTCGGCTACAGCGGTGACTGTGCTCCCTGTGACGGTCTGAGCACCGCGGTGGCGGGCGTCGACCTGCTGCTGGCCGAGGCCTCCTTCGAGGAGGGCGCCGACAACCCGGCAGACCTCCACCTCACCGGCAAGGAGTGCGCCGAGCTGGCGATCGAGGCCGAGGCCGGTCAGTTGGTGCTGACCCACATTCCGCCGTGGCACGACCCGGCTGTCGTGCACGCCGAAGCGGCTGCTCTCTGGAACGGACCGCTCTCGCTGGCGAAGGCCGGCGCGGTCTACGAGGTCTGAAGAAGCCCCGACGCTCAGGGATGTCCCTGAGCGGCCCCTGCGCGTACCCCCGTTCCGGGGTGGCGAAGTCGCCTCGGAACGCTGCATGAGGCAGTCTGGGGACATGATCAAGGTCCAAGGCCTCTCCAAGAGCTACGGGCAGTTCCAGGCCGTCGACGACGTGACGTTCACCGCCCAGGCGGGGCGCGTCACCGGTTTCCTCGGTCCGAACGGCGCGGGCAAGTCCACGGTGATGCGGATGATGGTGGGACTCACCGTCCCCACGTCCGGCACCGCCACGATCGGCGGGCACCGCTACGCCGACATCCCCAACCCCGGACGTCACGTGGGTCTGCTGCTGGACGCCTCGGCGCAGCACGGCGGCCGTACCGGTCGTGAGGTCCTGACCCTCTCGGCCCGCACGATGGGTCTCCCTGCCAGTCGGGTCGACGAGATGCTCGAACTGGTCGGGCTCTCGGGCTCGGAGTCGAAGCGTCGGGTCAAGAACTACTCCCTGGGCATGCGACAGCGTCTCGGCATCGCGAACGCGTTGCTCGGCGACCCGTCGGTGCTGATCCTCGACGAACCGGCCAACGGTCTCGATCCGGCCGGCATCCACTGGATGCGAGGCCTCCTGACCGGGTTCGCGGCCGAGGGCGGCGCCGTCCTGCTCTCCTCGCACCTGCTCAACGAGGTCGAGCTGATCGCCGACGAGATGATCCTCATCGGTCGCGGCAAGATCGTCGCCCAGGGCGACAAGCAGTCCCTGGCGAACTCCGCCGGTGGTGGTCCGGCCACGCTGGTGGCGGGGGAGCAGCCCGGCGCCCTGGGTGATGCCCTCACCCGTGCCGGTCTCGCGTTCGCTCCGGCCGGTTCCGGCTTCCGGGTGCAGGCCCAGCCGATCGAGGTGGGCCGCGTGGCCCAGCAGGCCAACCTGGTCCTCGCCGACCTGCGTCCGGCCGAGGGTGGGCTCGAGCAGCTCTTCCTCACCCTCACCGCCGACACCCAGCGTGACGCCCCCGCGGGCGTCTCGACGAGCCCGTCCGCCCCGACCCAGGGAGCAGAAGCATGAGCACCCTCTCCAGCGACGCCAACGCTCCGCGTCGTGGCGTGATCGACGTCGCCGCGACCAGCAAGGTCCCGTTCTTGCGTCTGGTCTCCGTCGAGATGCGCAAGATGACCGACACCCGTGCCGGCATCTGGCTCCTGGCGATCCTGGTGGCGGTCGTGGCAGTGGCCGTGGTCGCGGTCGCGGTGACCAGCCGACCCGACGGCGCTCCGTTCTTCGGGTACGTCCTCTCCACGACGGTGCCTCTCAGCATCCTGCTGCCGGTCCTGGGCATTCTGCTGATCACCGGTGAATGGACCCAGCGCACCACGCTGAGCACCTTCACCCTGGAGTCGTCGCGCATGCGCGTCATGACCGCCAAGATCGTCACCGCCCTGCTGTACGCGGTGCTCGGACTGGCGCTTGCGGCCGGCGCGGCAGCGCTCTTCGCCCTCGCCTTCGGTGCTGATCAGGCCTTCGAGTCCGCGAACTGGCCGCTGCTGCTCAACGTCGCGGTGCTCCTGACGATCCTGATGCTGCAGGGTGTCGCCTTCGGCACGCTGATCCTGTCCTCGGCCGGCGCGATCGTGGCGTTCTTCCTCGTGCCGGTGATCTTCTCGATCGTGTTGTCGTTCTTCTCCGGGCTCTCCGAGCACGTCGCGTGGTTCGACACCCAGGCGGCCCAGGCATCCCTGATGAACGACGCTCTGCCCTCGGCCACGGAGTGGGCCCAGCTGGGAACCACGAGCCTGATCTGGATCGTGCTTCCGTTGGTCGTCGGTCTGGTGCGCATCGCCCGGATGGAACTCAAGTGAGCCCTCGAACACTCCACTGAGCGCCCTCGTCGCGAGCGTGCTCCTCGGCCCCCGTCCCTCCACCCACCGGAGGGGCGGGGGTCCGTCGTTCCCGATCCTTCACCGGAGTGCTGGCGATGAGGTGTGTGAGGCCTAGGCTCGACCCATGACGCAGAACCTTTCCGCTGCTCCTCGTGAGGACGGCCGCGCCGACGACGAGCTCCGCAAGATCACTTTCACCCGCGGTTGGCAGGACCACCCGGCCGGCTCCGTGCTGGTCGAGTTCGGCCGCACCAAGGTGCTGTGCGCCGCGTCGGTCGAGATCGGTGTCCCGCGCTGGCGAAAGGGCTCCGGCCTGGGCTGGGTCACGGCCGAGTACGCGATGCTTCCCTCCGCGACCAACACGCGTTCCTCGCGTGAGTCGGTCAAGGGCAAGGTCGGTGGCCGCACCCACGAGATCTCCCGCCTGATCGGCCGTTCCCTGCGTGCCGTCATCGACGACGCCGCGCTGGGCGAGAACACGATCATGATCGACTGCGACGTCCTGCAGGCCGACGGCGGCACCCGCACCGCTGCGATCACCGGCGCCTACGTCGCACTGCACGACGCCATCGAGCACCTCCGCAAGGAGGGTGCCGTGAAGGGCAACCCGCTCAAGGGTTCGGTCGCCGCCGTCTCGGTGGGCATCATCGACGGCGTCCCGCGCCTCGACCTGCCCTACGTCGAGGACGTGCGCGCCGAGACCGACATGAACATCGTCATGACCGGTGACGGCAAGTTCGTCGAGGTCCAGGGAACCGCCGAGGGCGCAGCCTTCGACCGTGCCGAGCTGGACGCTCTCCTCGCCCTGGGCGAGAAGGGCTGCGCCGACATCACCCGTCTGCAGCGCGCCGCGCTCGGTCTGGACGCCTGAGATGAGCACTGACGTCTTCCTGGCGTCCCACAGCGCGAAGAAGATCGCCGAGATGCAGCGCATCCTGGCTGAGCACGTCCCCGGCATCCGGGTGCTCGGACTGGCCGACGTCGACGAGTTCGACGAGCCGATCGAGGACGAGGCCACCTTCGAGGGCAACGCCCTGCTGAAGGCACGTGCCGGTGTGGCCGCGACGGGTCTCCCGACGATCGCAGACGACTCCGGTCTCTGCGTCGACGCCCTCAACGGGATGCCTGGCGTGCTGTCGGCGCGCTGGGCCGGTCGGGTCAAGAGCGACGCTGCCAACAACGAACTCCTGCTCGAGCAGATGCACGACGTGCCTGACGTCCGTCGCGGTGCGCACTTCACGTGCGTGATCGCGTTCGTGATGCCGAACGGCCACGAGCGGGTCGTCGAGGGTCGGATGAACGGTCGGATCATCCGGGAGACCCGTGGCCACGGCGGCTTCGGCTACGACGTGCTGTTCGTCCCCGAGGAGCATTCGCGTGCCGGACTCACCTCGGCTGAGCTGACCCCGATGGAGAAGGACCACATCTCCCACCGCGGTCGTGCCCTGCGCGAGATCGGTCCGCTCATCGCGGCCGACCTCGCCGGCTGAGCCACTCCGCCTGAGACATTCCGCCTGAGCCACTCCGGCAGCTGCCCGCAGCGCACGATCAGACAGGAGCGCCGTCCGTCGACGACGGGCGGCGCTCCTGCGTCCGGACGGGGTTCTCGCGCCGCGACACCCAGGTGCCCCACAGGGCTGCGAAGACGAACATGATGATCGAGTAGACCGCTGCGGGCACCGAGATGGCCACGTCGTCCAAGACCTCGACGGCGACGTAGATCGCGAGCGTGGAGTTGTGGACCCCTATCTCCATCGACGACGCGATCGCCTGGGGGCCCGGGACCCCGAACGCCTTCGGGACGACGTATCCCAGCAGCAGGCTGCAGGCACAGAAGAGGGCGGCTGCGACGCCGATGTCGGCCAGGTACTCACCGATCCGCTCCCGCTCGGCCAGGACGACGCCGATGATCATCACCACCAGGATCGCCGCCGAGGCGATCCGGACGGGACGGTCGGCGCGCTCCGCGAACGCCGGACGCAGGTGCCGCACTAGCATGCCCAACGCCACCGGAACCAGGATCAGGGCGAAGACTTGGAGCACCTCGGCCAGCGGCATGGAGACCTCGTCGGTGCGGTCGTACCAGCTGATCGCGAACCCGGTGATGAGCGGGAGCGTCACGATCGCGACGAGTGAGTTCACGGCCGTGAGCGAGATGTTCAGGGCGACGTCGCCGCGGAACAGGTGGCTGAACAGGGCTGCGGTGGTCCCGCCGGGGGAGGCGGCCAGCAGCATCATGCCGATCCCCAGCAGGGGAGGCAGGTCGAGCAGCAGCACCAGGCCGAAGCACAGGGCGGGCAGCAGCAGGAGTTGGCAGCCCAGCGCGACGAGGGCTGCGCGCGGGTTCTTCCGCACCCGGCGGAAGTCTGCGGGAGTCAGTTCGAGCCCGAGGCCGAACATGATGATCCCGAGCGCGATCGGCAGTCCGATGGTGGTGAGTGCGGAGTCCATTCGACGAACCTAGGGGTGAGCCACGTCACTCTCGACCCGTGAATGGGGTAGCGCTGTGCACATCGATCAGGCACATCGATCAGGCGCATCGATCAGGCGCATCGAACCGGCGCATCGAACCGGCGCATCGAACCGGCGCAGCGACCGGACCGGGGACGCAGCAGGGCCGGTGTCACGTGGTGACACCGGCCCGTCGGTGCCGAAGAGGGGACTTGAACCCCTACGCCCAGTGGGCACAGGAACCTAAATCCTGCGCGTCTGCCAATTCCGCCACTCCGGCTCGCGGACAAGTCTAGGCAGCGTGCCTGCCGAGGCGTCGCCCGGGACCTGCCCGCGACCTGCTCGGGAGCAGGCCTCGGGGAATCAGTCCAGCTTGAGGTCGCGACGCAGCTTGGCGACGTGGCCGGTGGCCTTGACGTTGTACTGGGCGACCTCGACCGTGCCCTCGCCGTCGACGACGACGGTGGAACGGATGACGCCCGTGACGACCTTGCCGTAGAGCTTCTTCTCGCCGAACGCGCCCCAGGCGGTCAGGACCTCCTTCTCCGGGTCGGAGAGGAGCGTGATGGTGAGACCGTCGCGCTCACGGAACTTCGCGAGCTTCTCGGGCTTGTCGGGGGAGATCCCGACGACCTCGTAGCCGGCGGCCTTGAGGGAGTCCAGGGAATCGGTGAAGTCGCAGGCCTGCTTGGTGCAGCCCGGGGTCATCGCAGCCGGGTAGAAGTAGACGATCGTGCGACGGCCCGCGAAGTCGGACAGGGAGACCTGCTCGCCGGTGTCGGAGGTCAGGGTGAAGGCGGGGGCGACGTCGCCGGGGGAGAGGCGCTGGCTCACGGGTGCTCCTGTGCGTCAGGGGGTGGTGGTTCTGGTCCGGGGCCGACGCTACCTGCCGCGGCCGACAATTCCTTCTCGTCCCTCGTGGGACGGGGTGCTGTGGTGTTGGTAACCTCGCAGCGTGACCAACGACGTGAACGCCCTCGAGTCCGAGATCGAGCAGACCCGCGAGCGCCTCGCGGCGACCCTGGACCAGCTCCTCTACCGCGCGCACCCGAAGACGATCGTGGGCCGTGAGGTCACGACCGTGAAGTCGAAGTTCGTCGACCTCGAGACCGGTGCCCCGAAGACCGACGCGATCCTCCGCGCCGCCGGCATTGCCGTGGGCGTCGTCGTCGCACTGATCGTCGTGCGCAAGATCGTCAAGTGATCTGAGCTGCTGCGGGGGAGTGCCCCCTGCAGCAGCAACCGCACCACGGCTGCACCACTGCCGCGCGACGGCCACACCACTGCCGCGCGACGGGGCGGGCACTGGAGGGCAGCTCGCCGCGAAGCGCCGGAGTTGCCCACCGGTGTTCGCGGAGGGTAGCCCGCCGGGGTGGACCTGTGGGCGGACAACGAAGAAGGCCCGGTCGATGTTTCCATCGACCGGGCCTTGCTCTGTACGCCATCACGGACTCGAACCGCGAACCCGCTGATTAAGAGTCAGCTGCTCTGCCAATTGAGCTAATGGCGCCCGTTGCTCTGTTCCACCTTGCGGTGTCCCTTGCAACGAGAAGAACTTTACGACGATCTGGCCGAGGACGCCAAACCGGGGGCGATTCCGGGGTGCGCGACGCCGGAAATCGAGCGATCGGGCCTGCTCCTGGACCAGGTGGGAGCCGGTGGCACCGTGGGGGTGGGGGATCGCTGGCGCGCGCGGGTCGCGGCTGATCCCGGCAGAAGTGGCCGGAGAACGAAGAAGGCCCGGTCGATGTTTTCCATCGACCGGGCCTTGCTCTGTACGCCATCACGGACTCGAACCGCGAACCCGCTGATTAAGAGTCAGCTGCTCTGCCAATTGAGCTAATGGCGCCCGTTGCATGAACCTGAGGCTCTGCGAACCTTGCGGTTTGCCCTGCAACACGTAGAACGTTAGCACCGAGATCTTCGGAGGCACAATTCGGGGCGCTGCGTGGGGCCTCCCCGCCGGAGCGGAGACCGAACGGTGCAGGTCATCTGGCCTGTTCGGGTCATGTCCGCTCGCTGGTGTCCGGAAGCGGACAGAAACGGGGCGCCGCCGCGCGGCACACCGTTAGGGTCGGCAGAAGTGGAAGCCTGCGCGCTCGAGGGGAGGGGGACGAGGTGGTCATGGGCCGAGGGTGGGCAGCGCTCGCGCTGACCCTGTTCGTCGTCGTCGCCTCGCTGTACTGCGTCGGCATCCAGCCAGCTGCGGTGACGGTTCCCGAGGCGCTCCCCGTGGGACTGGTCGCGGGCACCTGGTTGTTGCTCCCGCGCTCCACGCGGCCGATGCTCGTCGTTCCGGTCGCCGCCGGTGTGGCGGCCGTCTACGCCGTCTTCGATCGCACGTGGGGAGTCTCGCTCGGGCTGGGCATCAGTGCTGCCCTCGGTGTCTGGGTGGCGACCGAGGTGCTCACCGACCGCGGTCGGCGCCCCGCAGCCCTGCTCAGCGACGACGACCTGGGCTACTTCGTCGGAGCCGGCTTCTTGGGTGCGTTCGCGGGGGCGTCGGGAGCTGTCGTCACTGCCCTGTGCACCGGGTACGCACCGTGGTGGTTGGCAGGTTTCGGCACGATGGTGTGCCATCTGGCCACCTATCTGACCGTGATGCCGCACTTCATGGGGCGCGCGCGTTTCCCCAGCGTCGCGGGCTCGGGGGAGCGCATCCTCCAGTGGACGCTGATGATCGTCCTCACCGTGGCCTGCTTCCTGCCGATCGAGGCCGACTTCTCCCTCGTCTTCTGCCTCATCCCGGTGATGGGATGGGCGGCCCTGCGCGCCCCGATGCGGGAGACGATCGTCCAGGTCCTGGTGGTGACCACCCTCACCCACGCCATGACCTCGCGTGGGCTGGGGCCGTTCGCCACGAACCCGCTCGCCTCGGACGTGCACAACGAGCTGGCCGTGATCGCCTACGGCGTCTTCGTGTGCGCCTACGCCCTGACGGTCATCCCGTTCTCTCTCGCCGTCGGGATCCAGCGCCGTCAGGCCTGGCGAGCCAAGTCCGAGCAGGCCCGTGTGCGTCAGCTGGTGCGGAGTGCGTCGGGCGTCGCCATCATCGGCACCGACGCCGAGGGACGCATCGACCTCTTCAATCCCGGTGCCGAGAAGATGCTCGGGTACACCCAGCGCGAGGTGCTGGGTCTCTCGCCCAGCATCTTCTTCACGCAGGCTGAGGTGGAACGGCTCTCCCGTCGCCTCGGCAGCCGGGCCTCGTTCGGTGACGTCGCGGCCAAGTTGGCTGCCCGCACGATCTCCAACACCGACGTCGAGTTCCTGCGCAAGGACGGCGAGGTGCTCACGTTGCAGTTCGCGATGTCGCGCATCCACGACGACGACGGAGAGGTCGCCGGGTTCGTCGCCACCGGCGAGGACGTCACGGACCGCGTCAAGCGTCAGCGGGCTCTGGAAGAGGCGTTGGCCGCTGAGCAGGTGGCCAACGAGAACCTCAAGGAGGTCGACCAGGTCAAGGATGCCCTGATCTCCGGTGTCAGCCACGAACTCCGCACCCCGATCACCAGCATCCTGGGCTACCTCGAAGTGCTGGAGGACGGCGGTTTCGGCGACCTTGAACCGGCGCAGGTCCGTGCCTTGCGGCGAGTCCGGGGCAACAGCACCCGCCTGCTCTCGCTGATCGACGACCTCCTGATGCTCAACCGGATCCAGGACGAGTTCGTCGAGGTCGTGCACTCCTCCCTCGACCTGCGCGAGGTCGTGCGTGGGGCCCGGGAGAGCAATCTCTCGGTCTTCGCGGCGGCCGGCGTCCGGTTGGTGTGCGAGGTGCCGGCCCGGGCGGTCCGGGTGCAGGGCGACGCCGACCGGCTCGCTCGTGTCCTGGACAACCTCCTCGGCAACGCTGCGAAGTTCACCGAGCGCAGCGGCGAGGTGCTCCTGTCGCTGCACTGCGAGGGGCAGCAGGCCGTCGTCACCGTCAGCGATTCCGGCATCGGGATCCCGGCCTCGGAGCAGCCCCGGGTCTTCGATCGCTTCTACCGGGCAGCCGCTGCGCGTGAGCGTGCGATCCAGGGAAGTGGGCTCGGTCTCTCGGTGGCCCAGGCCCTCGTTCGGGCCCATGGTGGTCGGATCGAGGTCTCCTCGGAGCCGGGCGAGGGCTCGACGTTCCGGGTCAGGCTCCCGTTGGAAGGACGCGTGCCGGTCCCCGAGCAGGACCGCGCCGTCGCGCGGCACCAACGTTCCGTGACCTGAGCCGTCCGTGACCTGAGAGTTCGGCGGCTCACCGCGTCCCGAGGCAGAAATGCGAAGAACCCCGATCCGTGAGGACCGGGGTTCTTCGTGTTGGGGTGAGTAACGGGGCTCGAACCCGCGACAACCGCGACCACAACGCGGTGCTCTACCAGCTGAGCTATACCCACCATGGTTTTGTCCGGCAGTGCCGTAACCAAGAAGAACTATAGAGGACTTCGCTCCAAGTGCTTAATCGGGGGTCTCGACATGCAGATCGGGCCGGGTCCACGGAGTGTTCCGTGGGCCCGGCCCGATCGATGGGCGAGAGGCGTCAGGCCTGCTCAGCGGGGTTGTCGGTGGCCTCGGCCGGCTCGTCCCAGAGGCCGGTGATGGATCCGGCGTGCTTCGCGGCGATGCCGCGCGCGGTCTCGGAGTCGGGGCCGGGCTGGGCGACGAAGACGGCCTCGCGGTAGTAGCGCAGCTCCTCGATCGACTCCTGGATGTCGGCCAGGGCGCGGTGGTTGCCACGCTTCTCTGCCGCGGCGAAGTAGGCACGCGGGTACCAACGCTTCGACAGCTCCTTGATCGAGGAGACGTCGACGTTGCGGTAGTGCAGGTATCCCTCGAGCTCGGGCATGTCGCGGGCCAGGAACGAGCGGTCGGTACCGACGGTGTTGCCGGCCAGGACGGGGCGCGCGTTCTCGCCGCACTGCTCCTTGATGTACGCCAGCACGCGTGCCTCGGCGTCGGCCAGCGTCGTGCCGCCGTCGAACTCGGTGATCAGGCCCGAGGTGGTGTGCATGTTCCGGACGAAGTCGTCCATCTGCTCCAGCGCGGCGGCCGGGGGCTTGATGACGATGTCGACGCCCTCTCCGAGCACGTTCAACTCGTAGTCGGTCACCAACGCAGCCACCTCGACGAGCGCGTCGTTCACGAGGTCGAGGCCGGTCATCTCACAGTCGATCCACACCAGACGGTCATTCACGTGCACCAACCCTACTCCCGGGTGGCCGTCGCAACGCAGAACTGGAGGTCAGGCCTCCTTTTCAGGCGTAAGGCCACGTCAACTAGGGTTGAAGACGTGGACACCCGAGCGTCCCGGGGAGCGACGCCCTGGATCGGAACCGCCCTCCGTCTGGTGACCGGGGGCGTGTGGCTCGTGGCCGGAGGCGCCAAGCTCGGCGACCTCGACGGGAGCGTCCGTGCGGTCCGTGCCTACGAACTCCTGCCCGAGGCCGTCGTGCCCGTGGTCGGCAGTGCGCTGCCGGTGCTGGAGGTGGCCGTCGGCCTGATGTTGGTCCTCGGTGTCCTGGTCCGGGCCAACGCCCTCCTGTCCGCGGTCCTGTTCGCCGCCTTCGTCGTCGGCATCGCCTCGGCCTGGGGCCGCGGGCTCGAGATCGACTGTGGTTGCTTCGGTGGCGGGGGAGTCGAGGAGGGGGCGTCGTCGAAGTACCCCTGGGAGATCGCCCGGGACCTCGCGCTGCTGGCCATGTCGATCTGGCTCGTGGCGCGTCCCCGTACGCGTCTCGCCCTGGACACGCTGCTCTTCCGTTCCCACGAGTGGAACACCGACGCTGACACCGAGAGGAACGACGATGGCGAAGAACACCCCCACCTCACGCGCTGAGGACAAGGCGGCCGCCGCCCAGCGCCGCGAGGCCCGCAAGCAGAAGGCCGCAGCTCAGGCCGCTGCTGCCGAGGCGGCTCGCGTGGCCCGCCAGCGCAAGGAACGGATCACCGTCGGTGCGATCGTCGCCGTCGTCCTCGCTCTCGTCGTCGGTGTGGCCTGGTGGGCCGTGCGCGACAGCGGACCGGTCGCGGCACCGAAGAACGTCGTCGACTCCTACGCACTCGCCGTCGGTGACCCCGACGCCGAACACGTCGTCGAGATCCACGAGGACTTCCTCTGCCCGGCGTGCGCCTGGTTCGAGGGGGAGACCAACGAGGACCTCACCGCCGCCGCCGAGGCCGGCAAGGTCTACGTGAAGTACCTCCCGATCAACTTCCTGAGCCGTTTCGGTGACTACTCCGAGCGCGCCACCAACGCCTTCGCCGTCGTCCTCGACGCCGCAGGCCCCGAGGTCGCCAAGACCTTCCACGACTCCCTCTTCGCCGCCCAGCCCGCCGAGAACGGCAACAAGCCCGACGACGACTGGCTCGTCGAGAAGGCCGTCGCTGCCGGTGCTGACGAGGACGCCGTCCGTGACGGCATCGAGGAGATGGCCTTCGAGGGCTGGGTGGCAGAGGCCACCGACGCCGCGTCCAAGGCCGGGATCCGTTCCACCCCCACCGTCGTCGTCGACGGAACGGTCCTGGAGAACAACGACCCCTCCACCCTGATGGGAATGATCAACTGATGCACGTCAAGCAGGTCCAGCGCTGGGTCATCACCGCGCTCGTCATCACCACCGCCATCCACTTCGTCGGCGGACTGCTGCTGCTGATCCCGTACGTCGGCACGGACTCGGCGTTCTGGGTGCTCACCGTGATCTCCGCGATCGTGATGGCGATCTCGATCATCGGAGCGCTGCTCCTGCACAACAAGAGGTGGCTCAGCCCGTGGCTGCTCTTCGCGGCCGTGCCGGTCATCATCAGCTTCATCTGGGTGAAGTGACGCCCTCCCTCGGGTGACGGGTTCCTGACAGACTCCTCGGTGTGAACGCTCACCCGCTGTCAGGCTTCGTCGCCGGCCTGCCCAAGGCCGAACTGCACGTCCATCACGTCGGCTCCGCGTCGGAGTCGATCGTGGCCGAACTCGCGCAGCGCCACCCCGGGACGGTTCCCTCCGACCCGGCCGCGCTGCGCGAGTTCTTCACGTTCACCGACTTCGCGCACTTCATCGACGTCTACCTCGCGGTCGTCGACCTGCTCAAGGAGCCCGAGGACATCCGGCTGCTCACCTACGAGGTGGCGCGCGAACTTCGTCGGGGCCAGAACGTCCGTTACGCCGAGCTCACGATGACGCCCTACACCTCCGTCCTGCCCCACGACCCCGCGCGTGGCATGGCGATCGAGGCGTACACCGAGGCGATCGAGGACGCCCGGGTGGCGGCCGCGCGTGACTTCGGGATCGAACTGCGCTGGATCTACGACATTCCCGGAGAGTCCGGGATCCCGGCTGCCGACGCGACCCTCGACTTCGCGCTGCGCCACGCCCCGGACTCCCTCGTCGGGTTCGGTCTCGGTGGCCCCGAGATCGGGGTCCCGCGACCGCAGTTCCAGCCGCACTTCGCCGCTGCCCGGGCCGCGGGCCTCCGCTCGGTGCCGCACGCGGGTGAGACCACCGGGCCGCAGACCGTCTGGGACGCGATCACGCTGCTGGGCGCCGAACGCATCGGCCACGGCACCACCTCGGCCCAGGACCCGCGCCTGCTGGAGCACCTGGCCGAGCACCGGATCGCGCTCGAGGTCTGCCCCTCGTCCAACGTCGCCACCCGCGCGGTGGCCTCGCTGACCGAACATCCGATCACCGCGTTCCGTGACGCGGGAGTGCGAATCACGGTCAACTCCGACGACCCGCCGATGTTCGGGACCACGCTCAACCGTGAGTACGAGATCGCCTCCGACCTGCTAGACCTCGACGCCGCCGGAGTCGCCGCACTGGCGGTCGAGGCGGTCGAGGCCTCCTTCGCGAGCGAGCAGGTGAAGACGTCGCTGCGTACCGAGATCGCCGACTACGTCGCAGGGTTCTCGACGACGGCGGGCTAACGTTCGGGTGTGAACGCCTCCCAGCCCGTCTCCCTGCCGCTCATCCCCACCATGCGCAGCAAGATGATGGCGGGACGCCCGTTCGTCATCGACTCCGGCATCCGCCGCATGGTCACCGCCTCAGCGTCGCGGGTGCACGCCTTCACCGCCTGCGACCCCGCCGACACCGAGCGTCGTGCCCAACTGCTGGCTGCGGTCTTCGCCGAGGTGGGCGAGGGCGTCGAGGTGCGCGGTGCGCTGCACGTCGAGCTGGGGGAGCGGACCACCGTCGGTGCCCGCACGGTGCTCGGTGCCGGGTTCAGCTGTGTCGACTACGCCCCGGTCGCGGTCGGGGCTGACGTCGTGATCGGTGCCAACGTCTCGATCAGCACCCTGCTGCTGCCGCACGACCCCGACAAGCGGGCCGAGAAGTGGGCCGGGGGTGCGGCCGTGAGTATCGGGGACAACGTCTGGATCGGTGCCGGTGTGGTGATCAATCCCGGTGTCACCGTCGGCGCGAACGCCGTCGTGGAGAGCGGTTCCGTCGTGGTCAACGACGTCGAGCCGGACACTCTGGTGGCTGGCAACCCCGCGAAGCTGATCCGTCGCCGCTGAGCCGCTGAGCCGCTGAGCCGCTGAGCCGCTGAGCGGCAGGTCGGCTGAGCCGCTGAGCCGCTGAGCGGCAGGTCGGCGGAGCCGCTGAGTCAGGCGAGGTTGCGCGGGGCGTACATGATCAGCGCGACGCCGACCAGGCAGACCAGCGATCCGGCGACGTCCCAGCGGTCGGGGCGGAAGCCGTCCACGACCATGCCCCACAGCAGCGATCCGGCGACGAAGACGCCGCCGTACGCGGCCAGGATCCGACCGAAGTTGGCGTCGGGCTGGAGCGTGGCGACGAAGCCGTAGAGGCCCAGGAGGACGACGCCCGCGCCGATCCAGAGCAGGCCCTTGTGTTCGCGCACGCCCTGCCAGACCAGCCAGGCCCCGCCGATCTCGGCGAGCGCGGCGAGCAGGAAGAGTGGGATCGAGCGCAGGGTGTCCATGCGCGGCATTCTCGCAGTGGGGACGCTGGCGGGGGTGGTTCGCACGCTCCGGCAAGCATCTCGGAATCTAAGTCAATGGATTAGGTGGACAAACCCCCGAGTGGGTGTGTTAGCGTCTTCCACGTCACGAGAACTGGTGCAAAGCCCCGGCTGGCCAGTCAGCAACCCTCCTTCTGCGGCGGGGTGCTCCGGGTGAAGACACGGCCCGTCGCAACAGCGGCGAGCAAGCGCAGACCCGGGTGACCGGGTCGTCTGATCCGTTGGAGACCCGCCATGTCCTACCTGTCCCAGCTCGAGCGTTCGTTCATCGAGTCCGGAGCCCTCGCGGCCCCCGGTGAACTGCTCGGCACCGGCGGCGACACCGCCGTCCGCGACCTCCGCACCCCGTCCGCGCCGTCGAACGCCACGCCTCTGCGCGGCCGGGTCGGATTCGCCCAGGACGTCGTGCCGACGGCCGTCGACCCGCGACCTGTTGCTCAGGCGCCGTCCGCAGGGCGCGGCGAGATCGCACCCCTGGCCGCCCTCGTCGGAGCCGACCAGACCGCGCCGCTCGTCACCGGTGGCGAGCTGCGCTACGTCAACCTCGACATTGCCGCCAGTGCACCCGCGCTGGTCGCCGTGGCCGAGCGGGTCGCGGAGTTCCTGCCCTACTACTCCAGTGTCCACCGCGGCTCGGGCTACGCCTCGATCGTCTCCACCGGCGCCTACGAGAACGCCCGCCGGGTGATCGCGGACTTCGTCGGTGCCCGGTTCGACGACGTCGTCCAGGTGGTGCGCCACACCACCGACGCCTTCAACCTGCTGGCCCGAGCGGTGCCCGGTGACGTGGTCCACCTCGACCTCGAGCACCACGCCAACCTCCTGCCCTGGCGCTCGTCGGGTTCGCGTCAGGTCGCCGTCGCGGGCACCCTCGAGGAGACCTTGGTCGCGCTCGACGCCGAGCTCGCCAAGGCCCCCGCGGCCCTGCTGGCCGTCACTGGTGCCTCCAACGTCACCGGCGAACTCCTGCCGCTGGACCGCCTCGTCGCGATCGCCAAGGCGCACGGCGCTCGGATCGCCGTCGACGGCGCCCAGCTCGTCCCGCACCGCCGCATCGACATCGAGGCTGCTGGCATCGACTACGTCGCGTTCAGCGGACACAAGGTCTATGCGCCCTACGGCGCCGGCGTCCTGGTGGGACGACGTGACTGGCTCGACGCCGCCTCGCCGCTGCTGCTCGGCGGGGGAGCGGTCCGCGAGGTGAGCACCACCGGCGTCAGCTTCGCCGCCACTCCGGCGCGCCATGAGGCGGGCACGCCCAACGTTGTCGGCGCGGTCGCGATCGCTGCCGCCCTGGAGGAACTCGAGCGGATCGGCGAGGACGCCGTGGTGGCCCACGAGACCGCTCTGCGCACCCGTCTGGTCGACGGCCTGCGCCAGTTGCCGGGCGTCCGGGTGCTGGAGATCTGGCCCGGTGAGGCCGAGGTGATCGGCGTCGCGACGTTCTCGGTGGAAGGATTCTCCGCCGAGCAGGTGGCCCACTTCCTCTCCGCGGAGTGGGGTGTCGGCGTCCGCGACGGTCGCTTCTGCGCCCACCCGCTCCTGGCTCGACTCAACGGCGGTCGCACCGCGGTGCGCGCCAGTCTCGGACTGGGGTCGTCGAGCTCTGATGTCCACCGCCTGCTCGCGGGCATCGACCAGCTCGTGACGCACGGTCCGGAGTGGACCTACGGCGTCGACGGACTGCCGAGTGTCGACCCGCGTCCGCTCCCGGCCTGGGCGACCGGCGGTGCAGTCGCTGCTGCCCCCTGCCGCGACTGACTCGGTAGGACTGACTCGGTAGGACTGGGTCGGCGCGACTGATCCAGGTCTGCCTCTGGCGGCAGGGGTTGGTCCGCCGCTGCGCCACTGCGGGTGAGGCGGCGCTCGACCGCCCTGGAGTGCGCCCCGGCGCAAACTCTTGTATCTCCATTAAGTACACTTCTTTTATCAACAAACACGCTTGAAAGAGAATGCCTGTGAACTGGCTCAACCTCGCGACGCTGACGGCCGTGGTCGTCGTCTTCGTGGCCCTGTCGCTGCTGCGGCGTCGCGGCGTCAACTTCAGCGTCCTCACGTTGATCGCCCTCGTCGCCGGTGTCCCGGTCGGCATCGTCGGCGCCGACCACGTGGCCTGGGTCGAACCGATCGGACGGATCTACATCAACGTCCTGCTCGCCGCCGTGGCCCCGCTCATCGCGGTCGCGATCATCTCCAGCATCATTTCGCTCGGTGACCTCGCCAAGCTGCGTCGGATCGGCTCCCGCTCCGCCTTCTGGCTGCTGCTCTCCAACGCCCTCGGCGTGGTGATCGCACTCGGCGTCGGTCTCGCAGCCGGCACCGGCAAGGGTGTCGACGAGCAGCTCGGTGGTCAGGAACTCAACGTCCTGGAGAACTCCGTGCAGGACTTCACCCAGGTGGTCGTGAGCTTCTTCCCGACCAACGTCGTCGGAGACTTCTCGGCCAACAAGATCATCCCGATCATCTTGGTCTCGGTCACCCTGGCGATCGCCTACCTCGCGCTGCTCAAGGAGAACCCGGCCGTGCGCCCCTTCGGCAACGGCATCGAAGCGCTCAAGCTGGTGGTCTTCAAGGCCGTCGGCTACGTCCTGGGCCTCACGCCCTACGCCATCGTCGCCCTCACCACCACCGTCGTGGCCGGCACCGACGACCTCGGGGAGAAGTTCACCTCGCTCCTGGGGCTGCTCGCCCTGACCTGGCTGACCTGCTTCGTGCACACCTTCGGTGTGAACGCCGTGCTGCTGCGCGTCTTCGCCGACGTCAGCCCGCTGGCCTTCTTCCGGAAGTTCCTGCCCGCCCAGGTCACCGCATTCACGACCCAGTCGAGCGTGGGCACCCTGCCGGTCACCACCGACCTGCTGACCCGACGCATCGGCGTCCACTCCGAGGTCGCTCACTTCACCGCTCCGCTCGGCACCACCATCGGGATGCCCGGGTGCGCCGGCATCTGGCCGGTCCTGATCGCGGTCTGGGGCATCAACGCCTACGGCCTCGACTACGGCGTCACCGACTGGATCGTCCTCGCGGTCCTCGGCGTGCTGGTCTCGGTCGGCACCGCCGGGGTCCCCGGAGTTGCCACCGTCGCCGCCGTCACCGTGCTCGCTGCTGCCGGACTCCCGCTCGAGTTCGTCGCCGTCACGCTCCCGATCTCGACCATCGCCGACATGGCCCGCACCACCACCAACGTCACCGCGGCCGGCGTCAGCGCCACCATCGTCGCTCGCCAGGTCGGCCTGCTCGACGACGACGTCGCCCAGGACCCGCACGCCGGGATCGACCCCGACCAGATCCCAGGACGGCGTCGTGCCGACCAGCCGGTCGCCGACGCGCCGCACTCCACGCCTCCCGTCACGCCGACGGTCGCATCGACCGTGGCGGCGCCCGACGTCGAACTCGTCTGACCCACTCAGTCCCACCTGCACTCAGCAATCAGCACCCAGCCCAGGAGAACCTCATGAAGACCTCCCTCACCGTCCTCAGCGCCTTCGGCCTCGCGGCCGGTTCGCTGATGCTCGCCGCACCGTCCCACGCCGTCATCAACCCGGCCGACAACCCGCGCCCGATCACCGTCAAGGGCGACGACGGCCGCACCTACAGCGACGGCGAGGACACCCTCCCGGGCTACGACGACGTCGAGTGCTCCTACATCCCCGGCGCCTGGTACGACTTCGACAACAACAAGGTTCACTACGCTGACGGCCAGTCGGTGAGCTGGACCGAGTGGGACCGCGTCGCGGGCTACAAGACCTGGCTGGCCAAGAAGAACGCCGCCGCCAGCACCCCCAAGTCCAGCACCCCCAAGGCCACCACGCCCACCACCCCGAAGAGCGGTGGTAGCACCGGAACGAGCGGCACCACCACGCCCACGAACGGCGGCAAGACGCCCGGCACCAGCACGCCCACGAGTGGTGGCAAGAAGGCCAGCACCAGCACGCCCACGAGCGGCGGGCAGGCCTCGAAGCCCACCACGCACACGGCACCCCGCACCGGCACGGCTGCGCAGGGCGGTGCCGCGGCGCCGAGCACCGGCACCGCGAGCACCGGCACCGCGACCACCGGTCCCGTCACCGACGGCACCGTGACGGACGCCGCGCAGACCCCCGCCGGAGAGGTCGACGAGACCCTCACCAAGGACTCGACCACCGACGCGTCGGAGGCAGGCGCGAAGGCCACCGATGTCGAGTCCGAGGCCGGTGCTGGTGAGTCGGGTGACTCCGGCGAGGGCGTTGCCGCCGGTGACGCACCCCAGGTGGTCGAAGGGACCTTCGCCTCCGCCGAGCGCACCGACGCAGCCGCCGCCGAGGACGACGGCAGCAGCATCGCCGGCCTCGCGATCCTCGGTGGCCTGGCCGCAGCGGCAGCCGCACTCGTCGGGGGCAGCACCGTCGTCAAGCGTCGTCGCAGGGAGGTCCAGCTCTGAGCAGCCGATGTAGCGGCGCAGCCCAGCGCTGCGCCCGACCCTGAGCCACGACCCTGAGCCACGACCCGCGTCACGTCTGAGCTGACGCTGCACTCCACCCACCGCGCACTGCGTGCTCGCGGGGCCCTGCCCTGCCCTGAAACTCTGAGGAAAAACGTCACCATGAACGTCTTCACCGCCCGCTCCCGTCATCTCGTCGCCCGCCGTCGCGTCGCCGCCGTCCTGACCGGCCTCGCCCTTGCGGCGCCGCTGACGGCGACGCTCCCGAACGCCGTCGCCGCCGAGCCGGCCCGTACGGCCACCACCTCGGTGGACAGCAGCTACCTCGCCGACGTCGTGGGCCTCCCGGCCAGCACCGTCGTCGAGACCGTCACCTACGACCGCTTCCAGTGGCTGCTCCAGCAGCCCGGCCAGTTCGCGTTCCTGATCGGATCCACCACCGACGCTGACTTCACCACCAAGGCCGTCGCCGCCGACGCCGCCGCCCGCGCCGCCGGGGTGAAGAAGATCTACTGGTTCGACCCCAACCTCACCGGCCAGAAGGGCGTCCTCAACCTCGACACCCGCAAGGCCGCCGGCATCGACCTGGCCGCTGACAGCCAGGCGGTCTTCGGCAACATCTGGAACAACGTCGTGGCCCAGTACCTCGGCAACGGCACCAAGGCCACCGTCGCCGCCAACGGCAACTCGGTCACGCTCGCCGCCGACGCAGCCGTCGTGAACGACGCTGTCGACCCGATCTTCGACGCCCGCCCGGAGAAGTCCGACGCCGTCGCAGCGGACTCCACGCTGTTCCTCGTCTACGACAAGGACCGCCTCGTCGCCGGTGCTCCCGACAAGGTGATCGACTGGGCCGACCTCTCCGCCACCGCCGACGTCACCGGTGAGGTCACCGGCGTGGTCGCCGCGGCGGGAGGCGGAACCGTCGTCGACGAGATCGGTCAGTTCTCCTGGTGGAAGGCGCAGAACAACTCCCGCCACAAGGTCGCCTCGCCCGACGAGGCCCGCTACGGCGGGGACATCATCACCGACGCCGACGACACGAAGGGCTGGCGCGTCCAACAGGTCACCTACCCCGAGCTGGTCCACCTGCTCGACGCCAAGGAGGCCGGCGCCAACTTCGCGCTCCTCTTCGGTGGCACCTGGTGCCCCAACACCCGCGCGGTGATCGCCGACGTCAACCGTGAGGCGCAGGAGAACGGTGTCCGCACCGTCTACAACTTCGACCTCGTCCTCGACGGCGGCATCACCAACGGCTCCAACGGCGCGGCGAACCCGATCCACGTGCGTGACAACGCCAACCGCCTCACCGTCAACGACTTCCGTCCCTCGTTCGTCTACGGCGACCTGGTCCGCAAGTACTTCCGCAACGCCGTCACCGAGTACGACCCGCACACCGGCAACCGCGTCGCCTACTACCCGGGCAACGACCAGGCGGCGTTCCCCGACGTGGTGCGCAAGCTGCAGGTTCCGTTCCTGGTCAACTACGAGCGCGGCACCGGCAACAACCCGTCCAACACCGCGATCAAGCGTCAGTGGATCCAGCAGAACGTCGACTCCAGCACCGGCCTGGCGACGTTCAAGGAGTACATGACCAACGCCTGGTTCACGAACCCGTCGAAGCAGCTCGGTCTGAGCTTCGCGATCCCGGCCGACGAGTCCACGCTGAGCGAGGCCGAGGCCGCCCAGCTGGAACAGGCCCGCACCTCCCTCGCCTTCGGCCAGGAGGCCAAGCGTGCGCTGGGCGACTTCTTCGGTGGTCTGCCGGGGGCGGTGCGCGCCTCGCGCACCGTAACCGCGGCGAACGTCACCTTCGGCACCGCGCCGCAGGTGAAGGTCGCGATCACCAACAAGTTCGGTCGCGTCGCCTCCGGTGCGGTCACCGTGAAGGTCGGCACGAAGACCTTCACCGGCACTGTCGTCGACAACTCCGCCGTCGTCACCCTCGGCAAGCTCGCTCCCGGCAAGCACACCTTCACCGTCACCTACGCCGGCGGCGAGGAGGTCCTCGGCTTCACCGAGACCGGTGCGGTCACCGTCGCGAAGGCCAAGGCCGGTGCCGTCACCGCCAAGGTCACCAAGGCCCCGACCACCAAGAAGGCCGGCAAGGCCACGCTGACCGTGACCTCGAAGGTCGCCGGTGTGAAGCCGTCGGGCAAGGTCACCGTCACCCTCAAGAAGGCCAAGAAGACCACCAAGGTGGTCGGCACCCTCAAGAACGGCAGCGTCGCGGTGAAGCTGCCCAAGCTCGCCAAGGGCACCTGGACGGTGTCGCTGGCCTACGCCGGTGACACCAACCACCTGTCCGCCACAGGCGCCGGCACGAAGATCGTCGTCAAGAAGTGACGACCCTCAGGTCCGCCTGACCCGTCCGCGGGCCCGACTGCACGGGCCCGTGGGGGAGCGGTGGTGTGAACGGCGACGGCCGCGGAGATCTCTCCGCGGCCGTTGTCGTGTCCGGGGTCAGGCCCCGCGGTTGCCGTACTTGAGCAGCAACCACATCACGATCCCGGTGCCCACGAGCATGATCAGGCCCAGGATGGCGGTGTTGAGGCCTGCGTTGGACGCCTCGGACTGCTGGGTGGCGGCCACGATGAGGGCGCTCTGGGTCATCGACTCGTTCCTCTGCTGGAGATGCAGGCGTCGGGGACTGCCGACGTCATACCGATTCTAGGCCGCGGCCGGTGGAGGTCGAACGCCACGACGGCGCCGGGCAGAGGCCCGGCGCCGTCGTGGTGGTGCCCCCGGCAGGATTCGAACCTGCGACCATCGGATTAGAAGGCCGGTGCTCTATCCAACTGAGCTACGGAGGCGTGACCCGTTGAGCGTGTCCGGAGGGAGTCTAGCCAGTGCGGGACCCGTGGCCATCACCCGTGTGGTCGCCTGCGGGTCGCGGTGGGGACCCGACCGGGATACCCACTCTTCGGGCTGCTGGACGTGACGTCGGCGCCTAGGGTCGGAGCCACTGGGGAGCCGTCCCCGCGCGCAGCACCGGGGAGGCGTTCTGCATGGGCCAGCGCACGGTCGTTGCGGCGCCGTTCCTCGGTGCGGCACTGGTCCTCGTGATGGCACTGGTCCTCGTGGGATCGCTGGGCGCAGCGTTCCTGCTCGGTGCCCCGGAGGACGCCGGTCACGGCGAAGCCACGCGAGCGGACTCCGGTGCTCGTGGGAACGGCACGACGCCCAGCCCTGCGACCAGCGAACCGACCTCGGGCTCGAGGCCGGGGCCGACCGGCGGGGCGCCCGGGAGCCTGCTCGGGGATGCCCTGTCGGATCCTCGCGGAGAGCCGGGGGAGACCCTGCTCCCGAACCACGTCGGTGAGACGTCGAGCGGCGTCGCTCCGGAGGCCGGCCACGGTGGTCGCTCGGATCCGCCGCCGCAGACCCTGGAGCCGGGCGAGGCGGCCGTGGCGCATTCGGCTCCTGTGTACCGCAGTACCGGCACCGTCTTCGGAGTCGCGCTCTCCAGCACCGACGGATCGATCCCCGAGGCGCTCGCCACCAACGACGCGCTCTTCGGACGGCTCCCGGTGGTGCGTCAGTTCGAACCCGGGCTGCCACCCGTGGGTGCCTGGTCGAGGCGAGGAGTGCTGGCGGACCGGATGCTCGTCCACTCGTTCCGTCGGGCGCCGCAGGAGATCGTCCGCGGGATCCACGACGACGCGATCGCCGCGTTCTTCGCCCAAGCCCCGACCCAGCAGCCGATCTTCTTCTCCTACTGGCACGAGCCCGAGCCCGACATCGCCGCGGGACGCTTCAGCGCCGAGCAGTACCGCGCGGCGTTCCGGCACGTGGTCGATCTCGTCGCCATGACCGGCAAGGAGAACCTCTACCCGACGCTGATCCTCACCGGGTGGACCGCCGATCCCGCCTCGGGGCGCGACTGGCGTGACTACAGCCCCGGTGACGACCACGTGTCGGTGCTGGCCTGGGACCCCTACAACGGAGCCCACGGCAATCCCGACCGCTACCGGAGCCCGGCCGAGGTCTTCGGCCACGTCGTCCGGGTCTCTGCCGAGGCCGGCAAGCCGTGGGGGATCGCTGAGACCGGCAGTGCCCTCGTCGCCGGGGACACCGGTACGGGGCGAGCGGAGTGGCTGCGTCGCTCTGGGGAGTACCTGGCGCGCCACGGGGCTGCCTTCGTCACCTACTTCCAGTCCACGCGCGACGGTGACTTCAAGTTGCTGGACGAACCCTCGGTACGCGCCTGGGCCCGACACGTGCAGCGAGGCAGCCGCTGAGGGTTGTGGACTGGTCCACACGAGTGAGAGACGTGGACCACAAACGGTCACATGACGCTCCACGGAGTCGATCTACCCGGTGACACGGGTATCGAAACCCACGTGACGAGCGGAGTTCCCCAGTGAGCCTGATCCACGAGACACCCCCCACCCGATCGCGAGCCCGTCAGCGGGTCCAGCCCACCGGGGTGGAGCGCACGTTCGGGGCCGACGAAGTGATCGTCACCAAGACCGACCTGCGCGGCCACATCACCTACGCCAACGACGTCTTCCTGCGCGTCTCCGGCTACGGCGAGTGCGAGATGATCGGCCAGCCGCACTCGATGATTCGTCATCCCCACATGCCGCGTGCCGTGTTCAAGCTGCTCTGGGACAGCGTCCAGAGCGGCAAGGAGATCTTCGCCTACGTCATGAACCTGGCGTCCGACGGCTCGCACTACTGGGTGCTGGCCCACGTCACCCCCAGTTTCGACGAGCGCGGCGGCATCGTCGGCTACCACTCCAACCGTCGGGTCCCGACCCGGAAGGCGTTGGAGACGGTGATCCCGCTGTACGCCCAGCTGCGCAGCGTCGAGGGAGGCCACGCCCGAGCCGTCGACGCAGCCGAGGCCGGACAGGCCGCCCTCGAGGCACACCTGGAGACCCTGGGTCAGACGTACGACGAATTCGTCTGGTCCCTGAACCCGGAGGACGGCCGATGAGCACCCGCACCGAACTCGCCGAGGCACGGGCCGAACTCGACGCCTACCGCGCTGCCGTCCAGGCACTCCTGGGCGTCTTCGACCAGGCTGCCGAGGGCAACCTCGAGGTCCGGGTCCCGCACACGCCGGGCACCGAGCAGTCGCCCGACATCATCGCCCTGCGCACTGCGGCGAACCGCTGCCTCGACCGGACCGACGCCTACGTGCGTGAGTCCGGCGCGGTGCTCACCGCTGCCAGCGAGGGGCGCTACCACCGCCGGTTCCTGCTCGGTGGCACCGCCGGTGCCTTCCGGGACGGAGCCCGCGTCATCAACGAGGCCCGCGCCGACATGGCGGCAGCCAAGGCACGCCTCGACAGCACCGACGGGGAACGCCGCGCCCTGGCCGACCAGCTGGAGGAGACCGTCCTGACGGTCGCCGAGCAGGTGGCAGCCGCCTCCACCGAGCTCTCCGCGACCGCTGCGACCCTGGCCACCAGCACCGCCGAGACGGTCCGTCAGGCCGAGAGCACCGGCAACACCGTCGTCCAGCTCGAAGCCGCCTCGGAGCACATCAGCAGCGTCGTCTCCACGATCGCGCAGGTCGCGGCGCAGACGAAGCTGCTCGCCCTCAACGCCGCGATCGAAGCCGCCCGTGCCGGTGAGGCGGGACGCGGGTTCAACGTCGTCGCCACCGAGGTCAAGGCGCTCGCCGACCACACCGCCGCCTCCACCAAGGAGATCGGCGTCCGGGTCACCGACGTCATGCGCGCGGCCGAGGAGTCCGGGGAGACGATCTCCCGGATCAGCGAGTCGCTGCGCGAGATGGCGCCGATGGTGGACGCGATCACGATCGCCGTCGACGGCGTCGGCAACCACAGCGGCTACTCCGGCGGGTACGGATCGGACGACTTCGGCTACGGCGCCCTGCACGGCGACCTCCAGGGCCTCGCGAAGATGGCCGAACTGCTGCGCAGCGAGGTCGGGGAGTTCTTGGCCAGCCTCCGCGCCTGATCCCGGACGGGTTTGGGGACCTACCCTCGAAGGGGAGGGGAGAAGGTGGGCGGGGACACTCCCCGCCCACTCGGGAGGTTCCACCGTGAAGAGATCCGTCCGCAGGACCCTGACCGCCCTCACGTCCGCTCTGCTGGCCGCGACCGTGCTGGCCCCGCTCGCCGGTGCCACACCCACGGGGCGGCCGGACACGGGAGCCGCGACGCGCTACACCCCGCCGGCACCGCAGTGGGGCACCTGTGAGTTGCCGCGCCTGCAGCGCGCCGGAGCCGAGTGCGCCGACCTCGTCGTCCCGCTCGACTGGGACCGTCCGCGGGGCAAGAAGATCACCATCGCGGTGAGCCGCAAGGTCCACACCGACAGTGACTACAAGGGCATGATCGCCGTCAACCCCGGCGGACCGGGAGGCTCCGGCCTCGTCTACCCCGTGCTCGGAGCCTCGATCCCGGACGGCGTCGGCGCGAAGTTCGACTGGTACGGCTTCGACCCCCGCGGCGTCGGATCGTCGGAGCCGTCGTTGAGCTGCGACCCCGACTACGCCGGTCAGGACTACGACCGCCCGAACTACGTCCCCGATCGCACCGCCGAGGGACGCGCCAACGAGGCGTGGTGGAGGAAGACCACCAGCGACTACGCCCGGGCCTGTGCCCGCGCGGACGCCAAGGAACTGCTGCCGCACATGCGCACCGTCGACGTCGCCCGTGATCTCGACGCCCTGCGTCGGGCGGTGGGGGAGAAGAAGCTCAACTACTACGGCTTCTCCTACGGCACCTACCTCGGTCAGGTCTACGCGACGCTCTTCCCGCAGCAGACCGGCAAGATGGTCTGGGACGGCGTCCTCGACGCCGACAACGCCTTCTACGAGGCCAACCTCGAGCAGGACGTCGCCTTCGACGCGAACCTCGACCGCTACTTCGCCTACCTGGCCGCACGCGATGACCACTTCGGTCTCGGGACCGACCCGGCGGCGATCAAGAAGGGCTACTACTCCCTGCGGGAGCGCCTCGACGACGAACCCGCCGCCGACGGTCTGTTGGCCCCGACGAACTCGACGACGCGATGCTGACGGTCGGGTACTACGTCTACGGTTGGGTCGAGCTCGGCGAGGCCTACGCCAAGCTCGTGAAGACAGGCGACGGCACCGACCTGCTCGCCGAGTACGCCGGCCCCGGTGACGACAACGGCTTCGCGGTCTACAACGGTGTCCAGTGCACCGACGCACAGTGGCCGTCGTGGCAGAAGACCCGTCGCGACGCCGCTCGACTGCACGCCGAGCACCCGTTCCTGACATGGGGCAACACCTGGTACAACGCTCCGTGCCTGAACTGGCCCGCGAAGTCGCACCGGGCGTTCAAGGTCGACGGATCCAAGGTGCGCACCCCCATCCTGCTGGTCGCCGAGACCCATGACGCGGCCACCGTCTACTCCGGTGCACTCGCCACGCGCAAGGAGTTCCCGACCGCGTCGCTGATCGAGGGCGTCGGCGGCACCACTCACTCGGGTTCGCTCTCGGGCATCGACTGCACCGACGACGCGATCGCGACCTACCTGGACACGGGGGTGGCCCCGCAGCGGGTGAAGGGCAAGAACCGCTCCGACCTGCAGTGTGACCCGGTCCCGGTGCCCGAGCCAGAGCCGGTCGTCTCCGGTGGTGCGGCGCTGTCGCGCAGTGCGTCCCCGTCGGCCGCGGCCCTGACGGCAGCTCCGGCCGCGAGCACCCGAGACCGGGTTCCCGCCGACGTGCGTGCTGCGCTGCAGCAGGCGCAGCGTCAGGGTCAGGGCGCCGGACGCTGATGGTGCGTGGGGTCGGGGTGCGTGAGAGCGTCCCGACCCCACGACCCTGTGACCCCACGGCCCTCAGCACCCACGGAGGAGCCGGTGACCATGCCTGCGCCGGCTCGTGACGCTCAGCGCAGGGGAGCGCGGGCCTTGTCCGAGAACGTCGCCCCGCGGCGTGCCTCCAGACCGACCAGCGCCTCGTCGAGGGTCTCGGCGACGACGAGGTCGTCGAAGACCTCCCGACGCACGAAACCGGTCTCGGTGAGCGCCTCGAGGGCCTCCAGCAGCGGGGTCCAGAAGCCGCCCCAGTTGAGGAAGCCGACCGGGTCGTCGTTGAACTCGATCGAACGCCACGACCACATCTCGATGATCTCCTCCAGCGTGCCGAGGCCTCCGGGGAGCGCGATGAACGCGTCGGAGAACTCCGCCATCATCGCCTTGCGCACGTGCATGTCGTCGACCACGTGCAGCTCGGTGAGGTCCTGACGGCCCCACTCCTTGGCCATCATCCGGGTCGGGATGACGCCGATCACCTCGCCGCCGCCGTCGAGGGCGCCCTGGGAGACCCGCTCCATCAGGCCGTGGCCACCGCCGCCGTAGACGAGGCCGATGCCGCGCTCGGCCAGGTCGCGCCCCAATCGGTAGGCGGCCTCGGAGTGGGCGGGGTCGTGGCCCGGGCTGGAACCACAGAAGACGGCGACGCGACGGAGCTGGGAAGTCATGGGACGAGTTTCTCACCGAGAGGGCGGCGGCCCCACCTCGCCGGATGACAGTCCTTGGCCGCTGACGACGCTCGCTGTTACCAAGAGTCATGGGCGACCTGCTGGCCACCGAACTGTTCGCCGTCCTTCTGGGCGTCCTCGTCTTCGGGTACGCGATGCTCGGAGCGGTGGCCAATTCCGGGTTCGTCACCAGTCGCACGCTGCGCGACGTCGAACTGCGTCACCGGGTGCTGGACGGCCTGCTGCACGCCTGGGGGCTCGATCCTGCGAGCACGCTGGCCGATCTGGAGGAGGCGGCCCGGGCCCGCAGCCTCGGACCGGAGGCCGCCCACGACCTGCGTCAGGTGTTCCGGGGTGCCAACAGCCGTGTCAGCCTGCGTCGTCAGGTCGCGTTCCAGCGTTCCCTCGACGAGGCCTTCCTGCGTCTGGCGAGCGACGACACCGAGGCGGGCCGGGAGAACAGCACCGCACTGCTGGCCCATCGCGGCGAGATCGAGAGACGGGCCCGACGTGAGCTCGACCAGGCCTGTGCTGCGCTGAGGCAGCCAGAAGGAGTGGGGCCGGAGGGGGCGGGTCGCGACGAGGCCGGGTTGGACGAGGCAGGGGCGCTGCTACGGGCCGGGGCGGACCTGCTGGGAGCCGACAGCGTCGGGCTGCTGCGGACGGTGACTCGCGACGTCCGCGACGCCCCGCGTCATCTGGCCGGGTTCGCGGCCAGCAGTCTCGACCGGCTGGGGCGCGGCGTCACTCTGGGGCTCCTGGGGGCCTGCCTGTGGGAGGCCGTCGACGACGCGGTGAGCGACTTCGACTCGTTCGGTGTCTCGATCACCTGGGGCACGTTGATCGGGGTGGTCTGCGTACTGCTCCACGACCTCGTGCGGATGGCCCGGGCCGTGGCGGTCCACCCCGGTCGCGACGGGGCGACCCGTCGCGACCTGGTGGAGTTCGTGCTGCTCCTGCTGCTTCCGGCGTTGTTGGTGGCAGCAGCGTTCTTCGTGCTGGTGCGCTGAGCGGCCAGCGGTCTCAGCCCCGCGTCAGCAGGTGAGTGCTCACTCCTCGTAGACGTCGACCTGCACGAAGAGCGGGTCCTCACCGATGACGCCGCCCAGGACCTCGTCGGCCCACTCCTCGGAGTCTCCGGAGAGCGGCTCGTCCTGCTCGACGACACCGGTGACGCCGCCGACGGCGCGCAGGCCCTCGAGCTGCCAGAGGTTGTTCCAGCCGTCGGTGTGGGCCAGGTGCAGGAGAGCGAGGTCGACGTCGTTGACCTCGGCCTCGGCCTGCTCGGTGGTGGCCTCGGGGGAGGTCTTGAGGTAAGCGGCGCGACCGGCGGCCATCAGGGCCTCAGGGTCGGTGATCGCGTAGTCGTGACGCTGGAAGACCGACACGACGGCCTCGGTGGCCTCGTCGGAGACCTCGGCGGTCTCGACTGCGTCGGCGTCGTCGGCACCGCAGCCGCAGCCGTCGCAGCCGCAACCCTCGGTGGCGTAGACCTCGTCGGCGCGCATCGGGTGGACCTCGCCGGTGATCGCGGCGTAGGCGTCGTCCAAGGCGATCAGGAACGGGGCCAAGGCCTCGTCGGCGGCCACGAACTTCTCGGTGTCTCCGTCCGCGGCGACGATCGCGGAGGCATGGGTGATCAGCGCGCCTCGCAGGGCACCGGCTGCCTCGACCAGACGGGCAGCAGCGTTCTCGGGGGTGTGGGGCTGGATCTCGACGTCGCTCTTCATGAGGCCGAGCCTAGGCGAGGGTGACCGAATGCAGCGACCCCCTCGCCCGCCGAGTGGCGGGGAGGGGGTCGTTGGAGCTGCGGTGAGCCGTACGGCGTCAGGCGCGGTCGAGGCCCAGGGCGCGGGTGGTGCGCTCGTGGAGCTCGGCGGCCAGCTCGGGGCGGTCGGAGAGCGGGGCACCGTAGGAGGGGATCATCTTCTCCAGAGCCGGCTTCCAGTCGTCCATCTTGTCGGCGAAGCACTTCTCGATGATCTCGAGCATGATCGACGGGGCGGTCGAGGCGCCCGGGGAGGCACCGAGCAGACCGGCGATGGAACCGTCAGCCGCGGTGATGACCTCGGTGCCGAACTGCAGGACGCCGCCCTTGCCGGGGACCTTCTTGATGACCTGGACGCGCTGACCGGCAGTGATCTTCTCCCAGTCGTCCATCTTGGCGTCGGGGAAGTACTCCTGCAGCGAGACGAGCTGCTTCTTCTTCGACGCCAGCAGCTCGGTGATCAGGTACTTGACCAGACCGAGCTCCTTGAGACCGACCTGGAGCATGGGGACCAGGTTGTGCAGGCGGATCGACTTGAAGATGTCGAACAGCGAACCGGCCTTGAGGAAGCGCGGGGAGAAGCCGGCGTAGGGGCCGAACATCAGGGCGGGCTTGCCGTCGACCATGCGGGTGTCGAGGTGCGGGACCGACATCGGCGGAGCGCCGACGGCAGCCTTGCCGTAGACCTTCGCCTTGTGCTGGGCGACGATCTCGGGGTTGGTGGTGCGCCAGAACTCGCCGGAGACCGGGAAACCGCCGAAGCCCTTGATCTCCTTGATGCCGGACTTCTGCAGCAGCGTGATGGCCTGGCCACCGGCACCGACGAAGACGAACGGAGCGTTGGCGGAGAACGCGGCGCCGGTGTCGCGGTTCTTGCCCGCGACCTTCCAGATGCCGTTGGTCTTCTTGATGCTGCGGACCTCGACGCCGAGCTCCATGGTCACGGCGCCGGAGGCGACGAGCGGCTCGATGAGGAGGTTGGTGAGGGAACCGAAGTCGACGTCGGTACCGGCGGTCGAGCGGGTCGCGGCGACGGGCTCGTCACCCGTGCGGCCGGCGAACAGCAGCGGCGCCCACTCAGCGATGACCTTCGGGTCCTCGGAGTACTCCATGCCCGCGAACAGCGGGTGGTTCTCCATGAGGTCGAAACGCTTCTTGAGGTAGTCGACGTTCTTGGCGCCCCACACGAAGGAGATGTGCGGGGTCGGCTGGATGAACGCCTCGGGGTTCGGGATCTGACCCGACTCGACGAGGAACGCCCACAGCTGACGGGTGACCTGGAACTGCTCGTTGACGTGGACCGCCTTGGCGATGTCGACGGAACCGTCGGCAGCCTGGGGGGCGTAGTTCAGCTCGCAGAGTGCGGCGTGACCGGTACCTGCGTTGTTCCAGGGGCCGGACGACTCCTGGGCGAGCTCGCCCAGACGCTCGACGACTGCGATGCGCCAGGTGGGCTCCACCTGGTGCAGGAGCGTCGCCAGCGTGGCGGACATGATGCCGCCGCCGACGAGGATCGCGTCGTACGAGCCAGAGCCGTTGGTGTCTCCGTGGCCTGCGGTGTTCACGAGAGTGTCTCCTTATTGCAGGCCCACAGTCGCGGTACGGATGACCAGGCGCTGGATGGGTCTGCCGAGCTGGTTCGGTCTGCGGGACACAGGTCCCCACAAGTCATCATGCGGGGGTCGCGCGGAGCACCCAAAATCGGTGGGCTCCTGCACCCGCCTGCCCTGAGACGAAGGTCACGCGAGGGTGCAGAACTCAGGCGGACGGCACCGTGGTGGCCCCCGCGACCGCGGCCGCGGTCCGATGGGGCCTCGCTGTCGATCCGCTCGGGCGTCGTGACGCGACCGTGATGGCACCTGCCCCCGCATGGGGGAGTGAGACCTCGAATCTTTTCCGGCCACCTCCCAGGTGGGCATTCGTGCTGGTCAGCGACCTTTGCGGCTCCCCGGCTGCCGCCCGCGTGACGCGCGTCACGGAGCTGCTGAGTTGAAATGAGGCAAGGCTTGCCTAACTATTCGTCTTGTCGGTCAATGCTTAGGCATGGCTAACCTTCCTCTGACTGAAGGTACTGTCTGTGCCGTCCCCTCCCAGGAGTCCCCGTGCTCGGCACCTTCATGATCGGCCTGCGCGAAGGCCTCGAGGCCGCCCTCGTCGTGGGCATCCTCGTGGCCTACATCCGCAAGATCGGCCGCAGCGACGTGCTCCGGAAGCTCTGGTTCGGTGTCGGCGTCGCGATCGGCGGATCCCTCGCCATCGGCGCGATCCTCACCTTCGGCGCCTACGGACTCACCTTCCAGGCCCAGGAGGCGATCGGCGGCTCGCTCTCGATCCTCGCTGTGGCGCTGGTGACCTGGATGATCTTCTGGATGCAGGCCACGGCTGCCACCCTCAAGAAGGAACTGCACGCCAGCATCGACGCCGCCCTCACCGGCACCGGCGTCGGTCTCGCCTTCATCGCCTTCGTCTCGGTGGCCCGCGAAGGTCTCGAGACCGCCCTCTTCCTCTGGTCCGCGGTTCGCGCCAGCGACGACGCCCCCACGGCCTGGATCGGTGCCGTCCTGGGCCTCGCGCTCGCCGTCGCCCTGGGCTGGCTGATCCACCGCGGTGCCGTGCGCCTCAACCTGGCCACCTTCTTCACCTGGACCGGCGGCTTCCTCGTCGTCGTCGCGGCCGGCATCCTCGCCTACGCCGTCCACGACCTGCAGGAGGCCCGCTTCCTCCCCGGCCCGTTCTCCACGGCCCCCGAGGGCGCCGGATCGTTCGTCTCCGGCTGGTACGGCCCCGACGCCTGGCTCTTCCAGATCTCCGACGTGATCGCCCCTGACGGCTTCGTCGGCGCACTGCTCAAGGGCACCGTCGGCTTCACCCCCGAGATGACCAAGCTCGAGGTGCTGGCCTGGTTCGTCTATCTCGTCGTCGTCGGTGGCCTCTACACCCGCGCCGTCCTGCGCTCGCGCCGACCGCGTCCGGCCGACGCCACCGCCACCTCTGTCCCCGCCACCTCTGTCCCCGCCGGCGACTGACGCGCGCGCCTGCACCGCATCTGCCCAGCACCCCACCTGCACTGAACCGCACTGCCCGAGAACTCAGGAGAACCCCAGATGAAGCTCACCGTCGCCCCGCTCGCCGGCGTCGCCCTCGCAGCCTTCGCGCTCAGCGGCTGCGTCTCGAACACCACCTCCGAGGCCGGCGCGCTGACCGTCTCCTCCAGCGCCGACGAGTGCAAGGTCTCCGCCGACACCGCGGAGTCGGGCAACATCTCCTTCGAGGTCACCAACGACGGTGACAAGGTCACCGAGTTCTACGTGCTGGGCTCCGACGGCCTCCGCATCGTCGGCGAGGTCGAGAACATCGCCCCCGGCATCACCCGCAACCTGACCGTCCAGGCCCAGCCGGGCGAGTACTTCACCGCCTGCAAGCCGGGCATGGTCGGCGACGACGTCGACAAGAACGCCTTCACCGTGACCGGCAAGGCCATCGAGATCGACCCCGAGGACGCCAAGGCCGTCGAGACCGCCGTGGCCAACTACGTCTCCTACACCCAGGCCCAGGTCGCCGAGCTGGTCCCGAACGTCCAGGAGTTCGCCGACGCCTACAAGGCCGGCGACGACGCCAAGGCCCGCGAGCTGTTCCCGATCGCCCGTATCAACTACGAGCGCATCGAGCCCACCGCCGAGCAGTTCGGTGACCTCGACCCGAAGATCGACTACCGCAAGCCCGGTGCCGAGGCCGAGGGCCTGGAGTTCACCGGCTTCCACCGCATCGAGATGGACCTCTGGCTCGACGAGGCCATGAAGAACTACCCCGACGAGAAGGTCACCGCTCTCGACGAGGCCGGCCGCGCGAAGGTCGGCGACCAGCTGGTGGCCGACGTCAAGGCCCTCTACGAGAAGGTCCACGCCGACGACTTCGCCCTCTCCCTGGGCGACATCACCAACGGTGCGATCGGCCTGCTCGACGAGGTCGCCGCTCCTGACGGCAAGCTCCCCGGTGAGGAGAACGAGTTCGCCCACACCGACCTCTACGACTTCTACGCCAACGTCGAGGGTGCCGAGGTCGCGTACCTCAACGTCCGCGACATCGCCGAGGCCAAGGGCGAGGACGGCAAGAAGCTGGTCGCCGATCTCGACCAGCAGTTCAAGGCCATGAAGGACCTGCTCGCCACCTACGGCGACTACGACCAGGGCTTCGTCTTCTACGACACCGTGAAGCAGCCCCAGCGCAACGAGCTCGGTGCCGCGCTCAACGCCCTCTCCGAGCCGATGTCGAAGCTGACCCACACCGTCCTCGGCGTCGACGCGGAGTGATGCCGTCGTGACTGAGCAGTCGGGGCAGGGGTCTGCCCGGTCACAGCAGGACGGCGCCGCTGGTGCTCCCCGGTTCGGCCGTTGGTCGCGCCGGGGAGTGCTGGGGCTGGCCGGTACCGGCGTCGCCGGTGCCGCCGTCGGCTTCGTGGCCGGACACGCCTCCGTCGACGAGGCCATGCCGGCGGTGGTCGACCCCGCGACCGTCGTCCACCCGTTCCACGGCGAGCACCAGGCCGGCATCACCACGCCGGTCCAGGAGCACCTCTACTTCGCTGCCTTCGACGTCCGCGACACCACCACGCGTGAGGACCTCGTCGAACTGCTGAAGGCCTGGACCGAGGCCGCCGAACGCCTCACCCGTGGGCTCGAGGTCACCGAGGACGGTGCTGTCGACGGCCCCGTGCTGCTGCCCCCGGACGACACCGGCGAGGCACAGGACATGGGAGCCCACGCTCTCACCGTCACCTTCGGTTTCGGCCCTTCGCTGTTCACCGGCGAGAAGGGCAAGCGCCTCGGCATCGCCGACCGGCGACCGGCCGAACTGAAGAAGCTCCCGCTCTTCGCCTTCGACCTCCTTGAGGACCCGATCAGCGACGGCGACCTCTGCATCCAGGCCTGCGCCGACGACCCGCAGGTCGCGATGCACGCCATCCGCAACCTCTCGCGCATCGGCTTCGGCACGGTCCGGGTCCGCTGGACCCAGCTCGGGTTCGGCAAGACCGCCTCCACCGACCGCACCACCCCCACGCCGCGCAACCTGTTCGGGTTCAAGGACGGCACCGCCAACGTCATGGCCGACGAGACCGCAGCGCTCGAGGAGCAGGTGTGGGTCCCCGACGACGCCACCCCGGCCTGGATGGCGGGTGGCTCCTACATGGTGACCCGCAAGATCATGATGACGATCGAGTCCTGGGACCGCGCCAGCCTCGCAGAGCAGCAGCGCGTCATCGGCCGTGACAAGGGCGAGGGCGCCCCGCTCTCGGGCGGACTGGAGTTCACCGACCCGGTCTTCGCCGCGAAGAACGAGGACGGCTCGCTGGCGATCGACGTCGACTCCCACGTGCGTCTCGCGCATCCGGAGATGAACAACGGCACCCGGATGCTGCGTCGTGGCTACAACTTCGTCGAGGGCAACAACGCCCTGGGGCAGCTCTCGGCCGGCCTCTTCTTCATCTGCTTCCAGCGCGACCCACAGCAGTTCATCGACATCCAGAACAACCTGCGCGGCGACCTCCTCAACGAGTACATCCGCCACGTCGGTTCAGCCCTCTTCGCGGTCCCGGCCGGAACCGCCGAGGGCGAGTACGTGGGACAACGCCTCTTCGGCTGACCAGCCCGCACCCAGCACCAGCCAGCAGCAGTCAGCAGCACCAGTCAGCAGCAGAGCACGGCTTCGGGGGACGCCGTGACATTCCTTCCGCACGTCCCCAAGGAGCCAGCCATGACCACCGCCAGGATGACCACCGCCCGGATGACCACAGCCAGGATCCGGTCCCGCCGCACTTCCGCAGCGGTCCTGGCCCTCGCCCTCACCGGAGGAGCCCTCGGACTCGCGCCGCAGGCAGTGCTCGGTGCTGCGTCGGCCGCACCGGCAGCCAAGGCCACGATCACCAGCGTCGACGCCGTCGTCGGCTCCGACCGCACGATCCGCGTCGGTGTGAAGTGCAGCGTCGCGAAGTGCACCGGCACCGTCAGCGTCAAGGTCAGTGGTGTCGGCACCGTGAAGAAGACGTACAAGCTGGCCAAGGGCAAGAAGGCCACCGTCGCGCTGAAGCTCTCCGCGGCGCAGACGAAGAAGGTCGCAGCGGCGCCGAAGGCCGGCACCGTGACCGTGACCCGCAAGGTCGGCAAGACCACCAAGAAGGTCACCCGCAAGGTCGAGGTCAAGGCTGCCGCCCCCTCGCTGCTGCTCACCTCGACGACCGTCACCGTCGGCCACGACCACGTCGTCGCGGTCGCCCTGACCTGCAAGGCAACCTCCACCTGCACCGCCACCGCCAGCCTCACCGTCGCCGGCAAGGGTGGCTCCGGCACCCAGGCCGTGCGTCTGGCGAAGGGCGCCACGAAGACGCTTCGCTTCGCGCTGACGCCGGCCCAGGTTGCCGCTCTCGGTGACGGCTCGGCGAAGGTCACGGGCGCCCTGCGCATCGTCGAGACCGCGCCGGAGAAGGTCACCAGCACCCAGACCGTCGCGCTGCTCCTCGACCACGAGATGGACACCGAGCACGGCACAGGAACGGGCACCGGCGGTGACGAGCACACCGGCCACGAGAACACCATGGCTCTGGACGACACCTACTCGCAGGCCTACCTCAAGGTCTGGAAGCCCACCGCGTACGACACCTGCACCACCGCGGAGCACCAGAGCTACTCAGTGACCGGTGTCGACGGCAAGCTCTACCCGTCCTGGCACCCGGCGGTGCACACCCGCGCCGACGGCAGCATCTGCACCTTCGGGCACGAGCACGGCGACGACCCGCGCAACTCCGACATCTACGACTGGGTCGTGTCGGAGTACAAGAAGCAGAACCCCGACGCCAACGGCGTGCCGTTCGGCTACGGATCCGAGCAGCTCACCGTCTACTCCAACATCCACAACTCCGTCTTCCATCGTCACGAGGACGACCCCGGCCACAAGGTCATCGTCGCCAACAACCAGCTCATGGGCGTGAAGTTCACCGACCGCTGGGGTGACACCCAGGAGATGGAGTGCGACACCCTGATCAAGGCCCACCAGGGATCGCACTCCTCCGACGCGACCAAGAACAACACCCACGAGCTCGTCTACGCCCTGAGCTGCAACGACGGCACCAAGGTCCTCACCACCGTGATGACCAACTACGGCAACGCCAACGAGCTCACCTCGTCCTGCACCCGCCCCTTCGCCACCGAGCACACCAGCAGTGGCACCGTCATCGAGACCAAGGGGTCCATCCTCCCCGCAGGTGAGGGCGGCGCCCGCTACATCCCGACGCTCGACTGCATCAACGCCTACGTCAAGAACGGCGCCGAGAGCGGCACCCCCGGCTCCGCCGTCGACGACCGTCGCGGTTCGCCCGCCGCCTCCAGCAACGGCTGGTGGTGGGCCGGGTACGAGCAGTGGCAGTCCTTCTCGACCCTGAAGATGGCCGACGGCAAGGAGATCGCCCGCTTCGAGCCGTGGTTCGGTCTGCAGAACCCCGCCCGCTACTACACCGGCAACACCGAGACCAACACCTCCGTCGCGTACCTCAACGACCTCGCCTGGGAGAACGGCAACCAGCAGAACTGGGGCCCGTGGAAGGACCAGCGCGCCGCGTCGCCGAGCGAGCCCGTCGACGAGTTCTCGCCGAAGTCCTGGTTCAAGGGCGACATCCGTGACGCCTGGCTGACCACCACCAAGGTCGACAACCGTGACGCCGCTTCCTCGGTGATCTGGACCAACCCGTGGGGCAAGGAAGGCAGCACGACTGCCTTCACCGGCAGCATCCGCACCATCGTGTCGCGCACCTCGAACGTCGAGTACGTGAAGACCACCACCCCGACCGTGGCCAACCGCTCGACCCGCACCTCCGAAGGTCTGACCCGCCAGGGCGCCTCGGCCCCGCTGACCATGAACTTCTTCTACGACTACGGCCGCGACGTCCGGGGCAACTCGCTCGGCGTGCACGCGCCCAACTGATCGCAGCCCGACGTCCAGCACACCCCGGCGGCGCCCCCGCGACGGCGCGCCCCGGGGGAGCGGAAGGAAACCCCATGAAGAACACCCGTACCTCAGTGCTGCTCGCCCTCGGCCTCGTCGCCGGTGGAATCGGTGCCGGCATCCCGGTCAGCGCGCACGCCGAGCGTCAGGCAACCGCGCTGGCCGCGACCGGTCTGGCCGACGCCTTCGCGCCCACCGCCCTGACCCTGCACGGCGGCCGCGCCAACCAGGAGTTCGGCACCGTCCTCAACTCCGACGTCTGCGACCTCGACGGCGACTCCGCCGGCGACGTCACCGCCACCGGTGCCGCCGCGTTCGGCAGCACAGGCGGCAGCTTCGTCGACATGGAGGCCCAGCGGCGTCTCGACGGCTACTCCGACGCGCTCACCGACCTTCCGCAGTGGACCAACTGGACCACCGACGGCACCACCGGGTTCACCTGCGCCGGGGACGTCAACGCCGACGGCTTCGACGACCTCGTCGAGGTGGTCGCCCCGACCACCCGCGTGATCGCGGTCGAGCAGTCCGCCGGGACCCGCAACGCCTCGGGCAAGCTGGTCCAGAACCGGGTGCGCCGCTACACGTTCCCCACCGGCTCCACCCACCTCGGCGCCCGCGCCCTGGGTGGCGCCGGCGACGTCGACGGTGACGGTCTGGGGGACGTCCTCGTCTCCCAGCACACCGCCACCCCTGCCGCCACCCCCGCCGCCACGGGCACCGGCGCCACCCGCGCCGAGGCCGGACGCCTCTGGGTGCTGCGCGGCAAGGCGGAGGCGACCTTCCCGAGTGCGGTCTCCACCCCCACCCTCACGACGTCGGCCAACGCCGGAGCCGACGTCGCGCTGGTCGTGAGCGGCGCTGCCGCCGGTGACCGGATCGGTACCGCCGTCAGCCTCGGTGACGTCACCGGGGACGGCTTCGACGACCTCGCCGTCGCCTCCGAGCGCGGCACCGTCTGGCTCGTCCGTGGCGCTGCGCCCACCGCCACGACCCGCGAGGTCGACCTCGCCGCGAGCGACGGCCACGTGATCGCCACCGGTGCCACCGGCCTGGCCGACCTCGCCGTCGGTGACGTGGACGGCGACTCCCGCACCGACCTCGTCGTGGGTCTGGGGGCCGGCCTCGGCACCGGCCCGGCCGCCGACGGTGGCGTCGCCGTCATCACCGACCTCGCCGACGCCGCCCTCGCCGCCACTCCTGTCGTCGTCGACCCGGCTGCCGGAACCGTCAGCGTGTCCGGCACCACCCACGGCTACCTGGTCCGCGCCGAGCACCCCGGCGACGCGCTGGGGCACTCCGTTGCCGTCATGGGCGACCTCGACGGTGACGGTCGTGACGACCTCCTCGTCGGTGCGCCCGGCGTCGACGTCCCCGACGCCTCCGGCCGGCTCGTCGCTGACACCGGCGCCGCCTACGTCCTGGCCGGTCGGGCCGGGGGAGCGGTCCAGGAACTCTCCGATCTCACCGCCGCCCAGGGACACCGCGTGGACGGCACCCGTGGAGACGCCCAGGCCGATGACCGCGCCTCCCGGTTCGGCTTCGACGTCGCGGCAGTCGGCGACGTGGACGGCAACGGAGCAGCGGACTTCGCGGTCTCCGCGCCGGGCCGTTCTGAGCACGCCACCTACCGTCAGGGTGCCGTCACCGTCGCACTGCGCGGCGAACTCGGCGCCCAGGTCTCGCTCAAGGCGGCCCGCCGTGTCGGGGACGACGGCATCGCCGTCGCGGACGGCACGGTCCTGAAGGCCTCCGACGTCGTCGACGTCCGGACCAACCTCCTCCTCGCCACCGCGCAGGGCATCTCCGGGCGCGTCACCCTGACCGTCGACGGCGCCCCCGTCGCGACCGGGGCCACCACCGTCTCTGCTCCGCATCGTGCGTTCGCGTTCTTCGACGACGTCGCGCTGCCCGTCGGCGAGCACGTCCTGGGGGTGCGCACCGATGCCGTCGCCGGCGTCCACGGCGCCGCCACACAGGCCGGCCCGCAGGTCCTTGTCACCGACACCACCCGCACCACCGTCACGGTCGAGAACGGCCAGCTCGTCGCCCGCGTGGTCACCGCCACCGACGGCACGTCCCTCACCACCGGAACCGTCACGTTCACCACTGCCGGTGGCGAGACCCTGGCCGCTGACGTCGCCGTCGTCGAGGGCGTCGCCCGCGTCGCCCTGCCGTCCGGCACCGTCCGTGCTGCCGCCACTGGTGCCCGGGCCGCGTACAGCGGTGTCGCCACCAGGTTCCGCGGTGAGCCCGCCCAGCTCCTGGCTGCTTCCACCGCCACGGTCGCTGCCCCGGTCACCCCCAAGGGCACTCTGACGCTCTCGACGAAGAGCGTCCGTCGCGGCGACGTCGTGCGCGCCACCCTCACCCTGGACCGCGTGGTCTCCGACACCGTCACGCTGCTCGTCGACGGCCGTGCCGTGGGGACCGCGAAGGTCACCGGCCGCACCGCCACCGTGCAGCTGCCGAAGACGCTCGGCGTCGGCAGCCACACCGTCACCGCCCGCACCGCCGGCACCCAGGAGCTGTTGGCCACCACGGCCACCGCGAAGCTCACCGTCACCCGGACCACCACCGGCACCGTCAAGGCCACCGCGAAGAAGTTCGCCCGCGGCGGCAAGCCGAAGGTCGTCGTCACCGTCGCCAAGGCCAGCGACGGCACGTGGCCGGTCGGCAAGGTCACCGTCAAGGTCGGCGGCGTCGCGAAGAAGGTCAAGGTGACTGCCGCGAAGAAGGGCAAGGTCACTGTCACCCTGCCCGCTCGCCGCACCGCGGGGAAGGCCACCGTCAGCTTCACGCCCACAGCCCGCGGCTCGTACACGACCCCGAAGAGCACCTCCGTGAAGCTCAGGCCCCGCGGCTGAACTCCGCATCCGCACTCCGTGCAGCGGGAGCCACCCCCCAGACCCCGAGCGGGCGCCACCACCTGACACGTCACCGTCGACGTCCGGTGCTGCCCGCGTCCCGGCCCTCACCGGAACACCACCACGAGACCGTCCCGAGTCGGTCCCGAGTCCAGAGGACAGAACATGAAGAAGCAGTCACTCGCAGCGGTCAGCCTGACCCTGCTCGTCACCGGCCTCACCGCCCCGGCCGTCGTGGCCAGCGCCGAACCCGCCGAGTCCGCCGACTCGGTGGCCTCGCGTCAGGTCGCCTTCTCCGGCGAGAACACCAGCTTCGGCAGCGCCCTGTCGCAGAGCTCCTGCGACGTCAACGGCGACCAGATCGACGACACCGTCGTCGGCGACCAGAACTGGAACCGTCAGGGCCACGCCAAGGTCGGTGCCGCCTACGTCATCCTCGGCGCGAAGGACCGGATCGGCGGCGACACCACCGACCCGTCCTCGGCCAACGCCGTCCGTCTCGGCGGCATGGCCAAGACCGTGTCCGGCGGCATCTGGGCTGGCTTCTCGGTCTCCTGCCTGGGCGACGTCAACGGTGACGGCTTCGACGACGTCGTGGTCGGCCACGGCTCGCGCATGCACCACCAGGCTGCCGTGGTCTTCGGTGCCAAGGACTTCGGGCCCGTGGACCTGGGCAACCTGGGCGAGCGCGGCTACCTCATCAACGACCCGGGCGCTGACGACACCACGACCCGCGACAAGGCGACCGACAACTTCGGCCACTCGGTGGGTTCCGCCGGTGACGTCGACGGCGACGGCCTCGCCGACATCGCCGTCTCCGACAACCTGGCCGACTACAACGGCAACAACGCCGGTCGCGTCTGGATCGTCAAGGGCAAGAAGACCAGTGCCGACGTCGACGTCCAGGCCGACACCGACCAGGTCATCATGACGATCGACGGCACCGAGGGCAGCCGTCTCGCCGGAGCGACCTCGGTGGGCGACGCCAACGGCGACGGCAAGGCAGACCTCGTCATCGGCGCCTACACCGCCACCCCCTACGGCACCTCGGCCCCGGTCGCGGGTGCGGCCCACGTCGTCCACGGCGGTGTCTCCTCCCAGGTCGTCTTGGGCACTGACGAGGCCCCCGGGTTCGACGTCTTCGGTTCCACCCGCGGCCGTGACCGTCTCGGCATGTCGGTGGCTGCGATCGGTGACGTCAACGATGACGGCCTGACCGACTTCATCGCCGGCGGCGACGGTGTCACCAACGGCACCGCCACCCGTCACGGTGGCGCCGCGGTGGTCCTCGGTTCGGCCTCGACCAACACGGTCATGACCGACCCGACGTCGGAGATCAGCGTCTTCGAGTGCGCCGACGGTTCGGTGAGCGACGACTGCGCCGGCTCGGAGAAGATCGCCCGCGGTCACTGGATCAACGGCGCTTCCGCCAACTCCAAGGCCGGTTTCGCGGTCGCCGGCGTCGACGGCACCGGCGACGTCCTCGTGGGCGCCTACGGCGAGTCCCCGCGAGGTGCCGCCTACCTGCTGCACGTCGACGGCGAGCGCACCAGCACCCTCGAGCTCGCCGACCTGACCGCCGAGCAGGGCGAGCGTTTCACTCCCGACCTCGGCTCCGGCGCCTACGGCCGCACCCTGGCCTCCGTCGGTGACTTCGACGGCAACGGCGCGCAGGACTTCTGGTTCGGTGGCGCCTCCAGCACCCTCGCGATGGTGTTGCGCGGTGATCTCGACACCGAGGTCTCCGCCACCGCAGCCACCGACGTGGAGGCGGGCGAGGAGTCCACGCTGACGGTCCGTGTCGCCGCGCTCCTCGAGCAGTTCGCCGACGACGTGGCCGGCACGGTCACCCTCGCCGTGGACGGCGAGCAGGTCGCGGGTTCCACCGAGGTCGTCGACGGCGTGGCAGCGGTCACCGTCCCGGCCCTGGCCACGGGCGCCCACACGGTGTCCGCGACCTTCGTCCCCGCCGCCGGTGCAGGCGTCAAGGCCGGTACGGCCACGGCGGCCCTCGAGGTCGCTCCGCGTACCGCGAAGGGTCGTCTCTCCCTCGACAGTCGGACCGTCTCTGTCGGTGACGAGATCGAGGCAGTCCTCACCTCCGCCCAGGACCTGACCGGTGAGGTCGCCTTCGTCGTGGACGGCACCGAGGTCTCGACCGCTGCGTTCTCCGACGGCGAGGCCGTCGTCATGCTCTCGGGTCTCACCGCCGGTCGGCACACCGTCAAGGCCGTCTACGCCGGCGACGAGTCCTTCGCCGGGTTCGAGACCGCCGCCACGACGCTGCGCGTGAACAAGGTCGACGCCGAGATCGGTGCCGTGAAGGTCTCGAAGCGCTCGCTGGTGGCAGGCACCGGTCCGGTCACCGTCACCGTCGCGGTCCCGGGCGCAGGCTCCGGCACCGTGAACCTCTACGACAACGGCTCGCGCATCGGCGCCGCTGCCGTGCGCAGCGGAGTCGCCACCTTCACGTTGGTCTCGCCCCGGGCCGGCTCCCACGCCCTGAGCGCCCGCTTCCTGGGCAACGCCGAGCTCAAGGCCTCCAGCCTGAGCGACGAGACCGTCGTCCAGGTCCGCAAGGCGCGTCTGGCCAAGGTGAAGGTCGCGGCGAAGAAGTTCGCCCGGGGCAAGAAGCCGAAGGTCACCGTCATCCTCGGCAAGCTCGACAACGGGGCGTACCCGGTCGGCAAGGTCACCGTCACGAGCGGTGGACGGTCCTACACCAAGGCGGTCACCGCCGCCTCCCAAGGCAAGGTCGTCGTCACGCTGAAGGCGTCGACCACGAAGGTGCGTGTCCGCGCCGCCTTCACCCCGACCGATCGCGTCAACGTGGCCCCGGCCACGAGCGCGAAGGTCACCGTGGGCATGCGTCGCTGACGCGCAGGTTCAACGGGGACAGGGAGGGTGCTGCTGGGCACCCTCCCTGTGGGGTCTTCACCCACGGTGCACCCACACCTCGCCACGGGCACGGTGTGACGCAGGCCGGCGAGGGGGCTCCGGGCCTGACACGACACTGTGATGGAGATGACGTTTGAATCACCTCTTTCCTTGACCGAAGGCCGGAGAAAACGAGGCGGAACGCGGAGAATCGACGTCGGTCGTGGCCCCATCCGCGGGGCCGCCACGTCTCAGCTGGAGCCCCACCACACATGACAGCCGCCAAGGACGAAAGTCCCGGACGCGTCGCCTCCCTGTTCCGCCCGGTCCTCGACCGGCTCCCCGGCGCCGCCCGTCGCCCCCTCGCGGTGCTGGCGCTCGTTCTCCTCGCTGTCCTCCTGCGTCGGGCCGTCGTGCACGCCTTCGCCTGGCCGTACCTGTTCGGGGCCTGGGTGATCGACCGGATCGGCCTCGACGAGGGGCACCTGCTCGAGGTGCTCGTGCCGTGGTTCTTCGAACTGATCTGGCTGGCTCTGATCGCGCAGGTCGCGGTCTCGATCGCGGTGCAGTGGCGGGCCGAACGCCGTGCGGACCGCGGCATCCGCCTCTTCGAACGCGCCCACGGGGCCGAGATCGCAGAGCTGGAGCGCCGCATCGACCTGGCTCCCGGACTGATCGACGAGATTGAGAACGAGGCCGCTCGGATCGACCTCTCCGTGGCAGCCATCGACCACGGACTCCTCGTGCCCGGAGCCGTGGAGCTGGGGGAGCAGGACGAGTTCGGTTCCGGCCACGTCGGGGTGGCCCACCGTGCGTTGATGGCTCAGCTCGCCGATCCCGGACTCGACGTGACGGCGCTGCGTGCCCAGCTGGTGGCCCTGCGTGCGTCCGCCGGCGCAGATGTGGACGCCGTCCTCGACGCCGGTCAGGAGGACCTCGACCGCCTCGCCGTCCTGGAGGACCAGCGGGAACAGGCACGGACTGCTGGATCGGAGGCGGCCGGAGGCGGGGCCACGGTGCACCTCGACCCGACCGGCGCCGGCGCCAGTGCCTCGGTGATCGTTCCGGTCGAGCAGGGTGACCTGCTGCTCGACGCCCCCACGCGGGTCATGGAGACGGTCTGGGGACGCAGTGCCGAGCGTGCCGCCCGCACCGTCTGGGACGGTGTGCAGGCGTCCTTGGAGGCCGGTGAGCACGTCGAGGCCGTTTTCCGGGTCAAGCGCAAGCGGCCTCCGTTGGACGTGGTGGTGGTGACCGACCGTCGGCTGCTGGCCTACGACGTCACCTCGGCCGCGGCCGGTCCGACGCCGGTGCACGTCCTGCCGCTGGCCTCGATCGGTGCAGTGCGGATCGTCGGGTTCATGGAGGTCGTCGAACTCAGGATCACCGGCGCCGACGGCCTCGTGCTGGGTCCCCTGGGGCACACCGCCGACCGAGACCTGGTCCAGTGGGCCCTGCGTCCGAGAGGAGGTCGGGCATGAGTACGACCACGACGTCACGCACCGCTCGGCCTCGCCCCGCGCCGGTGCGGGCGCGCCGGGCCGCGACGGCCCTGGCTGCGGTCGGTCTGGTGACCTGGGGGATCGGTGCCGCCGGTGCCGCCCTGGAAGACACCGGATACGAGAAGAAGCTCCTCGTCGACGGTGGCGGAACGGTGCTGGTGCAGGCCGCCCAGCAGGTCTGCTGGCGCCTCGAGGCCCACGACGAACGCTCGTTGGGACGCACCACCGTCAGCGAGGCCGGGCACGCGGTGCCGAACTTCGTACGGGAGGGCTGCGGCAACGCCGACGTGGAACTTCCGGGAACAGTGATCTGGGGTGCCACCAGGTTCCAGGTCCAGGACCGTTCGGCTGAGGAGTTGGCGGCCTTCGTCTGGGCCGACCGTGGATCGGTGGTCAGTGGCGCGATCGCGACGCCGGGCGTCGTCGCCGACGGTGCTCAGGGCTACGTCCTTGACGTGGAGCACCGTGGCCGGGTCCTCGCCGGTGAGATCTCCGATGCTCGTGAGGTGGGGCCGACGTTCGCCGCGGGCGGTCGTGGGGTCCCGCCGGTGCAGGTGCGTCAGCGTCTGGAGGCGGCCGGTGCCGATCTCGGCCTCTTCACCGACGGCTTGGAGGAACTGGGTGCCCGCACCGCGGCCCGCCCGGTCGGTGACCTGCTGAGCGCCCGCGCCGACCTGCGCGACCTGATGCCCAGGGCCCGCAACGCGATCACCTACGCCACCTTCCTCACATCGCTGGTGGACCCCGCGACCTCGGTGGCCACGTTGGAGCAGTGGTTCGAGCGGTTCGCCTCGGGGAAGGCCGGGAAGACGCTGAAGGCCTCCGAGACGCAGCTGCGTCAGGTGGCGGCCCGGGTCCGGGTCGACACGGTGAAGGAGAGGTTGCGCAACGGCGCCAGCGCGGCGCAGTGGCGCGAGGCCGCGGCCGGGGTAGATGACCTGGTCCGGATCTCCCCGGACGAGGCCGAGCGCTGGGAGACCGCACGGGAACGTTGGCTCGCGCGTGCTGCCGAGGAGCAGCAGGCCGAGGACGCCGCGGCGCGCACCGCGGACCCGGACGCTGCGGAGCAGTAGACCTCATGACGTACGACGCCCCGCCCGGGAGGACCCGGGCGGGGCGTCGTACGTCATGAGGGAGCGGGGCCCGATCAGGCCTTCGCCTCCGCGGGGGCGGACTCGTCGTCGCCGCCACGGATCTTCTCGAGGGTGTTCATGAGGTGGTAGAGCACCAGGACGGCCGCGGTGCCCACCGCGATGCCGCCGAACTTCACGTCGCCCCACACGAGGACGTCGTTGCCCATGCCCATGGCCAGGATCAGGCCGACAGCGATCGGGAACAGGTTCTTCTGCAGGCCGAAGTCGACCTTTGCGTCGATCCACATGCGGACACCGATCAGGCCGATGACGCCGTAGAGGGCGAGCGTCGCGCCACCGATGACACCGTTGGGGATGGTGAAGAGGATCGCGCCGAACTTCGGCGAGAGCGAGAGCAGGATCGCGACCACGCCGGCCACCCAGTAGGCGGCGGTGGAGAAGACGCGGGTGGCGGACATGACGCCGATGTTCTCGCCGTAGGTGGTGGTGGCCGAACCGCTACCGAGACCGGCAACGACGGTGGCGGCACCGTCAGCGAAGAGGGTGCGTCCGGTCATCGAGTTGATCGAGTCGTCCTTCACCAGGTGCGCGACGGAACGGACGTGTCCGACGTTCTCGGCGACCAGCACGAAGAGGACGGGCAGGAACATCGGGAGGATGGTCCAGTCGACGCTGGGGGAGGTGAAGGTGGGCAGACCGATCCAGTCGGCAGCCTTCACGTCGTCGAAGTTGAGGACGCCCAGCGGCCAGGCGGCCAGGTAGCCGATCACGAAGCCGATCAGCACTGCGATCCGGCCGATGATGCCGCGGAACAGCGCCGCGATGATCACGATCGCGAAGACGGTCACAGCAGCCAGGAGCAGGTGGTCGTTGTCGACCGGCTTGCCGCCGGGGGCGAACGAACCGCCGGCGTTCAGGTTGATGACGTTGTTGTACGACGCCTGGGCCAGGTTGAAGCCGATCAGGGCCACGACGGCACCCATGACGGCAGGCGGCATCAGCGCGTGGATCCAGCCGGTGCCGACCTTGCCGACCAGCAGACCCACGGCGGCCAGTGCGGCACCGGTGAGGATGATGCCGAAGAGGGCGGCGGAGAAGTCGGAGCCGTTGGACGCTGCGATCACGGGGGAGATGAACGCGAACGACGAACCCAGGTAGCTGGGGACACGGTTGCGGGTGATCAGCAGGAACAGGATCGTGCCGACGCCCGAGAACAGCAGCGTGGTGCTGGGCGGGAAACCGGTGATGATCGGGACCAGGAAGGTCGCGCCGAACATCGCGACGACGTGCTGCGCGCCGAGGCCGATGGTGCGGGGCCAGGTGAGGCGTTCGCCCGGAGCGACGACCTCGCCGGGTGCGACGGACTTGCCGTCGCCGTGGATGGTCCAGGCCACTGTGGGGTTCCTCCTGAGGACAGGGCTCACCCGACAGCCGGGCTCGCGTCGGGGTGGAAGCCTACGCCCGGACGACGTCGTGGAGCCGACTGCGTGCACGCGACCGAACCGAGAGGGGCCCCGGCGTCACACGCCGGGGCCCCTCTCAGGACGTCACGGACTCAGCCGCACGCTGGTGTCTGGGCGCTCAGTCGCACTCCGGTGTCTGGGCGCTCAGTCGCACTCGTCGCACAGGCCGGTGGCGGGCAGCACCATGAAGCACGAGGAGCAGAACTTCTCCACCGCCTGGGTGAGTCGCACCTCGGGCTCGGGCTTGGCCGGCTTCGCCGCACGGGGAGCGCGGGCGGCGGTGCCGGTGCCGGGCACCCGGGTGCCGGCGGCTGCCGCACGCGGGGTGGTGGCACGGGTGGCTCGGGCCCGCACGGGGGTGGGTGCCGGGGCAGGCAGGACGGGCTCGGCGCCCTCCTCGGGGATCTCGGCGCCATGGACGCGGTAGAGCTCCTCGCGCTCGTTCGCGGCGTGCAGGTTGGGGTTCTCGACGAACTCCCCGCGCACGGCCTCGACGGTGTCGGCCCACCACTCGGGCATGGTGCCGTCGGTGTTGACCACGAGGGCGCCGAGCAGCGGCTCCGCGCGACGACGGCACTCCTTGGCGACGCGGAACAGCACGTCACCGATCCACGACGACGGAGTCGCGCGGTAGCGGATCCGGGTGCGCTCCTGCAGCTTCGCGGCGAAGTCCGGCAGGTAGATCACTGCGTGGTACTCCATCGCGACGTCCGAGAGGACGTGCCGGGCGGCGAGCGCGAAGGTCTCCCTCGCGTTCTCCTGGTCGATGGTGCGGGCCTCGATCCACGGAGTGTCGTTCACGTCGATGGATTCTACGGGCCGGATCCCGTCGGGACGTGGTCGCGGGGGTGCGTTCCCGGGAGGGTGTGACGCACCTCCCGAGAACGCGTTGCTGCGCCCCTCGTCAGAGAGCGATTTCAGCTCAGAGTGTGAGGTCAGCGGGCAACGGCGTGAGCAGAGCCGTGCTGGCGGAGGCGAACATGCGCTGCTTGATCGCCCCGATGGTGGTGCGCTTCTTGCCCGCCAACGGGGTGACCAGGGCGGCAGCCCGGGCGACGACGTCCGCCTCGGGTGCGGTGGCGTCGACGATCCCCGCGGCCAGTGCGTCGGCTGCGCTGAAACGACGCCCGGTGGTCATGGAGGCGATCTGGGCCTGCGGGGTCAGCTTGGCCTGGATCAGCGCGTTCATGCCCTCGGTGAAGGGGATGTCGATGTCGGCCTCGGGGAAGCAGAAGAACCCGCGGTCCTCGCGCATCACCCGGTAGTCGTGGGCGATCGCGAGCATCGCGCCGCCACCGAAGGCGTGGCCGTTGATCGCCGCGACGGTGGGCACGGGCAGCGTCAGCACCTTCTCGAACATCGCGTGGATCCGGTCGACGTACCAGGCGAGCTTCTCGGCGTTGCCCATCACCCACTCGAGGTCCAGGCCGTTGGAGAAGAACTTGTCGGCGCCGGTGGTGAGGAGCGCGACGGGTTCGCTGGAGGCTGCGATCTCGTCGAGCGTGTCGTGGACGAAGTCGAGGAACGCGGGGGAGAAGCGGTTCTCGCCCTCGTCCAGGCTGAGCGTCCAGAGAGCGTCGTCCTTGGTCAGTGCAGGCATGCTCGTCGTCCCTCGTCGTGGTGGCTGCGGGCCGCGGTCCGGGCCGCGGTGCGACCCACGCTACTGGCGAGTAATGAAACTGTCACCGGGTCAACAGGAAACTCCTGGAACCCGGTGACAGCGACGTTGCGGGGAAGGTGACTCTCAGCCCGCGCGGGTCAGCAGCACCAGCACCTCGAAGTGAGTGGTGTGCGGGAACATGTCGAGCACCCGGGCCCGGACCGGACGCAGTGACGGCATCGCCGCGAGGTCGCGGGCCAGGGAGGCGGCGTTGCAGGAGGAGTACAGGACCGACCGGGCGCCGGAGTTCTCCAGCCAGCCGGCCAGTTCCGCGCCGATCCCGCGACGCGGCGGGTTCACGACGACGAGGTCGGGTGCAGCCTCCTGGGCCAGAGCCCATGCAGTGGCGTCAGCGGCCACGAAGGTGGCTCCGGTCAGGTCGAGGTCGGCGGCGGTACGACGGGCCGACTCCACGGCCTGCGCGCTCACCTCGACGCCGGTGACCCGACGTGCGGGGTGGGAGTGAGCCAGGTGCAGGGCGAAGCCGCCCACGCCGCCGTAGAGGTCCCAGACCTCGGCGTCGTCGGGAACGGTGGTCAGTTCGTCCACCCACGCGACGGCCTCGCGGTACAGCGCGGCGGCGACCTCGGTGTTGGTCTGGAAGAACGACTGCGGACGCAGGTGCAGGTCGAGGTCGTTGACGGTCATGGTCAGCGTCTCACCGTGCAGCAGGATCTCCTCCTCGCCCTCCAGTACCGCGGCGTGCGCGGGCTGCAGGTTGACCGAGACGACGCGGGCGTCGATCGCCTCGAGCAGGGTCGGCAGATGCTTGCGGATCCTGAGCACCGACTCGGTCGAGCGCAGCACGAAGCGCACCATCAGGCCGCCGTCGGCGGCCTCGGTGACGAGCAGGTGCTTGAGTTCTCCCCGACGTGCAGCCACGTCGTAGGGGACAAGGCCGGCCAGGGTGACGAAGTCACGCAGCGCGGGCATCGCGGCGACCAGTCCGGCCGAGTGCAACGCGCAGTCGGTGAGGTCGACACCGGCGCCGTCGGGCGTACCGATGCCCAGGACGGGAGCGGTGACGGTGCCGGAGACCACCATCTTGGCCTTGCTCCGGAAACCCGACTCGGCCCCGGCGAACGCGGGCACCCATTCCCGCACCCCGAAGGGTGCGAGCAGGTCACGCAGGGTCTGTTCCTTGTCGGCCACCTGGGTGGCACGGGGGACCGGCAGCAGGGTGCACGAACCGCACCGTCCGGCGTCGAAGTGGTCGCACTGCATCAGCGGCGCAGCGCTCCCATCCACTCCTCGATCGCGGAGACCTCGCGCGGCAGCGAAGCCGAGAGGTTCTCGTTGCCGTCGGCGGTGACGAGGATGTCGTCCTCGATCCGGATGCCGATGCCGCGCAGCTCTGCCGGGACCAGCAGGTCGTCGGCCTGGAAGTAGAGGCCGGGCTCGACGGTCAGCACCATGCCCTCGGCGAGCTTCGCGTCGGTGTAGGCGCTCGGGGCAGCCTTGGCGCAGTCGTGGACGTCCATGCCGAGCATGTGTGACGTGCCGTGCAGGGTCCAGCGGGCGTACACGCGCGAGTTCGGGTCCAGCGCCTCCTCCGGGGAGCAGGGAAGCAGGCCCAGGTCGCCCAGACCGTGGGCCAGGACGTCCATCGCGGCGCGGTGCGCGGCGAGGTAGTCCGCACCGGGCTTCACCGCGGCGATGCCGGCGCTCTGCGCGGCGAGCACCATCTCGTAGAGCTCGCGCTGCAGCGGGGTGAAGGTGCCGTCCACCGGGAGCGTGCGGGTCACGTCAGCGGTGTAGAGGTTGGTGTTCTCCACGCCCATGTCGAGCAGGACGAGCTCGCCGGGCGTGATCGGGCCGGTGTTGTCGATCCAGTGCAGCGTGGTGGCGTGGCTGCCACCGCCGACGATCGAGTCGTAGCCCAGGTCGTTGCCCATCGCACGGGCGCGACGGAAGAAGGTGCCCTCGATCCAGCGCTCGCCGAACTCCAGGGCGCGGTCCCACTCGGAGACAGCGTCGTTGAATCCGAGCGCGGTGATGTCGCAGGCCTCGCGCAGCTGCGCGATCTCCCAGTCGTCCTTGACCAGACGCAGCTCGGAGGCGACACGACCGAGGTCGGTGTCCCGGGCGGCCTGCTCGGCGTCGGCGACGGGGAGGAGCGCGTCGACCTCGGCATGCACGCCACGGTGCACGCGGGTCGGGGTGCCGGAGGCCAGGAAGTCGGGCAGCTCGGAGACGTGGCGGACCTCGATCCCCAGCGACGACGACAACTCGCGGACACTGGCGCGCTCGCCGGCCCACAGAGCGCCGTACTGACGGTCGCGGAAGAACTCGTCGGAGTCACGACCCGAACGCGGACGCGCGAACAGCACCGGGGAGCCGTCGGGCTCGATCACCAGGACGGCGTCGGAGGTCTGGTTGCCGCTCAGGTGGGTGTGCGCGGTGTCGGGACGGAACCGGTAGTCGGTGTCGTTGGCGCGCATCTTGTAGCTGCCCGAGGGCAGGACGAGACGCTCGCCGGGGAACGCGGCGTGCAGGTCAGCACGACGACGGGCCGCCAGCGGCGCCACCGGGTGCTGGGGGAGGTCGGCGTCACGGTCCGCCCATCCGGTCCGCATGAAGTCGGCGTAGGCCTGCGGGACCGCAGGGTCGTGGGACTGCGTCCCGCCCTCCTGCGCGACCTGCTCGGTCGTCTCGGCGTCGGTGCTCTGGTCCGGGGTCTGGTCCTGCTCGTTCACGGATTCGACTGTACGCGGGCGTGACACGTCCCACCGCACCGACGAAGGCCTGACCCGCCGCTCCCACGCCACTAGGATTCCGGCCATGTCCCAGACCACAGCGGCCCGTCCTCACGTGGCCCGCCGCACCGAGAGCATCGCCTTCGTCCGGGTGGTCTCAGTGGCCTGCGTGGTGGGTGCGGTGCTGGTCGCCGGGGTGCTGCTGGCCTCGGGTGAACCCGCGGTCGTGGCCCTCGGCGTCGTCCTCGCAGCGCTGCCCGTGGGCCCCTTGGTGGGCTGCTACCTCTGGCTCGACCGCTACGAGCCCGAGCCGCGCAGTCTCCTGCTGGCCGGGTTCTGCTGGGGAGCCTTCGCCTCCACGACGTTGGCGGTCCTGCTGCAGCTGCCGCTCGGTGAGATCAGCGACGAGGTGGCCACCGTGGTCGCGGCGCCGCTGACGGAGGAGAGCACGAAGGGTTTCTTCCTGCTGATGCTGTTCTGGTGGCGACGCAGTGAGTTCGACGGCGTCCTCGACGGCATCGTCTACGCCGGCATGGTCGGCATCGGGTTCGCCTTCGTCGAGAACGCCCTCTACCTGGTGAGTGCCGTGGTGGAGGCCGAGGAGTTCGGCCTCGGGCCGGGGGAGGCACTGGGTGGCACGTTCGTCGTGCGCTGCCTGGTGAGCCCGTTCGCCCACCCGCTGTTCACGATGTTCACCGGTGTGGCGGTCGGACTGGCGATCGGCAGCCGTTCCGCCGTGGCCCGATTCTGTCTCCCCGTCGTGGGGTGGACGCTGGCCGTCGTCCTGCACGGCCTCTGGAACGGTGCCGCCACCTGGGCTGACGGTTCGGGGTTCCTGTTCGTCTACGTCGTGCTGATGGCTCCGGTCTTCGTGCTCGCGATCGGCCTCGCTCTCTGGGTGCGTGGCAACGAGCGCAGAGTGCTCACCGCAGCCCTCCTCGACGCCGCCCGGCGGGGCCTCCTGCCCGAGACCGACATCCCTTGGCTGGTCGACCTGAGGGCTCGCCGGCTCGCGCGCTCGTTCGCCCGCACGTACGGTGAGGAGGCGGGGCTACGTGCGATGGAGGAATACCAGCAGGCAGCCGTTGAGTTCGGTTTCCTCCATCACAGATATCTTCGTGGTACTCCGCCACCGGACTTCGCTGCTCGCGGCGCGTCCTTCGTGGCTCGGCTCAGTGCCGTCCGTCCTCTCATCTCCTTTCCCGGACAGGTGGTTCCCACCCGATGAACACCCCCCACAACGAGGGCTCCTCGACGCAGGGCTCGTTCGACCACGCTGACGCAGCGGTGAGCGGTGAGGACACCTCCGACATCTCCGTCAAGGGCGCCCAGATGCTGACTGCCCTGGTGCAGTTGCGCGGTGCGCTCCAGAGCGCGGAGCTGGCCCTCGACGTCCCCGGCGTCGAGGAGCAGCGCAAGGCCCGTGACGAGATGGTCAGCCAGCTCGAGGACTACGTGATTCCGCGCCTGATGACGATCGAGGCGCCGATGCTCGCCGTCGTCGGTGGCTCCACCGGTGCCGGCAAGTCGACGCTGGTCAACGCCCTGGTGGGCAAGCAGGTCACCACCTCCGGCGTGTTGCGCCCCACGACCCGCAGCCCTGTCCTGGTGCACCACCCCGACGACGCCCACTGGTTCCGTCAGGACCGCCTCCTGCCGGACCTGGAGCGCGTCGACCGTTCCACCGACGACCCGCGCGCGCTGCAGCTCGTCGGTTCCTACGCCATCCCGCAGGGCCTCGCGATCCTCGACGCCCCTGACGTCGACTCCGTCGAGGAGGCGAACCGTCTCCTGGCCGCCCAGCTGCTGGCGGCCGCCGATCTCTGGCTCTTCGTCACCTCCGCGGCCCGCTACGCCGACCAGGTGCCGTGGGAGTTCCTGCGCCACGCCGCCGAGCGTTCGGCCGCGGTCGCGATCGTCCTGGACCGCACCCCCGACGACGCGCTCGAGACCGTCGCGACCCACCTGGCCCGGATGATGGCCAGCCGTGGTCTCAAGGACTCCCCGCTCTTCACGGTCCCCGAACGCCCGATGGACTCGCGCGGGCTGCTTCCGCCCGATGCCGTTGCCGACGTGCGCGGATGGCTCGACATGCTCGCCGAGGACTCCGAGGCGCGTGCCGGCGTGGTCCGTCAGACCCTCGAGGGTGCGATCCGCACCGTCGCGCGTCGTACCCACGAGGTCGCGGACGCCTCGGCCGAGCAGGCCGGTGTCCAGAAGCGTCTGGCCGACGACGTCGACGCCGCCTACATGGCAGCGCAGGCCAAGGTCACCGAGGCTCTCTCCGACGGCACCCTGCTGCGTGGCGAGGTGCTCGCACGCTGGCAGGAGTTCGTCGGCACCGGCGAGCTGCTGCGTTCCCTGGAGGACCGCGTCGGTCGTCTGCGCGACAAGCTGATCGGCGCGATCAAGGGCAAGCCCCAGCAGGCCGAGCGGGTCACCGTCGCGGTCGAGTCCGGTCTGGAGACGCTGCTCCTGGAGCATGCCGAGGCCGCTGCCGAACGCGCCGCGGAGTCGTGGAAGTCCCTCGCGTCGGGTCAGCGTCTGCTGCTCGAGTGCGACTACGACCTCTCCCGCGCCTCGCGTGACTTCCGTCGCCGTGCCGAGCAGGCCGTGCGCGACTGGCAGGCCGGCGTCCTGGAGATGGTCCGCACCGAGGGCGCCGACAAGCGCTCCACCGCGCGGTTCCTCGCCTACGGCGTCAACGGCCTGGGCGTGGCCCTGATGGTCGTCGTCTTCGCCCACACCGGCGGTGCCCTGGTGGGGGCCGAGGCCGGCGTGGCCGGTGGCAGCGCGCTCCTGGGGCAGAAGGTCCTCGAAGCGGTCTTCGGCGACCAGGCGGTGCGGACCCTCGCAGCGCGGGCCAAGGAGGACCTCGAGCGTCGGGTCACCAAGCTGCTCGACGCCGAGCGCGACCGTTTCGTCCTGGTCCTCGCCGGGATCGGTGACGCACGGGAGGCCTCGGAGAACGTCCGTGAGGCAGCTCGTCGCGTCGACGACCTCCGTTTCGCACTCAGTCAGGGCGAATGATGGGTGGCGGTGTCGTGGGAGCTGCTGGTGCCTGTGATGCCGTCGTGACCCGATCGGTTCGTTCTCGGTGCGCCTCCACAGCCCGGCGGTGTGTCGAGACCTCGACCCGCGCCCTATTCTTGGTCTGATTTCGAATCCCAATGTTGAGGACACGATGACGTCGCTTCTCGAAGGTGCCAAGAAGTTGGTCACCCGCGGATCTGACCTGGGCGCTCGCGTCGAGGGTCTCGAACAGGCCGTCGAGGCCGCCCGCGGTCGCCTGGACGACTCCCTGCTCGACGACACCGCAACGGTGGTGGAGCGGGCTGCCGGCCGTCTGCGGATCTCCGCGGAGCACACCATCGTCGCGCTCGCCGGAGCCACCGGTTCGGGCAAGTCGTCCACGTTCAACGCTCTCACCGGGCTCGACCTGAGTGCGGTCGGCGTGCGTCGTCCCACCACCTCGTGGGCCACCGCCTGCGTGTGGGGTTCCGAAGGCGCCCCCGAGCTGCTGGAGTGGATGGGCGTCCCGGCCCGACACCAGGTCACCCGTGACTCGATGCTGAGCGACACCACCACCAGGGACGAGCTCGACGGCGTCGTCCTCCTCGACCTCCCCGACCACGATTCGACCGAGGTCTCCCACCACCTCGAGGTCGACCGTCTGGTCCACCACGCCGACCTGCTGGTCTGGATCCTCGACCCGCAGAAGTACGCCGACGCGGCGATCCACGACCGATACCTGTCCCAGTTCAAGGGCCACGAGGACGTCATGCTCGTCGTCCTCAACCAGATCGACCGGGTCCCGGCGGAGCGCCGGGGCGCGATGGTCGACGACGTGCGTCGTCTGCTGGTCGCGGACGGTCTCAACGGCGTGCCGGTGATCCCGGTCAGCGCCCAGGAAGGCTGGGGCGTCGCCGAGCTGCGCGGTGCGATCGCGAAGAAGGTCGCTTCCAAGAAGGTGGCCCGCAAGCGTCTCGAGGCCGACGTCAAGGTCGCCGCCGCCACCCTCGAGAACTACGTCGGCACCGCGCCGGCCCCCAAGCTGTCCGACGAGCGGGTCGCTGCGCTCGAGGACGCCCTGGCCGACGCCGCCGGCGTGCCCACGGTCGTCAAGGCCGTCCAGGACTCCACCCGTCTGCGCGCCAACCGTGCCACCGGCTGGCCGGTCACGGCCTGGGCCTCCCGGTTCAAGCCGGACCCCCTCAAGCGACTCCACCTCGACCTCGGAGACGCCGGCAAGGAACTCACCGGTGCCGCCCGCACCTCGGTCCCGGAGGCCACCCAGGTGCAGCGAGCCCGGGTCGACTCCGAGGTCCGTGCACTGGTCGACGACGCCACCACTGGGTTCCGTCCCGCGTGGGCGAGCGCCGTCCGGGCCGCCTCGGTGGCCCGTCTCCCCGAGATCGGCGACCGTCTCGACCGTGCGCTGGGGGCCACCGATCTGGGCGCCGAGAAGGTGCCGGGCTGGACCGTCGTGGTCCGCCTGCTGCAGTGGCTCCTGATCGCCCTGGCTCTCGCGGGCGCCGGCTGGCTGGTGCTGTCGATGCTCTCGACCGCCTCGGGCGCCGACGCCTCCACCCCGTCCTGGCTCGGACTGTCCGCACCGGTGCTGATGCTGGTCTCAGGGATCGGCCTGGGTCTCCTGCTCGACCTGGTCTGCAAGGGCCTGGTCGCGGTCAGTGCCCGCAACCGTGCCGCGGCTGCCGACGCCCGGCTGCGTTCCTCGATCCGGGCCGTCTCCGACGACCTGGTCGTCGGGCCGGTCAACGCCGAGCTGGCCTCCTACGCCGCCGCCCGTCAGGGACTCGCCGCCGCCCTGCGCTGATCCGACGGCGCTGATCCGCCGAGCCGGGAGCCACCGCACGTCCCCAGCCGGACCATGAGGGCTTCCACACCCGCTTCACCCACAGGCCCCACGAGGACGTCTCCTCGTGGGGCCTCGTGCGTTCCACGCTGGTGCCCGCCCCGGAACGGCCGGGAACGAGGAGGAGCGCAGCATGAACGAGGACCGGATCACCTTCAGCGGCAACGTCGGCAGCCGGGTCGAGCTCGGCGCCGTGGGGGAGGGCGTCGCCGTGGCGAGTTTCCGGGTGGGGAGCACCCCGCGCCGGCTCCGTGACGGACGCTGGGAGGACGGCGAGACCGCCTGGTACACCGTCAAGGCCTGGCGTCAGCTAGCCGACAACCTCGCTGCCTCACTCAGCGTCGGCGACCCGGTGCTGGTGACGGGTCGGGTGAGCGCGGAGACGTGGACGGCGCAGGACGGCACCCTGGTGACCCGGCACGTCGTGGTCGCGGCCTCGGTGGGCCACGACCTCACTCGGGGACGCAGCACCTTCGTCCGGCCCGGACGTCAGCAGCCACAGGTCGAGACGCCGGGGGACGCCGTGGGCGAGGACACGGAGGAGGCTTGTGCCGCGATGGACACCGACGCAGGAGACCCCGGTAGGCTCACGTCCCATGGCTGAGTACGTATTCACCTTGCGCAATGTGCGCAAGGCCCATGGTGACAAGGTCGTTCTCGACAACGTCACCCTCTCGTTCCTGCACGGCGCCAAGATCGGCATCGTCGGTCCCAACGGTGCCGGTAAGTCGTCGCTCCTGAAGATCATGGCCGGTCTTGACCGACCCAACAACGGCGACGCGATCCTGGACCCTGAGGCAACCGTCGGCATGCTCCAGCAGGAGCCGCCGCTGACCGAGGGCAAGACCGTCCTGGAGAACGTCGAGGAGGCCGTCTTCGAGATCAAGTCGAAGATGAAGCGCCTCGACGAGGCGTACATGGAGATGGGCGACCCGGACGCCGACCAGGACGCCCTGATGGCCGAGACCGGTGACCTCCAGACCTTCCTGGACAACGCCAACGCCTGGGACATCGACTCCCGTCTCGAGCAGGCGATGGACGCGCTGCGTTGCCCGCCGCCCGAGGTCCTGGTCGACAACCTGTCGGGTGGTGAGCGTCGCCGCGTCGCGCTCTGCAAGCTCCTGTTGCAGCAGCCCGACCTGCTCCTCCTCGACGAGCCCACCAACCACCTGGACGCCGAGTCGGTCCAGTGGCTCGAGGGTCACCTCAAGAGCTACCCGGGCGCCGTCCTGGCGATCACCCACGACCGTTACTTCCTCGACAACGTCGCCGAGTGGATCGCCGAGGTCGACCGCGGCTCGATCCACGGCTACGAGGGCAACTACTCCACGTACCTGGAGACGAAGAAGGAACGCCTCAAGATCGAGGGCCAGAAGGACGTCAAGCGCGCCAAGATGCTGGAGAAGGAACTCGAGTGGGTTCGCTCCAACGCCAAGGCACGTCAGACGAAGTCGAAGTCGCGTCTGGCTCGCTACGAGGAGCTCGCGGCCGAGGCTGACAAGGCCCGCAAGATCGACACCGCTGACATCAACATCCCCCCGGGCCCGCGCCTGGGTGACATCGTGCTCGAGGCCGAGAAGCTCACCAAGGGCTTCGAGGGTCGTGTGCTGTGGAACAACATCTCCTTCACCCTGCCCCGCGCGGGCATCGTCGGCGTCGTCGGCCCCAACGGTGTCGGCAAGACCACCCTGTTCCGCATGATCACGGGCAACGAGGAGCCGGACTCCGGCAAGCTCACCGTCGGTCAGACCGTCAAGATCTCCTACGCTGACCAGAGCCGCGGCGGCATCGACCCGAACAAGAACGTGTGGGAGGTCGTCTCCGACGGTCTCGACCACATCAAGGTCGCCAACTTCGAGATGAACTCGCGCGCCTACGTCGCGTCGTTCGGCTTCAAGGGTCCGGACCAGCAGAAGAAGGCCGGCGTCCTCTCCGGTGGTGAGCGCAACCGCCTCAACCTGGCGCTGACGCTCAAGCAGGGCGGCAACATGCTGCTCCTCGACGAGCCCACCAACGACCTCGACGTCGAGACCCTCTCGGCTCTCGAGGACGCGCTCCTGGACTTCCCCGGCTGCGCCGTGGTCACGTCCCACGACCGTTGGTTCCTGGACCGGGTCGCCACCCACATCCTCGCCTGGGAGGGCGACGACGAGGACGGCGCCAAGTGGTTCTGGTTCGAGGGCAACTTCGCCTCGTACGAGGCCAACAAGATCGAGCGTCTCGGCCAGGAGGCGGCACGTCCGCACCGTGTCACGCACCGTCGCCTGACCCGCGACTGATCGCGCCCACGCGCCAGCCATGACGAAGGCCCCGACCGGTGAGGTCGGGGCCTTCGTCGCGCCCGGGAAAGCGCAGGTCGTGAGGTGTCGGGTCAGGCGGTGCCGCGGAACTCCATCGCGGGGTGCCGTCCGATCAAGTGGTCGGCGACCGCGTTCATCACCCGTCCGGCGATCTCGAACTCCTCGTCGCTGACCAAGTCGATCAGGTTGGCGCGGACACCTCGCACATGCACGTGCGAGGCCTCCTGCAGGACCGCGAAGCCCTTGTCGGTCATGGTGGCGACCACGCCACGGCCGTCGTCCGGGGACGCGCTGCGGGCGACGTGCCCGGCGCGTTCCATCCGGTCGATGGTGTGGGTGACCCGGCTGCGGCTGTGGGCCAGCGCGTCAGCCAGGTGGGCCATCCGCATGCAGCGTCCCTCTCGTTCGGAGAGACGCACGAGGATCTCGTACTCGGTGAGTGAGATGTCGTGGTTGCGGCGCAGGTCGTCGTCGAGCCTGTCCATCAGCAGCGTGTGCCCCAGCAGGAACGCACGCCAGGCACGCTGCTGGGACTCGTCGAGCCAGTTGGTTTCCCCCGGATAGGTCATGGGGCGACCTTAGCGGTCCGGAACCGTCGTCGCTCGGAGGCCCACGGAGCGCAGAGTGCCGGGTCGTGGCACGATCCAACGGTGCGCCACGTCTACCAGTGCCCCCTGCGATGGGCTGACCTCGATCCGCTCCAGCACGTCAACAACGTGAAGTACCTGGACTACCTCCAGGACGCCCGAGTCGACTTCCTGCGTACGATCGCGCCGGGTCTGCGGGCCGACGCCGCGTCCGACGCCGTCGAGGCGTTGGTCGTGGTCGCCCACGACATCACCTACGCCGCCCCGCTCGCGCTGCACCGCAGCGTCGACGTCGAGTGCTGGATCTCGGAGGTGAAGGCCGCGACCTTCACGATCTCCTACGAGATCGTCACCCGGGTGGGGGAGCAGCGGGTCGTGCACGCGAGCGCGTCGACCGTCCTGACGCCGTTCGTCTTCGCCGAGCAGCGTCCCCGTCGACTGGCTGCCGAGGAACGGGCCCTGCTGAAGGGATGGATCGAGAACCCCACGCCGAGCACGCCGCTCCCGCCGATGCGTCCCCACCTCACGCCCGCGGGGCACTACGACCTGAACGTCCGGTTCTCCGACGTGGACGCCTACGGCCACGTCAACAACGTCACCTTCCTGGAGTACCTGCAGGAAGGACGCATCGCCTTCACCGCCGAGCTGCGCAACCAGCTGGAGCCGCAGGACCGCACCTCGGTGGTCGTCGCGCGGACCCGGATCGAGTACGTGCGTCAGATGCACCACCGGGTCGAGCCCTACGCCGTCGTCAGCTGGATCGAGAGCATCGGCAACCGCTCGATGGTGGTCGAGTCCGAGATCCGTGACGGTGACGTCGTCCACGCCCGTGCCTCGGTCGTGCTGGTCTTCTTCGACCCCGAGACCCAGCGCAGCGCAGCGCCGTCAGCGGCGATGCGGGCGTTGGTCGAGTCGAGGGTGGCCCCGGCCGGCCGCTGAGCGTCAGGTGCTGAGCCTCAGGAAGTGGGGGAGTCCTCGGCGTTGAGCATGAACGCGGCGGCGTTCTCCACGTAGTCCCAGAAACGGGTGCGCTGCTCCGGGGTCAGCTCGACGGCGTCGAGCCCGGCCGCGAAGTGGCGCAGCCAGTGCTGGGCCGAGGTGGGGGTGACGGCGAACGGCGCGTGCCGCATCCGCAGACGCGGGTGGCCGCGCAACTCGCCGTAGGTGCTCGGACCGCCCCAGTACTGGGCCAGGAAGAGCGTGAAGCGCTCCGCGGCGGGGCCGAGGTCGGCCTCGGGGTACATGGGGCGCAGCACCTCGTCGTCCGCGACCCCTGCGTAGAAGGTGTCCACGATCGTGCGGATGGTGTCCATCCCGCCGATCTCGTCGTAGAAGGTGCTCACGGGTTCCATTCTGCCTCCCTCCTGCTCAGTCGTCAGATCCGGTGACGCTCTCCACCGACGCGGTGGTCTCGTCGCTGACGTAGCGGGTGTGCGGCACGACGATGCCCTCGGCCTCGAAGCGGACCTTGATCCGCTCACGCAAGGCTCGGGCGACGGCCCACTGTTCCATCGGGGCGGTCTTCACCGAGAGGCGCACGACGATGCCCTCGGCCGAGATCGACTCCACGCCCGGGACGACGGGCTGCTCGATGATCCGGCCCTCGAAGTCCTCGTCGTCGCGCCACAGGGCGGTGGCCAGGTCGAGCAGGGTCTCGCGGACGTGGAACAGGTCGGCCTCGTGGGAGACGGTGACGTCGAGGACGGCACGGGCCCAGTTCTGGCTCATGTTGCCGACCTTGGTGACCTCGCCGTTGCGGATGTACCAGACGGTCCCGTTGCCGTCGCGCAGGCGCGTCACGCGCAGGGTGACGGCCTCGACGGTGCCCTGGATGTCGTTGACCCGGATCACGTCACCGACGCCGTACTGGTCCTCGAAGATCATGAAGATGCCCGAGAGGAAGTCCTTGACGAGGGTCTGGGCACCGAAACCGATGGCGACACCGACGATTCCGGCCGAGGCGATGATCGGGGCGATGTTGAAGCCCATCTCGCTGAGGATCATCGTGAACGCGACCGCTCCGATGACACCGGAGATGACGCTCTTGAGCAACGAGCCTATGGTGCGCGCGCGTTGGGCGCGGCGGGTGGAGTCGGTCAGGTCGGTGCTGGCGGTGCCCTCGGCGCTGCGGCCGAGCGGGATCTCCTGCATCCGGGCAGTGACCTTGTCGGGAACGAACGGGGTCTCGGCACTGCGCACGATCCGGTCGACGACGCGGTGCAGGAACCACCGCACGACGACGGCGACCAGCAGGATCGCAGCCACGACGAGGGGTTTGCCGATGACGACGTCGGCCAGGTCGGCGAGGGTCTGGTTGCCGGTCATGTCGAGGACCCAGCCACAGATGTCCTCGTCGGCGGAACAGCGGGGGGAGGCGACCGGAATCGTGGGGGCGTCGGTCGCGACGTGGTGGAGCAGCATGGATCCCAGTATGCGGGGGAGCGGCGCGGAGTACGGCTGCGCCGGTACGGGCGGAGCCGCGTCGGGTCCGGCGCGGGGGTGAGCAGGACCACGCGTGGGGGCCCGGATCGGTGACCGAGGTCCGAGGGTGACGCGATACCCTAGGGGGCGTGACCACCAAGAGCACCTCCGTGACCCGCCCCGCCCGCGCCCTGCGCTCGTCGCTGCGCCTGTCCGTGCCGGCGGCGGTCGCCGGTTCCGCACTGGTTGCCGGCCCGGCCTTCGCCGACGTTCCCGAGGTCTGGACCCGTCCGGACGAGCCGCAGTTCTTCGAGTTCTTCATGATCCTCGTCGGCTTCCCCGTGATCGTCGCCCTGGTCGTCTACGCGCTCGTCTCCGTGGCGAACCTCCGCAAGAAGGAGAGCCCGTACTCCGGCATCGAGGGCCAGTGGGCCGGCGGTACCGACGGCAAGGGTCTTCACGCTGCTGAGTCCGCTCCCGGCGCCGGTGGCGCGAGTGGCTCGTTCTGACCTTTCGTCGCGCCAGCGGGCCCAGCTCGACCGCGCGATCCGGGAGGCCGAGACCGCCAGTCGCGTCGAGTTCTCCGTCTTCCGTGGCACGCTGACCGCTGATCCCACGGGTCACGCGGCCAAGCTGCACGGCATGATGGCCGCCCCGGACCGCAGTGTCCTGGTCGCCGTCGACCCGAAGGCCCGCGTCATCGAGATCGTGACCGGTGCAGCCGTGCGCGGCCGTCTCACCGACGCGAAGGTCCGCAAGGTCGTGAAGGCGATGGGCAAGTCCCTCGCCGCGGGCGACCAGGTGGGCGCGCTCACCGACGCACTGGCTCAGCTGGCCAAGGACGCCCGTACCCGCTGAACCACTCCGCCCCGGTTCTCACCGCCGGGCCGGAACGCAGAAGGCCCCGACTCCCGTGAGGGAGTCGGGGCCTTCGTGCTTGCCGAAGCGTCAGGCGCCGGCTGCGGCGTCGAAGGCCTGCGCGGCGAGGGCGCGGGCCACGTCGGCGCGACCCTCACGGACGTAACGCTGGGCCTGGACGGGGGCGTCGGTCGTGGCGAGCCACGCGTCGGCCTTCTCGAGCAGCTCGGCCGAGGCGACGGCCTTCGGGAAGCCGTACTCCAGGACGATCGAGGCCTTGTGGAAGCCGAGGACCTCCACCAGCGTCGAGGCGGCCTCGAAGTAGGTGTCGACGTAGGGCAGGACGACGTCGTCCTGGCCGCCGCGGAAGATCGACAGCACCATCTCGCGGGAGGTGGCGTTGGGGGTCTTCGGGTCCATGATCGCGGCCCAGCCGGAGGCCTTGGCCTCGGCGGTGGGCTGGGCGACCCGGGCAGCGGCAGCCGACTCCTTGCCGGAGATGGTGGTGTCGCGGGCCAGCTCGGCGTCGATCTCGGCGTCGCCTGCGCGACCGGCGGCGGCCAGGGCGATCACCAGCGACCAGCGCAGGTCCTGGTCGACGGCGAGACCCTCGAACGGCGAGGTGCCCTCCAGCAGTGCGGCGACCTCGGCCAGCGCGGCGTCGGAGTGCGCGGCGGCGGCGTACTGACGCACGAACGTCAGCTGGTGGTCACTGCCCGGCTCGGCGGCCAGGGCGAGGGCGCGCAGGCCCTGCTCCCACTCGGCCTTGAGTGCGGCACGGTGCTCGGGAGCGGTGTACTGGATCACGGCCATCGCGGCGTAGGCCGGGACGCGGGACAGGCCCCACGCGTCGGTCTCGGAACCGATGTTGGCCAGCACCAGACGGACGTAGTCACGCGAGGTCATCTCGGCGTCGCGGGTCATGTCCCACACGGCACCCCACACGAGCGCGCGGGCCAGGGAGTCCTCCATGTCGGCGAGGTGCTCCAGCGCGGTGGCCTGGGAACGCTCGTCGAGACGGATCTTGGCGTAGGCGTGGTCGGAGTCGTTGAGCAGCAGCAGGTCCGGCTGGACCTTGCCGACCAGCTCGGCGAGTTCGGTCGAGGCGCCCTCGACGTCGACCTCGACGTACTCACGACGGACCAGCTTGCCGGCCTTCTCGCCCTCGGTGACGAGGTCGTAGAGGCCGATGCCGAGTCGGTGGCGACGCAGGGTCGGCTGCGACTCGATCGCCGTCTGGGTGACGGAGAACGAGGCGTAGGTGCCGTCCTCGGCGAGGGTGAACTCCGGACGCAGGGTGTTGACGCCCGCGGTCTGCAGCCACTCCGCGGCCCAGCCCTTGAGCTCGCGACCCGAAGCGGTCTCGAGCGCGGAGAGGAGATCGTCGAAGGTGGCGTTGGAGAACGCGTGGTCCTTGAAGTACTGACGCAGGCCCGCGAGGAAGGGCTCCAGGCCGACCCAGGCCACCAGCTGCTTGAGCACCGAGGCGCCCTTGGCGTAGGTGATCATGTCGAAGTTGACCTCGACGGCGTGCAGGTCGACGTTGTCGGCCGCGACCGGGTGGGTCGAGGGGAGCTGGTCGGCGCGGTAGCCGGTGAGCTTGCGGGCGTTCGCGAAGCCGGTCCAGGCCTCGGTGAACTCGGTCGCGTTGGCCTCGCACCAGTAGGAGCCCCACTCGGCGAACGACTCGTTGAGCCAGAGGTCGTCCCACCACTGCATGGTCACGAGGTTGCCGAACCACATGTGGGCCATCTCGTGGATGATCGTGGAGGTGCGCTGCTCGTAGAACGAGCGCGGCTGACGCGAGCGCGGGAGGTACTCGTCGCGGAAGGTCACGCAGCCGGCGTTCTCCATCGCGCCCATGTTGTACTCGGGCACGTAGAGCTGGTCGTACTTGCCGAACGGGTACGGGAAGTCGAACTGCTCCTCGAAGAACGCGAACGACTTGCGGGTGTCGTCGACGAGACGGTCGACGTCCATGAACTCGGCCAGCGACTGGCGGCAGAAGTGACCCAGCGGGATGGTTCCGTGCTTGCCCTCGTAGACGTCCTGGACCTCGAAGTACTCACCGGCGACGATCGCGGTGATGTAGGTCGACATCTTCTTGGTTGGCTCGAACGCCCACACGGCCTTGGAGTCGTCACCCTCGACGGCGACCGGTGCAGGCGTGGGCGAGTTGGAGATGACCTTCCAGTGCGACGGAGCCGTCACGGTGAAGGTGAAGACCGACTTGAGGTCGGGCTGCTCGAAGGTGGTGTAGACGCGGCGGGCGTCGGGCACCTCGAACTGGGAGTACAGGTAGACGCGGTCGTCGGCAGGGTCGACGAAGCGGTGCAGACCCTCACCGGTGTGGGAGTAACGGCAGTCGGCGGAGACCACGAGGGTGTTCTCGGACGCCAGGTCGTCGAGCTGGATCCGGCTGTCGGCGTACACCGTGGCCGGGTCGAGGGTGCGTCCGTTGAGGGTGATCGTGTGCACGTCGGCGTCGACCAGGTCAGCGAAGGTGCTGGCGCCGGGGGTGGCGGCGGTGAAGGTGATCGTGGTGGTCGATCCGAACTTCTCCTCGCCGGTGGTGAGGTCGAGTTCGATCGCGTACGAGGTCACGTCCAGGAGCGCAGCGCGGGCGGCTGCTTCGTCCCGGGTGAGGTTGGTTCCAGGCATGAGACCCATGGTGTCACCGCCCCGAAGCCGAGGACGTCATCCACACCACTCTGGTTGACTTCGGTACGTGACTGAGACCTCTGCTGCCCCCTCTGCCGTGTCCGCTGACCAGACCGCCCGCGACACCGCCGGTTTCTGGTTCGACCCGCTGTGCCCGTTCGCGTGGATCACCTCGCGCTGGATCCTCGAGGTCGAGAAGGTCCGTGACGTCGACGTCGAGTGGAACGTCATGTCGCTGGCCTACCTCAACAAGGACAAGGACATCCCGCAGACCTACCGCGACATGCTCGAGCCCGCCTGGGGCCCGGTGCGCGTCTGCATCGCCGCCGAGCAGCGCCACGGCAAGAGCGTCCTCGCCGGCCTGTACACCGCGTTCGGCGAGTTGATCCACCACGAGAAGCAGCCGATCAGCCGCGACCTGATCGCCACCGCCGTCGAGCGTGCCGGTCTGGAGGCCGACCTCGTCGACGCGATGGACGACGCAGGTCTGGACGAGGCCGTCGCCGCCTCGCACCACCGCGGCATGGACCAGGTCGGTGACGACGTCGGCACCCCCACCATCTCCGTCAACGGCGTCGCGTTCTTCGGTCCTGTCCTCAACGCAATCCCCAAGGGCGAGGACGCCGGAGAGCTGTGGGACGGCGTCGTCACGGTGGCGAAGTTCCCCAGCTTCTTCGAGCTCAAGCGCTCGCGCACCGGAGGCCTCGACTTCTCCTGATTCACCGGTGTGGTGGCGACCAGTTCAGCTGGTCGCCACCACGGTCGCTGCGACCATGCTGGTCATCAGTGCCGCATTGACGGCCTCGACCGCCTTGCGGACCGCGTCGGTGGCCCAGCCGCCCTCGGCGATCGCCTTGGCACGACGCTTGACCTCCTTGCGCGGAAGGTCGCTGGGGACCACCTTGTGCACACACCGTGGCGTCCACGCGTTCCAGGATTCCGCGATCCACCAGACGTGCCGCGACGTCTTCGCGGGCACCCTTGCCGAGTCTGGTCACGACGTCGGAGGGGCTGCGGGGCCTCTCCGCGACGATGCTCCACGCCCGGGCGAGCAGCGGATCGGCCTCAGTCGCCTGGGTCGGGCCCGGGGGAGGAGCCACGGCGATGATGCGGTCGCTGGCGAAGACCCCGTGACCGGCCTTCGGGTCCAGGGCTGCCATGCCGTGGAGCGCGAGTCGGGTGGCTCATCTCCTCAGCCTGGTGCGGGGCGATGGTGCTCGAGGGGCGACCACCTCACTACTCTGGACCCATGAGCAAGGTCCTCTCCGCAGTTGCCTGGCCGTACGCCAACGGCCCCCGCCACATCGGCCACGTCGCCGGTTTCGGCGTCCCCTCCGACGTCTTCAGTCGCTACATGCGCATGGCGGGTCACGACGTGCTCATGGTGTCGGGTTCCGACGAGCACGGAACCCCGATCCTCATCGCAGCGGACGAGGCCGGCAAGACCCCGCAGGAGATGGTGGACCACAACCACCGTCTGATCGTGGAGGACCTCGTCGGTCTGGGCGTCTCCTACGACCTCTACACCCGCACCACCACCGGCAACCACCACCTCGTGGCCCAGGAGCTCTTCAAGGGCGTCCACGAGAACGGCTACTTCATCGAGCAGACCACCTACGGTGCGATCTCTCCCTCGACCGGCCGCACCCTGCCGGACCGCTACATCGAGGGCACCTGCCCGATCTGCAAGGAGCCGGGCGCCCGTGGCGACCAGTGCGACGCCTGCGGCAACCAGCTCGACCCCCACGACCTGATCGACCCGGTCTCGCGGATCAACGGCGAGAAGCCGGAGTTCATCGAGACCCAGCACCTCTTCCTCGACCTGCCCGCCCTGGCCGAGGCCCTCGGTGAGTGGCTCGACGAGCGCGACGCCTCGGGCACCTGGCGTCCCAACGTCATCAAGTTCTCCAAGAACATCCTCTCCGAGATCCGTCCCCGTGCCATGACGCGCGACATCGACTGGGGCATCTCGGTCCCGCTCGAGGGCTGGGCGGAGAACCCGTCGAAGAAGCTCTACGTCTGGTTCGACGCCGTCATCGGCTACCTCTCGGCCTCGGTCGAGTGGGCCCGCCGCTCGGGCAACCCCGAGGCGTGGCGCGAGTGGTGGAACGACCCGCAGGCCCTGTCGTACTACTTCATGGGCAAGGACAACATCACCTTCCACTCCCAGATCTGGCCCGGCGAGCTGCTGGCCTACAACGGCAAGGGCGCCAAGGGCGGCGAGAGCCACTCCCTGGGTCAGCTGAACCTGCCCACCGAGGTCGTCTCCTCGGAGTACCTGACGATGGAGGGCCGCAAGTTCTCCTCGTCGAAGAAGGTCGTCATCTACGTCGCGGACCTGCTGAGCCGCTACCAGCCCGACGCCTTCCGCTACTTCGTGGCCGCTGCCGGCCCCGAGAACCAGGACTCCGACTTCTCGTGGGGCGAGTTCGTCACCCGCACCAACTCCGAGCTCGTCGCCGGCTGGGGCAACCTGGTCTCGCGCACCGCGACCCTGATCGCCAAGAACTTCGGACAGATCCCGGCCGCTGCCGCCCTGACCGACGCCGACGAGGCGATCCTCGCCTCGACGCTCAAGGCGTTCGACACCGTCGGTGACCTGATCGGTCGCAACCGCATGCGCAACGCGATCAACGAGGCGATGCGTGCCGTGGCCGACGTCAACAAGTACGTCACCGACTCCGAGCCGTGGAAGATCAAGGAGGACCCGGAGCGTCTGGGCACCGTCCTGAACGTCATGGCCCAGTGCGTCCAGGACCTCAACACGCTCCTGAGCCCGTTCCTGCCGTTCACCGCGAACCAGATCGACGCCGTCCTCGGCGGTGCCGGTGACGTCCAGCCGATGCCGCGCGTCGAGGAGGTCGACGACCTCGACCTCGAGGGCCGTTCCTACCCCGTCATCACCGGCGACTACTCCGGTGCCCGCGCCTGGGGCCGCAAGGACGTCGTGGTCGGCACCCCGATCGAGAAGCCGACCCCGGTCTTCACCAAGCTCGACCCGGCCCTCGTCGACGAGGAGCTGGAGCGCCTCGGCCTGAGCTGAGGCCGTCCCGGCCGAGCGTCGGACAGGACCTGTGGAACACGCGCACGGGCCCATGGGAGTGACACGTACTGTTCACCCCCATGGGCCCGACGCACATTCCGCGCTTCTTCGTGAAGCAGAAGATCACCATGATGGTGAACCGCTACGAGATCCTGGCCGCGACGCCGGACGGGAAGCCGGGGCAGATGCTCGCCTTCGCCGAGCAGAAGCGCTTCGCGTTCAAGGAGCAGGTCACGTTCTTCGCCGACGCCTCGAAGACCCAGCCGGTCTTCGGCTTCAAGGCGCGTCAGGTGATGGATCTCAACGCCGGCTACGACGTCCGTGACGCCGACGGCGTCCAGATCGGGTTCTTCCGCAAGGACTTCGGTGCCTCCCTGATCCGCTCTACCTTCCACGTCGAGGGCCCCGGCTACGTCGGCACCGGTCAGGAACGGTCGATGCCGGTGGCGCTGCTGCGTCGCTTCGTCGACCTCCCGCTGCCGATCCACTTCGACTACGCCGACGCCTCGGGCCAGCCGCTGCTGTCGGTGACGCGCGGCTTCTCGATCCGCGACAACTACGAGGTGTCGGTGCCCGATGCCCGCATCGACTTCCGGGTCGCCGCCGCGGTCGCGGTCGCGATGGACGCCCTGATGGCGCGCTGACACTGTCCACGGACAGGATCTCTGCATGGTTCTCACTCCGCAGTCCCGTCGCGCGGTTGCTCTCACGTCGTCGGGCCCGAAGGTCACCGAGGACGGCTACTCGATCGACGCCGAACGTGCCCGGGACCGCGCCCTCGCGCTGGCCTCGGCCCGCGAGGACGTCGCTCACGTGCATGACCACACCGCCGTGGTGGAGGGGTGTGAACCCGTGACGGTGCGTTACTACGCCAGCACCGACAGCCCGGCCGGTCTGGTCGTCCACCTGCACGGCGGCGGCTTCGTCTTCAACGACGTCGAGATCCACGACTCCTCCGCCCGACGCTTCGCCAACCGTTCCGGGCTCGCGGTGCTGAGTGTGGAGTACCGGCGTCCACCCGAGCACAGGTTCCCCGCGGCCCCCGACGACGTGTCCACCGTGGTGGGCTGGCTGCAGGCCGGGGGAGTGGCCGAGCTGGGCCTGCCTGACGACGTCCCTCTCTTCGCCCACGGGGACTCCGCCGGTGCCAACCTCGCCCTGGTGGCGGCGCTGCGTCACCCGGGCACCTTCGCCGCGATCGCGTTGATCTACCCCTTCCTCGACCCCGCCGCCGACGCCCCCAGTTGGTACGAGGAGAGCGAGGGCTTCGACCGCGCCGAGGCGCTCTGGTACTGGGAGCAGTACGCAGCCACCGACGCCGACCGCAGCCACCCCGACATGGCGCCGCTGCTCAGCGACGCCCTCGCCACCCTGCCCCCGACGCTGGTCGTCACCTGCGAGCACGACCCGTGCCGCGACGACGGGGAACGCCTCGCCGTGCTGCTGGGCGAGGCGGGCGTCTTGGTGACCGCAACTCGTTACCTCGGGCTGGTGCACGGCTTCTGGCGTCATCCGAAGGCGTTCGACCAGGCCGAGCCGCTGATGGCGCAGGCCGGGGCATTCCTCCGCCTGCACGCCTGAGGATCACCGGGTGCAGCCACCTCCGAACGGGGGGTCGGTGGGGCGACGCCGATCTGAGACAATGTGTTCATGCGCGTTCACATTGGCTCCGACCACGCTGGCCTCGAACTGAAGGACCACCTCCTCAACTGGCTCGTCGACAACGGCTACGAGGCCGTCGACCACGGCCCGTTCGTCTACGACGCCCTCGACGACTACCCCGTTTTCTGCCTGCGCGCGGCCGAAGGTGTCGCCGCGGAGCGCGCCGAAGGCCTCGACAGCCTCGGCATCGTCATCGGTGGTTCCGGCAACGGCGAGCAGATGGCTGCCAACAAGGTCATCGGCATCCGTGCCGCCCTGGTCTGGAACGACGACACCGCGGCCCTGGCCCGCGACCACAACGACGCCAACGTGATCTCCGTCGGCGGCCGTCAGCACACGATCGAGGAGATGACCCGTTTCATCGGCATCTTCCTCCAGGCCCCGTTCTCGGGCGACGAGCGCCACGTGCGCCGCATCGGACAGATGAGCGAGTACGAGGTCACCCGCGAGCTCCCCGCCCTGCCGGAGTCGGCCCTGCGTGGCCCCGAGGCCTGAGAGATCAGTGCCTGAAGGACACACCCTGCGCCGGCTGGCCGGACACCTCGACGAGGCGTTCCGCGACCAGCCGGTGCGTGTTTCCTCCCCGCAGGGCCGCTTCGCCGCCGAGGCACGTGACCTCGACGGAGCGGTCCTGCTGGGCGCGGACGCCAAGGGGAAGCAGCTCTTCGTCGAGTTCGAGGGCGACCGGTTCGTTCACGTCCACCTCGGCCTGATCGGAAATTTTGACGTCCACCGCGGCCTGCCCGCCGGTGCCGACGTCGTTCCTGATCCCGTCGGCGCGGTCCGGCTGCGGTTCGCCACCGCCGACGCCTGGGCCGACCTGCGTGGTGCCACCCGCTGCGACCTCGTCGGTCCGGCACGCGTCGCGGAGGTCATGGCCACTCTCGGCCCTGATCCACTGCGTCCCGACGGTGACGTCGCACAGGTGTGGGCCAAGGTCAGGCGTTCGAGCCGCACTATCGGCGACCTGCTGATGGACCAGACCGTGATCGCCGGGGTCGGCAACGTCTACCGCGCCGAGGTGCTGTTCCGCCACCGCATCCACCCGCTGGTGCCCGGCAAGGAGCTCACCCGGGAGCAGTTCGTCGCGATCTGGGACGACCTCGTCATGCTGATGACCGAGGGCGTCGCGACGGGGCGGATCGACACCGTGCGTCCCGAACACACTCCCGAGGCGATGGGCCGCGATGCCCGCAAGGACGACCACGGGGGAGAGGTGTACGTCTACCGCCGCACCGACATGTCGTGCCACGTCTGCGGGACACCGGTCAGCGCCAGCGTCCTGATGGGCCGGAACCTGTTCTGGTGCAGCGAATGCCAGCCCGAGTCGCTTCGCCGGGCCTAGGCTTCCGGTGTGACCGTAGGGTGACGTGGCGGGTACACACAGCAGGAGTGGCGACAGGAATCGGCGAACGAGGATGGGTGTGGCGCGGCTGAAGACGCTCGGCGAGAGGTGTGCCGGGTTCGCGCGCACCTGCTGGCAGCGGGCGCAGCGTGCCGGCTGGTCGGTCGAACTCGCCGCGCTGGTCCTGGTGACGGTGGTGGTCGCCGTCCTCATCGTGGTGTTCCCCGTGATCGTCCCGCTGATCACCTTGGTGCTGCCCCTGGTCGTCGGCAGTCTTCTGCTCGGCCCCCGACAGTTGCCGTGGTTCGTGGTCTTCGTCCTGCTGGCGTTGGCGTTGACGGTCACCCGTCAGGAGGACATGACGCCGCGCACCGCGATGGCGATCGCGATCATCTTCGCGCTCGGTTTCATCGTGCTGATGACGTCCTTCCGGCGCACCCGTCTCGGTGTCGGCGGCATGCGCGGCGAGTCGATGCTCGTCGACCTGCGTGACCGCATCCTCAAACAGGGACGCATTCCCGAACTCCCGAAGGACTGGAACGTCGGCTGGGAGCTCCGCTCCGCCGGCGGCACCGCGTTCGCCGGGGACTTCGTCGTCGCGTCGCGTTCGGGTCTGACCCGGCTCGAGCTGGTCGTGGTCGACGTCTCCGGCAAGGGTGAGGAGGCAGGGACCCGTGCGCTGCTGCTCTCCGGTGCGTTCGGTGGTCTCATGGGCGCGTTGCCGCCCGCGGAGTTCCTGCCTGCCGCCAACACTTACCTGATCCGACAGGAGTGGCGTGAGGGGTTCGCGACCGCGATCCACATCTCCGTCGACCTGATGACCGGCGACTACGAGGTGCGCTCGGCGGGCCACCCGCCCGCGATCGTGCACGACGCGGGCTCGGGGCGCTGGTTCGTCCAGGAGACCGAGGGCCCGTTGCTGGGCCTGGTCGACGATGCCGAGTACCCGGTCGTGCGTGGCCACCTGCGCCGCGGTGACGCGGTGCTGCTCTACACCGACGGCCTGGTGGAGTCCCGCACGCGCGACATCTCCACCGGCACCGACCACCTGCTCGGCCAGGCCGACCGGGTGCTGCGCGGCGACTTCGAGGACGCCGCGGCACGCCTGATCGACGCCGTCGACATTCCTGGCGACGACCGTGCGCTGTTGGTCGTCCACCGCCGCGTCGGGTGACGCGTTCCGGGGCGAGAACCCGGCCCGGTTGCACTCTCGGGGGCTGAATGTGGCACCATGTCACCCGTACCGAGCACACGGACTCGTCCGGTTCGGTGCGCGCGAATGTAGCTCAATGGTAGAGCCTCAGTCTTCCAAACTGATTACGCGGGTTCGATTCCCGTCATTCGCTCAGATCCCACTCAGCCCCGGCCCCAGGTCGGGGCTGAGTGCATTGCGGGCACCGACGCCGTGGGCTGTGTCCAGCGACGTCGTCGTGGTGTGCACGGTGATAGTGTGACCGCGGTTTCGATGCACGTTCAGAGCATCGACCGGGGCGTAGCGTAGTGGCTAGCGCGCCTGCTTTGGGAGCAGGAGACCGCAGGTTCGAGTCCTGTCGCCCCGACGGTTGAGCAGAACGAAGGACCCCCGCCTCGGCGGGGGTCCTTCGGCGTTCCCGGGCAGGGCCACGGTGGCGCAGGCGCGGGAGCGGGGGGATTTACGCGGGCATGGCGGCGACCAGTACTCTGGTCGGTGGACAAATCTGCCGGGCCCCGTGTGACTCCGCTGTAGGCGTGAGTTGCGCTGGTCTGCCCGTTCGGACCGGCCGCACCCCTGCGGCACCACGCCCGGGACGGGCACATGAACCCGCACCACCATCGATAGGAGAACACCTGTGAAGAGCGCCGTCGAGAACTTGAACCCGACCCGGGTCAAGCTGACCGTCGAGGTGCCCTTCGAGGAGCTCAAGCCGAGCCTCGACGCGGCCTACAAGAAGATCGCCCAGCAGATCAACGTCCCCGGCTTCCGCCGTGGCAAGGTCCCCGCCGCGGTCATTGACCGCCAGGTCGGCCGTGGCGTCGTCCTGAACGAGGCCATCAACGAGGCCATCGGCCCCAAGTACATGGAGGCCATGCAGGCCGAGGGTCTGGAGCCGCTGGCCCAGCCCGAGATCGAGGTCACCAAGATCGAGGACAACGAGCTCCTCGAGTTCGTTGCCGAGGTTGACGTCAAGCCGCAGTTCGACCTCCCGAACTACGACGGTGTCGAGGCCAAGGTCGAGGACATCGAGATCACCGACGCCGACGTCGAGGACCAGATCCAGGCCCTCCGCGAGCGCTTCGGCACCCTGGTCGACGTCGAGCGCGCTGCCGCTGACGGCGACTTCGTCACCATCGACCTGACCGCTGCCAAGGGCGGCGAGACCGTCGAGGGCGGCGAGGTCTCCGGCATGTCCTACAAGGTCGGCCGCGGCGGCATGCTCGAGGGTCTCGACGAGAACCTCGCCGGCATGAAGGCTGACGACGAGAAGACCTTCGCGTCGCAGCTCGTCGGTGGCGACCTGGTGGGCGAGGACGTCGACGTGACCGTCAAGGTCACCGCCGTCCAGGAGCAGCAGCTCCCCGAGTTCGACGACGAGTTCGCGCAGCTCGCCTCCGAGTTCGACACCGTGGCCGAGCTGACCGAGGACGTCCGCGAGCGTCTGGCCCGCTCCAAGCGCCTCGAGCAGGCTGCCGCCGCTCGTGACGCCGTTCTCGAGGCCCTCCTCGAGCAGGTCTCCGTGGCCCTGCCCGAGACCCTCGTGACCGACGAGCTCAACTCGCGTCGTGCGAACGTCGAGCAGCAGCTGCTGTTCGCCGGCCTCACCATGGAGAAGTACCTCGAGGACGAGGGCCAGACCCAGGAGGAGTTCGAGGCTGACCTCGACCGCCGTGTCCGCGACGCCATCACCGCTCAGTTCATCCTCGACGCCGTGGCGAAGAAGGAGGAGCTCGGTGTTGACCAGAACGACCTGTCGCAGCACATGATCATGCGCGCCCAGCAGTCCGGTCAGGACCCGCAGGAGTTCGCGAACCACATGTTCGAGCACAACCACATCCCCGAGCTCGTCCAGGAGATCCTGCGCGGCAAGGCTCTTGCCCAGATCGTCGAGACCGCTTCGGTCAAGGACGCTTCGGGCAACGTGGTCGACCTCAAGAACCTGCGCCCGGACGGCACCATCGCCGAGCCGGCCGCTGACGAGGCTGCTGAGGAGACCGAGGAGGCCTGAGCCTTCCGCGTCCCACGCTGACGGAACCCCGTCGTCCCTGCCCTGGTGGCCGGGACGGCGGGGTTCTGCCGTTTCAGGGGCACTGACGGCGCAGCGGGACACGCCGGTCCGGGCAGGTGTGCGCTGTGGGCGAACAACAGGCGATCCGCCGTGGAAGTGTCGGTGGCACCGGCTACTGTCGTCAGCGTGAACCCGAACTCCAGTGCTTCCCAGACTGCGCCCCAGATGAACGGCGGCGCTTCGTACGGGCTCGACGACGGCGTGTACTCCCGACTGCTCAAGGAGCGCATCGTCTTCCTCGGGTCCGAGGTCCGCGACCAGAACGCGAACGCGATCTGCGCGCAGCTCCTGCTGCTCTCCGCGGAGGACCCCGAGGCGGACATCTACCTGCACATCAACAGCCCGGGTGGTTCCGTCGACGCCGGCATGGCGATCTACGACACCATGAACTACATCCCCAACGACGTCGTGACCGTGGGCATGGGCCTGGCCGCGTCGATGGGCCAGTTCCTCCTCTGCGCCGGTGCCAAGGGCAAGCGTTACGCCCTGCCGCACGCGCGCATCATGATGCACCAGCCCTCTTCGGGCATGGGCGGTTCGGCCTCCGACATCCGGATCCAGGCCCAGCAGTCCCTGCACATCAAGAAGGTCCTGCTCGACCTCATCGCCGAGCACACCGGTCAGTCCGTCGAGCAGGTCATCGTCGACGCCGACCGCGACCGCTGGTTCACCGCCGCCCAGGCCCTCGAGTACGGCCTGATCGACAAGGTGATCACGAGCGCCCGCGAGACCACCTCGAAGCCCAAGAAGGACTGACGATGAACTACTACATCCCGCAGTGGGAAGAGCGGACCTCCTACGGTGTCCGCCGGATCGACCCCTTCGCGAAGCTGTTCGAGGAGCGCATCATCTTCCTCGGCTCGCCGATCTCCGACGACGTCGCGAACGCCGTCATGGCGCAGCTGCTCTGCCTGGAGACGATCAACCCCGACCAGGACATCTCGATCTACATCAACTCGCCCGGTGGCTCCTTCACGGCGCTCACCGCGATCTACGACACGATGCAGTTCATCAAGCCCGACGTCCAGACCGTCTGCCTGGGTCAGGCTGCCTCGGCCGCCGCGATCCTGCTCGCCGCCGGTGCCCCGGGCAAGCGTCTCGCTCTGCCGAACTCGCGCATCCTGATCCACCAGCCGTACACCGAGGGCACCTTCGGTCAGACCTCGGACATCGAGATCCAGGCCAACGAGATCCTGCGCATGCGCGACCTGCTCGAGACGATGATCTCCGAGCACTCCGGCAAGGACCGCGACGAGGTCAGCCGCGACATCGAGCGCGACAAGATCCTCACCGCTGAGCAGGCCGTCGAGTACGGTCTGGTCGACTCGATCCTCCAGTCCCGCAACAGCGCCTTCGCGCTGGGCTGACGGACCCGGGTGGGGCACGTCCAGCTGGACGTGCCCCACCACCCCGCCGGGCAGCGGATCGCCCCCGGCTCCCGTGTCACGGAGCGTAAATCGCGTCCGGACGGGTAACGTCGAACTCTGCGCCTCCCGCGAGGTGCACCGCCCTGACGGGCGACCCTGCAACGCAGCACGACCGCCGGACCTGGTCCGGCCCTGACCGGAGGAATGATCGAGAAGTGGCTCGAATCGGTGACGGCGGCGACCTGCTGAAGTGCAACTTCTGTGGGAAGAGCCAGAAGCAGGTCAAGAAGCTCATCGCAGGCCCCAACGTCTACATCTGTGACGAGTGCATCGAGCTCTGCAACGAGATCATCGAGGAGGAGCTCGCCGAGGGTACCGAGGTCGGTCTCGAGGAGCTCCCGAAGCCGCGTGAGATCTTCGACTTCCTCCAGCAGTACGTGATCGGCCAGGAGCAGGCCAAGAAGGCGCTCTCCGTCGCCGTCTACAACCACTACAAGCGTGTGCGGGCCCAGGCCTCCGCCGCTGCGCGTCCTGGCAAGGACGACGCCGTCGAGGTCGCCAAGTCCAACATCCTCGTGATCGGTCCCACCGGTTGCGGCAAGACCTACCTGGCCCAGACGCTGGCGCGCATGCTGAACGTCCCGTTCGCCATCGCCGACGCCACGGCTCTCACCGAGGCCGGTTACGTGGGCGAGGACGTCGAGAACATCCTCCTCAAGCTGATCCAGGCCGCTGACTACGACGTCAAGAAGGCCGAGACCGGCATCATCTACATCGACGAGATCGACAAGGTGGCCCGCAAGGCGGAGAACCCCTCGATCACGCGAGACGTCTCTGGTGAGGGCGTCCAGCAGGCACTGCTCAAGATGCTGGAGGGCACCACCGCGTCGGTGCCTCCGCAGGGTGGTCGCAAGCACCCCCACCAGGAGTTCATCCAGATCGACACCACCAACGTGCTGTTCATCGTCGGTGGTGCCTTCGCCGGCCTCGAGCACATCGTCGAGCAGCGCGTCGGCAAGAAGTCTCTGGGCTTCACCGCCGAGGTGCGTGGCGAGGCCGAGCGCGAGGCCGACGACTACATGGCCCAGGTGCGTCCCGAGGACCTCACCAAGTTCGGTCTGATCCCCGAGTTCATCGGCCGTCTGCCGTTGATCGCGTCGGTCGCCAAGCTCGACAACGCCGCACTGGTCCAGATCCTCGTCGAGCCCCGCAACGCGCTCGTCAAGCAGTACCAGCGGCTCTTCGAGATCGACGGCGTCGAACTTGAATTCACCGAGGGCGCCATCACCGCGATCGCCGACAAGGCGCTCGAGCGTGGCACCGGTGCTCGCGGTCTGCGCGCCATCATCGAAGAGGTGCTGCTCGGCGTCATGTACGAGGTGCCGTCCCGTGACGACGTCACCAAGGTGATCGTGACCCAGGAGTCCGTCCTGGAGGACGCGGCCCCGACGCTCGTCACCGGCGAGTTCGAGAGCAAGCGCAAGTCGGCCTGACCCGGACGACGCGTGGCCTCCGGGCCCCTGCGCAGCCACCGTGGCCCCTGACCATTGGTCAGGGGCCACGGTGCGTCCCACGAGGTCACGCTCTGGTCGCAAAAGTGCAGAACTCACGTGTTGTCGCAGCGTCGAGTGGAGAATGACACGGTTCGAGCCCCCCTCCGACAGGACCATCCACCCATGAGTTCCGAGCACCGCAGGCCCCTGTACGCATTCGTTGTCGTGACGTTGCTGTGCGCGGGGATCGTGTTCAGCGGACTGCGCAGCGATGCGTTGAGCGGCGTGCTGCGTGCCGTGGGGGTGGCGACCTCGCAGTACACGACGAGCGCCCACCGGCCGCAGACGGTGCCGTCGTCGGGTATGGCCGGGGGAGCGGTTGGCACCTTCGTCCCGAACACGCCTGATGCGACCGGCAGAACCCTGGGGGAGGGACACGGCACGTCCAGTCAGCCCTCTCTGGCCACGGCGCCCACCGCACAGCCGGTCACGGACCACGACGACGAGCCTGTCACGAAGCCTGTCACGAAGCCTGTCACCGGACCGGCCGACAAGGTGACCGACGAGGCGCCCACGTCCGACCCCGGCATGCAGCCCCGCGGCGGTGCGGCCCGGAGCGCCACAGCAGGGACCCCCGCTCCGACTGCCGTTTCCGCGCCCGCCAGCAAGCCCTCGACGGGCCCCGCGGGCAGGCCCGCTTCCGTGCCCACCACGACGCCCACGGCTAGGCCGACCGGGCAGCCGGGCACCTCCGCGAGAGAGAACCGGGAGGTGAACACGCCGTCGAAGAAGCCGCACCACTCGCGGCACGGTCACCGTGCAAGGCCGGGCAAGGAGAAGGCACACGGCGAGGGCGAGTGGAAGGGACCGCGCCAGCACCGGGAGCACTCCCGGGAACCTGAGAAGAAGGTCAGGGGCGATGTCGAGCGTCGGACCCAGAAGCACCTCAAGCGCGAGGCGAAGCCCCAGGGCAGCCACAGCGGGTCCGATCACAGCCGTCCTCCGCTGCGCAAGCAAGCCGGCAAGCAGCCCCGGAAGGCCCAGGCCGGACAGCGCGGCCAGCACAGCAACAAGCAGGGCAACCAGCAGGGCAACAAGCCGGCGGCCCGACAGCGCTGATCCGGCCCCCACATGCACAGGAGCCCTCGTCCCGATCGGGACGAGGGCTCCTGTGCGTGGTGACGTGTGTGGTGTGGTGGTGAGTCACCGTGAGGTGCTCACCACCACGACCGTCACTCCTCGGTCGGGGCCACCTCGGCCTCGACGGTGAGATCGGTGGCGTCGGCGTCGACGGTGAAGATCAGGTCACCGGTGATCTTGCCTGCCTTGCGCAGGTCGGGAGCAGCCAGTTCGGCGTTCTTGACCAGGGCCTCGGGGCCGGTGATCTCGACGCGGGTCAGCTCGTGACGCATCTTGACCTTGGCCTTCGACTTCGCGCCACGCACGCCCGAGAGAGCGGCGGAGACGGCGGTGAGGACCGCGCCGTCAGCAGCAGCGGCAGAACCGAGGTCGTTGACCTCGGGCCAGCGCTGGGTGTGCACCGAACCCTCGTGCCACCACGACCACACCTCTTCGGTCGCGTAGGGCAGGAACGGGGCGAGCAGCTTGAGCAGCGTGTCGAGGGTGAGCGCCAGAGCAGCCTTCGCGGACTCGGTGGGGATGCCACCGTCCTCCTCGTAGGCACGCTCCTTGACCAGCTCGACGTAGTCGTCGCAGAAGGACCAGAAGAAGCGCTCCGCGGTCTCGAGGGCGCTGGTGTAGTCGTAGGCCTCGAACGCCTCGGTGGCGGTGCGGATGGTGTCGGCCAGGCCGCCCATCAGCGCCACGTCGACCGGCTGGGAGACAGCGATCGGGTTGGGGTCGGTGGCCTTGATGTTGCCGAGCACGAAGTTGGCGACGTTGAGGACCTTCATCGCCAGACGACGACCGACCTTCATCTGGGTCTCGTCGAACGGCGAGTCCAGACCCGGGCGGGCCAGGGAGGCACGCCAGCGCACCGCGTCGGCACCGAACTTGTCGAGGATCTCGGTCGGGACGACGACGTTGCCCTTCGACTTCGACATCTTCTTGCGGTCCGGGTCGAGGATCCAGCCCGAGAGCATGGCGTGGGTCCACGGGGTGGCGTCGTTCTCGAAGTGAGCACGGACGACGCGGGAGAACAGCCAGGTGCGGATGATGTCGTGGCCCTGGGTGCACAGGTCCATCGGGAAGACCCGCTCGAACAGGTCGTTGTCGGACTCCCACTGACCGGCGATGTGCGGGGTCAGCGAGGAGGTCGCCCAGGTGTCCATGACGTCGGGGTCACCGATGAAGCCGCCCGGCTTGCCGCGCTGGTCCTCGGCGTAGCCCACGGGGGCGTCGGTGGAGGGGTCGATCGGGAGCTGTGCCTCGGTCGGGACGATCGGGGCCGCGTAGTTGGGCTCACCGTCGGCGTCGAGGGCGTACCAGACCGGGAACGGGATGCCGAAGAAGCGCTGGCGCGAGATCAGCCAGTCGCCGTTCAGGCCGCCGACCCAGTTGTCGTAGCGGTGCTTCATGTGCTCGGGCAGCCAGTTCAGCTGGGCGCCACGGGCGAGCATCTTCTCGCGCAGCTCGGGGTTGCGACCACCGTTGGTGAGGTACCACTGGCGGGTCGAGACGATCTCGAGGGGCTTGTCGCCCTTCTCGTAGAAGTTCGCCATGCGCTGGGTCGGCTTGGGCTCGCCGATCAGGTCGCCGGTCTCGCGCAGCTTGGCCACGACGGCTTCGCGGGCCGAGAACGTGGTCTTGCCGGCCAGGGTCTCGTAGAACTCCGAGGCGTCGGGGGCTGCGTTCGGGGCCTGGAGCCACTCCGGGGTGTCGCGCAGGAAGCGGCCGTCGCGGCCGATCACGGTGCGGACCGGGAGGTTGAGCTCGCGCCACCAGGTGACGTCGGTGAGGTCACCGAAGGTGCAGCACATCGCGATGCCGGCACCCTTGTCCATCTCGGCGCCGGCGTGGGCGACGACCGGGATCTCGACGCCGAAGATCGGCGACGTGACGGTGGTGCCGAAGAGAGCCTGGTAGCGCTCGTCCTCGGGGTGGGCGATCAGGGCGACCGCGGAGGGCAGGAGCTCGGGACGGGTGGTCTCGATCTCGATGGTGCCGCCGTCGGGCGTGTGGAACGAGACGCGGTGGTAGGCGCCGGCGTAGTCGCGGGCCTCCAGCTCGGCCTGGGCCACAGCGGTCTGGAAGGTGACGTCCCACAGGGTGGGGGCTTCCTGGAGGTAGGCCTCACCGCGGGCGTAGTTGCGCAGGAAGGCGCGCTGGCTCACGGCCTGGGCGCGCTTGCCGATGGTCGTGTACTGCTGGTTCCAGTCGACCGAGAGACCCAGCGTGCGCCAGAGCGACTCGAAGACCTTCTCGTCCTCGGCGACCAGCTGGTCGCAGAGCTCGATGAAGTTCGGGCGGCTGATCGGGATCTGCTTCTTCGGGTCCGGCTTGGCCGGAGGGGTGAAGTCGGCGTCGTAGGGCAGCGAGGGGTCGCAGCGCACACCGAAGTAGTTCTGCACGCGACGCTCGGTCGGCAGACCGTTGTCGTCCCAACCCATCGGGTAGAAGACGGTCTTGCCGCGCATGCGCTGGAAGCGGGCGATGAGGTCGGTGTGGGTGTACGAGAAGACGTGGCCCACGTGCAGCGAACCGGAGACGGTCGGCGGCGGGGTGTCGATCGAGTAGACGTTCTCGCGCGGCTGGGTGCGGTCGAAGGCGTAGGTGTCGTCGGCCTTCCAACGCTCGGCCCACTTGGCCTCGAGTCCCTCCAGTGCCGGCTTCTCCGGTACGACGACGGCGCGCGGTGCGGACGTCGGCGTGGTCACCTCGGGGCTTGAGTTCTCAGTCATGCCCTGCAGTGTATGAGGCTCAGAGTCGGGTGAGGAAACCAGTTCCGGGGGCCTGCCGTTCGCCGGGCGCGGCGAGGAAGGCCTTGAGGGCACGGTCGTCGCCGGTTCCGTCGTCGGTGGGGGACCAGGTGGGGGCCACCTGGTACTCCCGCAGGATGTCGCGCAGGAACGGCACGACGGTGGGGTCGAGAACCACCTGACGGGCCACACCGGCGAGGTCCAGGGGGCCTTCGGTCTCGCTGACCAGGTCCATCACGCCGCCCCAGGAGCAGGTCAGCATGCCGGCGCCGACGTCGGCCAGGGCGTCGCACAGGACGCCGGTGAGGAGGAACACGCAGTCCTCGACGGTGACGGCGTCCGAACGCAGGGCGTTGGCCACCCGCGAGCGCAGGTGACCCTGCTCCACGAGGTCGAGGAGTTCCCACAGCGTCGAGACGGTGGGGGAGGCGGAACGGAACAGGATGATGGAGGACGCGCGCGAACGACGGTTGGTCCAGCGTGCCATCGCGTCCTCCCACTCCAACTCGCCGGTGCCGGGCGGGAGACCCGCGTCGGCGACGTTCTCGAAGAGCGCGTCGGCGTCGGAGAGCAGGAACAGTGCGGGGTCGCTGGCGGCGGGGTTGCCGGGGATGTCGGGACGGGCCTCGAGCTCGGCCGCGTCGGCGATCTCCATGCCGCGCTCGGCGAGCAGTTCGGCCAGACCGAGGTAGACCGGGCGCGGGACGAGGTTGTCGGTGAGGTCGGGGTGGACGAACTCGTCGATCCACCACTGGGTGGCCTCGTGGATGGCCGACTCGAGCTTCTGGGTGCCCGAGGGGCGGGTGGCGCGGGCCGGTTCGTCCTGGGTGCCACCGCGCAGTCGCGAGAAGAGGCCGCCGCGGGACTTGCCCGACGGTTCCTCGGCGGCGGGCCGTGCGCCGTGGTCGCGCTCGGTCATGACCCGGGTGACGACCTCGGCCAGGTCGCCCTGGTCGAGGGCGAGCAGCATCGGGACGCCGATGTCGAGGATGTAGGGCTCCTCGTGCGTCGTCACGTGGGCGTTGCCGACGACGCGCAGGGCGTCGGGCGTCGTCAACCCACTCTCCAGTGCGATCTGGCGCACGAACTGCCACAGCGCCGGCTGCTCGATGTTGGTGACGCTGACGGTGCCGTCGAGCATCGAGGTGGTGTCGGCGGTGAACATCTCCTGCCACAGGGAGGTCACCCAGTTCTCGCCCGCGGGGGCGCTGGGGGACACGGTTCCGAAGGCGGGCTCGCTCATGCTGCACTCCCTGGTGGCGGCGCTTCCCCCGGGAGGCCTCCCGGGGGACTCGATGCTAGCCGCGGGGAAGTGACGCGTGGCCGTTATCCCCCAAGTGACGCATGGTGCAGGTGTGACACGTCACGGGGCGGGGTCAGCCCTGGTACGGGTTGGCCGAGCCCTCGGCGATGCCCTTGCGGATCTTCTTCTCCACCGTGGCGGCGAGCCGGTTCGCGAACCACGGCAGCTTGCGGTCGGTGAACCAGTCGGCGTCGAACCAGCCGCGCTCGTCCCAGTAGGCGGCGTCGACGGGGCCTTCGTCGCGTCCGCTCTCCACCAGCAGCCGCGCGACCCGGAAGCCGATCAGGTCCGCCGCGGTGGGGGCCGGCTCGACCGGGTTACGAGCCTGGTCCACGACGCTGGCGGCGAGCTCGTCGAGGGCCGCGTCGACCTTGGCCCGGTAGGGCGCCTTCTTCAGACCGGGGCCGTTGACTCCGAGCTGACCGACGGTGTGGAAGCCCCAGCGTCGGGTGGCGGACTTCAGGTACCCGAGCGCCTGGTCGTGGCCGGCCCCGGCGGCGGTGGAGATCTGCACACACGGCTTCCCGACGTGGGCGGGGCGGTGGATCAGGTAGGCGAAGTGGTCCACGAACCGCTTCATCGTCGCCGAGACGTGGAAGGAGTGCACGGGTGTGGCGAAGACGACGAGGTCGGCCTCCTCCATCAGTCGTGCGGCGCGGGCCGCGGAGGAGAAGTTGGGGCAGCTCTGCTCGCCCGCGGTCATGCAGCCCAGACAGGCGGCGCACGACGGGCCGAGGTCGAGCGAGTCGGTGTCGACGGTGCTGACCTCGACGTCGGGGACGATGCCTCGCACCCGGTCGAGGAGTTCGTTCACCAGACGTCCGGTCGCGCCGTCACTGCCGTGCCCCGTTCCCATGACCACACCGATGTGCACTGCTGCTCCTGACGACGGGTGCTGTCACGGCGACGGCACGACGCGCGGATCATATATTTCGCGTCGTGCCGTCGGAGGGCGACGCGCCGCTCAGCGGGTGACGTGCACGGTGGCGTTCGCGGTCCCGGTGCCCACACCCTTTGCGCGTGCGCCCGCGGTGGGGGTGAAGGTGACCGCGACGCGGTGCTTGCCCTTCTTCAACGACTTCGGCAGTTGGACCGTGAACGAGCGGGCCTTGCGGGTGGTCACCGTGCGCACCTTCTTCCCGTCCACCCGCACCACGACCGTGCCGGCCGGAGCGACCGTGTGCTTCGCGCCCTTGCGCAGGGTGACGGTGAGGCGCGCCTTCGCGCCCTTCTTCGCGACGACGGCGCGCGCGACCTTGGCGGCCTTCGGCTTCACGGCCAGACGGACCGGCGTGACCTTCGGCTTCGGCTGCGGAGTCAGGGTCGGCTTCGGGGTCGGCGTCGGGGTCGACGTGGTGCCGATCGTCACCGTCGTCGGTGTGGTCTTCGGGGTGCACGACACCGTCGCGGGGAATCCGTAGGCGGTCAACGCCATGGAGAAGGCGCCGGGCGTGAAGGTCAACGTGGGGCCGGGAGCGGTGGCGCTGCCGGTGAGGGACGGCAGGTCGATGGGCACGTTCGGGGTGGCGGTCAGCGACGCCACGTACCCGGTCAGTGTGGTCGACGTCCCGTTGACCGACGCCGTGAGGGTGGAGGTCACCTTGGTGATGTTCAGCGCGCTGTCCAGGGGCAGCGTGGGACGGCCGCCGGACGCGGTCAGTGTCGTCGTGCTGCCTGATCCGGACGCGGTGACGGTGAAGTCGACCGGGAGGTCGAACTTCTGGTTCAGCAGCGGGATCGTGCACGCGTACGACGCGCTCACGGTGGCGGTGCCCTTGACGGCGGCCGTCGCAGAAGGGGCCATGAGCACTGCTGAGGCGGTGGCGCCGGCCAGGGCGGTGGGCAGGACAGCTGTCAGGGCTGCGGTACGCGTGCGGAGGTGCGAGGTCATGGTGGGCGGGCTCCCCTCGTGGTGCTGAGCCCCCGTGGCTCGGCACGTCGCAGCGAGTGTGCCCCGAACCACGCCGCCGCACGGAGGGATCGGAGTGCGGTCCCTCAGATGGGGTATGCGGCCGGTCGCGCGGAGTGGGGCCGCTCGACGCCACCGCCTAGACTCGGGGGCGATGAGCACCTCTTCTGGATCCTTCGACGGCCCCCGCTACGCCCAGACCTTCGCGGAGGTCGAGGACGCCCTGCTGTCGCGTTGGCCCGAGACCCGTCTCGAGCCCTCGCTCGACCGCATCCAGGCGTTCGTCGAGCTCCTCGGCGACCCGCAGAAGGCCTACCAGTCGGTGCACCTGACGGGCACCAACGGCAAGACCTCGACCTCGCGGATGATCGACACGATCCTGCGGACCCTCGAGCTGCGCACCGGCCGCTTCACCAGCCCTCACGTCGAGAAGATGAGCGAGCGGATCTCGATCGACGGTGAGCCGCTCTCCGACGAGGCCTTCGTGGACGCCTTCAACGACATCGCACCCTTCACGCACCTGGTGGACTCCACCCAGGAGCACCCGCTCTCCTTCTTCGAGACCGTCGTGGGCATGGCCTACGCCGCGTTCGCCGACGCCCCGATCGACGTCGCCGTCGTCGAGGTCGGCATGGGCGGAGGCTGGGACGCCACCAACGTGATCGATGCCCAGGTTGCCGTCGTGCTGCCGATCGCCCTCGACCACGCCCAGTACCTGGGCGACACCATCGCCGCGATCGCCACCGAGAAGGCCGGCATCATCAAGCCCGGTGCCCAGGTCATCCTGGCCCAGCAGACCCCCGAGGCCGCGGAGGTGCTGATCGCGCGCGCCGCCGAGGTCGGCGCCACCATCGCCCGCGAGGGCATGGAGTTCGGCGTCGTGAACCGGGTCGCCGCCGTCGGTGGCCAGGTCGTCACCCTGCAGGGCCTGCGTGGCCGCTACGAGGACGTCTTCATCCCGCTCCACGGTGCCCACCAGGCACAGAACGCCGCGGTCGCGCTGGCCGCCGTCGAGGCGCTGCTCGGTGAGCACGACCTCTCCGACGAGATCATCCGTGAGGCCTTCGGCCGCGTCACCTCGCCGGGTCGTCTCGAGGTCGTGCGTCGCTCGCCGTCGATCGTCCTCGACGCCGCCCACAACCCGCACGGCGCCGAGGCCTCGGCCGCCGCGATCGAGGACGCCTTCGGCTTCGACCCGCTCATCGGCGTCATCGGCGTCATGGGCGACAAGGACTACGAGGGCGTGCTCGCCGCGTTCGAGCCGCACATGGCCCACCTCGTCGTCACCCAGAACTCCACCCCGCGGTCGATGAAGGCCGAGGACCTGGGCGAGGTCGCCAAGGAGATCTTCGGCGAGTCCCGCGTCACGGTGCTCCCCGACCTCGCCTCCGCGATCGACTACGCCGCGGCGCTGGCCGAGGCTGGTCAGGCCTACGGCGACGCGATGGGCGCCGGCGGCGTCCTGGTGACGGGTTCGGTGGTCACCATCGGCGAGGCCCGCGCGATGATCCGCCCCGAGGGCCGCGAGGCTGCCCCGGCCAAGGACCCCAACGCCATCCCCGACGCCCCCGAGATCTCCCCGTCGATGCTGCGCGCCATGCAGGCCGCCGCGGTCACCGACGGCGACCTCGACTCCGGTCTCGACATCGACCCCTTCGCGGGTGCGAAGTCGGTGCGCGGACCGCGCCACGAGGACGAGGACCCGGTGGCACGCTTCATCGGCGAGTTCGGCCTCGACTCCGACGGCGACATCGACGCCGACGACATCTTCGCGATGGACGAGCGTGCCGCTGCCGACGCCCGCGGTGGGAACGACCAGAACAACGACGACGAGGACGACCAGTGAGCAACCAGCCCGAGCAGCAGGCCGAGCTCGAGAACCCCACCCTGGGCACCGACGGTGACGAGGGAGTCGACGAGGCCGTCGACACTCGTACCCCCGAGGAGATCGCAGCCAAGGAGCTCCGCAAGGCTCCGCGTCGTGGTCTCTGCGCCGCGGTGCTCTGCCTCGGTGCGATCGCCTACGGCCTGATGACGCCGGTCCTGATCGGTGTCACCGAGGTCAACACTGTCCTGGCCTGGGTGGTCGGCGTCGGCCTGTGCGTGCTGTCGTTCCTCACCGCCGGCCTGCTCCGCAAGGAGTGGGGCTACTGGCTGGGCGGTGCGATCCAGGTCGCCTCGATCCTGGTCGGCTTCTGGATCCCGGTGATGTTCTTCCTCGGCGGCGTCTTCGCGCTGCTGTGGTTCGGCTCCGACGCCCTGGGCCGCAAGATCGAGCGCGAGAAGCGCGAGGCCTGGACCGCGTGGGTGGCCGAGCAGAACGCTCTCAAGGCCTGATCCCGGTCAGTCCCTGATTCGTCCCTGACGTCCGTGCTCGCTCAGTCGAGTGCGGACGTCAGTGCGTTCAGGGCGCGGTCGAGTTCGTCGTCGTCGGGCCCACCGAAACCGACCACCAGACCGGAGAGCCCGGCGGTGCGGCAGTAGGCCGAGAGCAGGTTGACGCCGAAGCCGGCCCGCTCGGCTGCCGCCCGGGCCGCCACGGCGCGGTCCTCCTCGAGCAGCCACGTCGTGTACATCCCCGCCACCGGTCCCGCCAGTTCTGCGTACGGGGAGAGCGCCGCCACCACACGCGGTGCCCGCTCGGCGTACGCGCGTCGGGCCTGACGCACCACGGCGTCGACGTGTCCCTCCAGCAGCAGTTCGGCGAAGACCGCCTGCACTGCCCAGGGCGGGGTGTCGTGGGTGAGGGCGCGGAAGGCGTCCAGGTCGTCCATGAGTCGATCAGGGGCGACCATCCAGCCCAGACGCAGTGACGGCATCACCGACTTCGAGGCGGTGCCGAGCAGTGCCACCTGGTCGGGGGCCAACGCGGTGAGCGCCGGCAGCGGCGCGACGTCGTAACGCAGCTCGTAGTCGTAGTCGTCCTCGACCACGACGGCGCCGTGACGTTCGGCCTCGCCCACCAGCGCGAGCCGTTCCTCGGCCGACATCACGCGCCCCAACGGGTGCTGGTGCGCGGGGGTCACGTAGGCAGCCGCGAGCCCGTCGAGAGACGGCCGGAACGACGCACCGGGGCGGCGGGGCACCGGGAGGTCGACCACGGTGCGGCCGCCGGCCAGCACGGTCGCCACCGCGGCCCGGTACCCGGGATCCTCGATCCCCACCGGCCCGGGAGGAAGCGCCGTCAACAGGTGACGCAGCCCGGCGGTGGTACCTCCGCTCACCCGGACGTCATCAGCGTCCACGGCGAGGCCTCGCTCCCGTGCGATGCGTTCGGCCAGGGCTCGGCGCAGCAGCGGCAGACCACGATGGTCGTCGTACCCGCGTGGGGGAGAGGTGTCGCTGACCCGCCGCCAGGCACGGCGCCAGCCTGCGTGAAGAGAACGGGGAAGCGGCTCCGGACGCCACGGCGTGCCAGCGTCCATGGGAACGAGATCGCCCGACGCGAAGGGACCGCCGGTCGCGACGCTGTGGGGACGGTGCGTGGTTCGCGGCCGGCGCGCTGCGTCAGCAGGCCCGGTACTGATGCGCGTGCCCGAACCGTGGCGCGAGTCGATCCAGCCCTCCGCGCGCAACTGGTCCCAGGCGCTCTCGACGGTGGCGCGGGAGACAGCGAGGTCGGCGGCCAAGGCCCGGGTGCTGGGCAGGCGGTCGCCGGGACGCAGGGTCGCGTCGAGCACCTGCCGGCGCACGGCGTCGGCCAGCTGTACGGGAAGGGGCTCGGGCCGGGAGCGGTCGAGGTCGACCACCACAGGGACCTGAGGAGTGAGCACGGGGGACACCTGCCGAGGAATGGTCTGAACAGAAGCACGCGAAGTGGCACGGGTGTACGGACCACTTCCGGATCAGGATTGAAGCATGCACACCGCACCCACCTCGATCGTTCCTGCCCGCACGGCGCCGCCCCTCCAGCCCGCCCCGCCCCTCCAGTCGACTCCACGGACGACCCTGACCCGGGGACGTCATCGCGGAATCGAGGATCGTGACGCCCTGCACGACCTGCTCGCCCAGGCGCTGCTCGCCCACGTGGGGATCGACATGGGCACGCACCCCGTCGTCCTGCCCTGCCTGCCGGCGCTGGACATCGAGGGTCCCGACGAGGGCGGCACCCTCTACCTCCACGGTTCGGTGGGTGCAGTATGGGTGCGTCGTCTGCTGGCCGACGGATCCGACGTCTGCGTCACCGTCACTGAACTCGACGGCTTGGTCCTGGCCCGTTCGGCCACTCATCACTCGATGAACTACCGCTGTGCCGTGGTGGTGGGACGACCTCGGGTGGTGCCGGAGGGCCCGGAGAAGGTGCGGGCCCTGGACCTCCTCGTCGACCAGGTGGTGCCGGGGCGTGCGATGCACCTGCGCCCCAGCACGCGCAAGGAGATGGCGGCCACGTGCGTGCTCGCGGTGCCGCTGGCCGAAGCGTCGTTGAAGATGCGGGCCGGTGATCCTGTCGACGACGAGGACGACGTCGCGGCCGGGGGATGGGCGGGCGTCGTACCGGTGCAGCGAGTCCTCGGCGACCCTGTCGACGCTGCGGACAACGAAGCGCCGGTCCCGGCCCACGTCGTGAGGCACGTCGCTGACGACGACGGTGTCCGCAGGGTGGGAATGGGCGACGACGTCCAGCGTCGTTAGGCTGGGTCCCATGACCCAGCGCACCTTCGTCCTGCTCAAGCCCGACGCCGTGAAGCGCGGCCTCGTCGGCGAGATCCTCTCCCGCTTCGAGGCCAAGGGCCTCTCGCTGGTCGCCATGGAGCTCCGCACCATCGACGCCGCCCAGGCCGACGCCCACTACGCCGAGCACGTCGAGCGCGACTTCTACCCGCCGCTGCGCACCTTCGTGACGTCGGGTCCGCTCGTCGCGCTGGTCCTCGAGGGTGACGAGGCGATCGACGTGGTCCGTACCCTGAACGGTTCCACCGACGGTCGCAAGGCTGCCCCGGGCACCATCCGCGGCGACCTCTCGCTCTCCAACCGCGAGAACCTGGTCCACGGCTCCGACTCCGAGGAGTCGGCCGCCCGCGAGATCGCGCTCTGGTTCCCGAACCTCTGATGAGCACCACCAGCTCCGACATCCGTCCCGCGGACCGGCTCGCCGACTGGCTCGACGGCCTCGGCCTCCTCGACCAGCTCGAGGACGCCGGCCTGCCGAAGGTGATCCGAGGCCACGACGGCCGCGCGCACTGGCAGGCCCGCGCCACCGGTGAGCCGCTCAGCGACGCCGAGGTGTCGGCGCTGGAGGAGCAGTTGCGTCAGCAGGGCGACGAGCGTGAGCACGCCGTCCCGCTGGCCCTGGTCCTGCTGGCCCGCCGGGCCAAGGTCCGCAAGGAACTGCTCGGCACCCTCACCCACGACCACGCCTCGCTCGCCGAGGTCCGTGACGCGACCCTGAACGCCACCCGGTTCGCGGTGGCCAAGGCGTCCAACGCCCACCAACTGCTGGTGGTCACCACCGGCGCCGAGACCCGGATCCCCGCGTTCCAGCTCGACGCCGCCGGTGAGGTCCGCGCCGAGCTCGTCGGCGTCCTGGAGCACCTGCTCGGGGCCGGGATGGATCCGTGGAACGCATGGGCCTGGCTGACCCAGCCGGTCGCGCTGCTCGGGGGAGGCGTCCCGGAGAAGCTGGCCGCCGACGCCGAGGAGGCTCCGCTCGTCCTGCACGCCGCGAAGCGTCTGGCCGATCGGGTCAAGGCTGACCCCGATGCCCCGGTCAAGCCGGTGCAGGCACCCGCACCCTCCGCGCTCCCGACGAAGTCGTCGGCCGGCGGTTGCGGTTGCGGCGGACACCACTGACCCACGGCGCACGACGTCGCGAGTTCGCTCGCACCACGCCGCAGGCCCTCACCCGCACCGGGTGAGGGCCTGCTGCGTTGTCGTGGCTCTGGAGGCGGGTTCAGTGGCGTCGACCGCTGCCCAGCAGTCCGCCCAGGACGTCGAGGATCGAGGGCGCGGGACCACCTGAGGCGCCCGAGGACTCCGCACCCCGCAGTGCCGACTGCAGCACCTGTCCCAGCACACCGCCGCCGGAGGCAGCACTGTTGCCCGCGGCAGCGCCGCCGACCCGTTTGGCGAGGTAGCTCATCACCAGTGGCGCCAGGATCGGCAGCAGCTTCGTGACGAGGCCCTTGTCGAGGCCGTTGATCCCGCCCAGACGCTGCACCACCTGCTCGCGGGCGTCACCGAAGACATGCTGGGTGATCGCCTCGCCGTCAGTGGGGTCCACGTCGCCCACCGTGACGGCGTCGAGCGGGGGATGCTGGGCCACCGCCCGGGCCAACGACGCCTCGCCGGCCGGATCGTGGACGTTCGCGCTCATCCCGCCCAGCAGGGCGTGCAGAGCGACGGTGACCGCCTCCCGCGTCTTCGCGGGATCGCTGCCCAGGCGTGCGGCGAGATCGGGGATCGAGAGACGGGAGACGAGGTCGTCGAGGGGGCTGCCGTCAGAAGTTGTCATGACGCCAACCTAGAACCGGGCGAGCCCGCTGCACCAGAGGCACGTCATCCGCTTCGGGCCTTCACAGGCTGCTCTCAGAGAGTGCCGACGAACACCTCGGGGACGTGCCGCACGGGGAAGTTCGCCGAGGCCGCGACGAAGCAGAGTCGGGTCACCGCGACGTCGTATCGGTGGACGCTCTCGGTGGCGGAGGCGGGAAGATGCGCGGACGGTGACACGGACGCTCCGGGGGAGTGGTCGATGGAGTTCACGAAGGACACGGTGCGGGCGGCGCGTGCTCGCGGTCGCAGCGATCCGCACCGCCCGATCATGCATCGCATTCGTGAACCTGGCCAGCGTTCCCAGTCTGACTGATCAAGCGGAACGCAACCCAGTGGGATTCACTCCTGCATTGAATCCCCCCACTGGTCACCGGCGGTGCGACAAGATGAGCGCGCGGAGGACGGAACTGGTCCACTGGAAGTGGGAGAACAGTTGTGATTGGTTTGGACGTTGCTGGCCTCAAGAAGCACTGGTATCCCGGCTACGAGGATCTGCCGGGGCGGCTCCGCTTCTACCTGCACGTGGATGAGTGGGGCATCGACATGCCCGACCTGGAGTCGATCACCGACATCGGCGAGGGCGTCTCCGACACCATGGCCCAGGCCTCAGATGCACAGCGGTCGCCGTGCGCGGGCGAGTGGTTCCTGACTCCGTACGGGTGGAGCGCGGTTGTGACGGAGACCTACGACGTCGACGAGGCGTTGGAGTGGCTGGAGTTGTTCGTGGCCACGTTCGGCAGATTCGCCGACGGGCAGGTACGAGGTGGGCCTCCGAAGGGTAAGGGTCGCGGGTTCGCCGGCTCGTTCTTCGCCTCCAGCACGCTGTATCTGCCGACGGACGACCTGACGACGATGGACCCGGTGACGAGAAACATGCGCTGGGCGGTGGCCGAGGAACCCACGCGCGAGTTCGCCCGGTGCGCGTTGGACTGGATCCAGCAGGTCCGAGGTGAGATCCATCTGCGCAGGGGCGTCGACTGGTGGGTGCAGTGTCTCGATCTGGTCCATGACGAGACCCCCGTGGTGGAGGCGATCAGACGCGGCGGCTCGATGACCTTCGAGAGCCGCCGATCGCCAGATCGGTTCCGGCACATCACCGTCCGCCCGTTGGGGCGGGCCTTCGGCCAGATCCAGGACCCCACGCTGAGCGCTCGTGAGCAGTTCGATCTCGCCACCCAGTTGATGCTCTTCAACCCGAGCGCACTGAACTACGGCTACGTCGCGTGGACAGAGGGAGGCTCGAAACAGGAGGAGAGCGCCAACTGGCCCTTCATCGACGACGGCCACGAGCGAATGGCCCGTCACCTGATGGCCGACTACGTGGTCGATGCCCAGCCGCTGCAGCTGCTCACCACGGCACACCTCGACAAGGCCCATGACCTGGGCAACTGGTTGGTGGAGGAGGTCGCTCCGGACCGTTTCCTGGTGACCGCCCGCGATCTCGACCCGTGGCTGGTGCAACCGGGGCTGGATCCCAAGAGACGCAGCCTGTACCACTTCGCGCCGGGGTTGAAGGAGCGTGCGCGTGAGGAGTTCGGCGACATGATCCTGACCGCCAGCATTGTCAAGGAACGTCGCCTGGTAGAGCGGAGTGTTTCCTCGCCTGACGAACGTTGAGAGGGGAAGTGCCGCAGCAGCAGCGGAGGCACCCACAGGTGTGACGGCCGCGTGTCCTCCACGGATGCGGGGTGGCTGAAACCTAGGCTTGGGCCAGCGGTCGTGACCTCCCACGGCCGTTCTTCCCCCGATCGACCAGCGAGGGCTCGGACTACATGGCGAACAGCCTCATCGGCCGCGACATGGCGGTGGACCTCGGCACGGCCAACACGCTGGTGTACGTGCGCGGCAAGGGCGTCGTCCTCGACGAACCCAGCGTCGTGGCGATGAACACCACCACCGGCGAGGTCATCGCCGTGGGCCACGAGGCCAAGCGCATGGTCGGTCGCACCCCGGAGTCGATCAAGGCCGTCCGGCCGCTCAAGGACGGCGTCATCGCCGACTTCGACGCGACCGAACAGATGCTGCGTCACTTCATCCAGCAGGTGCACCGTCGTCGTTACTTCGCCAAGCCCCGGATGGTGATCTGCGTTCCCAGCGGCATCACCGCCGTGGAGCAGCGCGCCGTCAAGGAGGCCGCCTACCAGGCAGGCGCCCGACGGGTCTACGTCGTCGAGGAGCCGATGGCCGCGGCGATCGGTGCCGGCCTGCCGGTGCACGAGGCGACCGGCAACATGGTCGTCGACATCGGCGGTGGCACCACCGAGGTCGCCGTGATCTCCCTGGGCGGCATCGTGACCTCCCTCAGCGTCCGCACCGCCGGAGACGACCTCGACGCCGCGATCGTGCAGTGGATGAAGAAGGAGCACGCCCTGATGCTGGGCGAACGCACCGCGGAGGAGGTCAAGATCTCCTTGGGGTCGGCGTTCCCGCTCGGGCAGGAGATCGACGCCGAGATCCGCGGCCGCGACATGGTCTCCGGTCTGCCGCGCACCGTCCAGGTCTCGACCGCCGACGTGCGTCACGCGCTGGAGGAGCAGATCTCCGCGATCGTCGACGCCGTGCGGCACACCCTCGACCAGACGCCGCCCGAGCTGGCCGGCGACATCATGGACCGCGGCATCGTCCTCACCGGTGGTGGCGGACTGCTGCGCGGCCTCGACGAGCGCCTGCGCCACGAGACCGGGATGCCCGTGCACGTCGCGGAGAACCCGCTCGAGTCGGTCGCCTACGGTGCCGGTCGCTGCGTGGAGGAGTTCGAGGCCCTGCAGCAGGTCCTCCTCTCCGACACCCGGAGGTACTGATGGCGCGTCCCTCCACCGAGAGGCGCTGGCGTGGCCTGGACGACGGTGGGCGTGGCCCCCGCACCACCCTCGTCGCGCTCGTCCTCGCCTCGCTCACCCTCGTCGTCCTCGACCACAACGGGGGCGACGACTCCGTCCTCGAACCCGTCCGTGAGGTCGCCGGCACCGCCTTCGGCCCGCTGGAGAAGGTGACCGACGCCGCGGTGCGCCCCTTCACCGCCGTCGGCGACCACTTCCGCAGCCGTGCGGCCCTGCAGGACGACAACGACGCGCTCCGCAAGGAGAACGCGACGTTGCGCCAGCAGGTCGCGACCGCCGACCACGACGCCGCCCGTCTGGCCGAGTACGACGCCCTGACCCGCGCCGCCGCCGACCTGGGACGCACCCTGGTCCCGGCCCGCGTCATCGGCTACGGCGCGGCGCAGTCCTTCGGCAGCACCGTGACGATCGACGCCGGCAGCGAGGCCGGGATCCGTCCCGACATGACCGTCCTCAACGCTGACGGCCTGGTGGGCCGGGTGCTGCGAGCGACCCGCCGCAACGCCACCGTGCTGCTGATCGTGGACCCCGAGTCGGTGGTCGGTGGCCGACTGGGCCGCTCGAAGGAGGTCGGGTTCCTCAAGGGCCGCGGCGTCCTGGGCAGCGAAGGACGTCTCGACCTCGAACTCCTCGACCCCAAGCACGTCCCGTCCCAGGGCGACAGCGTCGTCAGCTGGGGCAGTGACGGCGCCGGTCCCTACGTCGCCGGTGTCCCGGTCGGCAAGGTCACCGAGGTGTACTCCAGCGTGCGCGAGCAGTCCCAGCGCGCCGTGATCGACCCCTACGTCGACTTCTCCACCCTCGACGTCGTCGGCGTCGTGGTCGAGGCCGGCACCCAGAGCGACCGGGCCAAGGTCCGTGCGGACGGAGGAATCGGATGACGTTGGCCCGTGGAGCGTTCGCGGTCGCCGCCGTCGTGGTGGCGCTCGCCCTCCAGATCTCGCTGCTGCCGCACCTGGCCTGGGAGGGCGTGGTGCCCAACCTCGTCCTGTTGGTCGTGGTCGCCGCAGCCCTGACCCGTTCCCCGCGGTTCGCGATGGCGCTCGGTTTCGTGGGCGGTCTGCTCATGGACCTCGTCCCGCCGGCCGACCACACCGCCGGACGCTGGGCGCTGTCCCTGGTCCTGGTGGCGTGGTTCGCCTCCTCTGCCCGTCGCGGCACCCGTCCCACCTGGCTGCAGTCGGTGCTGACCGCTGCCGCCGCGTCGTTCATCGGATCGTCCGTCTTCGCACTCACCGGGATGCTGCTCTCCGACCCGGAGACGTCGACGGGGGAGATGCTGGCCGTGATCGGCGCAGGCGTCGGCTTCGACGTCGTCTGCGCCACCTTCGTGCTCCCGGTGACCATGTTGGCGCTGCGCCGTCTCGGGGCGGCCGGCGAGCGGGAGCGACCCTGATGGACGCCTCCCTCCGCACCACGCCGCACCGACCTGCAGCCCGGGCCGCCGAACGCAGCCGACTGCGTCTGGTGGTCATCCAGACCTTGGCCCTGACCCTCTTCGTCACCCTGCTGGCACGCCTGTGGTTCCTGCAGGTCGCTGAGGGCGAGGACTATGCCGCGATGGCCGCGGACCAGTCGGTGCGCGACATCGTCGTCCAGCCCCAGCGTGGTCTCGTCGTCGACGCCCAGGGCCGACCGCTGGTGGCCAACCGCCTCTCGTGGGTGGTCTCGGTCGACCGTTCGGTGCTGGCCAAGCTCGCCGCCGACGAACGCGGCAAGCTGGTCGCCCGCGTGGCCGACGCCGTCGAGATGAAGGCCTCCGAGGTGGAGGCCAAGCTCGTCGACTGCGGCAAGGAGAACGCCGAGGTCGGCACCTGCTGGAACGGCACCGCCTTCCAGCCCGTCCCGGTGGCCACCGACGTCGACCAGGCCGTCGCCCTGCGCGTCCTCGAACAGCCCGAGGACTACCCCGGCGTGGTGGCCGAGCAGCAGAACGTCCGCTCCTACCCCTCACCGTTCGGCGTCAACGCCGCCCACGTCCTGGGCTACCTGAGCCCGATCACCGCAGACGAGTTCGCCCAGGCCAAGGCCAAGGACGACCGCTCCGTCAACGGTGCCTCCGTCGTGGGCCGGGCCGGCGTCGAGAAGCAGTACGACGCCTGGCTGCGCGGCATGCCCGGGTACAAGCGCGTCAGCGTCGACCACATGGGTCGGGTCAAGGGTGACGACTCCCAGGTCGAGGCGACCCCGGGCGACACCCTCGTCACCACCGTCGACGCGAAGGTCCAGGCCGTCGTGGAGAAGGAACTGGCCCGCTCGATCGCGAAGCAACGCACCATCGTCGACTCCGTCACCGGGCGCAAGTTCGTCGCGGACTCCGGTGCTGCGGTCGTGATGGAGGCCAAGACCGGTCGGATCGTCGCGATGGCCTCGGCTCCCACCTATGACCCCGAGGTCTGGGTGGACGGGATCTCGTCCAAGGAGCTCGCCCGCCTCTACTCCGAGGAGGCCGGGACCCCGCTGCTCTCGCGCGCCACCCAGGGGCAGTTCGCGCCCGGCTCCACCTGGAAGCCGTTCATGTCGGCCGCTGCCCTCGGCAACGGCTACTCGACCGACACCCGGCTGCCGTGTGCGTCGAGCTACCGCGTCGGCAACCGTGACTTCAAGAACCACGAGTCCGGTGCCTACGGCGTGATCGGTTTCGCCAAGGCCCTCGAGGTCTCCTGCAACACGTTCTTCTACCGGATCGGCCACGACTACTGGAAGAAGTACGGCTCCGACGTCTCCGACGTCGACGCCAAGGACCCCCTCGTCGAGGGCGCCAAGGACTTCGGCTTCGGCGCCACCACCGGCGTCGACCTCCCCGGTGAAGCGTCGGGCCGGATCGCGGACCGCACCTGGAAGCGTTCCTACTACGAGTCGCAGAAGGACTACTACTGCGGCATCTCGAACAAGCCCCGCGACTCCGAGACCTCGGACTTCCTCTACCGCTTCTCCCGCGAGTTCTGCATCGAGGGCTTCGCCTACCGCGCCGGTGACGCGGTGAACTTCGCCATCGGTCAGGGCGACACCTTGGTCACCCCGCTGCAGTTGGCCCGTGGCTACGCCGCGATCGCCAACGGCGGCACCCTCTACGAACCCCGCGTCGCCAAGGCCGTCGTCAGCCCCGAGGGCGAGGTCCTCCAGGAGATCGCCCCGAAGGTGCAGGGAACGGTCTCGACGTCGAAGAAGGCGCTGACGTTCCTCGACAACGCACTCAAGGGTGTCTCGACGGCCGGCACGATGGCCTGGAAACTGGGCGGTTTCCCCACCGACGAGATCCCGATCCGATCCAAGACCGGTACCGCGGAGGTCTACGGCAAGCAGTCCACCGGTTGGGTGGCGTCGTACTCCGAGGACTACGTCGTGGTGATGATGATCAGCCAGGCCGGCACCGGTTCGGGTGCCACCGGTGACTCGATCGCGAAGATCTACGAGACGCTGTACGGCGTCGTCGACGGCGAGGCGAAGGGCGCCAAGGCAGCAGTGCCGGGCACCACCCCCAACGCCAATCTGCCGCGGTTCTCCGCCGACGGCACGATCCTGCCCCCGCTGGTGGAGAAGGGGAAGAGCCGATGACCGACCTCGCCTCCGTGCGTCCCGCCCTCCGATCGGGTGAACGTCCGGCCCTCCGCTCGCCCGGTGTCGACTGGGTGCTGATGGCTGCGATGACGGGTCTTCTCGTGGTCGGCACCCTCGCGATCTGGTCGAGCACCTCGCACGACACCTCCGACCCCACCGCGTTCCTGCGCAAGCAACTGGTCAACATCGCCATCGGCACTGTGCTGATGGTGGTCGTGATGGCCACCGACCACCGCTGGGTCCGGATCGTCACCCCGGTGGTCTACCTGGCCTCGGTCGCCGGTCTGGTGCTGGTGCTGGTCGCCGGCGCCGAGATCAACGGCTCCCAGTCCTGGATCCGTCTGGGCGGCATGACCATCCAGCCCTCGGAGTTCGCCAAGGTCGCCGTCGTGGTGGGCATGGCGCTCTACGCCGCGGAACGATCCGAAGGGCGGGGAGGACGCTCGGTGCGTTCCTCCGACGTCCTGGGCATGCTCGCGATCGCTGCGCTGCCCGCGGCCCTGATCCTGCTCCAACCCGACCTCGGCACGATGCTCGTCCTCAGCGCCACCGTCTTCGGCGTCCTGGCGATCTCGGGGGCGTCATGGAAGTGGCTCGTCGGCCTGCTCGTCGGAGCGGTTGCCGCTGCCGCCGCCGCGGTCAGCCTCGGCGTGCTCAAGGCCTACCAGGTGGACCGTTTCATGGCGTTCACCAACCCCGGACTCGACCCGCGAGGGGCCGGCTACAACACTGAGCAGGCGCGTATCGCGATCGGCAACGGTGGCGTCTGGGGCCAGGGACTCTTCGACGGCTCCCAGACCCAGTCCGGGTTCGTTCCCGAGCAGCACACCGACTTCGTCTTCACCGTGATCGGTGAGGAGCTCGGACTCGTGGGTGCCGGACTCGTGGTGGTGCTGGCCTGCGTCGTGGTGTGGCGGGCGCTGCTGGTCGCCGCGGGATCGGACGACATGTTCGGTCGGGTCGCCGCCGCGGGCATCGCCTGCTGGTTCGGGTTCCAGGCCTTCCAGAACATCGGCATGTGCCTGGGCATCATGCCGGTCACCGGTGTCCCGCTGCCGTTCGTCTCCTACGGAGGTTCGTCGGTCTTCGCCGGCATGCTGGCCGTCGGCCTGCTTCAGAACATCCACCTGCGTTCTGCGGCGTCGTTGCCGACCCGGTTCCTCTCCCGCGGCTGACCCGTCAGGGTGCGTGGCCCTCGCCACTCCAGCGGGTCGAGATCCAGTCGAATTGGAACCAGAGCAGGCCCGCCACCACCAGGGCGGCCTGCCATCCGCGTCGCACGGGTGCGGCCAGCGAGGTGTGGAAGGTGAGGGCGAAGAGCGTGTACCGCGTCCCCGAGCCACCCACCCCGACGGTGGCCAGGATGAACACCAGGTAGCCCAGCGACCAGGCGTGCAACTGCGGGCCAAGTGCTCGGTTCGCAGGCAGCAGGGCACCGCCCAGACAGAGGCCGATCCATCCGGTCACCCAGAGGGCGGCCAGCCAGCCGCTGCCGGCCTGCGCGGTGAGCACCGCGAACGGGGCCGTGGTCTCGGTGCCGCCCGGACGCTTCCAGGCGTCCTGGGTCAGGAACAGGCCGTCGGCCTCGCCGCTGAGGAGACCCACCAGGACGGGCCACAGCAGCACCGAGGCCACCGACAACATCCCCAGCGCCACGAACCGTGCCAGGTCGGGAGTCCAGATGCGTCGCCCGGGGTCGTCCGCGCCGTCGCCACGCCAGTGCGCGAGGAACTTCGGTGCGAAATGGACCAGGATCACCAGCCCCAACGGGACCGCCAACGGTCGGACCAGGCCGAGGGCGACGATCCCGACGACCAGCCAGCCCCACCGTTGCTTCTGCAACGCCAGCAGGGTGGCCAGCAGGACCACCATCGCGGTGGCCTCGCTGTAGTTGGCGGAGAAGACGCCAGCCGCAGGGAACGCAGCCATCGCCACCGGAGCGGTGAACAGGAACCACGGCCGGGTGCTGGCCAACTGCGGGGCGTAGGCCAGCAACAGACGACGCATCAGCAGCACCGCGACCAGCCCCAGCACCGTGTTGAGCGCGATCGCGGCCGCGCCGGTGGAGACGTGCCCCAGAGCGGAGAGCAGACGCACCGTCATCGGGTAGAGCGGATAGAACGCATACGGGTTCTGCCAGACCCTCCCGTCCTCGCCACGGGGGAGCGTCTCGGGGTATCCGTCCTCCACGATGATCGTGTACCAGTTGGCGTCCCACGCCTGGTGCATCAGACGCCAGGCGTCGACGGGTTCGTCGCCGCGCCAGGACCGCGGACGTGACAACGGGTCACGCGCGGCGACCAGGAACGCCACGACCGCGGTGACCCGGGTCAGCAGGTAGGCCAGGGTCAGACCTGCCCACCAGCGGTCTCCGACGAACCACCGTGAGACCCGCCCCCGGGCAGGGGACCCCTCGGTCTGTACGGACATGGTCGGACCGCCTTCCGTCGGTTTCCGCGACCTGTCGTCGCAGAACAACCCGGGTCAGCGTACGGAGAGTGCGGGAAGCGCGGGACGGTGATCCCGACAACGTCGTGCACGCCTCAGGTCAGGACGCGCCGCGCGGGGGCGGGCGTGCTGGCCGGTGCCCCACTCGCGAGGGCGCCTTCCGGGCCGGCGCCGGCGGCCGGCAACGTGAACGAGACCGTCGTCCCACCGTGCTGGTTGGTGCGTGCCCAGATCGTGCCGCCATGACGTTCCACGACCCGCTTGCACAGGGCCAGGCCCAGGCCGAACCCTTCGACCGCGGTCGCGGGGCCGGTGCCGCGACGGTACTCGTCGAAGATCGCCTCTTCCTGGCCAGTTGGGAGCCCGATGCCCCGGTCCTCCACGTCGACCCGGATCCATCCGGGCTCGGTCCGGTGGGACCGCAGTGCGATCTCCGGGATGGTGTCGGGCCGGGAGAACTTCGACGCGTTCCCGACCAGGTTGGCCAGCACCTGGCGCACGGTGGCGAGGTCGGCCTCGACCCGGTGTGGCACCTCGATGCTGAAGCGGTGCGGGCCGTTCTCGGCCATCTGCGAGACGACGGCGTTGACGGGGTCGACGAGGTCGAACACGATCTCGTGCAGGGTGCCCTGGCGCTGGACGGTGTAGTTGAGCCAGTCGTCGATGATCTGTCGCATCCGGCGGTTGCTGGACCGGGCGCGCCCCAGCATCACCAGCGCGTCGTCGCCCTCGCCGTCCTGCAACGAGTCGTGGGCCATCTCCAGCCATCCCTCGAGGCTGGTGAGCGGAGCACGCAGGTCGTGGGCCACGACGCCGGCGAACCCGGAGAGCTCGTCCATCCGCTGGTGCTGTTCGGTGACGTCGACCAGCACCACCATCACGCCGTCGTCGGCCTGGTCGCTGAGCCGCAGCGTGCGTTGTCGCAGCACCCGACGTCCGGCCGGGGTGGGCAGCACCAGGTGTTCGACCTCGAACAGGTCACGGTCGCCGACCGGGCGGCCGTCCAGCGTCGAGAGGCCGAAGTGTGCCGTCCAGTCGCCACCCCGTTCGGCGGGAAACGGCCGGCCGAGGAGCTCGACCGCGGCGGAGTTGTGGAACCGCATCGTGAGGTTCTCACCGACCACGACGATTCCCTCCTGCATGGCTTCGAAGACCGTCTCCATCACCTGCAGGTGCCGCGAGGTCCGGGCCCGCTCGACCCGGAGGTCGTCCATCAGGTCGTCACGTCGACGGTTGAGGAACGCCAGGGTCAGTGCGACGAGGATCAGTGCCGCCACCATCAGGTCCATGACGGTGCTCAGCGGGACGGGGCCGGGACGTCCCTCGATGCTGTTGAGGCGGGGGGAGAGGGTGACGCTGACGGCGCCGAGCAGCAACGAGAAGAGCGCCGTCACCCAGACCCGACAGGTCAGGGCGATGATGATCGTGGGGATCACCTGGAGCCACGCCATCGTGACCGCGCCGGTGCTGTGCACCCACAGGAGCAGACTCACCGAGGCCAGCCACACCCCGATCACCCGGGTCCACGGCTGGTCGAGATCGGCGGGGGTCCAGGTGCTGAAGATGATCAGGGTCGCGGACCCGCCGACGACGGTGACCACCACGACGTGGCTGATCCACTGCACGTTCTCGAAACCCTGCAGCGACCACAGGTCGACGCCGGGGACCGAACCGACCAGCAGTGAGAACAGTGCGCTGAGGACCGCGCCCGCAGACAGCGGCACCAGGTCGATCGCCTCGTGCGGAGCCCAGCCGGCCCAGGCGCGTCGCCACGGGGCGGCGTCGGGCAGCAAGGCGGGCTCGCCCAGCTTCATGGCCCGACGCGTCACCTGGGTGCCGAGCCCCATGACGACGGCCTGCAGCGGGATTCCGGCGGCCGACCTCAGGGTGTCGAGAGCGCTGGCCTCCATCAGCACGCCGGTGAGGACACCGATCCCGGACAGGCAGGCGAAGGTGAGAAGGAAGAGGGGAGTGGGCCGGGGCAGGAGTCGGGAGGATGACCAGTCCATGCACAGCCAGGTGAACGCCACCGTGGCGACCAGCCAGACGTCGGGCATCACGCCGGGAGGGTGCGAGCCGGCGACGACGACGGCGAAGAGCGTCGTCATCGTGAGCCCGAGCGTCCAGATCGCCCAGAACCATGCACGCGACGAAGGAGGGGGCGTGTCGAGCGTCGTGGGGGCGACGCCGGGTGAGGTGCCCTCGGCTCGGGTCGGCTCTGCTCCACGCTCGGACATCGGCGTTCGTTCCCTCCCCGCTCCGGCCCCCGCCGGGAAACACCGGCCACTGTAGGGGAGCGCGACGGCGGGTGCGGTCGAAGCAGAATTTCGTCGTACCCTTGAACGTCGTCCCGCTCCTGACACGTCGAGGTCTCCATGTCCAGCGCAGAAGTCACCACTCCCGCCACCGGAGAGTCGGTCTTCCACCTGCTCGAACCGCACCTTCCGTCGGTCTCCAAGCCGATCCAGTACGTCGGTGGTGAGCTCAACTCCACCGTCAAGGAGTGGGACTGTGCGCCCGAGGGCGAGACCGTCCGCTGGGCACTCATGTACCCCGACGCCTACGAGGTCGGTCTGCCCAACCAGGGCGTCCAGATCCTGTACGAGGTGCTCAACGAGCGCGACTGGATCGTCGCCGAGCGCACCTACGCCGTGTGGCCCGACATGGAGAAGGTGATGCGGGAGAACAACATCCCGCAGTTCACCGTCGACTCCCACCGTCCCCTCGGCGGCTTCGACGTGTTCGGTCTCAGCTTCTCCACCGAGCTGGGTTACACCAACATGCTCAACGCCCTCGACCTGGCCGGCATCCCGCTGCACGCCGCCGACCGTCGTGAGCACGACCCGGTCGTGCTGGCCGGCGGTCACGCCGCGTTCAACCCCGAGCCGATCGCCGACTTCATCGACGCCGCCGTGCTCGGTGACGGCGAGGAGGTCGTGCTCGCGATCTCCGAGGTCGTGCGCGAGTGGAAGACCGAGGGTCGTCCCGGTGGCCGTGAGGAGCTGCTGCGTCGCCTCGCGGTGACCGGCAACATCTACGTCCCCACGTTCTACGACGTCACCTACGGCGCCGACGGCGCGATCGAGGCCGTCGTCCCCAACCGTCCCGGCATCCCGGACCGGATCCGCAAGCACACCCTGATGGACCTCGACGCGTGGCCGTACCCGGCCAAGCCGCTGGTCCCGCTCGCCGAGACCGTGCACGAGCGTTTCAGCGTCGAGATCTTCCGTGGTTGCACCCGTGGTTGCCGTTTCTGCCAGGCCGGCATGATCACCCGCCCGGTCCGCGAGCGCTCCCTCACCACCATCGGTGCGATGGTCGAGAACGGCATCCGTGCCTCCGGCTTCGACGAGGTCGGTCTGCTGTCCCTCTCCTCGGCCGACCACACCGAGATCGGTGACCTGGCCAAGGACCTCGCCGACCGCTACGAGGACTCCAACGTCTCGTTGTCGCTGCCCTCGACCCGCGTCGACGCCTTCAACATCACCCTGGCCAACGAGTTCTCCCGCAACGGTCGCCGCTCCGGTCTGACGTTCGCCCCCGAGGGCGGCTCGGACCGCATGCGCAAGGTCATCAACAAGATGGTCGACGAGGAAGACCTCATCCGCACCGTCGCGACCGCGTACTCGCACGGCTGGCGTCAGGTGAAGCTGTACTTCATGTGCGGTCTCCCCGAGGAGAACGACGACGACGTCCTCGCCATCGCCGACCTCGCCAAGCGTGTGATCCAGAAGGGTCGCGAGGTCTCGGGTCGCAACGACGTGCGCTGCACCGTTTCCATCGGTGGTTTCGTGCCGAAGCCGCACACCCCGTTCCAGTGGGCCCCGCAGCTCGACCACCCCACCACCGACGAGCGTCTCAAGAAGCTGCGCGACATCGTCCGCGAGGACAAGAAGTACGGTCGTGCGATCGGTTTCCGCTACCACGACGGCAAGCCCGGCATCGTCGAGGGACTCCTCAGCCGCGGTGACCGCCGCGTCGGCGGGATCATCGAGCAGGTGTGGCGTGACGGTGGTCGTTTCGACGGCTGGAGCGAGCACTTCTCGTTCGACCGCTGGATGACCTCGGCCGAGAAGGCGCTCGACGGCACCGGCATCGACGTCGACTGGTACACCACCCGTGCCCGTGACTACGACGAGGTCCTGCCCTGGGACCACCTCGACTCCGGTCTCGACAAGGACTGGCTGTGGGGTGACTGGGAGGACGCGCTCGCCGCGGCCAACGGTGAGGACATCGAGGTCGAGGACTGCCGCTGGACCCCGTGCTACGACTGCGGTGTCTGCCCCGAGATGGGCACCGAGATCCAGATCGGCCCCACCGGTCAGCGTCTCCTGCCCCTGACGGTGGTCTGAGCCGTGGCCGCTGGTTCCCGCGACCCGAAGCCGTTGTTCCCGGCCGACCCGCCCGGCGTCACGCCGGCCGAGTCGACCGCCGGACGCATGGTGGTGGGGTTCCTCGTCGCCGGCATGTTCCTGGTCGGACTGGTCGTCATCGTCCTGATCGGCGTCTGGGCCGACCGCCAGGGCATCCCGATGGTCTACGTCACGATCGCGCTGGTCGCGGCGCTGTTCGGCGTCTTCACGTTGCTGCGTCGCTGGGCCGACAAGAAGGACGCCGAGGAGCAGGCCGCTGCTGAGGCAGCCCCGCAGGACTGACACACCGCACTTCACGCAGAAGGGCGCCACCCCGGCCGGGGTGGCGCCCTTCTGCGTCTTCGCTGTGTCTGCGGGGGAGGGGTCAGCGAGTCCTGACCTGGTCCTCCAGGTAGGCAGGTCGACCCACGTACAGCGCCAGGGCGACCAGCGGGACCAGCAGGCCCAGCAGGAACCAGATCGGGGCGACCCAGCCCCCGGCGTGGTTGTGGATCAGGCCGAGGACGAGCGGTCCGGGGGTGGCGATCAGGTAGCCCACCGACTGCGTGAATCCGGAGAGAGCGGCCGTGCCGGGAGCGGTGCGCGCGCGCATGCTCACCAGCACCAGGATCAGGGGGAACGTGGTGCCGCCGACGCCGAGCAGCAGAGCCCACAGGACGCCGTACTGGCCCGGCAGGGCCAGCAGACCGGCGAACGCGATCGGGTAGCAGGCGATGACGCCCATCATCAGCACCCGCTGGTCCTTGACCCGGGCCAGCAGGGTGGGCAGCACCAGCGAGCAGGGGATGCCCGCTGCGGCGATCAGGCCGACCAGCACACCGGCGTAGGTGGCCGAGTACCCGGTGTCGCGCCACATCTGGGCGAACCAGCCGAACATCGAGTACGCGATCGCGGACTGGACGCCGAAGAAGCCGGCCAGCGCCCACCCCAGCGGGGTGCGGGCGACCTGTCCGAACGTGATCGTGCGCTCAGCGGCGGCGGGCTTGCGGTCCCGGACCACCAGGGCGATCCACGGGACGACGGCGACGGCGGCGACCAGGGCCCAGGCACCCAGGCCCCAACGCCACGTGCCGGCCGCCTCGGCGACGGGGACGGTGGCGGTGAAGGCGAGGGTGAGGCCGGTGGCCATCGCGGTGGTGTAGCAGGAGGTCGCGAACCCGATCCGGTCGGGGAAGTGCAGCTTGACCAGCGACGGTGCCAGGACGTTGGCGCACGCCATGCCGGAGACGGCCAGTGCGGTCCAGAGCAGGAACAACGTGCCGGAGTCAGTGGTGGCACGTGCGCCCAGGCCGATGACGACGGCCACGAGCGCGAAGAGAGAGACCCGGTGCAGGCCGACGACGCGGGCGATCCACGGTGCGAGGCCGCCGACGACGGCGAACGCGAAGACCGGGAGCGAGGTCAGGATGCTGGTCGTGGTCGGGGAGAGCGAGAGTCCGGCGCGGACCTCCTCCAGGACCGGTCCGACGCTCGTGGCGGCCGGACGCAGGTTGAAGGCCAGCAGCACCAGACAGGCCAGGACCAGCCAGACAGGGAGGCCGGTGGGGGTGGTGGCGGAGGACGGGGTGGATGTGGGGGGTGTGGGGGAGTTTCGGGGGGATGACACACGGTGATCCTCCCATCGCCCTCGGGTGTCACGTCGAGGTGCACGGGCGAACCCGTCGGGGGTGAGAGGCATGCTGGATCCATGCTCCACGTCACCGACGTCACCCGTCGTGCCCTGATCGCGGTCCGGCATGGGCTGGCCCCCGGCCACCGCCATCCTTCGATCACGGCCGCGACCGCCGTGATGACGGCCTGGCACGCCACCGAGGCTTACACGGTGCCGTTGGCCGTCGCAGCCCGTGTCGACGGCGTGGGCCTCACCGACGTCGAGCAGGCCCTGCACGCTGCCGACCCGGCCGAGCGCATCCTGGTGAAGCAGCTCGCGATGCGTCGCACTCTCTTCGCCTTCGACCGCGCCACCTTGCCTGCGGTGTGGGCCAGTGCCGCGTCCCGCACCGCGGCCACCCAGGCCGCCACCCTGTTCAAGGCACTCGTCGCCTCGGGCGTCACCGATGACGCCCAGCGTTGGTGGGACGAGGTCTCCGCCGTCGTGCTCGCCGAGGTGGCCCGCCGTGGCACGGTCAACGCTGCGGAGTCCTCGACGCTGCACCCCGACCTGTCACGACGCCTGCAGGTCGGCAGCGGGAAGTGGGCCACCGAAGTACCACTGGGTCCGCGGGTGCTGCTCGTCCTGGGAGCCCAGGGACGCCTGGTCCGCGCAGCCAACGAAGGCCACTGGCGGATCTCCCGTCCCCGTTGGGGAGTCACCGACGTGCTGCTCCCGCAGGAACGCGCGGAGGCAGCTCGGTGTGACGCACGGGCCGGGTACGCCGCACTGGTCCGCGGCTGGTTGGCCGGCTTCGGGCCGGGGACCGAGGACGACGTCGTCTGGTGGTTGGGAGCCACGCGCTCGGCGGTGCGCACGGCGTTCGCCGACGTCGGTGCGGTGCAGGTGAGGCTCGGCTCGACAGATGACTCAGACGGGGGAACCGTGGGCTGGGTCCTCCCTGACGACGGCCTCCTCGACTCCGGGGGTGGCGGATCGGCGGCGCCGGAACCGGGGGAGTGGGCGGCGCTGCTCCCGGTCCTGGATCCCACCGTCATGGGCTGGAAGGGACGCTCCCACTACCTCGACGACGCTGCCGTGGCCGCGCACTTCGACCGCAACGGCAACGCCGGGTCGACTGCGTGGTGGAACGGCCGCGTCGTGGGTTGCTGGGTGCAGGACGCTGACGCCACGGTCCGGGTGGTGGTCGACGAGCACCGTCACCGGGAGCTCCCGGCGACGGCCACGGCGGCGTTCGCGGTGGAGGCCGAACGCCTCACCGAGTTCCTCGGTGGCACCGTCATCAGTGGGGTCTACACGACCCCCGTGATGAAGGCGGCGCGCGCGTAGGCGAGCGCACGGGGTGAGGTCGAATCGGCTGCGGTGACCCGGCCGGGCTACCGTTGTCCGGTGCGCAACCAGCCCGAGCAGCAGGCCCCGCCCGTCCAGCGACTCCGTCTTCGCTACGCGAAGCGCGGACGCCTGCGTTTCACCAGCCACCGCGACTTCTCGCGCGCCTTCGAGCGCGCCGTCTTCCGTGCCCGGCTGCCCATGGCCTACTCCTCGGGCTTCAACCCGCACCCCCGCATCTCCTACGCCGGTGCCGCCCCGACCGGTTCGGCCTCCGAGGCCGAGTACGTCGAGATCGGTCTGGCCAAGGTGCTCGACCCGGCCGAGGTCCTCGCGCTGATGGACTCCTCGCTGCCGCCCGGTCTGGACGTCCTGGAGTGTGTGGAGTCGCCCGGTGGCGCGCTGCACGACCGGCTCCAGGCCAGCGTGTGGCGTCTGGACCTGCCCGGTGCCGGTGACATCTCCGCGGCCGTCGAGGCCTTCCTCGCCGCCGAGGTGATCGAGGTCGAGCGCATGACCAAGAAGGGCATGCGCACCTTCGACGCCCGTGACGCCGTGGTTGCGCTGCGCACCTACGTCGAGGGTGACGACGCCGTCCTGGAGACCCTCATCGAGCACCGTGAGCCGGCCGTGCGTCCCGACGACGTCATCAAGGCGCTCCAGACGGTCGGCGAGGTCGCTCCCACCGGTGCTGTTCTCATCACTCGTCTGTCCCAGGGCCCCCTGGACCGCGAGGCCGGCACCGTCGGTGACCCGCTCGCTGTCTCGTCCTGATCCCGCTCAGGGCCTCGGTGTGCGATACTGACGAAGATTGCCGTCGGCGGCGCGTTCGTCGACAGTGATCCGACGACGTTCTCGCCTGATCGGCACGACTGGTCAGGCACGCACTTCGGACGTCGACACCAGACCGCGACGCGGCCCGGGGGACCAGTGACAGAGGTACCCCACCGGCATCGGACGACCCCACAGGGACGTTCCGGTGAACGAGGGCCCGGCGACCGCGGAAGGTGTCGGTCAGACGTGGTGCGACGCACAGGCGGAGGGGTTGTCGCCACCGAAGGCTTTGCGTCCGACACCTGCACCGGGGTCGAGGCGTCCTGAACACGACCGGTGCCGTGCACCGGTCCGAGGAGCACCATGCTCGACGAGACCACCCCTGCCGAGGAATCGGCCACCATCACCACGAACGTCACCGAGGGCACTGCCCCGGAGAGCAGCGAGACCGCTCCGGCCAAGAAGGCTGCGAAGAGGGCTCCCGCCAAGAAGGCTGCTGCCAAGCGTGCGCCGCGCAAGACTGCCGCGCAGAAGGCTGCTGAGGCAGCTGCTGCCGCTGAGGCGGCTGGCGACGCTCCCGTCGACGCGCCGGCTGAGGTTGTTGCTGACGCTGCTGCCGAGGCCCCGGCCGAGAAGCCGGCCAAGAAGGCTGCTGCCAAGCGTGCGCCGCGCAAGACCGCTGCGCAGAAGGCTGCTGAGGCAGCTGCTGCCGCTGAGGCCGCCGCTGACGTGGCCGCTGAGGCACCCGCTGAGGCACCCGCTGAGGCACCCGCGGAGAAGCCGGCCAAGAAGGCTGCTGCCAAGCGTGCGCCGCGCAAGACCGCTGCGCAGAAGGCTGCTGAGGCAGCTGCTGCCGCTGAGGCCGCTGTCGACGCGCCCGTCGAGGCTCCGGCTGAGGTCGTTGCTGACGCTGCTGCTGAGGCTCCCGCCGAGAAGCCCGCCAAGAAGGCTGCTGCCAAGCGTGCGCCGCGCAAGACCGCTGCGCAGAAGGCTGCCGAGGCTGCCGCTGCCGCTGAGACCACTGAGGCGCCTGCTGCCGCCGAGACCCCCGCCACCACCGACGCCGTCGAGACCGAGGCTGCTGCCGACGAGTCCGGCACCCTGCCGCTCTTCCAGGCTCCCGAGCCGGTCAAGAAGAGCACCCGTCGTCCCCGCAAGACCGCCGCGCAGCGCGCCGCGGAGGCTGCTGCTGCCGCCGAGGCCGCCGCGCTCGAGGCTGCCGAGGAGGAGACCGACGAGGACGCCCTCGTCGTCGCCGAGGCCGACGCCGAGCCCACCGACGCCGAGTCCACCGACGAGGCCGCTGTCGACGCCGAGACCGCCGAGGCCGACGAGACCGACGAGGATGCTGCCGAGAACGACGAGGACGGTCAGCCGACCCGTCGTCGTCGTCGTCGTGGTGGCCGTCGTCGTCGCAAGTCCTCCAACGCCGAGAACGAGTCCGACTCCGACGCCGAGGGTGAGGGCGAGGCTGCTGCCGAGTCCACCGAGGCCGAGAAGCCCTCCGAGGACGCCGCCGACTCCGAGGAGGGTGCCGACTCCGACGCCTCCGAGGACGCCGACGGTGCTGGTTCCAGCTCGCGTCGCCGTCGTCGTCGCCGCCGTGCCGGTGACACCGAGGCCGGTGCCAGCGACGACCCGGAGAACACCGTCGTCCGCGTCCGTGAGGCCCGTGAGGCCCGCAAGGCCGAGGACCAGATCACCGCGGTCACCGGATCCACCCGTCTCGAGGCCAAGAAGCAGCGCCGCCGCGAGGGCCGCGAGGCCGGCCGTCGTCGTGCCCCGATCGTCTCCGAGGCCGAGTTCCTGGCCCGCCGCGAGGCCGTCGACCGCGTCATGGTGATCCGCCAGCGCCCCGACCTCACCCAGATCGCCGTCCTCGAGGACCGCGTCCTGGTGGAGCACTACGTCGCCCGCGAGTCCCAGACCTCGCTGATCGGCAACGTCTACCTCGGCCGCGTCCAGAACGTCCTGCCGTCGATGGAGGCCGCGTTCGTCGACATCGGCAAGGGCCGCAACGCCGTCCTGTACGCCGGTGAGGTCAACTGGTCCGCTCTGGGCCACCGTGACGGCCAGCCGCGCAAGATCGAGGCGTTCCTGTCCCCGGGCCAGTACGTCCTGGTCCAGGTCACCAAGGACCCGATCGGCCACAAGGGCGCCCGCCTCACCTCGCAGGTCTCCCTCGCTGGTCGCTTCCTGGTCTACGTCCCGGACGGCACCACCTCGGGCATCTCCCGCAAGCTCCCCGACACCGAGCGTGCGCGCCTCAAGACCCTGCTCAAGGAGATCGTCCCGGACTCCGCCGGCGTGATCGTCCGCACCGCCGCCGAGGGTGCCTCGGAGGAGGAGCTCACCCAGGACGTCGAGCGTCTCAAGGCCCGTTGGGAGGAGATCGAGCGCAAGTCCCAGAACAAGGGCTCCGGCGCGCAGCTCCTCTACGGCGAGCCCGACCTCACCCTCAAGGTGGTCCGCGACCTCTTCACCGAGGACTTCACCAAGCTCGTCATCGAAGGTGACGACGCCTGGGCGACCGTCCAGAACTACGTCGAGTCGGTTGCTCCCGACCTCGCCGATCGCCTGGAGAAGTACGAGCCGGCCGACGCCGCCTCCGCCGTCCAGGGCGACGTGTTCAGCGTCTACCGCGTCGAGGAGCAGATCGCCAAGGGCCTGGACCGCAAGGTCTGGCTGCCCTCGGGTGGTTCGCTCGTGATCGACCGCACCGAGGCCATGACCGTGGTCGACGTCAACACCGGCAAGTTCACCGGCTCGGGCGGCAACCTCGAGGAGACCGTCACCAAGAACAACCTCGAGGCCGCCGAGGAGATCGTCCGCCAGCTCCGCCTGCGCGACATCGGCGGCATCATCGTCGTCGACTTCATCGACATGGTCCTGGAGTCCAACCGCGACCTCGTCCTCCGCCGTCTGGTGGAGTGCCTGGGGCGCGACCGCACCCGTCACCAGGTCGCCGAGGTCACCTCGCTGGGTCTGGTCCAGATGACGCGCAAGCGCATCGGCACCGGTCTGCTCGAGGCGTTCTCCACCGACTGCGAGCACTGCCACGGCCGCGGTGTCGTGACCCACGCCCACCCGATCGAGGCGCGCTCCGGCGCGGCTGAGGAGGAGGGCCGTCGCGGCCGTCGCAACCGCAAGGGCGACAAGGGCCAGAACGAGTCCAAGCAGGACGCCAAGCAGAACGACGCCAAGCAGGTCGAGCCGAAGGCCGAGGAAGCCCCGGTCGCCGAGGTCGCCGTCGAGAACCAGGCTCCGGCTGCTGAGGTCCAGGGCGAGGAGAAGTCGGCCGAGCAGGGTGAGCGTCGTTCGCGCAGCCGCTCGCGTCGTCGTCGGGGTTCGTCCGCTGCTGCGGCCGAGGCCGGCCAGGACGCTCCCGCCCAGGACGCACCGGTTCAGGACGCACCGGCCCAGGAGCCCGCCGAGGCCGTGACCGTGGTCGAGGAGACCGCGCCCGCCGAGGCGGTCACCGAGGTCGCCGCTGAGGTCGTCGCCGAGCCGGTGGCCGAGGTCGTCGAGGAGCCCGTCGAGGCACCGGTCGAGGTCGTGGCCGAGGCTGCGCCCGTCGACACCGCCCCGAAGGTCGTCACCCGCACCCGTACGCGCCGTGGAGCGTCCCGTGGGGTCACCACCCCGTCGGTGCCCGCAGAGCCCGTCGTCGTCGCTGAGGCAGCTCCTGTGGCTGCCGCTCCGGTGATCGTCGCGGCGCCGGTCGTCGAGTCCCGCCCCAAGGTCATCACCCGGACCCGTGGTGGTGCTCGCACCGCTGTCCCCTCGACCCCGGCCCCCGAGGCCGTCGTCGAGGACTCCGAGGGTGATCACGACGAGCTCTCGATCGAGCACGTGCCGGTGAAGAAGAAGGGCGCTCGCAAGCGCTGATCCACCCCTGTTTCATCCCCGGGCCGCCTGCGGCCCAGCCGGGATGCGTGCCCGGTGGTGCGAGGTTTTGCACCACCGGGCCATGCACCCTAGTATTGATTCCCGGTGTCACTGACACCTTCCTGCGTGTATTGCGCTGATCCCTGGGAGACATCCCGCGGTGGTCTAAGCGCGGCGCGGGCGCCCAAGGTTTGCAGTTGTTGACGGGACTCGCTGGAGTCCGACGAGGAGAGTGAGTCGCGGTGTACGCGATCGTGCGCAGTGGCAGCAAGCAGCAGAAGGTTGCTGTCGGCGATGTCATCGAGATCGACCGGGTCGAGACCGCCGTTGGCGAGTCCGTCACCCTTCCCGTCGTCCTGGTGGTCGACGGAGAGAAGGTCACCGCGACCGGCCTCGACAAGGCTGCCGTGAAGGCCGAGATCCTTGGTGCTACCAAGGGCCCGAAGATCATCATCCAGAAGTACAAGAACAAGACCGGCTACAAGAAGCGCCAGGGTCACCGCCAGAAGTACACCCAGGTCAAGGTCACCGACATCACCCTCTGAGCCTTCGCGCCCGGATTCTCTAAGGACTGAAACATGGCACACAAGAAGGGTGCAGCCAGCACCAAGAATGGTCGTGACTCGAACGCTCAGCGCCTCGGCGTGAAGCGCTTCGGTGGCCAGGCTGTCAACGCCGGTGAGATCATCGTCCGCCAGCGTGGCACCCACTTCCACCCGGGTGCCGGCGTCGGCCGCGGCGGTGACGACACTCTGTTCGCGCTCGTTCCGGGCGCCGTTGAGTTCGGCAAGAAGCGCGGCCGCAAGGTCGTCAACGTCGTTCCCGGCGAGTGACCTAACCGTCACTGACACAAGACATCAGTTGAAGGGCGTCCCTAGACTTGGGACGCCCTTCGGCGTTTAAACCCCCCTTTTCAGGAGCACAACCATGGCTGTACCCACATTCGTAGACCGCGTGACCCTTCACGTCGAGGCGGGACGGGGTGGGCACGGTGTGGCCTCCGTGCACCGCGAGAAGTTCAAGCCGCTGGGCGGCCCCGACGGCGGCAACGGTGGTCCCGGTGGATCGGTGATCCTGCGCGTCGAGCCCGACGTCAGCACCCTGATCGACTACCACCACAGCCCCAAGCGCAAGGCACCCAACGGTGCCGGTGGAGCAGGCGACCACCGCAACGGTGCCCACGGCGCCGACATGATCCTCGGTGTTCCCGACGGCACCGTCGTCACCGACATGCAGGGCAACGTCCTGGCCGACATGATCGGCGTCGGCGCCGAGCTCGTCATCGCCCAGGGTGGCCGCGGCGGCCTCGGCAACGCCGCGCTGGCCTCGGCCAAGCGCAAGGCCCCCGGTTTCGCGCTCCTCGGCGAGGAGGGCGAATCCATCGAGATCGGCCTCGAGCTCAAGGTCGTCGCCGACATCGGCCTGGTGGGTTACCCCAGCGCCGGCAAGTCGTCGCTGATCGCCTCGATCTCCCGGGCCCGCCCGAAGATCGCCAACTACCCCTTCACCACGCTCGTCCCCAACCTGGGCGTCGTGCGTGCCGGTGACACCGTCATCACCGTGGCCGACGTGCCCGGTCTGATCGAGGGTGCTGCCGACGGTCGTGGTCTCGGCCACGACTTCCTGCGTCACATCGAGCGCTGCGCCGCGCTGGTCCACGTCATCGACACCGCGTCGATCGAGCCCGGCCGCAACCCGATCGACGACCTTGCCGCGATGGAGAACGAGCTCGCCCGCTACGGCGGCCTCGAGGACCGTCCGCGTCTGGTCGCGCTCAACAAGATCGACGTTCCCGACGGTTCCGACATCGCCGACATGGTGATCGAGGAGCTGCGTGAGGCCGGACACCGTGTGTTCCCGATCTCCGCGGTCTCCGGTGCCGGCACCAAGGAGCTCATCTACGCGATGGCCGAGATCGTCAAGGAGTCGCGCGTCGAGAAGCCGAAGGTGGCGCCGACCCGCATCGTCCTGCGCCCCTGGGCCATCGACGGTGGCGCCGACTTCGAGGTCGTCCGTTCGCCCGAGGGCTGGCGCGTGCGTGGCGAGAAGCCGATGCGTTGGGTCCGCCAGACCGACTTCTCCAACGAGGAGGCCGTGGGTTACCTGGCCGACCGCCTCACCCGCCTCGGTGTCGAGGCCGAGCTGCTGCGCCAGGGCGCGGAGGAGGGCGACGCCGTCCTCATCGGTACCGAGGCCAACTCGGTCGTCTTCGACTTCAAGCCGTCCATCGAGTCCGGAGCCGAGATGCTCGGACGTCGTGGAGAGGACGAGCGTCTCCGTGACGAGCGTCCCTCGGCCCACCGTCGTCGTGAGATCGCCGAGGCGATGGACGAGCGCGACGAGAGCGAGACCCGTGCCGACGTGGCGCGTCGTCTCGACCGTGAGATGCGCCCCGGTGTCGGCCCGATGTCCTACGTCATCGGTTCCGAGGACGACCCCGACTGGAACGAGAGCGACACCACCAAGTGAGCACCCAGGTCACCACCGTCACCGAGTTGCGCGAGGCCGTCCTGAAGGCCCGTCGTGTGGTCGTCAAGATCGGTTCGTCCTCGCTCACCGTCGACGGCGGTGGCCTGGCTCCCGAACGCATCCGGGAACTCGTCGACGTGCTCGCCGGTGTGCGGGCGCGTGGCGCCGAGGTCGTGCTGGTCTCCTCCGGCGCGATCGCAGCCGGTCTGGAGCCGCTCGGCATGACCGAGCGTCCCGCGAGCCTCGAGCTGCAGCAGGCTGCTGCCTCGGTGGGTCAAGGACTCCTGGCCCACCACTACCAGCAGGAGTTCGCCCGCCACGGCATCACCACCGGCCAGGTCCTCCTGACCGTGGACGACGTCGTGCGTCGCTCGCACTACCGCAATGCGGCGCGCACCTTCGACGCGCTGCTCGACCTCGGCGTCGTGCCGGTGGTCAACGAGAACGACACCGTCGCCACCTCCGAGATCCGTTTCGGTGACAACGACCGCCTCGCCTCGCTGGTGGCGCACCTGGTCCACGCGGACCTGTTGGTGCTGCTCAGCGACGTCGACGCCCTCTACGACGGTCCGCCGTCGCGCCCCGGCGCGCAGCGCATCGTCGAGGTCCGCTCCGCCGACGACCTCGGGGGAGTGGAGATCGGTTCGGTCGGGTCCAAGGTCGGCACCGGTGGCATGGTCACCAAGGTGCAGGCCGCCCGGATCGCGACCGGCGCCGGCATCCCCGTCGTCCTCACCGCCGCCCCGCTCGCCGCCCAGGCGCTGGCCGGCGAGACGGTCGGCACGTTCTTCCACCCGACCGGACGTCGTCGTCACCTGCGTCTGCTCTGGCTGGCCCACGCGAGTGAGACCAAGGGCACGCTGACGCTGGACGCCGGTGCCGTGCGCGCCGTCGTCGAGCGCGGTGCGTCCCTGCTGCCGGCCGGTGTCACCGACGTCGACGGCGACTTCGGTGCCGGAGACCCGGTCGACCTGATCGCGCCTGACGGTGCCGTCGTCGCGCGTGGTTTCGTCCACTTCGACGCTGCCGAGATCCCCGGTCTGCTGGGACGCAGCACCGCCGACCTGCGCGAGACCCTCGGCGAGGAGTACGAGCGCGAGCTCGTCCACCGCGACGACCTGATCCTGCTCTGAGCCGAATCCACCCCACGCACGTCACGAGCCCCGGTGCTCGCCCGCTCCGCAGGAGTACGGGCCAGCACCGGGGCTCGCGTACTCTTGGGAGGCGATGAACAGCGTCAGTGCACCTACCGTCTACCTCGACCACGCAGCGACCACCCCGATGCTGCCCGAGGCGATCGAAGCCATGACGGCGGAGATGACCAAGGTGGGCAACGCCAGTTCCCTGCACGGTGCCGGACGGGCCGCGCGCCGCGTCGTCGAGGAGGGCCGTGAGGCCATCGCCGGCGTCCTCGGCTGCCGCCCCGGCGACGTGATCTTCACCTCCGGTGGCACCGAGTCCGACAACGTCGCGCTCAAGGGCATTCACTGGGCCCGCCACTCCGCCGCCCCGGCCCGCCGCCGGATCCTGGCCAGCGCCGTCGAGCACCACGCCGTCCTCGACCCGCTCGAGTGGCTCGCCAAGGAAGCCGGTGCTGAGCTGGAGCTCGTCCCCGTCGACGAGCACGGCCGTCTCGACCTGGAAGCCTTCGAGGCCAGCGTCGAACGGGATCCGGGTTCGGTCTCGCTGGTCACCCTGATGTGGGCCAACAACGAGGTCGGCACCCTGCAGCCGGTCGCCGAGGTGGTCGCGATCGCTGACCGCCACGGCATCCCGGTCCACACCGACGCCGTCCAGGCCGTCGGGGCGGTCCCGGTCGACTTCGCCGCGAGCGGTGTCGACTCCCTCGCCTTCACCGGCCACAAGCTCGGTGGCCCCTACGGCATCGGTGCGCTCGTCGCCCGCCGTGACCTCCGCTTCACCCCGCTGTTGCACGGCGGTGGACAGGAGCGCGGGATCCGTTCGGGCACCCTCGCCCCGCCCGCTGTGGCCGGTTTCGCCGCCGCCGTCACCACTGCGGTGGCCCGTCAGGCCGAGCACGCCGCCCGGGTCTCCGCGCTGCGTGACGACCTGGTGCGTCGGGTGATCGAGGTGGTTCCCGACGCGCACCTGCACGGCGACCCCGTGCACCGTCTGCCCGGCAACGCTCACCTGGGGTTCCCCGACTGCGAGGGCGACGCGCTGCTGATGCTGCTCGACGCCCAGGGCATCGCCTGCTCCACCGGATCGGCCTGCTCGGCCGGGGTCCCGCAGCCCAGCCACGTCCTGCTGGCGATGGGACGCGATGCCGCCGAGGCCCGGCACTCCCTGCGCTTCACTCTCGGCCACACCTCGACGTCGTCGGACGTCGACGCGGTGGTCGCCGCCATCGGGGCCGCCGTCGAGCGTGCCCGCAACGCCTACCGGAGGCACTGATGAGGGTTCTGGCAGCCATGTCCGGCGGAGTCGACTCCGCCGTCGCCGCAGCACGCGCCGTCGAGGCCGGTCACGACGTCACCGGCGTCCACCTGGCGCTCTCGCGCAACCCCGCGTCGTACCGATCGGGTGCCCGCGGGTGCTGCACGATCGAGGACTCCAACGACGCCCGTCGGGCTGCCGACATGATCGGGATCCCGTTCTACGTCTGGGACATGTCCGACGAGTTCCACGAGAACGTCGTCGAGGACTTCATGGACGAGTACGCAGCCGGACGCACCCCCAACCCGTGCCTGCGGTGCAACGAGAAGATCAAGTTCGCCGCCGTCCTGGATCGTGCCCTCGCGCTCGGTTTCGACGCCGTGGCCACCGGCCACTACGCCCAGTTGGAGACCGGCGCCGACGGCCTGATCGAGATGCACCGCGCCGTCGACCACGCCAAGGACCAGTCCTACGTGCTCGGCGTCCTCACCCAGGACCAGCTCGCGCACTCGCTCTTCCCGCTCGGTGACTCCACCAAGCCCGACGTCCGGATCGAGGCCGAGCGCCGCGGGCTGCTCGTGGCCGACAAGCCCGACAGCCACGACATCTGCTTCGTCGCCGACGGCGACAACGCCGGGTGGCTCAAGGAGAAGCTCGGCGACCGCGCCCCCAACGACGGCGGCGACATCGTCGACGACGTCACCGGTGAGGTGCTCGGCCAGCACGAGGGCACCGTCGCCTACACGATCGGTCAGCGCAAGGGTCTCAAGATCGGCCGCCCCGCGCCCGACGGCAAGCCCCGCTTCGTCCTCGACATCGAGCCCGTCTCCGGCACCGTCCGGGTCGGTGCCCGTGAGCGTCTCCGGGTCGAGGCGATCGAGGCCGACCGGGCCCGCTGGTGCGGCACTGTCCCCACCCGCCTCGAAGGCACCGTGCAGCTCCGCGCCCACGGCGACGAGCACCGAGCCACCGTCGTCACCGACGGCGAGAACGTCTCCGTCGAGCTCCACGACCACGCCTTCGGCATCGCGCCGGGCCAGGCCGTCGTGATCTACGACGGTTCCCGCGTGGTGGGTTCGGCGACGATCACCTCGACCCGTCGCGTGGACGCATGAGTCTGCTCCTGCCCGGTCAGGACTTCGACGCCGCCGAGGTGGCCGTCGAACCGGTCCGGTTCGGTCCCGCCGCCACCGGCATCGGCTCGATGCCCGGGGGAGCGGTGCTCAACGCCGAGACCGAGAACGCGGTCCTTTACACCGAGGCCGTCAAGGCCGTCATGGGGCTGCTGCCCGACGTCGCGCACCTGCCCGAGATGCCGGGGCGTGGAGCGGCCGCCGACATGGTGGGCCGCTCGCTCGCCCTCGTCGCGGAACTCTCCGCCGACCTCCAGCCCGCGGGCTGGCGCCTGACCGGCATCCACGCCACCTCCGGCGTCGACCAGCGTCGGGCCCGTTCGCTCGTTGGCCAGGACCTCGACACCCTCGAGGAGCACGCCCAGGGGTTCGACGGGGTCTTCAAGGTGCAGGTCGCCGGACCGTGGACGTTGGCGGCCACCGTCGAACGTCCCGGCGGAGACAAGCTGGTCGCCGACCACGGTGCTCGCCGAGACCTCGCCCAGGGTCTCGCCGAAGGACTGCGTGACCACGTCGCCGACGTGCGTCGTCGGGTGCCGTCGGCGTCCCGGATCGTGGTGCAGGTCGACGAACCCGCCCTGCCGGCGGTGATGAACGCCCGCGTCCCCACCGCGTCGGGGTTCGGCAAGCACCGCACCGTGCACCCGCCCGAGGCCTCGGCCCTGCTCGAACACGTCCTCGGTGCCGTCACCGACGCTGGCGCCGAGGCCTGGGTGCACTCCTGCGCTCCCGGTGTCGACTGGTCGCTGCTGCGCGGCGCCGGAGCGACCGGCCTGCTCACCGATCTCTCGATGCTCGACGCTGCTGCGTTCGAGCCGCTGGCCGAACACGTGGAGGCCGGCGGAGTGCTCGGCCTCGGCGTGCTGCCCACCGTTGCCCCGGCCACCGACCCCGGTGACCGTCCGGTGGTGGAGAAGGTCATGCGGTGGCTCGACATGATCGGATTCGACCCCGAGGAGGTCGCCGACCGCGTCCTCGTCACCCCGGCCTGCGGCCTCGCCGGTGCCAGCACCGCGTGGGCTCGACGAGCCCTCGAACTCTCGGTCTCGACCGCAGCCAACCTGCGCTGACGCCGCCCTGCCAACGGGGACGTCATAGGAATCCGGGGTCCTGGCCCTGAAAAGCCATGACGTCCCGCACCGAAGGGCGCGGGACGTCATAGGAATCGATTGCCCCCACCCCGGATTCTTATGACGTCCGGGAGCGGAGCGGGTGGATCAGACGTGCCGAGAGGTCAGGCCGGAGCGTCGACCGGGGTCTCGTCGTCGGTGGCAGCCCCGGGGCGCTTGGCCTGGCCGAGTTCGTGCGGCTGGACGCGCATGAAGGAGACCATCACGATCGAGGCCAGGATCATCAGCCCGGCTGCGGCGACGAACGCTGCGGTCGCGCCCTCGGTGTAGGAGGTCTGGAACAGGACGGCGTCGAGGTAGCTCTGGCCGGTGCCGGGGAGCGGGGCGTCGGGGTCGATGCCGGCCTGCTGCAACAGCGCCGTGACGGGGCCGGTGACCTCGTCGTTGCGGGCGTTGATGAAGTGCAGGCTGATGGTGCTGAGCAGGCCCAGACCGAAGGCGCCACCGATCTGGGTGACGGTGTTGAGGACCGACGAGCCGACGCCCTGGTCCTCGGTCTTGACGTTGTGGATCGCGGTCAGCGTCATCGGCACGAACACCATGCCCATGCCCACGCCCATGAGGGCCAGGAACGGGAAGAGGTCGGTGACGTAGGTGAAGGAGTCCGCGCCGACGGTGAGGCCCTGGGCGAACTGCGCGACGGCGTGCTCGGGAGAGTCGTCGACGGAGTAGCGGGAGAAGCCGAAGAGGCCGCAGGCCGCCAGCAGGGTTCCGGCGCCGGTGATCCAGCGGATCGAGTACTTCGCGACCAGCTTGGAGGAGGCGATGGTGCCGATCATGACCGACATCGAGAACGGCAGGAACGCGAGTCCGGCCTTGAAGGGCTCGAAGCCGACGATGCGCTGCACGAACTGGCCGTTGAAGTAGAACATGCTCATCATCGCCATCGAGGCGAACAGCATCGCGGCGAACGAGGTGCCGCGGGTGCGGTCGGCGATGATGCGCAGCGGCAGCAGGGGGTGCTTGACGGTGCGCTCGATGACGATGAACGCGACGAGCAGGGCGATGCCCACCAGGCCGAAGGTGATCGTCTGCGGGTGCGTCCAACCGCCGTCGGCGTCACCGGCCTTGGTCAGGCCGTAGACGAGGGAGAACATGCCGAGCGTGACCGTGAGGGTGCCGGCGATGTCGAGGGGGTTGCGGTTGCGGTCGGACTCACGCAGCCAGCGCGGTGCGAGCAGAGCGGTGATGATGCCGATGGGCGCGTTGATGAGCAGCGTGAGGCGCCAGCCGGTGACGTCGACCAGACCGAAGATCGACTCGATGCCGGTCAGCCAGCCGCCGAGCAGCAGACCCATCGCGGCACCGATGCCGGACATGCCGGCGTAGATGCCCATCGCCTTGTTGCGCTCGGGGCCGGCGGGGAAGTTGGTGGTGATCAGGGCCAGTGCGGCGGGGGAGGCCAGTGCGGCGCCGACGCCCTGGAGTCCACGGGCGGTGAGCAGCATCCAGCCCTCGGTGGCGAAACCGCCCAGGAGGGAGGCCCCGGCGAAGATCCACAGACCGATGGTGAAGGTGCGTCGTCGTCCGAGCATGTCGCCGAGACGACCGCCGAGGATGAGCAGGCCACCGAAGGTGAGCGCGTAGGCGGTGACCATCCAGGTGAGCGCGGACTGGCTCAGGCCGAGGTCGCGGGCCACGTGGGGCAGGGCGATGTTGGTGATCGTGCCGTCCAGGACCAGCATCAGCTGGACGACGGAGATCAGGACGAGCGCCTTGCGCAGGCTGACGCCAGCGGCGCCGGCACCGCCCTCAGGCGTGGACGCAGCGGGCGCTGTGTCGGGGGTGGAGTTGCTCATGGGGTCCTCACGGCAGGGCTGGACAACGTGCACCGGAAAATATACGACCTCTCACTCGGTTACGGGTCGGTACTGCTCGGCCGTGGGCAGGGTCACCCGCGCCGAGCGTGCGTCGCGCGGCCGCTGCTGAAATCGTCGGCGCCAACAGGCAGGATGGAGCCCATGCAGAACGCCGACGCCGAGCCCGCTGCTGCGCTCGATCCCGCCCTCGTCCAGCAGCACGAGGCACTGGTGGCCCAGATCCGGGCCGCCGACGCCGAGTACTACGACACCGACGTCTCCGAGCGCTCCAGCTCGATCACCGACGCCGAGTACGACGCGCTCATGCGAGAGCTCAAGGCTCTCGAGGCGGAGCACCCGGAGCTGCAGACGGCCGACTCCCCGACGCAGCGGGTCGGCGGAGCACCCCTGACGGGTGGTCCGTTCGCCTCCTACGACCACCTCCAGCGCATGGAGAGCCTCGACAACGCGTTCGACGACGACGAACTCGCCGCCTGGTACGCCCGTGTCGTCAAGGACTCCGGGATCGCCACGCCGCCGCTGCTCTGCGAGGTCAAGGTCGACGGGCTCGCGATCAACCTGCTCTACCGTGACGGTCGCCTCGAGCGTGCGCTGACCCGCGGCAACGGCACCACCGGCGACGACGTCACCGCCAACGTGCTCACCATCGCCTCCATCCCCGAGGTGCTCACCGGCACCGTCGAGCACCCGGTCCCGGCCGTGGTCGAGGTCCGCGGCGAGGTCTTCATGGCCAAGGACACCTTCCGCAAGGTCAACGCCGCCCGCGTCGAGAACGGCGAGGACGAGCTGGCGAATCCGCGCAACGCCGCAGCCGGTGGCCTGCGCCAGAAGGACCCGGCCAAGACTGCCGAGCGTCACCTCGACATGGTCTGCCACGGCATGGGGTTCCGGGAGGGGTTCGAGCCCGCCTCACAGTCCGAGGCCTACGCGGCGTTCAAGGCGTGGGGTCTCCCCGCGTCCACCCGCGCCACCGTGGTCCCCGACCTCGCAGGAGTGCGTGAGTTCATTGCGTACTACGGCGAGAACCGCGCCGAGGTGGAGCACGAGATCGACGGCGTCGTGGTCAAGGTCGACTCCGTCGCCGTCCAGCGCCAGCTCGGCTCCACCAGCCGCGCGCCGCGCTGGGCCGTGGCCTGGAAGTACCCGCCCGAGGAGGTGCACACGCTCCTGAAGTCGATCGAGGTCAACACCGGCCGCACCGGACGTGTCACCCCGTACGGCGTCATGGAACCGGTCCAGGTGGCGGGCTCCACCGTCGAGATGGCGACCCTGCACAACTTCTACGAGGTCAAGCGCAAGGACGTCCGCCCCGGCGACGTCATCGTCCTGCGCAAGGCCGGCGACGTGATCCCCGAGATCCTCGGGCCGGTGCTGGTCGAGGGTCAGGAGCGCCCGCCCGAGTGGGTCGCTCCCACCCACTGCCCCTCCTGCGGCACCGAGCTGGTGGAGAAGAAGGCCGGGGACAAGGACCGGCGCTGCCCCAACCACCAGTCCTGCCCCAACCAGTTGGTCGAACGCGTCGAGCACGTCGGCGGACGCGGTGCCTTCGACGTCGAAGGCCTGGGGTGGAAGGCCGCCAAGGCACTGCTGGATGCGGGCGTTCTCGTGGACGAGGGCGATCTCTTCGCGCTCACCCCGGACGACCTGCTGCGCACCAGCCTCTTCACCCGGGGCCCGAAGAAGGGCGAGGAGGGGCCGCAGGTCACCGAGAACGGGCTCAAGATGCTCAAGAGCCTGGAGGAGCGCAAGAGCGTTCCGCTGTGGCGCGTCATCGTCGCGCTCTCGATCCGCCACGTCGGACCCACCGCGGCCCGCGCCCTGGCTGCGGAGTTCGGCTCCCTGGACGCGATCCGCGCTGCCGACGAGGAGACGCTGGCCCAGACCGAGGGCGTCGGCGCGATCATCGCCGCCTCGGTGCGCGAGTGGCTCACCGGCGAGGGGGCGGAGTGGCACGTCGGCATCCTCGACAAGTGGGCCGCCGCCGGCGTGCGCACCGAGGACGAGCAGGACGAGTCCCTCCCGCAGACCCTGGCCGGCCTGACGATCGTGGCCACGGGTTCTCTGGAGAACTTCTCCCGCGACTCGGTCAAGGAGGCGATCATCTCCCGCGGCGGCAAGGCGTCCGGCTCGGTGTCGAAGAAGACCGACTTCGTCGTCCTCGGCGCCAACGCTGGCTCCAAGGCCGCCAAGGCCGAGGAACTCGGACTCCGCACCCTCGACGAGGCCCAGTTCGTCACGCTGCTCGAGGGCGGCCCCGACGCCCTCGAGGCCTGAGGCCCCACCACTGCACGTGCTCGGGGCCAGACGGAATCCGGCTCCGCGCACCCACGCGCCTAGAATCGCAACGTACCGACAACACTGAAGGACGGCTGCATGCCTGAGATCACCAGGGAAGAGGTCGCCCACCTGGCGAACCTCGCCCGGATCGACCTTTCCGACGCCGAACTCGACCACATGGCTCCCCAGCTCAACGTGATCCTCGAGTCCGTCGCCTCGTTCAAGGACGCGGTGGGCGACGACGTCGTTCCGACGTCGCACCCGATCCCGCTGACCAACGTCTTCCGTGAGGACGTCGTCAAGCCGGGTCTGACCGCCGAAGCGGCTCTCGCGATGGCTCCGGCCTCCGAGCAGCAGCGCTTCATGGTTCCGCGCATCCTGGGAGACGAGCAGTGAACAACTGGATCACCAAGACCGCCGACGAGCTGGCCCAGGCCCTCGCCGCCGGCGAAGTCACCTCCGTCGAGCTGGTCCAGGCCCACCTGGACCGCATCGCCGCCGTCGACGGCAACGCCGACGCCGGCCTCCACGCCTTCCTGCACGTCGACGCCGAAGGAGCCCTCGCCCAGGCGAAGGCCTCCGACGAGCGCCGTGCCGCCGGCACCCCCGCCTCCTACCTCGACGGCGTGCCGATCGCGGTCAAGGACGTCCTGGCCACCCAGGGTGTCCCGACCACCTGCGCGTCCAAGATGCTCGAGGGCTGGATCCCGCCGTACGACGCGACCGTCGTGGCGAAGATCAAGGCCGCCGGTCTGCCGATCATCGGCAAGACCAACATGGACGAGTTCGCGATGGGTTCCTCCACCGAGCACTCCGCCTACGGACCCACCCGCAACCCGTGGGACCAGACCCGCATCCCCGGTGGCTCCGGTGGTGGCTCGGCCGTCGCCGTCGCTGCCTACGAGGCCCCGCTGGCCCTGGGCACCGACACCGGTGGCTCGATCCGTCAGCCCGCAGCCGTCACCGGCTCGGTCGGCGTCAAGCCCACCTACGGTGGCATCTCCCGCTACGGCCTCGTCGCCATGGCGAACTCCCTCGACCAGGTCGGCCCGGTCTCCCGCACCGTCCTGGACTCCGCGCTCCTGCACGAGCTCGTCGGCGGCCACGACCCCCTCGACTCCACCTCGCTGACCGACGAGCCCACCGGCTTCGTCGAGGCCGCGCGTGAGGGCGCCAAGGGCGACCTGACCGGTCTCAAGGTCGGTGTCATCACGGAGCTGCAGGGCGACGGCTACCAGCCCGGCGTCATGGCTCGCTTCACCGAGTCGCTCGAGCTGCTCAAGGCTGCCGGTGCCGAGATCGTCGAGGTCTCGTGCCCCAACTTCACCCACGCCCTGGCTGCGTACTACCTGATCATGCCGTGCGAGGTCTCCTCCAACCTGGCGAAGTTCGACGCCATGCGTTACGGCCTGCGCGTGACGCCTGCGGGCGACCCGTCCGCCGAGGACGTCATGCGTGCCTCGCGTGCCGCCGGCTTCGGTGACGAGGTCAAGCGCCGCATCATCATCGGCACCTACGCCCTCTCCTCGGGCTACTACGACGCCTACTACGGTCAGGCCCAGAAGGTCCGCACCCTGATCCAGGCCGACTTCGCTGCCGCCTTCGAGCAGGCTGACGTGCTGGTCTCGCCGACCGCGCCGACCACCGCGTTCAAGCTGGGCGAGAAGCTCGACGACCCGGTCGCGATGTACCTCAACGACCTCGCGACCATCCCCGCCAACCTCGCCGGCGTCCCGGGCATCTCCCTGCCCAACGGTCTCGCCGACGAGGACGGCCTGCCGTCCGGCTTCCAGATCCAGGCTCCCGCCCACTCCGACGCCCGCCTGTACAAGGTCGGCGCCGCGCTGGAGGCACTGCTGGAGAAGGGCTGGGGTGCCCCGTTGCTCTCCCAGGCTCCCGAGATCGAGGAGGTCCGCGCATGAGCGCCGCACCCGTGAAGCTGATGAGCTTCGAGAAGGTTCTCGAGAACTTCGACCCGGCGATGGGCCTCGAGGTCCACGTCGAGCTGAACTCGAACACCAAGATGTTCTGCGCCTGCCCCACCGAGTTCGGTGCCGAGCCCAACACCCAGGTCTGCCCGGTCTGCCTGGGTCTGCCCGGTGCGATGCCGGTCGTGAACGTCAAGGGTGTCGAGTCCGCGATCCGGATCGGTCTCGCGCTCAACTGCGAGATCGCCGAGTGGTGCCGCTTCGCGCGGAAGAACTACTTCTACCCGGACATGCCGAAGAACTTCCAGACGTCCCAGTACGACGAGCCGATCGCGTTCGAGGGCTTCATGGACGTCTCCATCGAGGGTGCTGACGGCCAGCCCGAGATCTTCCGCGTGGAGATCGAGCGCGCCCACATGGAGGAGGACACCGGCAAGTCGCTGCACGTCGGTGGCGCCACCGGCCGCATCCAGGGTGCCGACCACTCGCTGGTCGACTACAACCGCGCCGGCATCCCGCTGATCGAGATCGTCACCAAGCCGATCATCGGCGCCGGTGAGCGTGCTCCGGAGATCGCTCGCGCGTTCGTCGGTCAGCTCCGCGACCTGATCGTGGCCCTGGGCGTCTCCGACGCCCGCATGGACCAGGGTTCGATCCGTGCCGACGTCAACCTGTCGCTGGCTCCCAAGGGCGAGACGAAGCTCGGTACCCGTTCGGAGACCAAGAACGTCAACTCGCTCCGCTCGGTCGAGCGTGCGGTCCGCTACGAGATGCAGCGCCACGGCGCCATCCTCACCGCGGGCGGTTCGATCCTTCAGGAGACCCGTCACTGGCACGAGGACACCGGTGTCACCACGTCGGGTCGCGAGAAGTCCGACGCCGACGACTACCGCTACTTCCCCGAGCCGGACCTCGTCCCCGTCGCGCCGTCGCGCGAGTGGGTCGAGGAACTGCGTGCCACGCTGCCGGAGAACCCGACCGTGAAGCGCAACCGTCTCCAGATCGAGTGGGGCTTCTCCGACATGGAGATGCGCGACACCATCGGTGCCGGTGCGTTCGGCCTCGTCGAGCAGACCGTCGCGGAGGGTTGCGCCCCGCAGGCCGCTCGCAAGTGGTGGCTCGGTGAGCTCGCCCGTCGTTCCAACGAGGACGGCGTCGAGATCTCCGAGCTGGGCATCACCCCGGCCGACGTCGCGAAGATCCAGAGCCTCGTCGAGGCCAAGACGATCAACGACAAGCTGGCCCGCAAGGTCATCGAGGGCATGCTCGCCGGTGAAGGCACGCCGGAAGAGGTCATCGAGAAGCGCGGCCTGGCCGTCGTCTCCGACGAGGGCGCGCTCTCCGCGGCCGTCGACAAGGCGATCGAGGCCAATCCGGGCGTCGCGGACAAGATCCGTGACGGCAAGGTGGCCGCTGCCGGTGCCCTGATCGGTGCCGTCATGAAGGAGATGGGCGGGCAGGCTGACGCCGGTCGCGTCCGCGAGCTGATCATCGAGAAGCTCTCCTGAACTGACGCCCCACCGTTCACGCGACGCTCGTCGCAGCAGTGAGCACGGACACCCGGACCGCCCCGCGGTCCGGGTGTCCTCATTTCCTGCGCGCGGAGTTACCCTCGTGGGGCACCATTCAGAAGCACCCAGCATCAACACGCCCGTGGCGGAGAAGCCGGTCGAATCCCGGCGCTGACCCGCAACCGTAGACGGTCCCTTCTCGCAAGGGGCCGTGAGCCGGACCGCACGTCACGGGACGTTCCGAACCAACGCTGTCGAGGAAAACGGCGAGTTCGACCCCGGGACAGGCCCGTGGGCGTCCTCCGCCGTCGCAGCGGAGAGGACCTCATGAAGAACTTCCTGACCCCACGCCCCGTCGTGCTGGCGCTCGCTGCTGCCGCACTGGCCGCCACGTCCCTGGCTGGCTGCTCGTCGCAGGACGACGACGCCGCGGCGGGCAGCACGGCCGCAGCATCCGAGACCGCCGCGTCGTGGGTTCTCGACGAACTCAACGACGGCTCGCTCCTCGAGGTCACCTCCTCGTGGGAGGGCGAGACCAGCACCAACGTCGACCTCGGGGGCAGCATCGACCTCGTGCTCGCGCTGGACGCCGTCGAGCAGGCCGCCGACCGGAGTGCGAAGATCACCGACGCCGTCGCGGCAGACCTCGCCACCTACGTCGGTGCTGGCACCGAGATCTACTCCGGCGCCTCCGCCAAGGCACTCGTCCTGGCCCTGTCCCAGGAACGCGATGCGACTGACTTCGGCGGCCTCGACCTCGTCGAGCGGGTCGAGTCCACCGTCACTCGCGAGGGAGAGGCGCAGGGACGCATCAGCGACTCCTCCGAGTACGGCGACTACGCCAACACCCTGGGTCAGGCCTACGCCGCCGCCGGCCTCACTCTGGCCGGCAGCCCCCTGGCCGACGACGCCGTCGACTTCCTGCTGGACCAGCAGTGCGAGGCCGGCTTCTTCCGCCTCGACTTCGCGGCAGCAGACGCCGCCGAGCAGGACTGCGACGCCGCGGGCGACCTCGGCGACCAGGCGGCCGACGTGACGGCGATCGTCGCTGTCCAGCTCGCCGCCGTCGCCGAGAAGGCGTCCGACGACGTCTCCGAGGCCCTCGACGACGCCCGCGCCTGGCTGGTCTCCCAGCAGGCCGAGGACGGTTCGTTCGCCGACCCCGAGAACGGTGTCAACGCCAACTCCACCGGTCTGGCCGGGTGGGCGCTGCGTGACCTCGGCGCCACCGCCGAAGCAGACAAGGCCGCCGCGTGGTTGACGGGCCTGCAGATCACCGAGGGGGAGAGGGGCAAGCTTGCCGACGAGATCGGTGCACTCGCCTACGACACCGCGGCACTGGAGGCCGGTCGTGAGCACGGCATCACCGACCCGCTCGACCGCACCCAGTGGGTTCGCGTCGCTGCCCAGGTCGTTCCGGCACTGAGTGCACCGGCGGCGAAGTGACTTTGCTGCTTCACCTGCGTGCGCTCGCGCTCGCCGTGGTGCTGACGGCGAGCACGCTCACCGTCGGTGCCCACGCGGCCGACCCCGGGACCGGCGGAGCGTGCGCCGCTGACGGCGTCCGCGTCCTGGTCGACTTCGGAGCCCTCAGCGACCCTGACGGCCCCGAGGGTGTACCCGGCCGCCTGACCGCGTGTGACGACGACGTCGCTGGTGAACGCGCCGACCGCAGCATCGTCGATGCCGGTGTCGAGCTGACGTGGGCGTCCCGCTCGCCCGGCTTCGTCTGTCGGGTCCAGGGTCTCCCTGCCGACGACGCGTGCGTCAACGCTTCCCCCGCCGACGCCTACTGGGCAATCTGGTGGGCTGCCGCCGGTGACACCGAGTGGGTCTACTCCGCCCAGGGACTCAGTTCGCTGCGCACTCCGCAGGGCGGAGCCGTCGCTCTGGTCTGGCACACCGGGCGCGGGCGTGCCTCGTCGCCGGACGTCAGCCCGGCCGACCTCGCCACCGCTGCCGCCGACCACACGGTTGCCCCGGAAGGGACCGACGTCAACGTCGACGAGGGCCTGCCCGTCTGGGTGCCGGTCGTGCTGATCGTCGTCGTGGCCGGTGTCGGCGGCGCCGTCGTGGTCCGTCGACGCAAGGCACAGGCCTGACCCGATGACTCAGACGAACAGGACGAGCATCCGCGCACCTCGCGTGCGGGGACCCCGTGAACTGCACCCCGTGGCGTGGTGGACGTGGGCCGTCGGCATGGCCGCCTGTGCCTCGCAGACCACCAACCCGTGGGCGCTCGTCCTGCTCGCCGTCGTCACCTGCACCGTCGTGTACGCCTGCCGCGGGGACGGCACCTGGGCGCGCGCGTTCAAGCTCTACCTGTGGCTGGCCGGCATCACGGTCGTCGTCCGGGTCCTGTTCCGGGTGCTGCTCGGCGGGACGTCCACCGGAACCGTCCTGGTGGACCTGCCCGCGATCCCGTTGCCTGACTTCGCCGCCGGGATCCAGCTGCTCGGTCCGGTCACCCGGGAACAGGTGCTCGCCGGTCTCTACGACGGCATGCAACTGGCCTGCATCATGCTCGCCTTCGGTGCCGCCAACGCGTTGGCCAACCCCAAGCGTCTGCTCAAGGTGCTTCCGCCGGCGCTGTACGAGATCGGTTCCGCGATGGTCGTCGCCGTCTCGGTGCTGCCGCAGCTGGCCGACTCGGCCCGACGGGTCAAGCACGCCCAAGAACTCCGGGGCGGGGAGACCGGGCGCTTCCGCGGCCTCCGTCGGCTCCTGGTCCCGGTCCTGGAGGACGCTTTCGAGCGGTCGTTGTCGTTGGCGGCCGGGATGGACGCCCGCGGCTACGGACGTTCCGGTGCCGTCGATCCGAAGGCCCGCCGGGTCACCGGTGCGCTGATGGTGGTCGGGGTCCTCGGCACCTGCGTCGGCGTCTACGGATTCCTCGACCGCACCACCCCGGCGTGGGTCGGCTGGCCGATGCTCGCCCTGGGCGTCGTCTGCGCCGTCGCAGGAACCGCGAGTGCCGGACGACGTGTCCAGCGGACCCGCTACCGCGCCGAGACCTGGCACCGGGAGGAGATCTGCGTCGCCGCCTCCGCGGTGATCGCCGCGCTGGCCTGGGCCTGGCTGTCGAAGGACCACCTCATGGATCTGCACCCCGGCGTGACGGGTCCTCCACCCGCGACGCTCGGGATCTTGGTGCCGCCGCTGGTGGCGCTGCTCCCGCTGCTCGTCGCACCGCCCGCCCCCACCGTGCGCAACCGCACCGCCCCGCACGCAGACACCCTCCACAGCGAAGCAGAGGTCGTTCGATGATCCAGCTCCACGACATCGAGTTCGGCTACGCAGGCCGCCTGATCCTCGACCACGTCGACCTCACGATCTCCGACGGAGAGTTCCTGCTGCTCGCCGGACCCACCGGCGCCGGCAAGTCGACCCTGCTCGGCGTCGTCTCCGGACTGGTCCCGACCTACTCCGGGGGAGTGCTGCGCGGCGACGTGACCCTCGACGGCGAGAGCATCCTGGCCCTCCCGGCCCGGGAGCGCGCCGACCGGATCGGCTACGTCGGGCAGAACCCGGCCGCCTGGTTCGTCACCGACACCGTCGAGGAAGAACTCGCCTACGGCATGGAGCAGCTGGGGTTCGCCCCGGCCGTCATGCGTCGTCGGGTGGAGGAGACCCTCGACCTCCTCGGCATCGCCGACCTGCGCCACCGCGACCTGCGCACCCTCTCGGGCGGCCAGCAGCAGCGCGTCGCGATCGGCTCGGTCCTCACCGTCCACCCGCGCCTGCTGGTCCTGGACGAACCGACCTCGGCGCTCGACCCCACCGCTGCCGAGGACGTCCTCGCCACGCTCACCCGTCTGGTCACCGACCTCGGTGTCTCGGTGCTGGTGGCCGAGCACCGGATCGAACGCGTCGTCCCGTTCGCCGACCGGATGGTGCTGCTGCGCGGCGACGGCACCCTGGAGGTGGACGTTCCGCAGGTGGTCCTGGAGTCGTCCCCGATCGTCCCGCCGCTGGTCGATCTGGGCCGCGCGGCCGGATGGTCGCCGCTGCCACTGAACGTGCGTGAGGCCCGACGTCACGTCGCGAAGCTGCGCCCCGTCCTCGCCGACGCGGTCGCCACCGGACGCGTCACCCCCGTCGACCTGCCTGCCGCCACCGGAACTCCTGCGCTGCAGGCCACCGGTGTGGTGGTCGCCCACGACCGCACCCCGGTGCTCAACGGCGTCGACCTGGCCCTGCACCCCGGACGCGTCAGCGCCCTGATGGGACGCAACGGTGCCGGGAAGTCGACGCTGCTCTGGACCCTCCAGGGCCGCCTGGGACGCGTCGGGGGAGAGGTACGCACTGCCGGCACCGACCCGCACGCCGCCGGTGTCGACGGACGTCGGGCGCTCTCGGGGCTGGTGCCGCAGACGGCCGCCGACCTGCTCTACCTGGAGACCGTGGGCCAGGAGTGCGCGGCCGCCGATGCCGGATCCGGTGCCGAGGCCGGTCGCTGCCGAGGTCTGCTGGAACGCCTCGCACCCGGGATCGACGACGCCACCCATCCCCGTGACCTCTCCGAGGGCCAGAAGCTCGCCCTCGCCGTCGCCGTCGTACTGACCTCACGTCCGCCGGTACTGCTGCTCGACGAACCCACCCGAGGCCTCGACTACCCGGGCAAGGCTGCGCTCGCTACGATGCTGCGCGACCTCGCCGACTCCGGCACCGCGGTGCTGGTGGCCACCCACGACGTCGAGTTCGTGGCCCTGGCCTGTGACCGCGTCGTCGTGATCGCCGACGGTGAGGTGGTCTCCGACGGCCCGACCCGTGAGGTGGTCGCGGAGTCCCCGGCCTTCGCCCCGCAGGTCACCAAGGTGCTCGGTGCACCGTGGCTGCGCGTCGACGAGGTGGCCGAGGCACTCTCCGGGGTCGCGTCGTGAGTCGTTCCACGCGGCGTCTCGCCAGTCGCAGTACCGACCTGACGGGTTCGTTCCTGCTCGACGACCGCCTCCGCGTCGGCCCGCGCTCGGCGCTGGTGCTGGCGTTGGTGAGCGTCGTCGGGTTCATGATGCTGGCCTGGCCGTTCTTCCTCGAGGTGGGTGACGGCCAACGCGTCGACCCGCCGTTCCTCTTCGTCGCCCTGATGCCGCTGCTGCTGCTGATGGTGCTGGCCGAGATGACCGAGGGCGGCATGGACGCCCGGGTGGTGGCGGTGCTCGGCCTGCTCTCGGCGATCAACGGGGTCCTGCGCGGCCTCGGTGCCGGGGTCGCGGGCCTGGAGCTGATCTTCTTCCTGCTGATCCTCGGCGCGCGGGTCTTCGGGCCGGTCTTCGGGTTCGTGCTGGGGTGCACGTCGTTGTTCGTCTCGGCGCTCTTCACCGCCGGGGTCGGCCCGTGGCTCCCGTTCCAGATGCTGGTGGCGGGCTGGGTCGGCATGGGGGCGGGATTCCTGCCGCGTCGCGTGAGCGGGCGCGCCGAGATCTGGATGCTGGTGGCCTACGGCGTCGTCGCGGCGTACGCCTACGGACTCCTGATGAACATGTGGGGCTGGCCGCTGGCCCTGGGCATCGAGGTGCCCGGCTACGAGGCGACCTCGCTCTCGTACGTCGCGGGCGCGCCCCTGGGCGAGAACCTGCACCGTTTCGGCGTCTACACGCTGGTGACCTCGACAGGTGGCTGGGACACCGGCCGGGCGATCACCAACGCGGTCGCGATCGCCGTCCTGGGGCCGTCGGTGCTGGCGAGCCTGCGGCGGGTGGCCCGCAAGGCGCTCGTCGAGCGACGCTGACCCGGCCTTCGCTCGGCCTGAGTGTCGTGCTGGTGGCTCGGAACCTGCTCCCACTCCCGGTCGCTCCACGACACGTCATTGTGGAGGGAGCGACCGGGAACGGCCCTTGCAGGGAGCCCTGAGAAAAAGGTAGGCCGGCGTCACGACAGAGGCGTCACCGTTCCGTGACATTCGTGTGAACGCCTTCACGAGATGATGACGACGACGTTTCGTGAAGCGCGCGTCCGTGCCACCCCTCAATGGGTGGACCCTGCGCCGGACAGGGTTCCGGACGTGACCAATGGGGCTGATGTGACTTGCCACGCACTCGACGCTCAGAGTGGCCAGCATCTGGGATCGCCTGACCACTATTCAAGACGGCGTGACAGAATCCCTTGACGTGGGGTGCCCCGGGCGCGACCGTTGTTACATGCGCAAGGACATTCTCGTACGCCTCGACGCGTGAGTCGGGACACCGAGAGTCCTCAGACGCACGCGTCGCCCTCCGTTGCCGTCACGGCCGGGGGGTTTTTTGTTGGGCACACACAGTTGGCCGCCTCCCGGCGGACGAGCAGGGCAGCAGAGGAAGAGACAGCAGATGAGTGAGCAGGGCAGCACGGTCACCGGCGCCCAGAGCCTGGTGAAGTCCCTGGAGAACGCGGGTGTCACTGACATCTTCGGTATTCCCGGCGGCGCGATCCTCCCGGCCTACGACCCCCTGATGGACTCCACCCAGATCCGCCACGTCCTCGTACGCCACGAGCAGGCTGCGGGCCACGCCGCCCAGGGCTACGCGGCGGCGACCGGCAAGGTCGGCGTCTGCATGGCCACCTCGGGTCCCGGTGCCACCAACCTCGTCACCCCGATCGCTGACGCCTACATGGACTCCGTCCCGATGGTCGCCGTCACCGGTCAGGTGGGCAAGTCCCTCATCGGAACCGACGCGTTCCAGGAGGCCGACATCCGCGGCATCACGATGCCGATCACCAAGCACAGCTTCCTGGTCACCGAGGCCGAGGACCTGCCGCGCGTCGTTGCCGAGGCGTTCCACATCGCCTCCACCGGCCGCCCCGGCCCGGTCCTGGTCGACGTCACCAAGTCGGTCCTGCAGGCCACCACCACGTTCCAGTGGCCCACCGAGATCACGCTGCCCGGCTACCGTCCCGTGACGCGTCCGCACAGCAAGCAGATCCGTGAGGCCGCCCGCATGATGCTGGGTGCCCGCAAGCCGGTCCTCTACGTCGGTGGCGGTGTCATCCGCTCCCGCGCGTCCAAGGAGCTCCGTGCCCTGGCCGAGTTCACCGGCATCCCGGTCGTCACCACCCTGATGGCCCGCGGCGCCTTCCCGGACTCCCACGTCCAGCACCTCGGCATGCCCGGCATGCACGGCACCGTCGCAGCCGTCATGGGTCTGCAGCGCGCCGACCTGATCATCTCCATCGGTGCCCGCTTCGACGACCGCGTCACCGGCAACCTGGACTCCTTCGCGCCCGGCGCGATGGTCATCCACGCCGACATCGACCCGGCCGAGATCGGCAAGAACCGCCACGCCGACGTCCCGATCGTGGGCGACGCCAAGGAGGTCCTCGTCGACCTGCTCCACACCCTGCAGGCCGAGAAGGCTGCCGGTCACGAAGGTGACTACGAGGAGTGGATCGACTTCTGTGCCGGCAACAAGAAGCGTTACCCGCTCGGCTACGACAAGCCCGCCGACGGTTCGCTCGCCCCGCAGTACGTGATCGAGCGTCTGGGCAAGATCGCCGGCCCCGAGGCCATCTACGCCTCCGGTGTCGGTCAGCACCAGATGTGGGCCACCCACTTCGTCGGCTTCGAGAACCCCAACACCTGGCTCAACTCTGGTGGACTGGGCACGATGGGCTACTCCGTCCCCGCCGCCATGGGCGCGAAGGTCGGCATGCCCGACTCGACCGTCTGGGCGATCGACGGCGACGGCTGCTTCCAGATGACCAACCAGGAGTTGGCCACCTGCGCGATCAACAACATCCCGATCAAGGTCGCGATCATCAACAACGAGGTGCTCGGCATGGTCCGCCAGTGGCAGACCCTCTTCTACAACGAGCGCTACTCCAACACCGACCTGCACACCGGTCCGGCGCGCCCGATCCCGGACTTCGTCAAGCTGGCCGACGCCTACGGCTGCGTGGGCCTGTCCTGCGACTCCGAGGCCGACGTCGACGCCACCATCGAGAAGGCCATGGAGATCAACGACCAGCCCGTCGTCGTCGACTTCCGGGTCAACAAGGACGCGATGGTCTGGCCGATGGTCGCCGCCGGCACCAGCAACGACGACATCAAGTACGCCCGTGACATGGCGCCCAAGTTCGACGAGGACGACATCTGATGACCAAGCACACCCTCTCCGTCCTGGTCGAGAACAAGCCCGGTGTCCTGGCCCGCGTGGCCAGCCTGTTCAGCCGTCGTGGCTTCAACATCGACTCCCTCGCGGTCGGCCCGACCGAGCACTCCGAGGTCTCCCGCATGACCATCGTGGTCAATGTCGAGAACTTCCCGCTCGAGCAGGTCACCAAGCAGCTGAACAAGCTGGTCGAGGTCATCAAGATCGTCGAGCTCGACCGTCCCGCGTCGGTCCGTCGTGAACTGGCCCTGGTCAAGATCAAGGCTGACGTCGACACCCGCGGCAACGTCCTCGACGCCGTCCAGCTCTTCAAGGCCAAGGTCGTCGACGTCTCGCCCGACGCGATCACCGTCGAGATCACCGGCAACGCCGACAAGCTCAAGGACTTCCTCGCGGTCGTCGAGCCCTTCGGCATCCGTGAGCTCGTCCAGTCGGGAATGGTCGCCATCGGCCGTGGCCCGCGTTCCATCACCGAGCGGACCGCCAAGCCGGTTCCCGTCCCGGTCCCCGCTCCGCCCGTCCAGGGCTGAGCAACCCCCTGGGGCGTGCCCGCGCAGTGACACATCGGTGACCCCGTTGTGACAATGCGGCACTCCCTGTCAGAAGATTTCCTCACCTGCACCACATTCCGTACGAAGGAGAGCCCCCGTGGCTGAGATGTACTACGACGCCGACGCAGACCTGACCCTGATCCAGGGCAAGAAGGTTGCGGTCATCGGTTACGGCAGCCAGGGCCACGCCCACGCGCTCAACCTCCGCGACTCGGGCGTCGACGTCCGCATCGGTCTCAAGGAGGGCTCGAAGTCCCGCGTCAAGGCCGAGGACGAGGGCTTCACCGTCGAGACCCCCGACGCCGCTGCCGCGTGGGCCGAGGTCATCGTGATCCTCGCCCCCGACCAGTCCCAGCGCGACCTGTTCGCCAACGACATCGCCCCCAACCTGAACGACGGCGACATCCTCGTCTTCGGTCACGGCTTCAACATCCGCTTCGGCCTGATCACCCCGCCGGCCGGCGTCGACGTGATCATGGTCGCCCCGAAGGCTCCGGGTCACACCGTGCGTCGCGAGTACGTCGCGGGCCGCGGCATCCCGGACATCATCGCTGTCGAGCAGGACGCCTCGGGCCAGGCCTGGGACTACGCCAAGTCCTACGCGAAGGGCATCGGCGGCACCCGTGCCGGCGTCATCAAGACCACCTTCACCGAGGAGACCGAGACCGACCTGTTCGGTGAGCAGGCTGTCCTCTGCGGTGGCGCCTCGCAGCTGATCCAGTACGGCTTCGAGACCCTGACCGAGGCCGGCTACCAGCCGGAGATCGCCTACTTCGAGGTCCTGCACGAGCTCAAGCTCATCGTCGACCTCATGTGGGAGGGCGGCATCGCCAAGCAGCGCTGGTCGGTCTCCGACACCGCTGAGTACGGCGACTACGTCTCCGGCCCGCGCGTCATCGACCCGTCGGTGAAGGAGAACATGAAGGCTGTCCTCGCTGACATCCAGAACGGCAACTTCGCCAAGCGCTTCATCGAGGACCAGGACAACGGCGCCAAGGAGTTCCTCGAGCTTCGCGCCAAGGGTGCTGCCCACCCGATCGAGGCCACGGGCCAGAAGCTCCGCGGTCACTTCTCGTGGAAGCAGCAGGACGCTGACTACGTCGAGGGTTCGGCTGCTCGCTGATCCCGGATGCACGCAGACCATCACCTCGTGACGGTTCCGTGACCTATCCTGCATGACAGGCCCGTTCGCCCCAGGCGGACGGGCCTGTCGGCTTGTCGGCTCCGAAGGGCGGGCGGGTCGTTCCTGCCGATTCCGCGAAGGGTTCGTCACCGATGTCTGACAGTTCCTCCACCGTGGCGCCCGTCCCTGGCGTCCGCGACCCTGCCCCGGCCGACGGCGAGTTCGTGGCCGAAGGTCGCCGGAGTGTCCAGTTTCTCCTTCCGGTCTACGACGAGGAGGAGGGCATCGAACACTTCCACGCAGAGCTCGCGTCCACCGTGGCCGTGCTCGAAGACCGCTACGACGTCTCCTTCCTCTACGTCGACGACGGTTCGGCCGACTCCTCGCTGGAGAAGCTGATCGAGCTGCGTGAGCACGACGAGCGTGTCTGCGTGGTGTCGTTCTCCCGCAACTTCGGGCACCAGAAGGCGATCACCGCGGCCCTGGACATGTGCGAGGCCGACGCCGCGATCATCATGGACACCGATCTCCAGGACCCCCCGCGGGTGGCCCTCGAACTGGTCGAGAAGTGGGAGCAGGGTGTCGACGTCGTCTACGCCCAGCGCCGCACCCGCGAGGACTCCCGGTTCAAGAGGTTCAGCGCCGATGCCTACTACCGACTGCTGGCCCGGATGGCGTCGATCGAGATCCCGCGCAACACCGGTGACTTCCGCCTGATGGACCGCCGGGTGGTCCTGGAACTGCGCAAGTACCGCGAGCAGAACCGGTTCATGCGCGGCCTGGTCTCCTACGTCGGGTTCCGGCAGGAGGCGGTCCTCTTCGACCGTGACGCCCGGTTCGCCGGCGCCACCGGCTACCCGCTCAAGAAGATGCTCCGCTTCGCCGGTGACGGCATCTTCGGTTTCTCCACCGTCCCGCTGCAGGTGATCTCGCGGGTCGGCTACTTCGTCTCCTTCCTCAGCGTCCTCGGTGCGGTCTACGCGTTGGGCGTCAAACTCTTCGCCCCCGAGAGCAGCGTCCCGGGCTGGGCGTTCCTCAGCATCGTGGTGCTCCTGATCGGCGGCATCCAGATCACCATGCTCGGCATCTTGGGCGCCTACGTCGGACGTACCTACGCCGAGGTCCAGCGTCGCCCCCTCTACTCGGTGCAGATGGTCGCCGGCAGCCCGTCGGGCGTCGTTCGGCGGGGCGAGCGCAGGTGAACGGCGAGCCTCGCGCCGTACCGCGCGAGGGGGTCGCCCAAGCGGTCCGGTTCGCGCTGGTCGGGGTGGTCAACACCGCGATCGACCTGGTCATCTTCGGCCTGCTGGCCCTGACCGGGTGGCCGGTGCTGCTGGCCAACCTCGTCTCCACCTCGGCGGGAATGGCCTTCGGGTTCTTCGCGCACCGCAGTTTCTCGTTCCGCTCCACCGCCACAGTGCGGGAGAGCGCCCCGCGGTTCGTCCTGACCACCGGCGTCGGACTGTGGCTGGTCCAGCCGCTCGTCATCCTGGCCGGTGCCGCGGTGTTGGTGGCGTTGTTGGGGGAGTCCTCCGTGACGGAGGTCTGGATGCCGAAACTGGCTGCGATCGCGGCCGGAATGGTCTGGAACTTCGCGATCTACCGTCTCTACGTCTTCGCCGACCGCTCGCGCTCCGCAGGCCGCGGCGACAGCGCAGGAGAACATGCCCCCGAGGGGAACAAACCCGACGTCGGTGAGGTTCGCTGAGCATGCGTATCGACATCTTCTCCGACGTGGTCTGTCCCTGGTGCTACATCGGCAAGCGCCGCCTCGAAGCTGCCCTGGCCGAGTTCGAGCACGCCGACCAGGTCGAGGTCGTCTGGCGTTCCTACCAGCTCGACCCGTCTGCTCCGAAGGACGCGGTGGTCTCCACCGTCGAGGCTCTGGGCGCGAAGTTCCCCGGTGGCCCCGAGCAGGTGAAGCAGATGCTCGCCCGTACCCGGGGCGTCGCTGCCGAGGAGGGCCTCGAGTTCGGTGGGGACTCGTTCCACGCCAACACCGTCGACGCCCACCGCCTGCTGCACCTCGCGCTCGAGACCGCCGGCCCGGCCGTCCAGGGCGAACTGAAGGAAGCTCTCTTCCGCACCCACTTCACCGAGAACCGCAACGTCGCTGACGCGGACGTCCTCACCGAGGTGGCGGTCGCGGTCGGCCTCGACGCCGACCGCGTCGCGCAGGTCCTGGCCGGCGACGAGTTCGCCGACGCCGTGCAGGCCGACATTGCCCAGGCCCAGGCCTACGGTTCCACCGGTGTGCCGTTCTTCGTCGTGGACGCCAAGTACGGGGTCTCCGGCGCCCAGCCGAAGGAAGCGTTCACGCAGGTGCTGGAGCGTGCGTGGTCCGAGGCCCAGCCCTCGATCACGGTCCTCCCCGCCGAGGACGCCGAGGCCTGTGGTCCTGACGGCTGCGCCATCTGATCCACGGCCCGCACACACGGCCTCGTTCGGTGATCCACCGGACGGGGCCGTCTGCGTTCCGGTGGAAAGGGGTGTCGGTGGGCGTCAGGTTGCGCCACACTGCTGAGCGTGACCGAGCCTGCTGTTCCCGCTGACCTGGCACCCGTCGTTGCGTCTGCCCCTGAGGCCGTCGGCCGGAGCGCCCCCGGTGCGCGCGTGGTCGGGATAGACCTGGCTCGCGGCGTGGCGCTGCTGTCGATGTTCGTCGCCCACACTGCGCCGAGTGCAGGGCCCGGGGGAGTCCTGATGCTGTCGGAGTACTTCCCCTTCCCGCTCTTCGTGATGCTGCTCGGAGCAGGAGCCGAGTTCGTGGGGCGTCGCACACGCGTCGCCCGCCACGCCGTCGAGTCCCTGGTGCGAGCTGCGTGCCTGCTGCTCGTCGGCTGGGCTCTGACGTTCGCCGGAGCCCAGGTGTTCGTCGTGCTGGGTGCGATGGCGCTGGCTGCCGCCCTGGGATGGTTGCTGGCGGTGCTGCCCTCATGGGTGCTGACGCTGGCCGCAGTGATGGGAGTCGCGGTCACCGCGTGGTGGAACGAGACGGTCACGGAGTGGCGCCTCGACCTCCTCGTCGCCGGCCGAACGGATCTGCTCGAATGGGTGAACCTCGTGCTCAGTCCCGCCTACCCGGCCCCCTACGTGCTGGCCCTCGCTGCGCTGGGCGTGGTGACGGCCAGAGTGCTGCACCCCCGTCCGGGACGTGGCGCAGCGCCGTCGCCGAAGGTTCTGGCCTGCATCGCCACGACAACCGGGCTCGTGGGCGTGGGGATCCTCGCCGCCCACCGGGTGGGAGTGATCGAGGCGGGTGCTGATTCGTTCGGGTGGGCCACCACGGTGGCCTCTGTCGCGCTCGCCGTCGCCGCCTGGTCTCTCGCCGAGTGGGGCGCCCGTGTAGCCCCACGCATCACCGCTCCGCTGGCCGCAGCAGGGTGCATGTCCTTCACGCTCTACTCGCTGCACGTGGTGTGGCTGGGATACTGGGCTCGTGAGCTGTTCCCCGGGCGACCGGACGACGCGTGGGTGAACGTCGTGGGCATGAGCGTGCTCGCGCTGCTCCTCGGAGTGACGTGGCAGGCGTTGCGATTGCCGGGGCGCTGGTGGCGGGGCCCTCTGGAGGGGGCAGTGGGTTCGCTGGCGGGAGCCGCCGGTCGCCTGACCCCCGCGCGTGGGCGGTAGGGGCGTCTCGTCTCAGTGCCCCTGACCTCGGTGCGGGAGGGAGGTACGGCGGAGGTACCATCGAGCGGGCAGCACAGCGTCGTGCACCCTTGCCGCGTTGACCTCGGGTCCGCGGACCGATCCATTCACCGGACATTCTGTGAGGACACAGCTGTGACCAAGCCCGTCGTACTTCTCGCCGAAGAGCTCAGCCCCGCCACCATCGAGGCCCTGGGCCCGGACTTCGAGATCCGCAACTGCAACGGCGCCGACCGCGCCGAGCTGCTCGCCGCCATCGTGGACGTCGACGCGATCATGGTCCGCTCGGCCACGCAGGTCGACGCCGAGGCCCTGGCTGCTGCCAAGAAGCTCAAGGTCGTCGCCCGTGCCGGTGTCGGCCTGGACAACGTCGACATCAAGGCCTCCACCCAGGCCGGTGTCATGGTCGTCAACGCGCCGACCTCCAACATCGTCTCCGCCGCCGAGTTGGCCGTCGCCCTGATGCTGGCTGCCGCCCGTCACATCTCGCCCGCCCACGCCGCTCTGCGCAACGGCGAGTGGAAGCGCTCCAAGTACAACGGCATCGAGCTGTACGAGAAGACCGTCGCGATCGTCGGCCTCGGCCGTATCGGCGCCCTCGTCGCCCAGCGCCTCTCCGCCTTCGGCATGAAGGTCATCGCGTACGACCCCTACGTCCAGGCTGGCCGCGCCGCCCAGATGGGTGTCCGCCTCGTCGACCTCGACACCATGTTCGCCGAGGCCGACTTCATGTCGGTCCACCTGCCCAAGACCCCCGAGACCGTCGGCCTCATCGGTGCTGAGCAGCTCAAGAAGGCCAAGAAGGACCTGGTCCTGGTCAACGCTGCCCGCGGTGGCATCGTCGACGAGGCCGCCCTCTACGAGGCCCTCAAGACCGGCGAGATCGCTGCTGCCGGTCTCGACGTCTACGCCAAGGAGCCCTGCACCGACTCGCCGCTCTTCGAGCTCGAGAACGTCGTCGCCACCCCGCACCTGGGTGCGTCCACCGACGAGGCCCAGGAGAAGGCCGGCATCGCCGTGGCCAAGTCCGTCCGCCTCGCGCTCGCCGGTGAGCTCGTCCCCGACGCCGTCAACGTCCAGGGTGGCGTCATCGCTGAGGACGTCCGTCCCGGCATCGGACTGACCGAGAAGCTCGGCCGCGTCTTCACCGGCCTGGCCGGCGAGGTCGCCCAGCAGATCGACGTCGAGGTCCGTGGCGAGATCACCGAGTACGACGTCAAGGTGCTCGAGCTCGCTGCCCTCAAGGGTGTCTTCTCCGACATCGTCGAGGACCAGGTCTCCTACGTGAACGCCCCGCTGCTCGCCGCCGAGCGCGGCACCGCGGTCCGTCTCGTCACCGAGACCGAGTCGCCCGACCACCGCAACCTGATCACGATCCGCGGCACCCTCGCCGACGGCTCGCAGGTCTCCGTGGCCGGCACCCTGGTGGGCATCTCGCAGCGCGAGCGCCTCGTCGAGGTCAACGGTTTCGCCGTCGACATCGAGCCCACCGACCACCTCGCGTTCTTCACCTACGCTGACCGCCCGGGCATGGTCGGCACCGTCGGTGGCGTCCTCGGCGAGGCCGGCGTCAACATCGCCGGCATGCAGGTCGCCCGCGACACCAAGGGCGGCGACGCCCTGGTCGCCCTCTCGGTCGACTCCGCGATCGACGCCGACACCCTGGCGAAGATCGAGACCGCGATCGAGGCCTCCAAGGTCCGCGCCGTCAACCTCGTCTGAGGCTGACACCCGGGCCGTCAGGCCCGAGCAGAACCATCCAGCAGCCCGGTGACGCGCACAGCGTCACCGGGCTGCTGGCGTGTCAGCAGGGTGTTCCTACGGGTCAACGGGGCCTGGGCTGGCGCCTGGCTGGTTCCGGTCGCCTCGGTTGCCTCGTCTTCGCGTCCGGCACATGACGGTCGTCCCGCCCTTCCGTGGCGACGGTCACGACGAGCGCGGGCCCGTGCTCAGTGTGGAAGCAGGTCGCGTCGGGCCTCTTCGCGCGCGACTGGCGTCGGCTGGAGGAGCGGGGTGGACTGCCCAGAGGATCGTGTCGTCACCGGTGCCTGGTGGGGTGGCCACAAGGCAACAGCAGTGCAGGAGGCAGGACGCCGGCCAGCAGGTGGGATCGATCTGCTGCGTCGCGCTGGACCGGGAATCTCAGCGTCGCGTGGCGATCAGGGCGGCGGCGTCGTCGGCCACCATCACCTCGACCGCGGTGAAGCGCTCGTCGGTCAGCCACTCCTCACGGAGGGTGTCGACGCGGCCCATGTAGATCGGGGGCCACGAGGCGCACGGGGTGAAGTCGTCCAGGACGACGATGCCGCCCGGCTCGACGAGGTCCGCGATCGCGTCGACGCGGACCGAGTCGGGGTCACCGGCGTCGAGGAAGAGGAGCGAGAAGGGGCCCTTGGACGCCAGCGTCGACCAGTCGGCCTCGAAGACCTCGACGGCGTCGTCGTCGGTGAAGATCTTGGCCGCGGCCTTGGCCAGACGCGGGTTCAGCTCGGCGGTGACGATGCGGGCATCGCCTTGCAGACCGGAGCGGAGCCACGCGGTGCCGACACCGCACCCGGTGCCGAACTCGGCCATCACGCCGCGGCGGGTGGCGGAGAGAGCAGCCAGTAATCGACCGGTCTCGTTGCGGCAGAAGGAGACGTACCCGGCTCTGCGGCTGACGTCGAACGCCCTGCGGACGACGTCGGGAAGTTCCGGGGGAGCACTCATGTACCCAATTCTCGCAGACGTGCGTGACGAGCGCCTCGCCCGTCCGCGCCTCGAAAGGCTTCACAACTACGTCGTGTAGGAGTAACGTCTGAAACATCATGCGGACCGTCAACGTACTCGTTAGTCGCCGCGGCGAGGCCTGAGAGAAGGCCACCTCGTCGCGGTGTTGCTGCACCCCCGAGGTCCTTCACGTTGAAGCAGGTCTGAGCCGGAGTTCCCCCGACAGGGAACCGGCCCGCGCCGGACGACGGTCCCCACCCCGACCGTCCCGCCGGTCGCAGCTCCGCCCGATCACGCCATCCGTGATCCGGGTCTCTCCCGCCGAAGCCAGGCGACGCCCACGTCATCGCGTCACCGGCCGAGGTCGCCCGTTTCCGACCCCGGTTGTCAGGGGTCACACCCTCAGGAGAGAACATGTTCCAGATCCACACCGCTGAGTGGGGCCCCGACCGTCACAACCCGGAGAGCCCCTGGAGCCACGACTCGCTCGAGTCCTTCCGGGACCAGCGAGACGCTGGCGACCAGCGTCCCGACGACAACTAATCTGCGGAGCCATGACCCACACCTCGACCGAGAACCCGATCAAGCTCGCTGTCATCCCCGGTGACGGCATCGGCCCCGAGGTCACCGCTGAAGCCCTCAAGGTGCTCGACGTGGTGGCCCCCGGAGCCTTCGCCAAGACTCACTACTCGCTGGGGGCCGAGCACTACCTCGCCACCGGTGAGGTGCTGCCGGAGAAGGTCCTCGACGAGGTGAAGAAGCAGGACGCGATCCTGCTCGGCGCCATCGGCGGCAAGCCCAACGACCCGAACATCCCCCCGGGACTGCTCGAGCGTGGCCTGCTGCTGACCCTGCGTTTCGCGCTCGACCACCACGTCAACCTGCGCCCCTCGAAGCTGTTCCCCGGCGTCGGTTCCCCGCTGGCCAACCCCGGCGAGATCGACTTCGTGGTCGTCCGTGAGGGCACCGAGGGTCCGTACACCGGCAACGGTGGCTCGATCCGCGTCGGCACCCCGCAGGAGGTCGCGACCGAGGTCAGCCTCAACACTGCCTTCGGCATCGAGCGCGTCGTGCGTGACGCCTTCGCCCGCGCGCAGCGCCGCACCCGCCGCAAGGTGACGCTGGTCCACAAGACCAACGTGCTGGTCCACGCCGGCACCATGTGGTGGCGCATCGTCAACGAGGTCGCCGCGGAGTACCCCGACGTCACCGTCGACTACCTGCACATCGACGCAGCCACCATCTTCATGACCACCGACCCGGGTCGTTTCGACGTGATCGTCACCGACAACCTGTTCGGCGACATCATCACCGACCTGGCTGCTGCCGTCACCGGTGGCATCGGTCTGGCCGCGTCCGGAAACCTCAACCCCTCCCGGGCCACCCCGTCGATGTTCGAGCCCGTCCACGGCTCGGCCCCCGACATCGCGGGTCAGCAGAAGGCTGACCCGACGGCCGCCATCCTGTCCGCATCGATGCTCCTCGACTTCTTCGGCATGACCGACGAGGCCGCCCGCATCGAGAAGGCCGTGGCAGCCGACATCGCCGAGCGCGTCGCCGGCGAGTCCCGAACCACTGCTGCGATCGGCGACGCGATCGCTGCGCGAGTGTGAGAGCCCCCATTTCCATGGACATCAGCACCACCCTGAACCCCACCCCGGTCGACGACTCGACGCTCGCCGAGATCCTCGCCGACCCCGGATTCGGTGACCACTTCACCGACCACATGTTCACCGTCGAGTGGACCCCGGAGAAGGGCTGGCACGACGCCCGCATCACTCCGTACGGTCCGCTCACCCTGGACCCGGCGACCTCCGTCCTGCACTACGGACAGGAGATCTTCGAGGGCATGAAGGCCTACCGTCACGACGACGGTTCGGTCCACCTGTTCCGTCCCGAGAAGAACGCCCAGCGCATGAACTCCTCGGCCCGCCGCCTGGCGCTGCCGGAGATCCCCGAGGCCGACTTCATCGCCGCGTGCGAGGAGATCGTCAAGGTCGACGAGCGTTGGGTGCCGGGCTCGGAGGGCGAGAAGTCCCTCTACCTGCGTCCCTTCATGATGGCGACCGAGAAGTTCCTCGGCGTGCGCCCCAGCCGTCACGTCACCTTCATGGTGATCGCGTCGCCGGCCGGTGCGTACTTCAAGGAAGGCCTCAAGCCGGTCGACCTGTGGCTGACCGAGGAGTACAGCCGTGCGGGTCGCGGTGGCACCGGTGCCGCCAAGACCGGTGGCAACTACGCCGCGTCGCTGCTGGCCCAGCAGGAGGCCTACGACAACGGGTGCGCCCAGGTCGTCTTCCTGGACTCCGTCGAGGGGCGGTACGTCGAGGAGCTCGGCGGCATGAACCTGTACTTCGTGTACGCCGACGGTTCCATCGTCACCCCGGCCACCGGCACGATCCTCGAGGGCATCACCCGCGACTCGATCATCACGATCGCCCGCGGTCTGGGCCACGAGGTCACCGAGCGTCGTTTCGAGATCGACGAGTGGCGCAAGGGCATCGAGTCCGGCGACATCGTCGAGATCTTTGCCTGCGGCACGGCTGCCGTCGTCTCGCCGGTCGGTTCGATGAAGTCGGCCCAGGGCGTCACGCCCGCGCCGGCCTCCACCGAGCTGACCATGAAGATCCGCAGCGCTCTCGTCGACGTCCAGTTCGGTCGCGCCGAGGACACCCAGGGATGGTTGACCAAGGTTCTCTGACCTGCTTGCCTGAGGTTTCGTGACTCAGGGACGTACCCTCTTTGGGTGAGCGTCACTTCTCGACCCCCGTCTCCGCCCCCCGGGATGCGCGTCGGCAACTACGAGTTGCTGGCCCGTCTCGGTGAGGGTGGGATGGGGGTCGTTCACTTGGCCCGCGGCACCGACGGACGTCGGGTCGCGCTGAAGGTGATCCGACCCAACGTCATCGCCGACGACGAGTCCCGCTCGCGACTGGCCCGCGAGGTCAACTCGCTCTCCCGGGTGCGCAGCCACCGGGTGGCCGAGGTGATCGACGCCGATCCCTGGGGCCCGGTGCCGTACGTCGCGACCCGGTACGTCCCGGGGCTGTCCCTGCACGACCACATCGCCCAGCAGGGCCCCCTGGTCGTCGAGGACCTGCTCTGGAGCGCCCGCTGCCTGGCCGAGGCGCTCGTCGCCGTGCACGCCGCCGGTGTGCTGCACCGCGACATCAAGCCCTCGAACGTACTGATGGAAGGCCGCTCGCCGGTCCTGATCGACTTCGGTCTGGCCCGCGTCGCCGAGGACAGCCAGATCACCGCCGAGGGCTGGCTGCTCGGGACGCCCGGCTACATCCCGCCGGAGGTGCTCCACGGCGACCAGGCCACCGAGGCCTCCGACGTCCACTCCTGGGCCGCGACGGTGGCCTGGGCCGCCACTGGCCGCACCCCCTTCGGGTCGGGACCGCACGCCGCCGTCTTCGACCGGGTGCGTCGCGGCGAGCACGACCTCGCCGGGGTCCCCGACGAGATCCGCGACCTGCTCGAGGCCGCGCTCGACCCCGAGCCCCGCAACCGCCCCTCGCTGGCGGCTGCCCTCACCTGGCTCGACGACGACGACGTCCCGACGCTGGTGAGTCCGCCCTACGCCCCGATCGACGACGACGCCGGCACCACCGTGCTGCAGGTCCCCGAGACCCGTCCCGTGGGACTGGACTCCTGGGGACGCGCCACACTGCCCGCGTCGGCGGTACCGGCCGAGCACTATCCGGCCCGTCTCGAACACCTCGCTCCGCAGGAGTCGTGGGGGGCTCCGATGGCGCCGGCGCCGCTGCCCGCCCGAAACACTGCTCCGCCGCTCGACCCGTCGACCCGCTGGATGCCGGCGGACGCACACGTCGCCCCTGCCGTCCGCGGCACGGAGTTCGCGCCGAGCCAGCACCGCGACGGCGGCGAGCCGTGGGGGGATCCGTACGTCGCAGAACCTCCTGCCGCCTTCGAGCCTGCGGTCGGGTGGGCCGAACGCTTCCGCCGCTCCACCCTCACGCTCTCGCTCGCCCTGCCGGTGGCCGGTGCCGCGTCGTTCGCGCCGTGGAGCACCGCGATCCTGCTCGCCCTCGCGGTCTGGCTGCTGCGTGCTGCGGCGGGTTCGCGCGACGCCCGTGAGCGTCGTCGGGCGACCCGCGGTGAACGCTGGTACGACGTCGCCCAGTCCGCCCTCGGAGCTCCGTTCCACGTCCTGGGGGCGGTGCCGGGCACGGTGCTGCTGCTCCTGTGGACGCTCTGTTTCGCGACGGCGGCCGGGCTGCTCGCCTTCGCCTTCGCGACCGGTGTGCCCACGGGCGCTGCGGCCGCGGCCGGGGTGGGTGTCCTGGGCATGTGGTGCGGTCCCGGTGCGGGACGCCTGCGTCGCCCGGTCCGAGCCGTCGTGCGGCCGGTGTCGTCGAACGGATGGATCTGGGCCGTCGCACTCGCCGCGGTGCTGGGGCTGGCCTGGTTCGCCGGCTCACAGACGTTGCTGCCCGGCGCCGACGGAACCGTGGACTGGGGACCGGCCTCGTCCGCCCCGTGGGACCGTTGACCCGTGGCCACACCTGACGGCGCCGGACCTGATCCGCTGCACCTGCTGACCGCACTCGAGCAGGGGGCAGCGGTGCGTCGCGGTGACGTCTCCCCGGTCGAACTGGCCGAACACCACTTGCGGCTGCTCGACGACGTCGGCGCCTTCGTCACCCGGGACGCCGAGCGTGCCCTGGCCGCGGCGCGGGCGCTGCCGGCGTCGGGGGAGTCGCCGCTCTTCGGGGTGCCGACCGCGATCAAGGACCTCAACCCGACCGCAGGCACCCGGACCACGTTCGGGTCGGCGGCCTGGAACGACTTCGTGCCGACGTTCTCCGACAACGTGACGCTCTCGATCGAGGCAGCGGGGATGGTGTGGCTGGGCAAGACCAGCACGCCGGAGTTCGGGTCCCCGGCCTACACCGAGCCCGAGGGCCGTCCCGCTGCAGTGACGCCGTGGGACCGCACGCGGGGTGCGGGCGGTTCGTCCGGGGGAGCGGCCGCCGCTGTCGCTGCTGGTCTGGTGCCGGTGGCGCAGGGCTCCGACGGCGGAGGGTCGATCCGGATCCCCGCGTCGTGCTGCGGAATCGTCGGGCTCAAGCCGTCGCGCGGTCGGGTCTCCGCGGCACCCACCTACGGTGATCCGGTCGGTCTGGCCACTGCCGGATCGTTGGCCCGGACCGTCGCCGATGCTGCCGCGATGCTCGACGTCCTCGCCGGGCACCGCGTCGGGGACCCGAGCTGGGCCCCTGAACCGGCCGGGACGTTCCTGTCCGCCACTCGTCGTGACCCGGGGCGGTTGCGGATCGCGAGGTTCATCGACCCTGTCATCACCGTCACCGACGTCGATGCTGAGTGTGTCCGGGCTTGGGAGGACGCCTCGCTCCTGCTCGAGTCGTTGGGACACGAGATCGTGGACGTCGAGGTCCCGCTGCCGCCCGAAGCACGGGCGGTCTTCGAGGTCTGCTGGTCGGTGCTGACCGCGCTGTCGAGCGCCCCTGAGGGGCGCGAGCACCTGCTGCGACCACTCACCCGGTGGCTGAGTGAGAAGGGGCGTGCGGTGAGTGGTCCTGAGTTCGGGCTGGCGATCGGCGAGGTGCGTCGGATCGCCGCCGCGGCGCTGGAAGCTCTTGCTCCCTACGACGCGGTGCTGACCCCCACGCTGGCCTCGCCACCGGTTCCGGTGGGGGCGCTGCGCGACGACGCAGATCCGGCCGGCGACTTCGAGGCCCAGTGCCGCTTCACGCCGTGGACCTCGGCCTGGAACGTCACGGGCATGCCGGCCGTCTCCCTGCCGACCCATTGGACCGCCGACGGGCTGCCGGTGGGGGTGATGTTGGCCGGACGCCCAGCGCAGGACGAGCTCCTGCTGTCGCTCTCCGCGCAGGTGGAAGCGGTGTCGGACTGGACTGGACGTCGTCCACCTCCGGCTCGCCAATTTGGGCATTCTGCACCGTAAAGGTGGTGTCGTTCCTAGCATTCCTGCGGTATCTGCGCACGGAACAAGGAGCGGCATGACTGCGATCGATCTCACCACTGGTTTTTCCCGTCGGGCGGTGACGCGTGCTGCTGTGTGGACCGTTCCGGCGGTGAGCATCGCGGCTGCGAGCCCGGCCTTCGCCTCCTCGGACGGCTACGAGCTCGGTGCTCTGCGCTTGGGTGTGGTGCCCTCCGACGCGGAGTGGGGCAACGGGGCGACGCGGCAGTTCACGCTCAGCGTCACGAAGACGGGCGTGGCGGTGCCGGCAGGGTCGGTGATTCGGTTCGAGGTAGTGCCGCGTGACGTCGCCGACTACTGGGCGCCGGTCTGGGACCGGCCCGACAGTGTGGTTCTCGCCACGGTCCCTGCCGGGGCAGCGGTGCTGAGCAGCGAACTGCTGCCCCGCAACGAAGACCTGCTGGCGCTGTTGGCGGACCCTGCTGACCCGGCTCCGACCAAGGATGACGACCTGGCGACTTCGTGGGCCGAGTCGGCCGGCCGGTGGAGTTGGGTCCTGGGGGACATTCCTGCAGGCCGCGTCAGCCTCACCTTCACGGTGGTGCTCACCCAGCAGACCTTCTGGGGTGCCGACGGCCAGGTCGTGGAGTGGAAGGCCGTGTTCAGTCCGCCGGCCGACGCCGCTCCGTCCAACGTCTTCGCCCCCGAGGTCGTCGGAGTTGCGCTCGCCCTGACCAGTGTCGACGTGGGCTGAGCCCTTCGGGGGTCGTTCCTGAGGAAGGCCTCAATCGTCGCCGAGCCCGCGCGCGTGCAGCGCGTCCCCGGTGTCACGTGCGTGAGCCACTGCTCGCAGCACGAACGGCACCAGCCAGACCCGGGGGTCGCGTTCCAGGCCGCGGGCTCGCGCTGCGTCCCGGGTCTCGGCGGCCAGTTCGAAGACGAGCGGCACCGTCCGGATCACCAGGCTGAACGCCAGGGCCACCCGTTCAGGATTCACCCCGACGCGGCGCAGCGGGGTCAGCAGTCGCACGACGACGTCCAGGATGTCGTCGACAGCAGTGGTCGCGGTGAGCACCAGTGACAGCAGGACCAGCGCGACGAGGTCACCGACCTGTTCGAACGCCACCTGCCACGAGGACCGCCACAGCGAGTAGGCGACCAGGATCACGCAGAGCACCAGCAGGCTGCGCAGCGTCGTCCACACCTGACGGGGACGGACGCCTGCGGCCAGGACCAGGCCGAGTGCCACGGCCAGGGCTCCCGCGGCGGTGAGCCAGCCACTGAGCCAGACCACCACGATGCCGGCCACGAAGAGGGCGGCCAGCTTGGTGCCGGCGCCGAGTCGGTGCAGCCAGGTGGTGCCGGGGGTGTAGGAGCCGAGGACGCTCGTGGTGCTCATCGGAGCATCACACCGACGCGCGGTAGTGCGCGACGGCCTCGGCCCCGGTGCCGTCGAAGACCACCCGGCCCTCGAGGACCACCAGGCCCCGCTCGCACCGGGCAGCGAGGTCGAGGTCGTGGGTGCAGACCACCAGCTGCTGCTCCAGGCCCAGCAGCAGGTCGGAGACCGCACGGGCGTTGGGCAGGTCGAGCAGCGTGGTCGGCTCGTCGGCCACCACGACAGAGGGCCGGCAGGCCAGTACGCCGGCCAGGGCGACTCGCTGACGCTGACCGCCGGAGAGGGTGTGGACGCTGCGGTCGGCGAGGGCGTCGAGTCCGTGCTCGGCCAGCACGTCCAGAGCGGCCGCACGTCGAGCCTTCTTGTCGCGGTGGCTGCGTCGCAGCGACAGCATGACGTCCTCGAGCACGGTCGGCATCACGAGCTGGGCGGAGGGGTCGGTGAAGACGAACCCGACGTGGCGACGTGCTGCGCGGCCGTCGGCGACCACGTCGATGCCGTCGACGACGACGCTGCCCTCGGCCGGGTTCACGAGCCCGTTGACGAGCCGGGCCAACGTCGACTTGCCGGACCCGTTGGGGCCGACCAGGGCGACGCTGGCCTCGGTCAGTTCGAGGGTGGTCTCCTGCAGGATCGTCACGTCCCCGTCGAGGGTGGGGGCGGTGACGACCACGCGGTCCAGGGTGATGCTCACGCCTCGATGTTCTCCCGAGCGGCGTCGTCGCCTGCGATCGGGGCTGCCGTCGGCGCACTGGCGGCACCGCGGCGACGCACCGGCATCAGGTCGGGGAAGGCGCGGTGCACGGCGACGGCGATCAGGCCGACGGCGATGTTCTTGACGACGTCGCCGGGCCAGAAGGTCATGTCGTAGGCGATCGCGTCGCCCCAGGTGCTCATCGACTCCACCCGGGCGTGCAGGACGGCGATCCCGAGCGGGTGCACGGTGAGGAAGGATGCGGCGAGTCCGCAGAGTGCGATGGCCAGGACCGGTGCGCGACGGGTGCGGTTGCGCATCACGACGACGAAGAAACCACACAGCAGGGCTGCGACCGGGAATGCGAGGAGGTAGCCGGCCGACGGTGCGGCGAGCACGGACAGGCCGGCCTTGCCCTGGGCGAAGATCGGCAGGCCGGCGAAGCCGACGGCCAGGTAGAGGAGGACCGCGAGCAGTCCACGCCAGGGGCCGAGCACCGCTCCGGCGAGCATCACGCCGAGGGTCTGCAGGGTGATGGGAACCGCTCCCATGGGGATTCCGGGCAGCACGGCGCAGGCCGCGATCAGCGCGGCGAAGACGGCGATCAGGGCGAGGTCGCGAGCTGGGCGGGCCTGGGCACGTATCGTGGGCCGTCGGTCGGCGGTCGTGCTGGGCTGGGAGCTCATCCCTGTGGTCCTCTCGTCCGCACCTGAACGATGGTCAGGTGAACGGCGTTCAGGTTAAGTTGATCGCGATTCCCCGTCAACGGCGGGGCGGCCGGTCTCGGGTAGTGACATCACACAGGAGCAATCGTGGCAGCAGTGAGGCACCGGCGTGGTGACGTCGTGGCAAAGGCCGTCGAAGTTCTCGACACCTACGGTCTGGCCGACCTGACGATGCGCCGGCTCGCCTCCGAGCTCGACGTCCGCCCCAGCGCGCTCTACCACCACTTCACCAACAAGCAGTACCTGCTCGCGGCCGTGGCTGACGAGCTCCTCGAACGCTCGCTCAAGCCCGTCGAGGACGGTCCCTGGGACGCCAGGCTCACCGCGGCTGCCACCGGCCTGCGCGAGTCCCTGCTGGCCTGGCGCGACGGCGCCGAACTCGTCGCCACCGTCCACGCGTTCGGTCTGGGTGCGGAGAAGGTCGACGACCACGTCGCCGTGACCCTGGAGGACAGCGGCCTCAACGAGGCGCTGCGGCGCGTGGTCACCCGCACCGTCCTGCACTACGTCTTCGGGCACGCCACCGCAGAGCAGACCCACCTGCAGGCAGCCAGCGCCGGAGCTCTGGAGAGCGGCGACGACATGAGCTGGGGTGCAGGGCAGGAGTTCACCGCCGGGCTCGCCCTCGTCGTCGACGGAGTCCGGGCCCGGGTCTCCACGCTGGCCTGACGGTCCGGCCTGAGCCGCGGATGCTCAGACCTCGACGACCGCCCCGGTCCGCTCGGCCAGCAGCACCGCGAGACCCAGACTGATCCGTGCCCCGGTCAGCCGCGCCTCGTCGAGGACGGCCGCGCCGAACGACGCACCACGCAGATCTGCCTTCGACAGGTCCGCCTCGCGCAGCACCGCGTGGTCGAGCCGTGCGTCGCGCAGGCTCGCGCCCACCAATGAGGCCAGGGACAGGTCGCTGTCGCGCAGGTCGACGTCACTGAGATCGGCACCGGCGAGGTTCGCCCCGCGCAGGTCGACACCACGCCAGACCCCGCCGACGACGCGCAGCGGGCGCATCCGGCACTCGGCGAACGACGACCCCGTCGTCTTGCAGCCGTCCAGCGTGGCGTCGAAGAAAGAACACCGCCGGAACTCGCACCCCACGAATGCGGTCGCGGTGAACGTGGCGGCGTTGAAGCGGCAGTTCCCGAAGACGCAGTCGATGAACCGGGCGCCGGTGGCCACCACTTCGCTGAAGTCCACCTCGGCGAACGTGCAGCGGGTGAAGGTCGTGCCCGAGAGGTCGTCGCCGAACCAGTCCTCGTCACGGAAGTCGACGTCGGAGACGGCGTTCTCGAAGGTGCTCACCCGAGCATCCTGCGCCCCGTGCCCAACTCCCACCGCGCCAGGAGGCGACACTCCTGTGGAGCCCACCAGGCCAGGTCGAGATGACGGACCTCCACGCGCGCCGGGAGCAGGTGTGCCACCGAGGCCTGGGTCGAGGCCTCGGTGACCTCCTCGGAGAGGGCGTCCAGCGTCAGGTGCGGGTCGGGGACGAAACGACCGCCGTAGGGGAGGACGTGGGGGAGTGTGGCCCGCAGTGCGTCGGTGAGGGCACTGAACGGACGAGGGTCGGTGGGGCGCAGGTGCACGATCCCGGTGGGGAAGGTGGCCACCTCGGCGAAGACCGCCGCGAACGGCGCAGCATCGGCGCAGACCTGTGCGACGAGCGAAGCCAGCGGGCCGGGGACGCCGCCGTGGCCGGCTTCGTCCTGTTCGACGTCCGGCACCGGCCCGAGCGCGGTGACGTGGGCGTGCACGAAGTGGGGGTCGTCGGAGACGTAGGCGGCGTCGTAGTGGGCCGAACGCTCCCGCACCCACCTGTCCATCGACGGCACGGGAACCTGGAGCACGGCATGGCCGGGATAGGCGCCGCGCGGGGTGAGGTGCTGCGACATGCACACAGCCTCGCACGCGTCGACCTAGGCTTGATCCATGAGCATGCCCCGCCGCACCGTCCCGACTGCCCTTGCTTCTGCGAGCGGTCTGGTCCTCTCCCTGGTCCTGATGGCTCCGGCTGCCCAGGCAGCACCGACCACGCCGAAGGTCAGCGTCTCGGCCCCGGCGAAGGCCACCACCGGAGCGACGGTGAAGTTCACCGGCAAGGTGACAGGTCGCTCGGCCGGAGCCACCGTGGTGCTCCAGCGCCGCACCGCCTCGGGGTGGGTCAAGGTCCGCACCGCGAAGGTCGCGAAGTCGAAGAAGTACGTGCTCACCACCACGGCACGCAAGGGCGCCACGAAGTACCGGGTCGCGGTGCGGGCCACCAGCAAGATCCGTGCGGCTCGCTCGAAGACGCTCACCGTCACCGGCCGTGCTGTCGCACCCACCCCGACGCCCACGGCCAGCGCAGAGGTGCAGCGCATCCTCAAGGACACCAACGCGTTCCGAGCCCGTGAGGGCAAGGCTCCCCTGACGTTGGACGTCGCGATGAGCAAGGTTGCGCACGCGTGGAGCACCGAGATGGCGCGCAGCCAGAAGATGTGGCACAACCCCTCCTACGCCGACCAGATCCCGGCGGGTTGGACGTCGGCAGCGGAGAACGTGGCCTACGGCTACGGCGTCAACGCCGTGGTCGAGGCCTGGATCAACAGCTCCGGTCACCGACGCAACATGCTGGGCGACTTCACCACCATCGGCATCGGTGTCGCGAAGGCCTCCGACGGCACGCCCTACTACACCCAGAACTTCGCGAAGTACGCACGTCGCACGTCGACTCCGACTCCCACGTCGACTCCGACTCCCACGTCGACTCCGACTCCCACGTCGACTCCGACTCCCACGTCGACTCCGACTCCCACGTCGGCTCCGACTCCCACATCGACGCCCACGCCGACGCCCACGCCCACGCCGACGCCCACGGCTCCCGTTCTCCCCGGAGTGCCCGCCGAGGTGCAGCGGATCCTGACCGACACGAACGCCTTCCGAGCCGAGAACGGTCTGACGCCCCTCACGCTGGACACCGAGATGAGCAAGGTCGCCCAGAGCTGGAGCGAGACGATGGGCCGGACCGGCTCGTTCTTCCACAACCCTGACTACGTGGCCCAGATGCCCAGCGGCTGGCGCGGCCTCGCCGAGAACATCGCGGCCGGCTACGCAGTCGACGCCGTGGTCACCGGCTGGATCAACTCCGAGGGCCACCGTCGCAACATGCTCGGCAACTACACCCACATCGGGATCGGGTACGCCTCCGTCCCCGGATCGCCCTACACCCGCTACTACACGCAGAACTTCGGCAACTACCCCGGCGGACGCTGACCACGGACGCTGGCCACGGACGCGCACCCGGCCTCGTGCGGGGCGGCGCTCAGCGCGCTCCGACGAGGTTGCGGACCTCGAGGACCGAGGTGAACGCCTGGTTGGTCATCTCGTCCAGGCCCTGCGGGGAGGACTCGTCGCAGGTGCCTTCGGTCTGGCAGCGCAGGACGGTGGTGCTCGTGAGCGCGAGGTTCTCGGTGGTGGAGTGGACAATCTCCTGCACCCGCTCGCCGCAGGTCGCTGCGACCTTGCGCGCGCTGTCGGTGAGGCGGTCGCTGTCCAGGGAAGCACTCATCGCGGCTGATCCCGAGACCGCGGCGGCGAGGTGCATGCCGGCCTGTTCGACCCAGCGGGTCGCGGCACGTCGGCAGGTCGCAGGCTCGGTGCTCGCCGGCGCTGCTGACGCCGAGGGTCCGGACGAGGCGCTGGCGCCGGCGGGGGAGGTCGCCTCGGGGAGGGCGACGGTGTCGCTGGTGTCGTGGGTGGAGCCGCAGGCGCTCAGGAGAGCGGCCAGGAGCAGAGCAGTGCCGAGATGCTTCACGCAGTGAAACTTTAGACGGACTGTCCTGTCGTCTCCGTGTCCACGACTGCGAGGAGCTGTTCGCACCAGTGCAGCAGTTCTGTCCTGAGGGGTGCTGCCCGCTCCGAGAACCCGCGCTGCATCTCGGCGTACTCACGTTTGCCCTCGGCCGTCTCGATCCGGACCGGCACGAACTCCTCGTCGTCGATCCAGAGTCCGGAGAGGTCGTAGGGAGCGGCGCGCATGTCGAGGATCCGGATGTCGCGGGCCAGTTCGAAACAGTCCGCGACCAGGTCCGACGGGATCATCGGGCTCAGCCGGAAGGCGTGCTTGTACAAGTCCATCGCGGCATGGAGACAGCCCGGCTGCTCGAACGCAGGACGGTCGTCCGGGCCGGGGGCCAGAGTGTTGAGCGGCCTCGCGGTGGGGGTGAAGAACCGGAACGCGTCGAAGTGCGAGCACGCGATCCGGTGCGACTCCACCACGGCGTCGGTGCCCGCGGTGCCCAGCCGCAACGGCCACGAGTTGTGCCGGGTCTCGTCCTCGTCGAGTCCGTGCACCATCGCCCACTCGTGCAAGCCGAAGCAGCCGAAGTTCGGCGTCGCGCGCAGGGTGGCGCGCAGCAGTCGGGCCAGCGTCTCCAGCAGCACGCGTTGGGAGGCGACGAACTCAGGCGTCACCCGGGCGTCGCCGTCGTGGACCGTGTAGCCCTTGAACTTCTCGTACTCACCGGCGCCCGCGAGCGTCACGCCGTAACCGGGGTGCCAACGTCGCAGTTGCGACGGCTTGAAGGCGTAGTAGACGAAGAGGAAGTCGTGGACGGGGTGCTTCACCTTCTCGTGGCGACGCTCCATGTGGGCGTCGAGGAAGGCGGCGAGACGTGCCTCGTGCGCCGCCGTGCGTGCCCGCCACTCCTCGGGGGCGAGGACGGTCGCAGGAACGGTCGCGGAAGCAGGCACGGGAACGGTCGGGGAGGGCACGGCTGACACGCTCCTAGCCTCACATCCGTGTGAGGGGGGTCGCCAATTCACCCGCCCCGGTCGCGGCGACGCGGGGGAGGGGCACGACGCCGGTAGGCTGGGTGGGTGCGTATCGCGAGATTCACCGTCGGAGAAGAACCCCAGTTCGGCATCGTCACCGGAGAGCTCGACCAGTACGGTCAGCCCGACGAGGACGCGACCGTCGTCGCGCTGGCGGGTGACCCCCTCTACATGGGCATCAAGCTCCTGGAGCAGCAGTACAAGCTCTCCGAGGTCAAGCTGCTCGCGCCGGTCCTGCCGCGCAGCAAGGTGATCGGAGTCGGCCGCAACTACGCCGACCACGCCGCCGAGCTCGGCAACGAGGTCCCGGCCGAGCCGATGATCTTCATGAAGCCCAACACCTCCGTCGTCGGCCCCGGAGACCTGATCCGCTACCCGGAACAGTCCAACGAGGTCCACTACGAGGGAGAGGTCGCCGTCGTCATCGGTCGCATCTGCCGCGACGTGCCGGTCGAGAAGGCCACCGATGTGATCCACGGCTACACCATCGCCAACGACGTCACCGCCCGCGACCTGCAGAAGAGCGACGTGCAGTTCACCCGCGCGAAGTCGTTCGACACCTTCTGCCCGCTGGGCCCGTGGATCGAGACCGACCTCGACCCCCAGAACTTCACCGACGGTGTGGCGATCCAGACCTTCCTCAACGGTGACCTGGTCCAGGACGGCAGCACTGCCGCCATGGTCCACGACATCCCTGCGCTGGTGGCCTACGTCTCCAGCGTCATGACGTTGCTCCCCGGCGACGTCATCCTCACCGGCACCCCCGCGGGTGTCGGACCCATGAACGTCGACGACGAGGTCGAGATCTTCGTCGCCGGCATCGGAACCCTCACGAACAAGGTGGCAGCTCGATGACCTCCCGTCCCGTCCGCGTACGCATGGCCCCCAGCCCGACGGGCTCGCCGCACGTCGGCCTGGCCCGCACGGCGCTCTTCAACTGGGCGTTCGCACGTCACCACGGTGGCACCTTCGTCTTCCGCATCGAGGACACCGACAAGGAGCGCAACACCGAGGAGTCCTACCTCGGTCTGGTCGAGGTCATGCGGTGGCTCAAGCTCGACTGGGACGAGGGCGTCGAGGTCGGCGGCCCGCACGGTCCGTACAAGCAGTCCGAGCGCACCGACATCTACGCCGACGTGCTGGCCAAGCTGCGCGCGTCGTCCTACACCTACGACTGCTACTGCACCGGTGAGGAGCCGCAGGCCCGTCGCAAGGCCGCCGGTTCCAAGGTGATGGGCTACGACGGCTTCTGCCGCGACCTCACCGACGAGCAGGTCGCTGCGTTCAAGGCCGAGGGTCGTCAGGCCGTCGTCCGCTTCCGCATGCCCGACGGCGAGATCAAGTTCAACGACCTGGTCCGCGGCGAGATCGCCTTCCAGACCGAGTTCGTCCCGGACTTCGCGCTGGCCCGCGCCAACGGCGACCCGCTCTACACGCTGACCGCACCGGTCGACGACGCCACCATGCAGATCTCCCACGTTCTGCGTGGCGAGGACCTGCTCTCCTCGACGCCGCGCCAGATCGCGCTGTTCGAGGGCCTCAAGGAGATCGGTCTCACCGACTTCACCCCCGAGTTCGGCCACCTGCCGTACGTCATGGGCGAGGGCAACAAGAAGCTGTCCAAGCGCGACCCCGAGGCCAACCTCCTGGGCTACCGTGACGCCGGCTTCCTCCCCGAGGGCCTCCTCAACTACCTGGCCCTGCTGGGTTGGTCGCTCTCCGGCGACCGCGACGTCTTCACCCTCGACGAGCTCGTCGAGGCCTTCGACATCGCCGACGTGCAGCCGAACCCGGCCCGCTTCGACCTCAAGAAGGCCGAGGCGATCAACGCCGACCACATGCGCATGCTGACCCTGGAGGACCTCACCTCCCGTGTCCTGCCGTTCCTCAAGGCCGAGGGCGTCGTCTCCGACCCGCTGAACGACGCCGACGCGCAGATGCTCGAGCTGGCCATGCCGCTCGTCGCCGAGCGCATGAACAAGCTGACCGAGGCCCCGGCCCTGCTCGGCTTCCTCTTCGCCGACGAGGCTTCCCTGGAGCGCGTCGACGCCCTGGGCGAGGCCGACAAGCCGGTCGTCGAGGCGTCGCTCGCCGCGATGGAGGCCCTGGAGACCTGGAGCACCGCCGAGATCGAGGCCGGCCTGCGTGCCGCCCTGATCGACGGTCTGGGCCTCAAGCCCCGCAAGGCCTTCGGTCCGGTCCGCATCGCGATCTCGGGCCGCAAGGTCTCCCCGCCGCTCTTCGAGTCGATGGAGCTGCTGGGTCGCGAGCGTTCGCTGACCCGTCTGCGTGACGCCCTGGCCTGAGGCATGCTGGGCTGAACCACAGCCACACCTGCCCCGCGAGGGGCACGGACCTGCGGGGTCCGGTCTGCGGACCGGACCCCGTTCGTCCATCCTGAGCACGACACGTGTCGGCCCCGACACCGATCGAGAGGCATGAACCTTGAGCGAGCAGGCGACGCCGCCGCAGCTGCAGACCGACGAGCGTCCGGGCGCAGTACCCCATTCGGCAGGGCCTGACGTCGTGGTGGCTGACGTCGTGGTGACGGGGGAAGCGTTGGAATACCACCGGATCCAGCGCGCGCACCAGCACAAGTTGTGGCGCCCACTGCTCGGCGTGCTGCTGGTCGGGCTCTTCGGGTTCGGTGTCGTTCCGGTGGGCCTGCTGATGGTCTTCGGCGGTGTGGGAGCGCTGCTCGGTGAGGGCTTCGAGGCGTCGTTGGACGCGGTCGGGGACACCTCGGACGTGACGGTGGGCTCCATGGCCTACCTGCTGCTGTCGCTGAGCCTGGTGATCCCTGTGGTCTGGGTGGTGACGTTGGCGCTGAACCACCTCCGCCTCGGATGGGTGACCTCCGTGGTGGGTCGGATGCGCTGGGGTTATCTGTGGCAGTGCGTGGGACTGTCGGTGATCGCGCTGTTCGCGACGATGGCGGTTCAGCAGTTCGTGCCCGCCGACGCCGTGGAGGACATCGCGCTGACGGCGAACCCGATCACGGGCGAAGTGGTCGCGATGGCTGTACTGATCCTGGCGCTGGTGCCGTTCCAGGCGTCGGCGGAGGAGTACATGTTCCGCGGCTACCTGACGCAGGCCTGCGGTGGCCTCTTCGCCAACCCGTGGCTCGCCCGGGTCGTGGCGGTCGTGGTGCCGGCGTTCCTGTTCGCGCTGGCGCACGGTGCCCAGGACCCGCCGATCTTCTTCGACCGTTTCGCCTTCGGACTGACGGCCGGCGTCCTCGTGATCGTCACCGGTGGTCTGGAAGCGGCGATCGCGATGCACGTCCTCAACAACTACCTGGCGTTCGGGCTGGCGATCCTGTTCACCGATCTGTCCTCCGCGTTGGAGCCCACCGGAGGCACTTGGTGGAGCCTGCCGGGGACGCTCACGCAGTCGCTGGTCTATCTCGCTCTGGCGTGGTGGTTGGCCCGTGCCAAGGGGCTCGCAACAACGGTGGGGCGGCCCGTTTTGGTGTCTCCGGCCAGACCTGTGTAATGTTCTTCTTGTTGGGGCGGAACGGCCCGGGCAAGACTGAGAAGTCAAACAAATTGAATAGCCAATGGGATATGGTGTAATTGGCAACACAGCTGATTCTGGTTCAGTCGTTCTAGGTTCGAGTCCTAGTATCCCAGCGAGTTCTGGCAGATGTGTCGTGAACTTAAAAAGTGGAGGCGGGAGTCCACACTCCTTCCTCTGCGCCTGCCCCGGTCGTCTAGCGGCCTAGGACGTCGCCCTCTCACGGCGGTAGCGTGGGTTCAAATCCCATCCGGGGTACAACTCAGAAAAGACCCGATCTTCGGATCGGGTCTTTCTGCATTTCGGGGTATTCACTGCGGACGTCGTCAGATCTGGTCGTCATGACGACCAGATGTGATGACGACCGCGGATTCGAGGAGGGGCTCGAGGGGGCTCGGGGGAGAAGCCGGGGAGTGCTGAGCCCGGATTTGTGCGCTCTTGGGCCCATTGCTACTGTTCTTCTCGTCGGAACGGCTGCGAAGCGGTTCTGGCAAGCGCAAGCCCCGGTCGTCTAGCGGCCTAGGACGTCGCCCTCTCACGGCGGTAGCGTGGGTTCAAATCCCATCCGGGGTACAGCAGCTGAAGGGTCCGATCGAAAGATCGGGCCCTTCAGTCATTTCTCGTCACGACGGCCTTCGCGCGCACCCTGGAGGCGGGCTTGGGTGGTCGAGCGAGTGGGAGCAAGGGCATGCGGGCCCCGGTTTCGTCCGTCGGCACGGTGCTTGGTACTGTTCTCTTCGTCGGAACGGCTGAGAAGCGGTTCTGGCAAGCGCAAGCCCCGGTCGTCTAGCGGCCTAGGACGTCGCCCTCTCACGGCGGTAGCGTGGGTTCAAATCCCATCCGGGGTACAGCAACTGAAGGGTCCGATCAATTGATCGGGCCCTTCAGTCATTTCTGCCTCTCGGCGTCGCCCGTGTCACCGCGTAGCCTCGAGTCATGGACCTCACGACCACGCCGTCGGACTCGTACGCCGCTGTTCTCGACAGCCCGATCGGGCCGCTGCGCGTCGTCGTGCAGGACGAGAAGGTCACGGCCGTCCACTTCCATCCCTTCGACGATCTCGCGGCAGCAGAGGGCACCACGCCGGTCCTGGACGCGGCGCTGCGCCAACTGCGGGAGTACTTCGCCGGGGAACGCACCGTTTTCGACGTGCCCTTGGGCGCGGTGGGCACCGCCTACCAGCACCGGGTCTGGGCGGTGCTGAACGAGATTCCTCACGGCACCACCGTCAGCTATGCCGAGGTGGCACGTCGTCTCGGGCAGGAGCCGGGCGCCTCGCGGGCCGTGGGCACTGCCTGCGGCCGCAACCCGGTGCCGGTGATCGTGCCGTGCCATCGCGTGGTGGCGTCCTCCGGTGCCCTCACCGGTTACGCCGGGGGAGTGGAGCGCAAGGCGACGCTGCTCGCGCTCGAACGCCACGACGTCACCGCAGGCTGAGGCCGGGCTCCCCTCCGGACGTACGAAGGCCCGGCTCCCTCCACAGGAGCCGAGCCTTCGCGGTGTTCGTCACACAGGACTGCAGGGGATGCGTCAGGCGTCGACCAGAACAGCGTCGACGTCGTCGGCGGGTGCGTCGTCGTCCGACTTCTTGGCGCCACGCTCCGGCATCACCTTCGGGCCCATCGGAGCCGGGGCGGGGGCGGAGGCACGGTTCACGTACGGGTCCACGACGAAGAAGTTCAGCAGCAGACCCACGACACCCCAGATGCCGATCACGAGCAGGTCGCGTCCCACGCCCACGCCGTCGAAGTAGACGACCGAACGGGCGATGTCGACGGCGGCCGGAAGCGGCAGCACGTCGGCGGCGAAGCGGAAGTACTCCGGGACCATCCAGATCGAGAGGCCACCGCCGGAGGCCGGAACGCCGGCCAGCATGACCAGGACCATCACCGGGATCAGCGCGCCGAGGCCGAACATGCGGACCAGGACTGCGCTGGCCCAGGAGACCATGAAGATCGTGAACGCTGCGGCGCCCAAGAACGTCAGGACGTGCCCGTTGACCGCGCCGATCAGGACGTCGAACAGGAACCAGAACCAGATCGACATGCCGACCGCCCAGCCGGCGTACATGGGCAGCAGGGCGCGGGTGCGACTGATCTCGGAGGCGCCACCGCGGAAGACCGCAGTGAGCAGGAAGCCGGCCATGATCCACGCCATGCCGACGTAGAGGCTGTTGGAACCGCCGAGGTCGTTCTCGGTCAGCGGGGCGGCGTCACGCGTCTTGAGCGGACCGAAGCCCTGCTCGGCGCCACCGGCGGCGATCTGGGTGAAGATCTGCGTGGCAGCACTCTGCTGGGCCGCGCCGGCGCCACCGGCGGTGACGAGCTCGGGCGAGGTGCCCGGAGCAAGGGCCGGGACGTAGACCGCAACGATCTCCTGGGACATGAGCAGGTCCTCGGCCTCGTCGAGGTCCTCGACGGCACGGAGGTCGACGTAGTCACCGAGCTGCTCGCCGACACCGGCGATGAACGGGGTGGTGGCGGCCTCGGGGCCGACGACGGCGACGGGCATGTCGCTCATCTGGGCCTTGGCCATGCCGAAGCTCATCAGCGTCACGACGGTGATGACGATGGCAGCAGGGAAGGCGGCAGCAGCGAAGAGGCGACGACCGTACGGGGCCACGGGGCCACCGGCCAGCGCGGACAGCGGAGCGTCGGGAGCCTGGTAGAGCGGGGCGGCCAGGATCGCGGCGCCCTGACGCTTCTCCAAGAGTGCAGCCAGGACGACGGTGACGACGAAGCCGACCGCGAGGACAGCGACGTGCGGCCATGCGTCGGCGGCGTCGAAGTAGATCACCGAGCGGATCGCCTCGCCCGCCTGACCCAACGGGAGGACGTGGTGCATGACCTGGAAGAAGCCCGGCATCGACTCCAGGGACATCGCCAGGCCGGAGGCCGGGACACCGAAGACGACGAGCAGCAGCATGCCGGCCAGGACCTGGAAGGGGCCGAGCAGGCGGGTGAAGACGTGCATCGTGTTGGAGACCGCAGCGATCGCGAGCGTTCCGACGCCGAGGAACAACGGGTAGTGCCCGTCGACGGCACCCATGACCGGGCCGAGGATGGTCCAGATGATCGTGCTCATCACGGCGCCCCAGCCGATCGAGAGCGGCACGAAGATGCGCGACCTCAGCAGGTTGGGGGTGCCGTTGATGAGGCCGGAGAGCGGCACGTAGCCGGCGAGCATGAAGCCCATCGCGGCGAACAGGACCATGGTTCCGGTGCCGTCGCCCTCGGGCAGCGGGACGACGTCCTCGACACCGACGACGGTGACGCCCAGGCCGGACAGCGCCGGGACGAGGGTGTTCTGGGCGGTGCTGGCGCGCGAGGCACCGCCGGCCATGGCGGTCTGGACGGTCGCGCCCTCGTCGGTGATGACGACGGCGCCCGCTGCCTCACGATCGGTGAGGGCCGCGGTGGCGTCCTTCACGTCCACGACCGAGACGTCGAGGGTGTCGCCCACTGCGGCGCGCAGGCCCTCGGCGGTCTGCTCGGCGCCCATGCCGGCGACGACGACGGGCAGGTCGCGGGCCTGCGGAGCGTGCATGGTCCCCATGTACGTGGCGTACATCATGGTGACCATCAGGAACGCCATGACGAAGAGCGCGATGATGCGGCCCTTGCGTTCCTGCTCGGTCTCGGGCGGCGGCGGCGGGTACTTCGCCGTGTCGTAGGTGGCGGTGTGAGCCACGGAGGTCCTCCAGGTGGATCTGTCTCCTGCGCGCGGCCAGGGCATGCCGCCAGCAGTCGGTGCGGTGTGGCCCGTCGTGGACCGTCGTTCAATATAAGGCACATGCCTTAAAACGCGTCGTCCGTCGTATCGTGGGACTCGTCCGCCCGCGAGGGCATCCCCACGACGAGGAGAATTCGTGCCCCGCGCCGACGTCAGCGACGACCTGCTGGACGCAGCCGAACGACTCTTCGCCGAGCACGGCATCGCCGCCGTCTCCGACCGCCGGATCGCTGAGGCGGCCGGCAACGGCAACCACTCCGCGGTGCGCTACTACTTCGGTGGTCGCAGGGGTCTGCTGGAGGCGCTGCTGGACCGACACCGGCGCGAGCTCGAGGAGTGTCGGCGGGCGCTCCCGGTCGCGGGTGGCTCAGTGCGCGAGCAGGTCGAGTCCCTGCTCGACCCCCAGGTGGCGGTGCTGCGTTCTTTGGGGGCGACCAGTTGGCGCGCGCGTTTCCTCTTCGTCGTCTACCGCGACCCCGCCACGAGTGGGATCTTGGCAGGGGCCGACGGCGACCCGATGAGCAACCGCAGCGTCTTCAGGTCGCTCTGTGCGCTCCTGCCCGACGTCGGCGACGACGTCCTCGAGAGCCGTGCTCGCCTGATGGGCCTCGTGGTCACGGCTGTCTGTTCGGCACTGGAGGAGCGCGTCAGCGTCAGCGGGGATCTCTCGGTGTGGGACGAGGCGGCCTGGTTCCTGCGGGACGCGATCGTCGGCATGCTCGCTGCGGAGGTCTCACCCCGTCCCGGGACGGACTGAGCGGCCTCAGCGACGGCGCACGACGCGGACGAGTCCGCCGATCAGTGTGCCCACGGCTGCCGGGACCAGGGTGAGCACGGCCATGAAGCCGCCACCGTCGAACCCGTTGGCGAGGGAGACCGTGACGTCGAAGAGCACCGCGGCCAGCGTCCAGCACACCAGTGCGTTGAGCCAGCCGTGCCGCACGGCGTCGCGCCACGACCATCCGAACGCGACCACGGCGCTGACGAGGAACGCCAGCAACCCTGCGCCGATGTTGGCGTCGGTGCTGGGAGCGAACGTGTCCCAGGCCCAGATCTGTCCCAGGAACAGCAGGGTCAGGGCGACAGCGCGAACGAGGGTGCGCAGCAGGGTGGAGAGCATGAGGGTCCTTGTCCGGAGAGGGAGTGGGCCCGAGAGGTGTCGATCATGCATGACGGGCCGGACGCTGGTGCGTCCGGCCCGTCATGGTGGGTGCGGTCAGTCAGCCGCAGTGCGGTGTGTCAGTCAGCCGCAGCGCGGTGTGTCAGTCAGCCGCAGCGCGGCGGAGGCTCTCGCTCAGGCGCTCGGCGGCGGCCAGGACGGCGGGCGCGTGCATCCGACCGGGCTGGCGAGAGAGGCGCTCGAGTGGGCCGGAGACGGAGACGGCGGCGATGATCTTGCCGCCGGGGGAGCGGACCGGGGCGGAGACCGAAGCCACCCCCTGCTCGCGCTCGCCGACGCTCTGGGCCCAGCCGCGACGGCGGATGCCGGAGAGCGCCGTGGCGGAGAAGGCAGCGTTCTGGAGGCCGCGGTGCATGCGTTCGGGGTCCTCCCAGGCGAGCAGCACCTGGGCGGCCGAACCGGCGCGCATGGTCAACTGCGAACCCACGGGGATGGTGTCGCGCAGACCAGAGGGGCGCTCGGCCGCAGCGACGCACACACGGTGCTCGCCCTGCCGACGCCACAACTGGGCGGACTCGCCGGTGATGTCGCGCAGGCGGGCCAGGACCGGGCCGGCCGCGGCCAGCAGGCGGTCCTCGCCCGCGGCGGCGGAGAGCTCGGAGAGACGCGGGCCCAGGACGAAACGTCCCTGCATGTCACGGGCCACCAGGCGGTGGTGCTCCAGTGCCACCGCGAGTCGATGTGCAGTGGGTCGGGCGAGGCCGGTGCCGGCCACGAGTCCGGCCAGCGTGGCGGGTCCTGCCTCCAGTGCTGCGAGCACCAGGGCGGCCTTGTCGAGAACGCCCACTCCGCTTGAGTTGTCCATATGGCAATACTGCCGTCTCACGAACTGGGATGCAAGAGGTATATTCTTGCCCGGGCCCATACCGGGCCTTCACAGCTACGAGAGGAGAAGGTCATGGGCAAAACCCTGGCCGAGAAGGTGTGGGACGAGCACGTCGTCCGGAGTGCTGAGGGTGAGCCCGACCTCCTTTACATCGACCTCCACCTCATCCACGAGGTGACCAGCCCGCAGGCCTTCGACGGTCTGCGCATCGCCGGCCGCAAGGTCCGCCGTCCCGAACTGACCCTGGCGACCGAGGACCACAACGTCCCGACGCTCAACTGGGACAAGCCGATCAAGGACCCGGTCTCGCGTGCCCAGATCCAGGCGCTCCGCACCAACTGCGAGGAGTTCGGCATCCGCCTGCACCCGCTCGGTGACGTCGAGCAGGGCATCGTCCACGTCGTCGGTCCGCAGCTGGGTCTGACCCAGCCGGGCATGACGATCGTGTGCGGCGACTCGCACACCGCCACCCACGGTGCGTTCGGTGCGATCGCCCACGGCATCGGCACCTCCGAGGTCGAGCACGTCCTCGCGACGCAGACGCTGTCCTCGATCAAGCCGAAGACCTGCGCCGTCACGGTCAACGGTGAGCTGGCCGAGGGCGTCACCGCCAAGGACCTGATCCTTTACCTGATCACCAAGGTCGGTACGGGCGCGGGCATGGGCTACATCGTCGAGTACCGCGGCGAGGCCATCCGCAACCTGTCGATGGAAGGCCGCATGACGGTCTGCAACATGTCCATCGAGTGGGGCGCGAAGGCCGGCATGGTCGCCCCCGACGAGAAGACCTTCGCCTACCTCAAGGGCAAGCCCGAGGCTCCGACCGGTGCCGAGTGGGACAAGGCGGTGGAGCACTGGAAGCAGTACTACACCGACGCCGACGCCGTCTTCGACAAGGAGATCGTCATCGACGCCTCCGAGGTCACCCCGTGGGTGACCTGGGGCACCAACCCCGGTCAGGGCGCCCCGCTGGGCGGCAACGTCCCGGTCCCGGCCGAGTTCGACGACGTGATCGAGCGCACCGCCGCCGAGAACGCCCTCGCCTACATGGGTCTGGAGGGTGGCGTCCCCCTGAAGGAGGTCGCCGTCGACCACGTCTTCATCGGTTCCTGCACCAACGGTCGTCTCGACGACCTGCGCGCGGCTGCCGAGGTCCTCAAGGGCCAGAAGGTCTCCGACTCCGTCAAGATGATCATCGTCCCGGGCTCGGCGCGTGTGCGTCTCGAGGCCGAGGCCGAGGGTCTGGACAAGATCTTCCTCGCCGCCGGTGCCGAGTGGCGTGGCGCCGGTTGCTCGATGTGCCTGGGCATGAACGACGACAAGCTGGACGGTCCCCACCGCACGGCGTCGACGTCCAACCGCAACTTCGAGGGTCGCCAGGGCACGGGTGTGCGCACCCACCTGGTCTCCGTCCCGGTCGCCGCCGCGACCGCGATCCGCGGAACCCTGTCGTCCCCCGCCGACCTCGTGTCGGTCCAGGCCTGAAAGGGGCACTGAGATGGACAAGTTCATCAGCCACACCGGCATCGCCGCCCCGCTGCGCCGCAGCGACGTCGACACCGACATGATCATCCCCGGTGACTTCCTCAAGCGCATCACGCGCACCGGCTTCGAGGACGGCCTCTTCTTCGGCCTGTTCAAGGACCCGGAGTTCGTGCTCGCCCAGGAGCCGTACACGAAGGCGGAGATCCTCGTCGCCGGCCCCAACTTCGGCACCGGCTCGTCCCGCGAGCACGCCGTGTGGGCGCTGCAGGACTTCGGCTTCAAGGTGATCATCTCCCCGCGCTTCGGCGACATCTTCCGCTCCAACTCCGGCAAGTCCGGCCTGCTCACCGTGCAGGTCGAGGAGGAGAAGGTCAAGGAGCTGTGGGACCTGCTCGACGCGACCGTGGGTCTGGAGGTGACCGTCGACCTCGAGAACCGTGAGGTGCGCGCCGGTGACTTCTCCGCCCCGTTCGTCATCGACGACTACACCCGCTGGCGCTTCATGGAGGGCCTCGACGACATCGGCATCACGCTGAGCCACGACGAGGACATCGTCTCCTACGAGGCGAACCGCTTCAGCTGGAAGCCCGCCGTCCTCTGACGCGAGCCCCACGCAGAGCCCCACGGGGCTGAGCGCAGCAACGACGAGGTCGACCGAGCACTGCTCGGTCGGCCTTCGTCGTACGTGGGGGAGTTCAGCCTGCGGCAGCAGCCGTTGTCGCCGGACCGCAGCCCAACGCCAGAGCCCGCTCCAGGTCTGCCGAGGTGTCGACGTCGAGACGGACCCGGTTCGGGACGTCCGTGACCTCGACCGCTCCCTCGGAGACGTGGAAGCCACGCGAGTTGAAGCCGAAGCCCGGGGTGAACGAGCCGTGTGGGGCCGAGTAGAGCGTCGTTCCCGAACCGTCGGCGTCGGGGACGAAGGCAGGGCCCTGCGGAGCCGCTGCGGCGAGGGCGGCGAGGGTGACGTCCAGCGCCTCCGCGCTCAACGCCGGGAGGTCCGCGCAGACGGCGACCGGACGCGCCTCGGGCCACCGGCGTCGGGCTTCGGCGGCGGCCTGCTCGAGCGTCGCGTTCAGGTCACCCGAGACACCGTCGGGAATGACGACGCAGCGTTCGCGCAGCTGCCGGGCCAGACGGAAGTCGTCGGTGACGACGATCGTGCCGGTCACCGAGGGGCAGCAGGTGACGGCGTCGAGGGTGTCGGCGAGGAAGGCGTGTGCAAGCGCACGGCGGCGGTCCTCGTCGACGTCGGCGAGCCGACTCTTGCCGTGTCCGAGGGGCTTGACCGGGACGAGGGCGGAGAATGAGAGCGAAGTCATGGCCCTGATGATCCTGCCAGCCCGTGGTCGCGACCAGCGAGTAGCCTCTACCAGTACGCCTCCTCGCACTGCGCCGGACGCGTGCTGTCCACGCACACGCAGGTATCGAGGAGTCTTGGTGGGTCGCAAGAAGCCGGTGCACCCGAATCTCGGGTTCAGCGTCGTCGTGGGGACCCTGATCCCGTTGGTGAGGGCACTCATCACCCGCGAGGACCGCGGGGTCGAGAAGCTCCCCACCTCGGGGGCGGTGCTGGCGTTCAACCACGTCTCGCACTTCGACCCGTTCGTGACCGGACTCTTCGTCTACGACCAGGGGATCCTGCCCAGCTACCTCGTCAAGGAGGGGCTGTTCCGCAACCCCTGGCTGGCCAAGCTGCTGCGCAGCGCCGGCCAGATCGAGGTCAAGCGGATGACCACCGACGCCGCCAACGCCTACGAGCACGCCGTCTCCGCCCTCGCCGAGGGTCGACTGGTCTGTGTGTATCCCGAGGGGACACTGACCCGGGACCCCGACCTGTGGCCGATGCGGGGCAAGACCGGCGTGGCCCGGATGGCGTTGGCCACCGGAGCCCCGGTGATCCCCGTGGGCCACTGGGGCGTGCAGGAACTCCTGCCGCCCTACGCCAAGCGGTTGCGGCCCTTCCCACGGAAGAAGGCCGTCGTGCAGGTGGGGGAGCCGGTCGATCTCGACGACCTCCGCGGCCGTGAGCTGACACCAGAAGTGATCACCGAGGCCACGGAACGCATCATGTCTGCGATCGTGTCCCTCGTCGAGGATCTTCGTGGGGAGAAGGCACCCGCGGAACGCTTCGACCCGCGCCGGGCGGGAATGGCGGAGATCGGTGATCCGAGCCGGCATCGCACTTCACCCGCCGAGACGCCGCAGAGCCTGCCCGAACAGCCCCAGAACACGAAGGACGACGACGCATGACGACTGCTGCCACCGAAGCCGCGCCCACTCGGATCGCCGTGGTCGGAGCCGGTTCGTGGGGCACCGCCTTCGCGATCGTGCTGGCCGACGCCGGCAACGACGTCGTGGTGTGGGCCCGACGTGCCGAGCTCGCCGAGGCGATCACCGAGCGCCACGAGAACCCTGACTACCTGCCCGGCATCGCGTTGCCGACCAACATCAGCGCCACCAGCGACGTCGCCGAGGCGATCGCCGACGCGGAGGTGGTGGTCTTCGCCACTCCGTCGCAGACCTTCCGCGACAACCTGCGCACCTGGGCCGAGCACCTGCGTCCTGACGCGGTGATGGTGAGCCTGATGAAGGGTGTCGAGCTGGGCACCCTGAAGCGGATGAGCGAGGTGATCGCGGAGGAGACCGGTGCTGGTCCCGAGCGGATCGCCGTCGTCTCCGGTCCCAACCTGGCCAAGGAGATCGCTCGCCGCGAGCCTGCCGCATCGGTGGTGGCCTGCACCGACGAGGACGTGGCAAAGCGTCTCCAAGGGCTCATCCACGGCCCGCACTTTCGCCCCTACACCTCCGTCGACGTGGTGGGCTGCGAGCTGGGCGGTGCCTACAAGAACGTCATCGCGCTGTCGGTCGGCATGGCGGTCGGCATGGGTCTGGGGGACAACGCCACGGCGTCGCTGCTGACCCGTGGTGTCGCCGAGGTCGCACGCCTGGCCGTGGCCCAGGGAGCCAACCCACTGACCCTGATGGGTCTGGCCGGCATCGGCGACCTCGTGGCCACCTGCAACTCCCCGCTCTCACGCAACCGCACCTTCGGAGAGAACCTCGGTCAGGGCCTCAGCGTCGAGGAGATCTACGCCTCGACCCGTCAGGTCGCCGAGGGCGCGAAGTCCTGTTCGTCGCTGCGGGCACTCGCTGAGCAGCACGGGGTCGACGCCCCGATCGCGGCCGCGGTCGACGAGGTGATCCTGGGCAACCTCAAGCCCGGCGACATTCTCAACGCCTTCTTCTCGCGTTCGCCCAAGGCCGAGACCGCCTGACGTACCGCCGCTGGCCTCAGGCCGGGAGCACCAACTGGTCCAGAGCCGTACGCAGGTCGTTCCAGAGGTCCTCGACGTCCTCGATGCCGACACTCATCCGGACCAGGGCGTCGGGAATGGTGGCCGGCTCGGTCTTCCACCGACGACGACGCTCGAAGGTCGACTCCACGCCACCCAGGGACGTGGCGTGGACCCAGATCTTCGTCTTGCGGGTCAGCAGGTCCGCGGCCATCGCGCCCTCGGACAGGACGATCGAGACGATCGCGCCGAAGCCGGGGTAGCGGACCTCGGAGATCGCGGGGTGCTCACCGAGACGACGCACCAGTTCGGCGGCGTTGGACTGCGCGCGCTCGACCCGCAGGTGCAGGGTGCGCAGGCCGCGCAGGGCCAGCCACGTCTCGAAGGTGCCGGGCACAGCCCCCATCAGCTCGCGGCGGCCCTTGAGGACGCTGAACAGTTCCTCGTCACGCGTCACGACGGCGCCGAGCAGCACGTCACTGTGGCCCGAGAGGTACTTCGTCGCCGAGTGCACGACGATGTCGACGTCGTCCTCCAGCGGACGCTGCAGCACCGGGGTCGCGAAGGTGTTGTCCACCACGACGTAGGCGCCCGCCTCATGTGCGGCGGCGGTGATCGCGGGGATGTCGGCGACCTCGAGGGCCGGGTTGGTCGGGGACTCCAGCCACACCAGGACCGCGTCCTCGCACGCGGCGACGACGGCCTCGGTGTCGGTGATGTCGACCAGGACGCAGGTCAGGCGTCCGCGTGCCTCCATGTCGGCCATCTGCATGACGGTGCCGTTGTAGGAGTGGCGTGCAGCCACCACCTTGCCGCCCTGACCCACGAGGTCGAGGACGGTGGAGACCGCGGCGAGCCCCGAGGAGAACGCCAGCGCACGGCCGCCCTCGAGCTGGCCCAGCGCGTCCTCAAAGGCACTCCAGGTGGGATTGCCGAACCGGCCGTACTCCACGTCACCGCCGGCGCGGTAGGTGGAGGCCATCGTGATCGGGGTGTTGAGCGGTGCGTCGGGAGCAGCAGCCGGGCGCCCGGCGGTGACCGCCACGGTGCTGGGGTGCAGTGCCGGTGCGGCGTCGGCGCTCGCGGACGTGGCGTCGGTCTCGGTCAGGTCGCGGGGGAAGTCGGTGCCCATGGAAGTGAGCGTAGGCGGCTAGGGTTGAGCGTGATGAATGCACCTGCACGCCACAAGCCCCGTGTCGCCGTCGTCTTCGGCGGACGTTCCTCCGAGCACGCCATCAGTTGCGTCACCGGAGGCGCCGTCCTCGACGCCATCGACCGCGAGAAGTACGACGTCGTGCCCGTGGGCATCACCCACGACGGCCGGTGGGTCCTGGAGAGCGACGACACCTCCCGCCTGCGCCTCGGTGCCGACGGCCAGCTCCCCGAGGTCGACGCGACGCGTCCCGCGGCCGCGCTGGTCCGCGCCGACGAGGGCACCGTCCTGGAGATCACCGAGGCCGACGGCAGCCGCCGCAGCCTCGGCGTCGTCGACGTCGTCTTCCCGGTCCTGCACGGCCCGTGGGGCGAGGACGGCACCCTGCAGGGCATGCTCGAGATGATGGACGTGCGGTACGTCGGTCTCGGGGTGCTCGGTTCAGCCGTCTCCATGGACAAGCACTACATGAAGGTCGTCCTGGCCGACGCCGGCGTCCCCGTCACCCCGGGCATCACCGTCACCCAGCGTCGTTGGGAGCGTGAGCCCGACGCCGTCCGCGCCGAGATCGCAGCCCTGGGCTACCCCGTCTTCGTGAAGCCGGCCCGTGCCGGGTCCTCGATGGGCATCAGCAAGGTCGCCGACGCCTCCGGCATCGACGCCGCCCTGGCCGAGGCCCAGCAGCACGACCCCAAGGTCCTGGTGGAGGTCTCCGCCGAAGGTGCCCGCGAGGTCGAGTGCGGTGTCCTCGAATCTCTCGACGGTGAGATCCTCGTCTCCGACCCGGCCGAGATCCGGATCACCGGTGAGCACGAGTTCTACGACTTCGCCGCCAAGTACGACGCCGGTCAGGCCACCGAACTCGACATTCCTGCGCGTCTGCCCGAGGGCGTCGCCGAGCGGATGCGCGAGCTGAGCGTCAAGGTCTTCGAGGCCGTCTCCGGTGAGGGCCTCTCTCGCGTCGACTTCTTCGTCATGCCCGACAACTCCCTCGTCGTGAACGAGCTCAACACCCTGCCCGGCTTCACGCCGCTGTCGATGTACCCGCAGATGTGGCAGGCCGCCGGCGTCTCCTACCCCGAGCTGGTGGACCGTCTGGTCCAGCTGGCGCTGCAGCGCAGCACTGGCCTGCGCTGATCGCTCTGCGCTGACCTACGACGAAGGCCCGCACCCCAGGGTGCGGGCCTTCGTCATGTCCGGGTGCGGAGCGGGTCGCCGAGGGCGACTCAGACGCAGGGCTGGGTCTCGGTCAGTTGCTCGTGGACCAGCTCGCCGAGCACGGCCAGCTGGGCGTCGGGAGCGTTGCTGCGGAAGGTGGCCGGAACCGTCACCGTCACCCGCGGGGAGTGGCTCTGGGCGGTGAGGGTGATGTCCTTGCTCTGGTCCTTGAGCTGGGAGTCGGGCATGAACCAGCCCACGTCGTCGATCTGGCTGCACGAGCTGAACGCGTCGAACTCGCTCGGCACCTTCGCCCCGCACTGCAGCACGATCGGCGGGGCACCCCAGGCTGCGGCCGTGGTGGAGCCGGAGACGTCACGACGTTCCTGACCGAAGAGCTCCGCGGGCAGGGAGTCCACGAACTTCTCGCAGGTCTTCACGTCGGCTGCGTCGACCGGAGGGGTCTCCACCTCCACGGCGCCTGAGCAGGCAGCCAGCAGGGGTGCGGCCAGGGCCAGGGCGAGTACTCGGGTGGGGCGGGGGAGCGTCGTCACCCCTGTTTCCTACCACCGGGGCCGAGGCGGGACGGAACCAGCGATCAGGCCTGCACGACTGGACACGTCAGGGTCCGGGTGATCCCCGGCAACGCCTGCACCCGGGACGAGACCAACCTGGCCAGAGCGTCGACGTCGTCGGCCTCCGTGCGCAGAATCACGTCGTAGGGCCCGGTGACGTCGTCGGCCGTCAGGACTCCCTCGATCCGTAGCGCGGAACGGGCCACGTCACCGGCACGCCCCGGCTCGGTCTGGACGAGCACGTAGGCCTGGACCGCCATCGCCTGCTCCTGAGGACGTGGGGGACCGCTCCGGACGGGAGCGGCGGGGCCGGGGAAGGCACCCTGTCTGTCAACGTACGCGTGCCCGGGTATGTCGGGAACCCCTGCGTCCTCCGCTTCTGGTGAGATGTCCACATGGCTTTGCGTGAGAATCAGCCTCTGTCCGAGGTGGGCGAGTTCGAACTGGTCGAGGCGATCGTGGACAACTTCCCCCAGGGGGAGCACGTCCTGGTGGGTCCCGGCGACGACGCGGCACTGGTGCGTGCCCCCAAGGGGCACGTCGTGGTGACCACCGACCTGTTGGTGGAGGGACGACACTTCCGGCGGGACTGGGCCAGCGCCCGTGACGTCGGCCATCGTGCGGCGGCCCAGAACCTCTCCGACGTGAACGCGATGGGCGGACGTACCCACACCCTGACCCTGGGGCTGACGCTCCCGGGCGACCTCGAACTGGGGTGGCCACTGGAGTTCGCCCGGGGTTTCGCCGAGGAGTGCGCGAAGGTCGGAGCCAGCGTCGTCGGTGGTGACGTGACCCGCGGTGACGCGATCGTGGTGGCTGTGACCGCGATCGGCACCTGCTCGGTGGCTCCGGTGCTGCGTTCGGGCGCGACGCCCGGGGACGTGGTGGCGCTCTGCGGGCGTCAGGGCTGGGCTGCAGGCGGTCTCACCGTCCTCAAGCGTGGCTTCCGCTCCCCGCGGGTGCTGGTGGAGGCCTACCGTCGTCCTGAGCCTCCCTACGACGCCGGACTGCAGGCCGCCGAGGCGGGCGCCTCCGCGATGATGGACGTCTCCGACGGTCTGGTGGCCGACGCCCGACACATCGCTGCGGAGTCCCGGGTGGCGATCGACCTGCGCACCGCCGACCTGGAGATCCCCGAGCCGTTGGAGGCCGTGGGCTCTGCCCTGGGCGTCGAACCGATGGACTTCGTGCTCACCGGAGGTGAGGACCACCCCCTGCTCGCGACCTTCCCGGACGCCGCGTCCGTGCCCGAGGGATGGCGGGTCGTGGGGTCCGTGGGGGAGGGTTCAGGAGTGACTGTCGACGGCGAGGAATTCGCAGGAGCCGGAGGATGGGTACACTTCTGATCGGAGCACGTGCCCAACACATCCTGTGCGGAGGTACGGCCCCTGGCCGGAAGGACTCGGCCCAGTCCCCACGATTTCATCCGGGGAGCAGGGTCGGCTACTCTAGCCAAGTTGCTTGCCGATCGGATTCCTCCGATTGCTGCGGGCACGGAGACGAATTCAAATCGAACTGATCGGAGTGCACGGTGGCTGCCGTCTGCGACATCTGCGCCAAGAAGCCGGGCTTCGGCAACAACCGTCCTTGGTCGCGCAAGATCACGAAGCGTCGCTTCAACCCGAACATCCAGCGCGTTCGCGCCACGGTGAACGGCACCCCCAAGCGCGTCAACGTGTGCACGGGTTGCCTGAAGGCCGGCAAGGTCTCGCGCTGACCTGAACGCTGAGAAGACCCCGGGGAGCACTGCTCCTCGGGGTCTTCTGCATTTCGGACCCGACTGCTCCGTGAGGCTCGGGTCCAAGGGCCCCTCGTGCGCGTCGCGGTGGGGCCCACTAACGTTGGCGTCCACCCCTGACCCGTCGGTAGGACGGAGAGGTCCGGACGCCGACGGGGTGGCACCGACGAGGCGGTACGACGAGCAGGAGACGAACACGTGGAACGGGTTCCCGACGGCATTGCCCTGGACACCGTGCTGCGGTTCGTCGACGTCGCGACCGACGCGTTGAGCGCGGCCCGCGAGGAGATCGACGCCCTCAACGTGTACCCGGTCCCTGACGGGGACACCGGGACCAACATGTTCCTCACCTTCTCCGCCGCGCGAGAAGCGATCCGTACCGCCGCCGACAACGGCGCCGAGGTGGGTCCCGCACTGGCCGAGTTCCGTCGCGCTGCGCTCATGGGGGCGCGCGGCAACTCCGGCGTCATCCTGAGCCAGTTGATCGGCGCCGTCGCAGCCCGCCTCGAACGAGGCCAGGACGAGACGTACCACCCCGGCATCCTGATCGAGGCGCTGCAGGAGGCCACCGAGGCCAGTTATGCCGCCGTCGGGGTCCCGGTGGAGGGCACCATCCTGACCGTCTCCCGGGCCGCCTCCGACGCCGCTGCGGCGGTCGCCGAGCGACGCACCCGCGACGGCCTCCGGGTCACCACCGGCGCCGTCTTCGGGGCTGCGGCTGCGGCTGCGCGCGAAGCGCTGGCCCGGACCCCGCAACAGTTGCAGGCACTGGCCGACGCCGGTGTGGTCGACGCCGGTGGCCGCGGGCTCACCGTCATCCTCGACGCCGCCGAACGCGTCCTGACTGGTCGCACGGTCGTCGGGACCACCGCCCACACCTTCGTCCCGAGGATCCCGGTCCCGGTGGCGAGCCCGGCCGGTCATGGCACCGATCTCGGCGGAGACCTCACCGAGGAGGGCCCCGCCTACGAGGTGATGTACCTCCTCGACGCCACCGAGAGTGCAGTTGCCACGTTGCGCACGCGTCTGGGCGAACTCGGCGACTCACTCGTCGTGGTCGGCGCCGAGGGCCTCTGGAACGTACACGTCCACGTCGACGACGTCGGCGCTGCGATCGAGGCCGGGATCGAGGCGGGTCGGCCGCACCGGATCCGGGTCACCCACTTCGCCGACCAGGTCGAGCACCAGCACGGTCACGGCCACGTGGTCGAGGCGAGCCGTCGCGGCCGGCGTGTGGTCGCGGTGACCGCCGGTCCCGGGCTGCGCGACCTCTTCGCCGAGGCAGGTGCCCAGGTCGTGGCTGCAGGGCCTGGTCTGCGACCGTCGGCCGGTGAGATCCATGCCGCGATCGAGGCCACCGGTGCTGCGGAGGTGATCGTCCTCCCCAACGACCCCGACTCCGTGCGCGTCGCGGAGATCGCTGCCCGCACCGCCCAGGAGAACGCCGACCTGCGGGTCTCCGTCATCCCCACCCACGCCCAGGTCCAGGGTCTGGCCGCGCTGGCGGTGCACGAACCTGCACGCTCCTTCGAGGCCGACGTCCTGGAGATGACCGCCACTGCCCGACACACCCGCCACGGCGCGGTGACGGTCGCGGCCAAGCAGGCCATCACCACTGCCGGCCCGTGCGAGCCCGGCGACGCTCTCGGCGTCATCGACGGCGACTTCGCGATCGTCGGCACCGACCTGCTGGAGGTCTCCACCGGCGTGGTGTCGCGTCTGCTCGGAGCCGGTGGTGACCTCGTCACCCTGGTCTCGGGTGCGGGAGCCGGAGCGGACGAACTGGCCCAGGAGTGCGCGGCGCGCGTGGAGGAGACCCACCCGCTGGCCGACGTCGTCGTCTACGCCGGTGGGCAGGAGCGTTACCAGCTCCTCATCAGTGTCGAGTGATCCGTCATGACGTCGATCACCCCTGAATCCTCGATCGCGACCGTCTTCGGTCGTCAGTCCAAGAAGCGCAAGGCGGTCGAGGAAGGTCTCGGGATCCGCACGGTCGGCGACCTGCTCGACCTGTTCCCGCGTCGCTACGTCCGCACCTCCGAGCTCAGCCCTGCGGTGCGCCCCGTGGAGGGCGAACTGCTCAGCGTCGTCGGTGAGATCCAGGCCAGTCAGGTGAAGTCGTTCGTCAACCGACGCACTGGCCGACGCAGCTACCGGCTCGAGGTGGCGGTCGCCACCCAGGGGCCGGTCTTCGTGATGACCTACTTCCTGCCCTACGAGGGCATGGCCAACGCCGAGGCCCGACGCCACACCGTCGGGGCCCGCGGCATGTTCACCGGCAAGGTGCAGGTCTTCAACGGACGCTGGCAGCTCGCCCAGCCGCACTCGGTGGTCTTCGGGGCTCCTGAGGCGGCCGGGACGTTGGAGGGCACCGACCCGGATGCTCCTGACGCCGACGCGGCTGCCGATCTGGCGATCTCCGACGAACGGCTCGCGGCCAGCCTCAAGGGGCTGATGCCGATCTACCCGCTCACTGCGGGTGTCTACTCCTGGGACCTGCAGAAGATCGTCCAGCTGGCCCTCGAGCTCGTCGTCGACCTCGAGGACGTCCTCGACGCACCGCTGCGGGAACGCTTCTCGATGGTGGACGTCCACACCGCCTACCGCTTCGTGCACTCTCCCGACGACCACGCCGAACTGGCCCGGGGCCGTCGTCGGTTCCGGTTCGTCGAGGCACTCGTGCTGCAGTTGGTCCTGGCCCGGCGCCGGGCTGCTCACCGCGAGGTCGGGGGAGTGGCGCGCACCGGTGGCGGTGGCCTGCTGGCTGCCTTCGACGCCCGGTTGCCGTTCACGTTGACGGCCGGACAGGTCGAGGTCGGCGCCACGTTGGAGGAGGAGATGGCCCGGTCGTGGCCGATGAACCGACTCCTGCAGGGTGAGGTCGGCTCGGGAAAGACGTTGGTCGCGCTCCGGGCGATGCTGCGTGCCGTCGACTCCGGCGGACAGGCCGTCCTGTTGGCTCCCACCGAGGTCCTCGCCCAGCAGCACCACCGCTCCATCACCGCACTCCTGGGCGACCTTGCCGGTGGCGGGTTCCTCGGCGGTGCTGCGGAAGCCACCCAGGTGACGTTGCTGACCGGCTCGATGAGCAAGTCCCGACGTCGGGAGGCGCTGCTGCAGATCGCGTCGGGGGAGGCCGGGATCGTGATCGGCACCCACGCACTGCTGGAGGACGTGGTCTCGTTCGCCGACCTCGCCCTCGTCGTCGTCGACGAGCAGCACCGTTTCGGTGTCGAGCAGCGCGCGGCGCTGACGTCGAAGGCCGAACGACCGCCGCACGTCCTGGTGATGACCGCCACCCCGATCCCGCGCACCGTCGCGATGACCGTCTTCGGTGACCTGGAGACGTCGGTCCTGCGCGAACTCCCTGCGGGACGTGCCCCGATCTCCACCCACGTCGCCCCACTGACCGAACAGCCGCACTGGGCGGCCCGGGTCTGGGGACGCGTGGCTGAGGAGGTCGCGGCCGGGCACCAGGTCTACGTGGTGTGCCCGCGGATCAGCGGCGACGTCCAAGAACCCGGCGAGCAGGACTTCCTGCCCACCGACGAACTCGGCGACCCGTTCGACGACGACTTCACCGAAACAGCCGCCTCCCAGGTGCAGGCCGCCCCGAAGCACGCACCGGCCGCCGTCGAGGAGGTCGTGGCCGAACTCACCGCCGGGCCGCTCGCCGGTCTGGGGGTGGCGGCGCTGCACGGTCGGATGGCGGCTGACGACAAGGACAGCGTCATGCGTCGCTTCGCGGCGGGCGAGATCGACGTCCTGGTCTCCACCACCGTGATCGAGGTCGGTGTCGATGTGGCGAACGCCACCACCATCGTCGTCCTGGACGCCGACCGCTTCGGCATCTCCCAGCTGCACCAGCTGCGTGGACGTGTGGGTCGTGGCGGACTGCCCGGTCTTTGTCTGCTGGTGACGCACGCAGAGATCGGTTCCGAAGCACGTCAGCGCCTCGACGCGGTGGCCTCGACTACCGACGGCTTCGAGCTCAGCCGGGTCGACCTGGAGCACCGGCGCGAGGGTGATGTCCTGGGCAGGAACCAGTCCGGGCGACGTTCCAGCCTGGAGAACCTGCGGGTCCTGCGCGACGAGGAGACGATCCTGGAGGCCCGTCGTGCGGCCGAGGAGTTGCTCGGCGAGGACCCCGCGTTGGACGCTTTTCCGGGGCTTGCGAGGAAGGTCGCCGAGATCGAGGCGAGCAGCAGCTCCGACTACATGGAGAAGGCATGACCAGGATCATTGGCGGGCGCGCCGGCGGACGTCGACTGGCGACCCCACGTGGACAGGCCACCCGTCCCACCAGCGACCGGGTGCGTGAAGCGTTCTTCTCCGCGGTGGAGCACTGGTGCGGAGACCTCGACGGACTTCGGTTCCTCGACCTGTACGCCGGATCCGGGGCGGTCGGGCTGGAGGCATGGTCACGAGGCGCCGGTGTGGTGACGCTCGTCGAGCAGGACCGTCGTACTGCTGCTCTGATCCGGACCAACGCCGTCGAGCTCGGTTTCCCCCGCGCCGACGTCCGCGCTGCAGGCGTGCAGGCCTTCCTGGCCTCGCACCCCAGTGCCCCCTACGACGTGGTCTTCCTCGACCCGCCCTACCCGCTGACCAACGCCGAGGTCGAGGCCGACCTCGCGGCGCTGCTCACCGGTGGCTGGCTGGTGCCCGAGGCACTGGTGGTCGTCGAGCGTGGGTCGCGCTCCAAGGAGCTCGTCTGGCCCGAGGGCCTGGAGATGCACCGGGAGAAGAAGTACGGCGAGACGGTGCTCTGGTACGGTCACGCAACCGCTGAGGACGAGCCTTCCGGGGAGTCCGAGGACGCCGCTGAGTTGCAGGAGGACGCGTGACCCGAGTCGTCTGCCCGGGATCCTTCGACCCGGTGACCTTGGGACACGTCGACGTCTTCCGACGAGCTGCCGCCCTCTTCGACGAGGTGCTGGTCGCGGTGGGCGTCAACGCCACCAAGTCGGCGACCCGTTGGTTCGACTCCGACGAGCGCATGGCGATGCTGCGTGAAGCCGTGGCCGACCTGCCCAACGTGCGCGTGGTGGGCTTCACCGGCCTGCTGGTGGACTTCTGTGTCGAGCAGGACGCTGCGGCCGTGGTGAAGGGGCTGCGCTCCAGCACCGACTACGAGTTCGAGCAGCCCATGGCCAACATGAACGCGCACCTGCAGGGCATCGACACCGTCTTCCTGGCCTGCGACCCGCAGTGGTCCTTCGTCTCCTCCAGCCTGGTCAAGGAGGTGCTCTCCTTCGGTGGCGACGTCTCGGCGTTCGTGACCCCGCGGGTGCTGGAGCAACTCCGGTCCCGGCACGCGGAGCGCACCGCCTCCTGAGGCGAGCTGCGGGTGGCCGCCGAGGTGACCTCGCGGCGTGATTCGTCGCACGTCCCGGGCGGGGGAGCGGTCGTACGTTTTGCCCGGTGCGTCGCTGGACGGTTAGTCTTCTCTGGTTCTGTTGCGCCAAAGATGAAGGTGGACCAGTGAGCAGTCTGGACCCCAGAGCGCCGTTCGTGCTCGACACTCGTGAGCTCGGTCGACGTCCGGGAGCCCAGCGCGAGCTGAGCATCTCCGTTCCGGCACCGGCAGAGCTCGGTATCGAAGTCCTCCATGTTCCCGAGGGTGAGCAGGTCCAGTTGGACCTGCGCATCGAATCGGTCATGGACGGTGTTCTTCTCACCGGTACGGCTGAGGCCGCGCTGGAGGGTGAGTGCACCCGGTGCCTGGAGCCCATCGAAGACGAAATCTTCGTTGATCTCCAGGAGCTGTACCTCTACGACGACGTCACTCGTGACGGGGCCGATGAGGAGTTGGGCGACGAGGCCAGTACCCTTGAGGGAGACCTGCTCGACCTCGAGCCCTTGCTGCGGGACGCGGTGGTGCTTGCACTGCCGTTCCAGCCTCTGTGCCAGGACGATTGTCCGGGACTGTGCATCGATTGTGGTGCGCGGCTCGCGGACGAACCCGACCACACGCACGAGGCGCCCATCGACCCGCGCTGGGCGGGCCTCACGGCCCTCAAGCAGGACCAGGACTGAAACCGGTCGGACCCGACCGGTACTAAAGCAAGTGGCCATCACGGCCCAGGCATGAGGAGATAACAGTGGCTGTTCCGAAGCGGAAGATGTCGCGCAGCAACACGCGCCACCGTCGCTCGCAGTGGAAGGCTGTCGCCCCCGCGCTGGTCAACTGCGCGAACCCGGCCTGCGGCGCCAAGACCCTCCCGCACCGCGCGTGCGGTGAGTGCGGCCAGTACGGCGCCAAGACGGCCCGTCGCCAGGTCCTCTGAGACCGAGCACGGTTCTGAATACTCAGCGTCTGCGCGAGCAGCTCGGTGATCCGGTTCTGGATCCCGAGCTGCTCGAGCGTGCGTTGACCCACCGCTCGTACGCGTACGAGAACGGTGGCCTCCCCACCAATGAGCGCCTGGAGTTCCTCGGGGACTCCGTCCTGGGCGTCGTGGTGACGGAGACCCTGTACCTGAACCACCCTGACCTTTCCGAAGGTCGTCTGGCGAAGTTGCGTGCCGCGGTGGTCAACGCACGTGCACTGGCCGGAGTCGCACGCACCATCGGTCTGGGCGAGTACATCAAGCTCGGCCGTGGTGAAGAGACGACCGGTGGTCGTGAGAAGGCGTCGATCCTCTCCGACACCGTCGAGGCAGTCATTGGTGCCATTCACCTCTCGGGTGGCATCGAGGCCTCGGCAGATGTGGTCCACCGTTTGTTCGACCCCCTGATGGAAGCTGCGGCTGCCCTCGGTGCGGGTCTGGACTGGAAGACCTCGCTGCAAGAACTCGCTGCCGGGCACCAGCTCGGTGTTCCCGAGTACGTGATCGAGGACGACGGTCCCGACCACATGAAGACGTTCACCGCACAGGTCCGTGTCGGCGATGCCCTCTACGGGCACGGCACGGGTCGGTCGAAGAAGGAGGCCGAGCAGGCCGCCGCCGAGACCGCCTACGGTGAGATCAAGGCCAAGCACGAGGCGTCCCAGGACTCCTGAGCCTCGGCTCTCTTCCTACGGAGACACACCCGTGCCTGAACTTCCTGAGGTGGAGGTCGTACGACGTGGCCTCGAGCGCCACGTCGTCGGTTCCACCGTGCACGCCGTCGAGGTGTTGCACGATCGCCCCGTCCGCCGAGAGGCGGGCGGGGCCTCGTCGTTCGTCCAGCACATGACCGGACGCACTGTCTCTGCGGTGCGCCGTCGTGGCAAGTACTTCTGGCTCGCCCTGGACGGTGACGACGCCATGCTCGGCCACCTGGGCATGAGCGGCCAGATGTTGCTGAAGTCTGCCGGCGCGCCCGACGAGCGTCACCTTCGGGTGCGGTTCGTCCTCGACGACGGCATGGAGATGCGGTTCGTCGACCAGCGCATGTTCGGTGGCCTCTCCTACGCACCCGGCGGAGCGGAACTGCCCGCGGAGATCGCACACATCGGACGCGACCCGCTCGACGAGCAGTTCGACCTCGCCGACGTGGCCCGACGGATGCGTCGTCGCACCGTCGCGGTGAAGCGTCAACTCCTCGACCAGAACCTCGTCTCCGGCGTCGGCAACATCTACGCCGACGAAGCGCTGTGGCGTGCCCGCCTGAACGGCGAACGTCCCGGCGACCGACTCACCCAGACCCAGGCCGTCGACGTCCTCGGACGCGCGCAGGAGGTCATGCTCGCGGCTCTGGACGAGGGCGGGACCTCGTTCGACGCGCTCTACGTCAACGTCAACGGCGAGTCCGGCTACTTCGACCGCAGCCTCAAGGCGTACGGCCAGGAGGACCGTGCGTGCGAGCGTTGCGGCACGGCGATCGTGCGGGTCGCGTTCATGAACCGCTCCTCGTACTACTGCCCGAAGTGCCAGCCGAAGCCGCGGGCCCGACGCTCCTGAACTGACGCTCTCCCTCCCGCCCCGGTACGGCCCCGGGGAGATACGCATACTGGGCGCGTGTGCTGGGTGTGTGACGAGAAGCAGGTCGAGAGCGACCCGACGCGGTGGACGCCCGACTTGGCGGCAGCCGACCGTCGCTGGGGCCCCTATCTCGCGGTCAGCGGCTTCTTCGGCCTGATGATGCCGATGACGTTGGCGGAGGACGGCTGGGTTCTCGCGCTCGTCGGCACAGTCGTCGTGGTGGCCGCCATCGTGGCGGCGGGGCGCTGGGACGTCGGCAGGTGGCGTCGTCGGCTCACTGACGCCCACCTGCGTCTGGACGGCACGACGCTGCACTTCGCGACCCGGGGGAGTCCGCGCTCGATCGACCTCACCGACCACGAGATCGTGAAGTTGGGTGCCGCTGCGCCTGAGAGCAGCCCCTGGATGGCGGTATTCCATGAGGGGACGACCGTCACTGTGTCCCGTGACCGGAAGTGGGGCCCTGACGAGGTGATCGTGGACGCGTTCGTCGTCGGGAAGAAGTACGACGAACTGGAACGGTTCCTGGCCAGCGCCTGCGACACTGCCGGCGTCCCTTTCGAGAGTCAGCGTGTGCCGTGATGACAGCCCAGCCCGAATCCCAGTTCCTGCTGGATGCCACGGTGACCGAACTCCGCTTCGACGGACGACGCCCATTCGTCGTCTGCGGCCTCGACGTTCTCGCCCGTGACGGCCAGGGAGCGTTGCTCCTGGTGGAGGCCGATGCGAACGCGGAGATCGTCGACGTCGAGCCGGTGCAGGAGTGGCTGCGTGGCCGGGCTGCTCTCGATCTCAATGCGGCACTGGAACTGTGGAACATGGCCGTGGACGTCGCCCGGACCCTCGACCTTCCCTTCCGGCAGCGGGGGCGGACCGCGGACGTCTGCTACGGCAAGCTCTTCGCGGCCGTCCTGCCGCGGTTCGCGTACAGCGGCCCGGGCGAGTACGACGGCTCCGGGTACACGCCGATCTGGACGCCGGCCCAGTACCGGACGCTGCGGCGGGTCATGGGTGACGCTCTCCATGTGCTGCGGGTCGGGGTACCGGCGCCGGCATCACGATGATTTGACCCTCTGTTGCACAACCGTCACATTGGAAAGGTCGGCACTCCACGGGGGAGGAGCCGCAGACCCGGAAGGTTCCATCCTGATGGCCAAGGCCCTCTTCGGACACGTCGCGTCCGACCCGCGCTCCACCCGCGTCCAGTACGAGAACGCGCTGCTGCGTCGTCGGGTCGCCGACCTGGAGGCGCTCGTCGCCCGACTCATGGACGAGAACGACCGTCTGGTCGCCGGCCGCGCCGAGGAACTGACCGCCGACGCCCTGGCTGACGCCGTCACCGACGCCCGCGCGGGCGAGGTTGTGACCGCCTGAAATCAGGCCCAGCACGGGTACCCTGAACCACGTCCAGCACGTGAGGAGTCAGGGTGTACCTGAAGAGCCTGACCCTGAAGGGGTTCAAGTCCTTCGCTTCGTCGACGACCCTCGACCTCGAGCCGGGCATCACCTGCATCGTCGGGCCCAACGGCTCGGGCAAGTCCAACGTCGTCGACGCCCTGGCCTGGGTGATGGGCGAGCAGGGAGCCAAGTCGCTGCGCGGCGGCAAGATGGAGGACGTCATCTTCGCCGGCACCTCCGGTGCTGCGGGACGTTCACCGCTCGGCCGCGCCGAGGTCTCCCTCACGATCGACAACACCGACGGTGCGCTCCCGATCGAGTACGCCGAGGTCACCATCTCGCGGACCATGTTCCGCAACGGCGGCTCCGAGTACGCGATCAACGGCGCCAAGGCCCGACTCGTCGACGTCCAGGACCTCCTCAGTGACTCCGGCATCGGCCGCGAGATGCACGTCATCGTCGGGCAGGGACGCCTCGACTCGATCCTGCACGCCACCCCTGAGGAACGCCGTGGCTTCATCGAGGAAGCAGCCGGTGTCCTCAAGCACCGCAAGCGCAAGGAGAAGGCGCTCCGCAAACTCGACGCGATGGAGGGCAACCTCCACCGTCTCGACGACCTCCTCGCCGAGATCCGCCGCCAGCTCAAACCGCTCTCGAAGCAGGCCGAGGTCGCTCGTCGCGCCTCGGTCGTGCAGGCCGACGCACGCGACGCCCGTGCCCGCCTCGCCGCCGACGACCTCGTCCAGGCCCGCGACGTGCTGGCCCGCGAACTCGCCGACGAGTCCGCGCTCCAGGAACGACGCACCGAGGTCGAAGCCCTCGTCACCCGCCTCCGGGCTCGCGAAGGCGAGATCGAAGCCGGGCTGCGTGACGGCCTGCCGGTCCTCGCCCAGGCCCAGGAGACATGGTTCGCCCTGCAGGGTCTGCGCGAACGCATGCGTGGCGTCGACTCCCTGGCCTCCGAACGTCTCCGCAACGCCGCCCGCACCGTCGAGGAACCCCTCAGCACCGGACGCGACCCCGAACGACTCGAAGCCGACGCCGTCCGCGCCCGGGCCGAGGAGGACGCCGCCCTCGCCGAGGTCGAACAGCGCACCGAAGCCCTCGCCAAGGCGGTGGCCGAACGACGCCTCGCCGAAGAAGCAGCCCAACTGGAGGACCGCCGCGTCGGCGCCGCCGTCCGCGCGGTCGCCGACCGTCGTGAAGGACTGGCGCGCCTCGCCGGACAGGCCGCCGCCGCCCGCGGCAAGGTCGACTCCGCCGACGCCGAGATCGGACGCCTCGAACTCGTCCGCACCGCCGCCCTGGAACGTGCCGAGGCAGCCCGCGTCGAGTTCGCGGCCGTGGAGGCCGACGCCCAGGGCCCCGGCGAGGACCGCGACACCCTCGACGCCACCCACCGCGCCGCCGTCACCGCGCTCACCGACCTCGACGCCCGTCGGGCCGACGTCCGCACCCGCACCACCGACGCCCAGCGCGACCACGCCGCGCTCAGTGCCCGCCGCGATGCCCTCGCGCTCGGCCTCGACCGTACCGACGGTCCCGGCGCCGTCGTCGCCGCGGCAGCAGCCGGCACCCTGACCGGAACCCTCGGCGCCCTCGCGCAACTCGTCACCGTCCCCGACGTCCACCGCCCGGCCGTCGCCGCGGTGCTGGGGGAGAGCGCCGACGCGATCGCGGTCGCCGACCTCACCGCCGCCACCGCAGCCCTGACCCACCTCAAGGCCAGCGACCTGGGACGCGCCCCACTGCTGCTCGCCGGCGCCCCGACGATCGCACCGGCGACCGCCGGACGCACGCTCCCGGCCGGTGTCGTCGCCGCCCTCGACGTCGTCGGCCACCCCGAGGCGCTGACCGGCGCAGTGACCCGCCTGCTCGGCCACGTCGTCCTCGTGCCCGACCTCGACGCCGCCCGTGTCGTCGTCGACCAGCACCCCGACCTCACCGCCGTCACCCCCGCCGGTGACGTCCTCTCCGCGCACGCCGTCATCGGTGGCTCCGCAGCCCGCCCCTCCACGCTGGAGGTGCAGGCCGCCCACGACGAGACGGTCGAGGCGATCGCCCGCGTCGTGACCCTGCTCGAACACCTCGCCACCGAGACCGCCCGCGTGCAGGCCGACCGTGCCGAGGCCGTCACCGTGGTCACGGCTGCCGCCGAAGCGCTGCAGGCCCACGACGACCGGCTCGCCGCCGTCGCCGCAGACCTCGCCCGTCTCGGAGCCCGCGAACGCGAGGCCCACGCCGAGGCCGACCGCACCGCCGCCGCGATCGAGAAGGCCCGGATCGGTGCCGAGCACGCCCGTGCCACCCTGGTCGAGCTCACCGAACGCCTCGCCCACGCCGAGGCTGCCCCCGTCGACGAGGTCGACACCACCGAACGCGAACGCCTCGCCGACGCCGCCCGTCAGGCCCGTCAGGACGAGACCGACGCCCGGCTCGCGCTCCGCACCGCGGAGGAACGCGCCCGTGCCCTCACCGGACGTGCCGACGCACTGCTGCGTCAGGCCCGCGCCGAACGCGACCACCGCACCCGCGCCGAGGCCCGCCGGGCCCGGACCCGCGCCGAAGCCCGCGCCGCCACCGCCGTACGGCACGCCGTCTCCGTCGTCCTCGACCTGCTCGAGGACTCCGTGCAGACCGCCGCCAGCGAACGGACCCGGATCGAGAACGACCGCAAGGACGCCGAACAGGACCTCCTTGCCGTCCGGTCCCGTCTACGCGAGCACGTCCGTGAACTCGACGACCTCGTGAACTCCGTGCACCGAGACGAACTCGCCCGCGCCCAGCAGCAGATGCGGATCGAGCAGATGGAGGCCCGCGCGATCGAGGACCTCGGTCTCGCCCCCGACGTCCTGCTCGCCGAGTACGGCCCGCACGTCGACGTCCCTGCCCACGACGAGACGGAACCGGCCACGCCCTACGTCCGCGAGGAGCAGGAGAAGCGCCTCCGCGCCGCCGAACGCGACCTCGTCCAGTTGGGTCGGGTCAACCCGCTCGCGCTGGAGGAGTTCACCGCGATGGAGGAACGCCACCAGTTCCTCACCGCCCAGCTCGACGACCTGCGTCGCACGAAGGTCGACCTGCTCGGCATCGTCAAGGACGTCGACGCCCGGGTCGAGGAGGTCTTCACCCAGGCCTGGCACGACGTCCGCGAGGCGTTCGACCACACCTTCTCCCGGCTCTTCCCCGGGGGCGAGGGCCGACTCCTGCTCACCGACCCCGACGACATGCTCACCACCGGCGTCGAGGTCGAGGCCCGTCCGCCGGGCAAGAAGGTCAAGCGGCTCTCGCTCCTCTCGGGCGGTGAGCGATCGCTGGTCGCCGTCGCTTTCCTGGTGGCGCTCTTCAAGGCCCGCCCCAGCCCGTTCTACATCCTCGACGAGGTCGAGGCTGCCCTGGACGACACCAACCTGGGACGACTGCTGACGATCTACGAGGAGCTCCGGGAGAGCTCCCAGCTCCTGGTCATCACGCACCAGAAACGGACCATGGAGGTCGGCGACGCCCTCTACGGTGTCACCATGCGGGGTGACGGTGTCTCGACCGTCATCAGTCAACGGCTCACCTGAGAGCTTTCGACCACTGACCCCTCCACCACTGACAGGGAGAACCGACCGCATGAGCACGCCCGCCCCCGAGGGCAAGCCGGCCCGCCCCACCCGCGCCGACTACGTGGCCTGGCGCACCGTCACCACCCGCTGGCGTGACGACGACGCCTACGGTCACCTCAACAACGCGACCTACTACGAGATCTTCGACACTGCCGTCAACGCCCACCTCTTCGAGGCCACCGGCACCAATGTCCGGCACCTGCCGCAGATCGGCGTCGTCGCGGAGACGTCGTGCCGCTACTTCCGTGAGATCGGCTTCCCCGAACCGATCGAGGCCGGCGTGGTGGTCGACAAGGTGGGCCGGTCCTCGATCGTGTGGCGGATCGGTCTCTTCCAGGGCGGCTCCGACGAGGCCGCCGCCGAGGGCCGGTTCGTGCACGTCTACGTCGACAACTCCCACGGTGCGGGCAACCGCCCCGTGGCCCCGATGCCAGACGTGATCCGCGCCGCCGTCGAGCCGCTCCTGCGCCCAGCGCCGACCGAGGGATGAGGTCTGCGCCACAGCAGTGACGCTGCGCGCATGACCTCACGCGCCCCGACGCCGCCCATCGTGTGAACGTGGGTGTGCGTCGGGTGCACCGCCCCCCGCGGGTCGAGCGGCCCGCCGGTGCCTTCCGCGGAGGAGAACCGTGTTCTGGATCGTGCTGTTCTGGGTGGTGGCGATCGTCTTCGCCCTCGTCGTCCTGGCCCAGGTCGGGTACGTCGGCAGGGGCCGTGAGGTGCCCGGCATCACCAGCCTGCGTCGACTGCTGGAGAGGGAGAACGACCACCAGGCTCCCGCGACGGTGCGCGACGGTGGACCTGACGAGGCCGAGAGCCTCTGAGCCACTTCGGCCCCGAGGCCGGTGGTCTGGGAGGATGGCGCCATGAGTGACATGTCCCCGTGGATCTGGGCCGCGATCGCGGTAGCCGTCCTGCTGGTCGTCGGCACGGTCGTGCTCTTGGGTGCCCGCGCCCTGGGCAAGGCCGTCGAGAACAAGCCCGCCGTCGCGCCGAAGACCCCCGCCACCCCGCCGCGTGCACCGCAGGTGCCCGCCGGTGAGGCCGGCGCCCCGGTCACCGACGCCGACGAGGACGAGGCCGTCGACGACGCCGCCGAGACCCCCGGCGTCGAGGCTCCCGTCGAGGAGATCGTCGAGGAGGCCGCTCCCGAGCTGGAGCGTCCCGAGTCGACCCAGTCGCGCCTCGTGCGTCTGCGCCAGCGTCTCGCCGGCACCAACAACCCCCTGGGCAAGGGCCTCCTGGCCCTGCTCTCGCGCGACAAGCTCGATGAGGACACTTGGGAGGACATCGAGGACACCCTCCTCACCGCCGACATCGGCGTCGCGCCCACCCAGGAGCTCGTCGAGGGTCTGCGCACCCGTCTCCGCGTCGAGGGCTCTGCCGCAGGTGAGGTCCGTGAGGTGCTCGCCGACGAGCTCGTGAAGCTGGTCGGCCCCGACATGGACCGACGCCTGCAGGTCTCCGGCGAGAACGGCAACCCGGGCGTCGTGCTCGTGGTCGGCGTCAACGGCGTCGGCAAGACCACCAGCGTCGGCAAGATCGGTCGCATCCTGGTGGCCGAAGACCGCAAGGTCCTGATGGGCGCTGCAGACACCTTCCGTGCCGCCGCTGCCGAGCAGCTCGGCACCTGGGGCGAGCGCGTCGGCGTCGAGGTCGTCCGCGGCCCCGAGGGTACCGACCCCGCCTCCGTGGCCTTCGAGGCCGTCAAGAAGGGCGTCGAGACCGGCGTCGACACCGTCATCGTCGACACCGCTGGCCGCCTGCAGAACAAGTCCGGCCTCATGGACGAGCTCGGCAAGGTCAAGCGCGTCATCGAGAAGCAGGCCCCGGTCACCGAGGTCCTGCTCGTCCTCGACGCCACCACCGGCCAGAACGGCATGATCCAGGCCCGCGTCTTCGCCGAGGCCGTCAACATCACCGGCATCGTGCTCACCAAGCTCGACGGGTCCGCCAAGGGCGGCATCGTCGTCGCCGTGCAGCGCGAACTGGGTGTCCCGGTCAAGCTGGTCGGACTCGGAGAGGGCGCCGACGACCTGGCTCCCTTCGAGCCCCGTGCCTTCGTCGAGGCACTCCTGGGCTGAGACCCAGACCACGACACGCACGGTCGGCCCGTCCCGGACGGGGCGGGCCGACCTGCATCCGGTGTAGACATCGGTGCGACGAGGGACGACACCCCGGGGTGCGCCGCGGGGACGAGCAGGACGGTGGGCACGTGAGCAGCAACGCAGCGGGGCACGACCAGCGGGGGAGCTGGATGCGGGCCAAGGCAGCCGGAGTGAAGCGACGGCTGGGACGCCTCACCGCGGACACCGCGCCGACCCAGCCCGCCACGAGCGGTGAGCCCCCGGCCCGCTCACGCGACGCGAAGTTCCTCGACGCCCACCCGTTCTTCGACGACGACTGGTACCGCCTCGTCACCGGCGCGAAGGGTGATCGACAGGCACTCGTCGACCACTATCTCCGTGCCCCGCTGGAGAAGCGGGTCTCACCGCAGCCCCTCTTCGACCCGGTCTGGTTCGCTGACCACTTCGCCGGCGACCTCGCCGGCAAGGACCCCTTCCTCGTCTTCGCACGCCGCAAGCGCTTCCGCGCCGCCTTCCACCCGCTCTTCCACCTGCGTGAGTACCGCCGCAGCAACCCTGACGTCTCCGAGCACCCCCGCGGTCCCCTCGGGCACTACCTGGAAGGACACGCAGCAGCATCTGCTGCGGGCACCGCCCCGGCGATCGCCGCCTGGTGGCCCACCGAGGCCGGTTCGATGCGCGACTTCCTGCTGGCCCGCGCCACCGAGCACCGTGACCGCGTGGCCCGCGCCACCGGGCCGGTCGTGACGCTGCGCACCATCGAACGCGCCAGCGAACGCGCCGCCGCGGCGCCTGCACCCGAGTCGTCGACCGGGCCGGTCGACGTCGTCCTCGCGCCGGGCGCCGAGGAGGAACTGCTGCGCAGCGCCCTCACCTCGTTGGTCGCCCAGACACACACCGACTGGCACGTCCTGGTCGGCTCCCGTGACTGGGGCTTCGACGTCACGCCGGTCCTGGCAGAGCTGCTGCCGGCTGGATCCTGGACCACCGTCGAGGTGCCGTCCGGACACCGTCCGGCGCTCGACGCAGCGGTCGTTTCCGGCGGTGCGGGGGAGTGGATCACGTTCCTCGACACCTCTGACGTCTGGGCCCCCGAACGTCTCGCCCGTCTGCTCGACCACGCGACGCGTCGCGACCTCGACGTCGTCGCCGACGTCATGGAGGTCACCACCGCCGCTGGCCGTACCCGCCGTCTGCGCACCGGCCTCGGTGCCGGCGACCCCACCCTGACGGTCCGGCTCCCGCGAGGTCGGGTGCTGATGTCCCGTCGGGCCTGGGACGAACGAGCCCTACCGGCACTGCGCACCGACCTGCCCTCGAGCCACGAGTTCGCGATGAACCGCGCGCTGGCCGCGCCGGCCGGCATCGATGTGGTCCCGTACGTCGGTGTACGGCGCGACGAGGGCGTGCGAGAGGCGTCGCGCCGGGTGCCCGTGCCGTTGCGTCCGCGCTTCGACCACGGCGCCGTGCGCGGCTGGGACGATGTCGTTCTGCGTGACCGTCTCCTCGATCTCACCTCCGAGCAGGGCCGCGAGCGTGAGGCCGACCTGGTCTCGGTGATCGTGCCCACCTACCTCGACACCCACATGACGCTGCGTGCCGTCACCGCCGTCATGGAGACCACCGCGGCCGCCGGAGCGCGGGTGCAGGTGGTGGTCGTCGACAACGGGTGCCGTCCCGAGCAGGCCGCCGTCCTCGATGCGTTCGCGCTGCGCTGGGACACCGATGACGCCCGCGTCCAGGTGGTCCACAACGACGGCAACCTCGGCTTCGCACTGGGCAACGACGTCGCGCTGCCGCTGCTGCGTGGCGCGGTGACGGTCTTCCTCAACAACGACACCGTCGTCACCGACGACTGGCTGGCCCCGCTCGTCGACGCCCTCGCCGACGAGACCGTCCTGGGCGCGCAGTCGCTGCTGCTCTACCCCGACGGTTCGGTGCAGTGCGCCGGCATCGCGTTCCCGGCCACCGGTGGTCTCCCGCACGGTTTCGCGCAGTGGCACCCGGTCGAGGACGTCCTGGGCCGTGACGGCGCCCCGGGCGTGGAGGCGTTGCGCTTCCACGCCGGCACCGCCGCGTGCCTGGCGATGCGGACCGACGACGTCGTCGCGCTGGGAGGTTTCGACCCTGTGTTCAGCAACGGCATGGAGGACGTCGACCTCTGCCTGCGTGCCGCCGAGCTCGGTGCGGCGCGCGGCGTCACCGGCCCGGCGTTCGTGGTCCGTCCCGACTCCGTGGTGTGGCACCACGAGTCGGTCTCCCCGGGACGCTTCAAGCGCTACCAGACCAACCGCAGGGTCTTCCTCGACCGCTGGCACGGACGTCTCCCCGCCGACGACGTCGACCTCTGGGCAGCCATCGGGTTCGAGGTCACCGGTCACCGTGCCGACGTCAAGCAGGGCAAGGAACGGATCCTCGCGGTCCCGCGCCCCGAACTGCGTCGCGCCCGTCCGGAGCCGACGCGAGGCAGCACCCGCCTCGACATCCACGAGTCCGCACCGCGCCTGCGGTGGGCGATCAAGAACCCCGCCCCGGGCGGATCGGTGGGTGAGCGCTGGGGCGACACTCACTTCGCCGACTCCTTGGCCGAAGCCCTGCGCGACGCCGGACAGGAGGTCGTCATCGACCGCCGTCAGGCCTGGGACCGTCGTACCGCCCACCTCGACGACGTCGCGCTGGTGCTGCGGGGTGTCGGCGCGTACAACCCTGCCCCCGACCAGGTGAACCTGGCCTGGGTGATCTCGCACCCCGACGACGTCGGTGGTCCCGAGGCCCGGCTCTACGACCACGTCTTCGGTGCCTCGATGCACTGGGCAGAGGAACAGTCCCGACGCTGGGGCCTCCCGGTCGAGGGCATGCTGCAGGCCACCGACCATCGTCGTTTCCACCCCGACCTGGCCGTTCCCGACACCGGGCACCCGGTGCTCTTCGTGGGTTCCTCGCGCAAGCAGGCCCGCCCACTGGTGATGCAGGCGGTGGAGCACAACGTGATGCTCTCGATCTACGGCACCGAGTGGCGCGGCATGGTGCCGCCGCGGTTCGTGAAGGCGGAGTACCTCGACAACCGCTCCGTCGGTGCCGCCTACCGTTCGGCCGGGGTGGTCCTCAACGACCACTGGGAGGACATGCGCCAGTGGGGCTTCCTCTCCAACCGCCTCTTCGACGCTGCGGCCGCCGGTGCTCGCGTGATCACCGACGACGTCACCGGTCTCGGTGACGTCTTCGGTCGCTCGGTCCAGGTGGCGCGCACGCCGGAGGACCTGGTGCGGCTGACCACGATGAGCGATCCCGACACCGTCTTCGGCGACGACGCAGAACGGCGTGAGGTGGCTCGACGGATCCACGCCGAGCACTCGTTCGCGGCGCGCGCGACCCGTCTGGTGGAGGTCGCGGTCGCGGCTCACCGGGCCCGGGGTTTCGACCGCTTCCAGCGCTGAACGGCGGAGCAGTGGGGGGTGGGGTGACCCTCAGACCTTCATCGAGACCGGCAGCGTCGCGTCGAACAGGTCCGGCAGCAGTGCTGTGGCGCGCAGTGCGGTGAGCTCGTCCACCAGGCGGGTCTCGCGCACGAACCACCCCTGTGGCTCGCCGAGGGCCAACTGCTCGGCGTCAGGCAGCCGGTTCTCGTAGGTGGGACGCAGGCGTCCTTCCTGCCAGAGTCGGTAGTCCCGCATGCCGTGGTGGTTGGGGGAGGGGTTGAGGGTGGCGGAGGCGCTGTAGGCGCTGCCGGTGTTGACCACCTTCGACTCGAACTGTTCCCAGGAGCGCCACGGGACGTGCAGCACCTCGAGCCGGACGGCGTCGTCGGGCTGGCCGTTGGAGACGACGGTGGTGAAGTGGTTGCCGGGTCGCACGACCACGTCGCTCTCGCCACGGTGCACGGCGTTGGGCGTGGGGTGGGCGTGCAGGTCGCGGCGTTCCAACTCCTCGACCGGACGTCGGTCGCGCCACACGAGCTGGTCGAACGCGGTGTGGCCGGGCACCTGGCCGGCGGTGGGGCCCACCATGTTGACCACGTCGACGGTGAACGCGTTGAGCCCGAACGGGGTGCGTTCCAGGGCCTCGCGCACGGTGAGGGAGCGGTCGACGGCGACGACGAACTCGTCGCCGTCGAGGTTGACCACCCAGTCCGCCCGGTGCACGGTGCGGGCCCGCCGGGCCATCTCGGTGACGCGCTGCCCCTGCTGGTGCTCGTGCAGCGGGTCGTGGAACAGCTCGACCCTGCCGGTCGCCGCGTAGGCCTCGAGGACCTCGCGGGTGCCGTCGACCGAGCCGTTGTCGGTGACGAGCAGCAGGTCGATCCCCTGGGCGAGGGTGTGTTCCACCATCGCGGCCACGATGTCGACCTCGTCGCGCACCATCAGCGTCGCCATGATCCTCATGGCGCGACCCTAGCCCGGCCCGGCTGAGGGTCCCGCGACGCCACATGTGTGGCCCGGGTCACCAGACACGCACACGGTGAGAGCCCGTTCACATTCCCGTAACCGAGAAGGTCCTAGACGTTTCACCCACGCAACACGGTTCGTGGGGGACGGAAATCTCGGCGTCGGATTCTTGCTGCATCACACACCGCAGCATCTGCTGATCACGACATGGAGGATCCATGGAAGACCTCGCGATGCACGTGTGGACGCTGGTAGCAGCGTCCCTCGTGCTCTTCATGACCGTTCCTGGTCTCGCACTGTTCTACGGCGGCATGGGCCGGTCGAAGTCCGTGCTCAACATGATGATGATGTCGTTCTCCGCCGCCGGTATCGCTGGCGTCGTCTACGTCCTCTGGGGCTGGTCGATGTCCTACGGCGAGAAGGACATCGCTCTTCTCTTCAACAACCCCTTCGAGACCTTCGGGCTCTCCGGCGTCGAGGGCTCCGACCTCATCGGTGTCGGCTTCCAGATGACCTTCGCGATCATCACCGCCGCCCTCATCTCGGGTGCGGTCGCTGACCGTCTCAAGTTCTCTGCGTGGGTGGTCTTCCTCCCCCTCTGGCTGACCCTCTCCTACTTCCCCCTGGCCCACATGGTCTGGGGCGGTGGCTTCCTGGCTGACGCCGAGAACGGCCTCGCTGACCTGCTCGGCTCCGCGGTCCCGGTCGACTACGCCGGTGGAACCGTCGTCCACATCAACGCCGGTGTCGCCGGTCTGGTGCTGGTCCTCCTGCTCGGCAAGCGCATCGGCTTCGGCAAGGAGCCGATGAAGCCCCACAACCTGCCCCTCACCATGATCGGTGCCGGCATCCTGTGGTTCGGTTGGTACGGCTTCAACGTCGGTTCCTTCGTCGCCCCCGACGAGAACGTCGGCGAGGCCTTCATGTCCGAGACCGCGCTGGTCTGGCTGAACACCACCGTCTGCACCGTCGCCGCCATCTGCGGCTGGCTGATCGTCGAGAAGATCAAGCACGGCAAGGCCACCTCGCTGGGTGCCGCCTCTGGTGTCGTCGCCGGTCTCGTCGCCATCACCCCGTCCTGCGGCGCCCTGTCGCCGATCGGCGCGCTCATCCTCGGCGTCGTGGTCGGTGCCCTCTGCGCCCTGGCCGTCTCGCTCAAGTACAAGTTCGGCTACGACGACGCCCTTGACGTCGTCGGTGTCCACCTCGTCGGTGGTCTCGTCGGCACCGTGGCCATCGGCCTCCTGGCCACTGACGGTGGTCTCTTCTACGGCGACGGCGCCTCGCTCCTCGTCACCCAGGTCGCTGTGGCACTGTTCGCCATGCTGTGGGCCGGTGTCGCCACCCTGGTTGCCGCTCTCATCGTGAAGGCCGTCGTCGGTCTCCGCGCTGATGAGGAGGACGAGGTCGAGGGTCTCGACTTCTCCGAGCACGGCGAGGCCGGTTACGACTTCGGCACCACCGTCGGCCGCGGACGCTCCGTCCTCGCCGGCACCACCGACAAGACCAAGGAAGGCGCGAACGCATGAAGCTCGTGACCGCGGTGATCAAGCCGCACAAGTGGGAAGACGTCCGTGAGGCACTGGAGACCTTCGGTGTCGCCGGGATGACCGTCTCCGAGGTGTCCGGCTACGGCCGCCAGAAGGGCCACACCGAGGTCTACCGCGGTGCTGAGTACGACATCGCGCTGGTTCCCAAGATCCGCATCGAGATCGTCGTCGAGGACGCTGACGCGTCCGACATCGTCGACATCATCGTGAAGACCGCCCAGACCGGTCGCATCGGTGACGGCAAGGTGTGGGTCATGCCGGTCGACACCGTCGTCCGCGTCCGCACCGGTGACAAGGACGCCTCGGCCGTCTGAGTCCCAGGACCGACGACCTGACGTCACCTCCATGGTGTGATCGCAGGCCCACCTCGTGCCCCGGCACGGGGTGGGCCTCGGTCGTTCTCGGGGCGCTCCGCCCGCCCCGCCCTCCCGCACGCCCCCACCCGTCCTGGCAGGAGCCGAAGATGACCGCCGCTGAACGAGCAGACCGCACCGCCGCCGCCGACGCCGCCTGCAAGGCCGCGTACACCGCGGCCGGCGCCCCCGACGTCGGGGTCGTGCTGGTCGCCGTCGGCGGATACGGCCGCGGTGAGCTGGCCCCCTTCTCCGACCTCGACGTCGTGCTCGTCCACGACGACGCCGTCGACCCCGGCGAGATCGCCTCCACCCTCTGGTACCCGCTGTGGGACGCGAAGTACAAGGTCGACCACTCGGTCCGCTCGTTCACCCAGATGCTCGACGCCGCCCGTGCCGACGACCGCGTCGCCCTGGGCCTGCTCGACCAGCGCTACCTCTGCGGCGACACCCACCTGTCCCTGCGCCTGCGCACCGCACTGCTGGCCGACTGGCGCCGCACCGCCCGTGAGCGCCTGCGCGACGTCGGAGCGATGTCTCGTCGCCGCCACGAGAGCGTCGGCGAGCTCGCCCACCTCTCGGTGCCCGACCTCAAGGAGTCCGCGGGTGGCCTGCGGGACGGCTGCGTCCTCAAGGCCGTGACCGCGACCTGGCTGGTCGACGTGCCCACCACCGATCTCGAACGCTGCCGGCGCGCCCTGCTCGACGTCCGCGACCACGTCCACACCCTCTCGGGCCGCGCCGTCGACCGGATCCAGCCCGAGCTGTGGTCCCCGCTCGCCGAGGCCTTGGACCTCCTCAAGGACGACGGCACTCCCGACGCCGAGGCCGCCCAGCGTCACGTCCGCAGCCACGGACGACGCGTCGCCCACCTGACCCGTCTCACCTGGCGCCGGGTCGCCACCGTCCTCGACGATCCCCGCCCCGGCACCGTCACCGCACCGGTCACCGTCGTCCGTGGCGTCGCCGCGCACGGCCCGCAGGTGGTCCTGGACGGCACCGTCGACCCTGCCGCCGACCCGGTGCTGCTGCTGCGCGCCGCCGCGGTCGCCTCCGAGGGCGACCTCGCCCTGGAACCCACCACCGCCGCCGAACTCCTGCGTGACTGCCCGCCGCTGCCGACCCCGTGGCCGGTCGAGGCCCGGGACCTGATGGTCCGGCTCCTCGCGGGCCGGGGACTGCTCGGCGTCTGGGAGACGCTGGAGGAGACTGGCGCACTGGAACACTTCCTGCCCGAGTGGGAGGAGATCCGGCTGCTGCCGCACGCCTCGGTGATCCACCGCTTCACCGTCGACCGGCACGTCGTCGAGACCTGCGTCGAGGCCTCGAAGCTGATCCGGCGCGTCGAACGCCCCGACCTGCTCATGGTCACCGCGCTGCTGCACGACATCGGCAAGGGGACCGGACTCGATCACAGCATCGCGGGGGAGGAGAAGGCCCGCTCGGTCGCCCTGCGGATGGGCTTCTCCGAGGCCGACGCCGGTGTGGTCGCGACCCTCGTGCGCTGGCACCTGCTGCTGCCCTCGGTCGCCACCGGACGCGACCTCGACGACCCGGTCACGTTGGAGGAGGTCACCTCCCGGATCACGACGCCGGTCCAGCTCGAACTGCTCGCCGCGCTCACCGAGGCCGACTCCCTCGCCGCCTCGGCGAAGGCATGGTCCTCCTGGCGTGCCCGCCTCGTCGGCGGACTCGTGGCCCGGGCTGCCGCCGTGCTCGGCCCGACCGGAGCCGAGGAACGGTGCGAGGACAGGAGCGACCTGCCCCAGCTCCCGCAGGTGAAGGTGCCGCTCGCGGTGCGTTCGGGCAACCAGGCCGCGGTGGTGCAGGTGACCCCGCACGACGACGGAGCCGGGTCCAGCGTCCTCGTCCTCGCCCGTGACCGGGTCGGCCTGCTCGCCGACGTCGCCGCAGCGCTGGGCATCGAGCGGATCTCGGTCCGTGCGGCGAGGGCGTGGTCCCAGACCGAGCCCGACGGCACCGAGTGGGGCGTCTCGGAGTGGGACGTCGACTCCGAGAGCCTGGACGCGTCGCAGGTGAGGGAACGCTTCGCGCTGGTGGTGGCCGGCAAGGCCGACACCCGCCGTCTCGAACGGGTCCCGGCCGACGCGCTCGCCCCCGTCGTCGTGGTCCGTCCCCGGGCCTCGCGCAGCGCCACTGTGCTCGAGGTCCGGGCCGGGGACCGTCCCGGCCTGCTGCACCAGGTGCTCACCGCAGTGGCCGGGCTGGGGATGACGGTCCGCTCCGCCCACGTCGACACCGTCGGCCCGCAGGCCGTCGACGTCTTCTACCTCTGCGAACTGGGTGCCAAGGCGCTCAGCGAGACCCGGGCGGCCGAGGCCGCGCACGCCGTCAGGGCGGTTCTGTCCCCGACTGGTTAGTCTTGTCCCTCGATGACCGTGCCCGGCCCCGCGCCGGAGCGTCGTCGAGGCTGCGGACCCCGCGTCCGCACCACCTGCCGTACCTCCACGTTCCGAGCCCACGAGGGAATCACCGTGTTCGCCACCCTTTCCGATCGCCTTGCAGACACCTTCAAGAACCTCCGGGGGAAGGGCAAGCTCTCCGAGGCCGACATCGACGCCACCGCGCGTGAGATCCGGATCGCGCTGCTCGAGGCCGACGTCGCCCTGCCGGTCGTCAAGGAGTTCGTCGGCGCGGTCAAGGAGCGTGCCCGTGGCGAGGAGGTCAGCGGTGCGCTGAACCCCGCCCAGCAGATCGTCAAGATCGTCAACGAGGAGCTCGTCACCATCCTCGGTGGCGAGACCCGTCGTCTCCGCTTCGCCAAGACCGGTCCCACCGTCATCATGCTGGCCGGTCTCCAGGGTGCCGGTAAGACCACCCTCGCGGCCAAGCTCGCGCTGTGGCTCAAGGAGCAGAAGAAGACCCCGCTCCTGGTCGCCGCCGACCTCCAGCGCCCCAACGCCGTCACCCAGCTCAAGGTCAACGGTGAGCGCGTCGGCGTTCCCGTCTTCGCGCCGCAGCCGGGCAACGGCATCGGCAACCCGGTTGAGGTCGCGCGTGCCGCGATCGAGGAGGCCAAGCGCTCCCTGCACGACGTCGTGATCGTCGACACCGCCGGTCGTCTCGGCATCGACGCCGACCTGATGCAGCAGGCCAAGGACATCCGCGACGCCGTCAACCCCGACGAGGTCCTCTTCGTCGTCGACGCGATGATCGGTCAGGACGCGGTCAACACCGCCCAGGCCTTCCTCGACGGTGTCGGCTACGACGCGGTCGTGCTCACCAAGCTCGACGGTGACGCCCGCGGTGGTGCGGCGCTCTCCATCGCCTCGGTCACCGGCAAGCCGGTCATGTTCGCCTCCAACGGCGAGAAGATGACCGACTTCGACCTGTTCCACCCCGACCGTATGGCCTCGCGCATCCTCGACATGGGTGACGTGATGTCGCTCATCGAGCAGGCCGAGAAGGCGTTCGACGCCGAGCAGTCCGCGAAGGCTGCCGAGAAGCTCCTCTCCGGCCAGGGTGACTTCACCCTCGAGGACTTCATGGACCAGATGAAGCAGCTGCGCAAGCTGGGTTCGATGTCCAAGATCCTCGGCATGCTCCCGGGCATGGGTCAGTTCCGCGACCAGATCGAGAACTTCGACGAGCGCGAGCTGGACCGCATCCAGGCGATCGTCTCCTCGATGACGCCGGCCGAGCGTCAGAACCCGAAGATCATCGACGGTTCGCGTCGTGCCCGCATCGCCAAGGGTTCGGGCACCCAGGTCAACGACGTCAACCAGCTCGTCGACCGCTTCTTCGCCGCCCGCAAGATGATGCAGCAGATGGCCAAGGGTGGCGGCATGCCCGGTATGCCGGGAATGCCCCCGATGCCCGGCATGGGTGGCGGCAAGAAGGGCAAGCAGCCCAAGAAGGGCGGCAAGTCCAAGCGCACCTCGGGCAACCCGGCCAAGGCTGCGGCGCAGAAGAAGGAGATCGCCGCCAAGGCTCCCGCCGCGCCGAACCCGTTCGGTCTGCCCGGTGGCGACATCGACTACGAGAAGGCTGCCGAGCAGCTCAACCTGCCGAAGGACTTCTCCAAGTTCCTGAAGTGACCCTGCGCGGCCCGATTCCTTCAGGCCGCACCGGTCATGACGCACGAGGCCTCGACACCGTCCGGTGTCGGGGCCTCGTTCTCGTCGGGGAGGGGATGCTCGCCCTGCGTCGCTAAACTCCTCGGGTGCGCATCTCAACCGTGATGGTCGTCGACGCTGCGAACGTCGTCGGGTCCCGCCCCACCGGATGGTGGAAGGACCGTGCCGCCGCGTCCCGGACCCTGCACGAGAAGCTCCTCGTGGGGGACACCCCGCACGACGAGATCGTCCTGGTCCTCGAAGGTCAGGGCAAGGGCGGAGTCAAGGCCGGCAAGATCCAGCACGTGCGCACCGTGCACGCCCCCAAGGACGGCGACTCCGAGATCGAGCGTCAGACCCGGGCCGCGGTCGAGAAGGGGTGCCGGGTCACGGTGATCACCGGCGACAACTTCCTGCGCGCCCGCGTGCAGGGCATCGGGGCGATGGCGATGAGCCCGTCCTGGCTCCTCGACCGACTCTGACCTGACCACGTCCGTCAGCCCAGATCCATCAGTGCAGTGCCGTCAGCGCAGGGCGTCCTCGGGCTCACGGACCGGAGCCGGGGACGCGGCTGCATGGCCGCGCACCGCGGAGAACGTCCACACCTTGTTGAGGACGAACGAGAGCGGCGTCGTGGCGCAGATGACGATCAGCTGACCCCAGTAGAGGCGGGTCCGCCAACCGGTGGAGTCGTCGAGGAGGTCGGTCGGCAGTGCCAGCGGGGACCCGGTGTGCATCAGCAGCGTCAGCAGACCCAGGCCCAGGCACTGGGCGATCAGGCCGACGGAGAAGAACGGACGGAACTCCGCCCACCAGCCGGCGTGACCCGAGGAGTTGAAGGTCCACTTCCGGTTCAGCTGGAAGTTCCACAGGCAGGCAACGAGGAACGCCACGGTGGAGAACACGTGGTACCAGCGGATGTTGAAGTCGGTGAGCGGGATGCCGGCGATCAGGTCGTCGACGTCGGGGCCGAACTTCTTGAGCATCACCACCACGGCCAGGTTCACCAGGACTCCGGAGGCGCCGACGACGCCGAAGCGGGCGAAGAGGCGCAGGTTCCGGCTGAGGCGGTCGAAGGTGCTCACCCGCCTCACGCTAGCCGGTCCCACTAGGGTTCGGCGGTATGGACGACGCCATGTTCCCTTCGCCGGCCCTGCACGTCACAGGGCCGGTGCTCCCGCACGGTGAGGTCGAGGACCTCTGGATCGTCGACGGTCGGATCACCCGGGAGCCGCAGCGTGGCGCCGAGACCGTTGCCCGCGGCTGGATCGTGCCCGGACTCGTGGACGCGCACTGCCATCTCGGGATGGACGAGGGTGGAGCAGTCAGTGAGGCCGAGACCGAGGCGCAGGCCGTCGTGGACCGGGACGCGGGTGCACTGCTGATCCGCGACTGCGGTTCGGCGGCGGACACCTCCTGGGTGCACGAGCGTGACGACCTGCCGCGCCTGCTGCGGGCCGGACGCCACGTGGCGCGCAGTCGCCGCTACATCCGCAACTACGCCGACGAGGTGGAGCCCGCCGGACTGGTCGAGGCCGTCGTCGCCCAGGCCCGCCGTTCCGACGGCTGGGTCAAGGTGGTGGGGGACTGGATCTCGCGTGAGGACGGCGACCTCACCCCGTCGTTCCCGCCCGCTGACCTCGCGGCAGCGATCGAGGCAGCGCACGCCGAAGGAGCCAAGGTGACCGCGCACTGCTTCGGTCCCGACGTCCTGCCCGGCGCGATCGAGGCCGGGATCGACTGCATCGAACACGGCACCGGACTCGACGAGACGTTGATCGCGGCGATGGTGGCTCGCGGAACGGCACTGGTGCCGACCGTCATGCAGTTGGACAAGTTCCCCGGCCATGCCGCGGCGGGGGAGGCGAAGTTTCCGGCCTACGCCGCCAGGATGCGTGACCTGTACGCCCGGATGCCGGCCACGTTGATGGCCGCGCACGAGGCCGGGGTGGCGATGTACGCCGGCTCGGACTCCGGGGGCGTGACCCGTCACGGCAACCTCGCCGGAGAGGTGCTGGCATTGCACGAGCTCGGCATGAGCACCTATGACGCGCTGGGGGCGGCGTCGTGGCGTGCGCGCACCTGGTTGGGCTTCGACGGGCTGGAGGACGGCGCGTCGGCCGACCTCGTCGTCTACGACGCGGACCCGCTCGCGGACCTGTCGGTGCTGCGGCGTCCGGCCAGGGTCGTGCTGCGCGGACGTGTGGTCGCCTGACCGACGTGAGTGGCGAGCCTCACAGGGCGTCGAGCGTCTGGTTTTCGGAGCGGATTGGCCGAGGTGACGGGCGTCTGGCACACTAGATCACTGTGTCCTGTCCGTATGGGCCCTCTCACCGGCGGACAGAGCCCATCGAGTGATCTGACCCGGTCCCCACCTGGTTGGAAGGTCACTCACCACCAACAACTTTCGAGGAGACACCACAAAAGTGGCCGTCAAGATTCGCCTGAAGCGCCTGGGCAAGATCCGTGTTCCCCAGTACCGCATCGTCGTCGTCGACTCCCGCAAGAAGCGCGACGGTCGCGTCATCGAGGAGATCGGTATCTACCGTCCGAAGGAGGAGCCCTCCTTCATCTCCGTCACCGGTGAGCGCGCCCAGTACTGGCTCGGCGTCGGCGCCCAGCCGACCGAGGCCGTTGAGGCCATCCTGAAGATCACCGGCGACTGGCAGACCTTCAAGGGTCTCCCGGGCACCGAGGGCACCCTCAAGGTCGCCGCTCCCAAGCGCGACAAGCTCGAGATCTTCAACGAGGCCCTCAAGGAGGCCGCCAACGAGCCCAAGGGCGCCGCGGTGACCAAGAAGGCCAAGAAGGAGGAGGCCCCCGCTGAGGAGGCCCCCGCCGCTGCCGAGGCCCCGGCCGAGGACGCCTGATCATGCTTGCCGACGCACTCGAGCACCTCGTTCGTGGAGTGGTTGACCACCCCGACGACGTGTCCGTCAAGGACAAGCAGCTGCGTCGCGGTTCGATCCTCGAGGTCCGGGTTCACCCCGAAGACCTCGGCAAGGTGATCGGTCGCAACGGTCGTACGGCCTCCGCGTTCCGCACCATCGTCTCGGCCCTCGCGGGTCGCGGCGGGGCACGGATCGACTTCGTGGACGTCGACCGCCGACGCTGAACAGCTTTCTCGGGTGCACCTGGTGCATCGCGAAGGGCGTCACCCTCACGGGTGGCGCCCTTCGTGCATTTCATGGGCCGTGCATTTTATGGGCCGCGCATTTCATGGGCCCGTGCATTTCGGGCGCAGTGCAATTCCTGCGCAATGCCTTCCGGCGATGGGTGGAGAGCTCGGCGTTCCGCCTAGAATCGCGTCCGTGAGCAGCGTTGAACTGGTGGTCGGACGTATCGGCAAGCCCCACGGAATCCGTGGCGAGGTGACGGTCGAGGTGCGCACCGACGATCCCGACACCCGCTTCAAGGTCGGCTCGGTGCTCGCCGTCAAGCCCGCCAAGGGCAAGACCTCCGAGTACGAGCAGCTCACCGTGCGCTCCAAGCGTTGGCACCAGGGCGTCCTGCTGCTCTGCTTCGCCGAGTTCGCCGACCGCAACGTTGCCGAGACCGCACGTGGCCTCCTGCTGGTCGTGGACGTCGCCGGTGACGACCTCGGTGACGAGCCCGACGCGTTCTACGAGCACCAGCTCGTCGGTCTCGAGGTGCGCAACCTCGACGGCGAGGTCATCGGCAAGGTCACCGGTCTGCAGACCGGCACTGCCCAGGACCTGCTCCAGGTGAAGGCGAGCGACGGCCGCCCTGCCCTCGTCCCGTTCGTGGCCGCACTGGTCCCGAGCGTCGACGTCCGTGGTGGGTTCGTCGTCGTGGCCGACCGTCCCGGTCTCGTCTCGGACTTCCTTCCCGAGGACGACGACGCTGCTGCCGCTGCCGACGAGGACTGATCGACCCGTGCGCATCGACGTCCTCTCGATCTTCCCCGACTACCTCAGCCCGCTCGAGCTCTCGCTCCCGGGCAAGGCGCGCGCCAAGGGTCTGCTGGACATTCGTGTCCACGACCTGCGTTCCTGGACCACCGACAAGCACCGCACCGTCGACGACACCCCCTACGGTGGTGGCGCCGGCATGGTGATGAAGCCCGAGCCGTGGGGCCAGGCGTTCGACGACGTCATCGCCGAGGCGACGCCCGAGGACGCCGAGTCGCCGGTGCGTCCCACGATCATCTTCACCACTCCCTCCGGTGCCCCGTTCACGCAGGCCACCGCGCGCGAGCTCTCCGGACACGAGCACCTCGTCTTCGCCTGTGGCCGCTACGAGGGCATCGACCAGCGCGTCATCGACCACGCCGCCAGCATCGGTGAGGTTCGCGAGATCTCCCTGGGCGACTACGTCCTCAACGGCGGAGAGGTCGCGGCGCTGGCCGTCACCGAGGCCGTCGTCCGTCTCCTGCCCGGATTCATGGGCAACCCGGAGTCGCTGACGGAGGAGTCCCACGAGGACGGCCTGCTGGAGTACCCCGTCTACACCAAGCCGCAGTCGTGGCGCGGTCACGAGGTCCCGGCAGAGCTGATGACCGGCAACCACAAGCTGATCGCCGAGTGGCGCCACGCCCAGCGCGTCGAGCGCACCGCCCGTCGTCGTCCTGACCTGGTGCACCCCAGCGCTGCGCCGGGCGAGGCGTCCCTGCGGGTGATGGCTCCCGGTGACGCCGGCGAACTGCTCACCCTGCAGCGTGCCTGCTGGGCTGGTGAGGCGCTGACCAACCCCGGCGTCGAGGTCCCGGCGCTGACCGAGACCCTCGACGACGTCCAGGCCTGGGGCCAGGAGTGGACCGTCCTGGTGGCGCACCGCGGTGGCCGTCTGGTCGCCGCCGGTCGTGGTCGTCTCGTCACCGAGGAGGGCCGCACTGCGTGGGAGATCGGCCGCCTGATGGTTGCCCCCGACCTGCACGGCCAGGGACTGGGCCGCTGGATGTTGGAGGCCGTCGAGACCGCCGCCCCGGCCGAGGCCACCGGTTTCGTGCTCTCCACCGGAGCGCGGTCGCAGAGCAACCTCAAGACGTACCGCAAGGCGGGCTACCGTCCGACCGGCGAGAGCGCTGGTCTGGTCCGGCTCTCCAAGCGTCGCCGCTGAGTCGGTTTCGCCAGCCGCGTCGTCGTCTGGCAGACTTGACAACTGGTCTGTCCTGTCGAGACCCGCTCCGGTCAGTTCACGCGGAGGGGTCGCGCTTCTCGCCTGCCACAGGGGGAGAGGGCGCACACGGCGCTGGACGGCCGACGAAATGATCACTATCCGCGGCTGACCTGTGGCGTCCGTGAGGAGCATCATGAGCAACCTGCTTGCCGAGATTGGCAACGTCAACAAGCGCACCGACGTCCCGGCCTTCCGCGCCGGTGACACCGTCAAGGTTCACGTCAAGGTCATCGAGGGCTCGCGCTCCCGTGTCCAGGTGTTCCAGGGCGTCGTGATCCGTGTCCACGGTTCCGGCATCGGTCGCACCTTCACCGTCCGCAAGGTCTCCTTCGGCATCGGTGTCGAGCGCACCTTCCCGCTGCACTCCCCGATCTTCGAGTCGATCGAGGTCGTCACCCGCGGTGACGTCCGTCGCGCGAAGCTTTACTACCTGCGCGACCTGCGCGGCAAGAAGGCGAAGATCAAGGAGCGTCGCACGGTCTGAAATGGCCTGCTACCAGTTTCTGGATAGCATCAGCGCGTGACTTCACAGGACCGCGACTTCCCCCGTCCCGACGACGCGGAGGAGTCGCGGTCCTTTGTGCCTGCGGACTCCCACGACGGGACCCAGATTCCCGACGCCGCGCCCGCCGAGGAGCCGCGCGCTCTCACCCGCAAGGAACGAAAGCGGCAGAAGGCTGCGGCCAAGAAGCAGCTCCCGTTGTGGCAGGAGACGATCCTCCTGCTCGTCCTCGCCCTCACGGTGGCGATCGTGGTGAAGAGCTTCTTCATCCAGGCGTTCTACATCCCGTCGGAGTCGATGGAGCCCGGTCTGGTCCGCAACGACCGGATCGTCGTGCAGAAGATCTCCTACTGGGGCGGCGGTGAACCGCAGCGCGGCGACGTGATCGTCTTCAAGGACCCGGGCGGTTGGCTCAACGACGCCCAGACCGAGCCGGGCAACATCGTCGCGAAGGCGATGACGAAGGTCGGCCTGTACCCCGAGGGCGGCCACCTGGTGAAGCGCGTCGTCGGCGTTGGCGGTGACGTGATCACCTGTTGCGACGACGACGGCCGACTCAAGATCAACGGCGTCGCGATCGACGAGCCCTACGTCAACGACGACCCGCTCACCGACTGCAACGGCCCGATGCCCGGCGCCTGCGACTGGCAGACCGTCACGGTTCCTGAGGGGCACCTCTTCGTGATGGGTGACAACCGCGGCCACTCGGCCGACTCCAGCTTCCACATGTGCCGTGAGGGTCTGGAGACCGACTGTGTCCCGGGCCGTGAGTTCGTCTCCACCGACCTCGTCGTGGGACGGATGGCTGCCCTGGTCTGGCCGCTGGGTCACGCCCGGATCGAACACCGTCCCGACGCGTTCGCCGACGTTCCCGACACCGCCTCCTCCGACGACTGAGAGCACTGACCCGACGTGGTTGCAGCAGTCCCCACCCTGCGCACCGAACGCAGCATCATCCGTGAGGGCTACCCGCTGCTCGCCTGCGCCGACGAGGTCGGCCGCGGAGCACTGGGTGGTCCCGTCAGCGTCGGCATGGTCGTCGTCGACGCCGACACCCGCACCGCACCTCAGGGCGTCAAGGACTCCAAGCTGGTGCCGGCCAAGCTCCGTGAGGAGCTCGCGCCGAAGGTCCGCCGCTGGGCCGTGGCCCATGCGGTGGGTCATGCCAGTGCCGCCGAGATCGACGCCCACGGCATCGTCGTGGGGCTGCGCCTCGCGGCCCAACGGGCACTGGCCGGTCTGGGGGTCGTTCCGGACCTGGTCCTGCTCGACGGCAACCACGACTACCTCACTGCTCCGGAGCAGTTCTCACTCTTCGACGCCCCGCCCACCGCCTGGGACCTCGACGGCACGCCCGAGGTGGAGGTGCCGCCGGTGCGCACCGAGATCAAGGGCGACATGCGGTGCGCCGGTGTCGCGGCGGCCAGCATCCTGGCCAAGACCGAGCGCGACGCGATCATGGCCGAGCTGGCGACCGAGCACCCGGGCTACGCGTGGGAGGTCAACAAGGGCTACGCCTCGCCCGACCACGTCGCGGCGTTGGCCACGCGTGGACCCTGCGTCCAACACCGTCGTTCGTGGAGCCTGCCGGGCGTGAACGCCGCCCAGCCGTCGGGCACGGGTTCGGGCGTCCGACCCGCGACGGCGGGCGTCGCGGACTAGGCTCTCCTGCGACCACGTCCGGCCACGCGAAGGGAACGAGCATGAGTGCCGAGGACCTCGAGAAGTACGAGTCCGAGATGGAGCTCACGCTCTACCGCGAGTACCGCGACGTCGTGCAGCTCTTCAAGTACGTCGTCGAGACCGACCGACGTTTCTACCTCTGCAACCAGGTGGACGTGAAGGCCCGCGGTGAGTCCGGCGAGGTCTTCTTCGAGGTCTCGATGAGTGACGCCTGGGTGTGGGACATGTACCGTCCGGCGCGGTTCGCCCGCAACGTCAAGGTGCTGACCTTCAAGGACGTCAACGTCGAGGAACTCAACCATCCCGACATGGACCCCTCCGAGGCCTGACGCCCGGCCCCACCAGCACGCGAAGGCCTCACCGGTCCAGAACCGGTGAGGCCTTCTGCGTCCGGAGAACCGGGGACCGGCAGGTCAGAGCCCGGTGTCGGTCGAGATCGGCTCGAGTGCCAGGACGTCGTCGATCACGACGGGTGTGTCGGTGTCCACGAAGTCGTACTCCGTCATCGTCCACATGTCCATACCGGGCACCGGGATCGGGTAGCCGCCGTTCTCGGTGTGCATCGTGACCATGATGGTGTAGCTCCCGGGCAGGGAGAACCCGTCGGCACCGAAGATCGAGTAGCTCACCGGCACCTCGTAGGAGACCTCCTGCCCCGGCTGCACGTCACCGGGGGCGAACTGCATCGTCATGAACGCCAGCGGAGCGGTCGTGGGAGTCACCTCACCGGGGGCGTAGACCACCACGGCGCCCTGGGTGGGGGTGCTGGGAATCGTCTCGGGGAACTTGAGGGTGAACTTCGCGGTGGTGTTGGCCTCGGCGATGGTCTTGTCGTTGCCACCGCCAGCAGGTGCGGACTCAGCCTCCTGGGTGCGGGGCAGTGCGGTGAACGTCGACCAGATCGCGTCCCCGGCGATCGAGGGCCAGGCGTGGCCCTGACGCTCCTCGCCGGCGCCTTCGTTGTGCATGCACAGGTGCACCGGGTAGGCGTTGGTGGCCTCGACGGTGCCGTCGGCCGTTGGGTACTGGGTGCAGGAGTCGTGCGTGCCGGGCTGACGGACGCCGGTGTCGAGGCCGTTGTACCGGGCCCAGAACTCACTGGTCTGCTGGGCGAGAGCGAACGGGACCACCGGGTCGGAGGTGCCCTGGACCTGGATCACCGCCACCGATCCGGTGCAGCGCGTCGACATCAGGACGCCGGCCGCCGGTGCGATCGCGCGGACCCGGTCGCCGAGCTGGCAGCCGATCTCGTGCGACATACCGGCGCCGCTGCTCTGGCCGGTGACGAGGACGTTGTCGTGGTCGAAGGTGACCTGATTCTCCAGTTGGTCCAGGACGGCGGCGACGTAGGGGACGTCGCGCTCGGTGACCCACTGCCGGGTTCCGTTCGTGCTGACCAGCGCCTCGGGATAGACCATGATTGCGTCGTCGCCGACGGCGTCGGCGAGGTTGTAGGTGTCGTCGAGCCACTTCGCGTGCGACCCGCCGGTGCCGTGCAGGGCCAGCACGAGCGGGAGCGGTTCGCCGTCGGGGGAGTAGCCCTCGGGCAGGTCGAGGTAGTACTGGCGTTCGCCGTCGGCGCTGACCAACGGGTGCAACCCGGTGGAGGCGGCGGGCAGGTCGACGCCCTCGGCCTCGTCGGCCGATCCGGCACACCCGGAGGCGAGCAGGGCCAGGGCAGCCAGGGCTCCAGCGGCGCGGGCAGTGGCTCGGCAGCGTGTTGCCGAGGGGAAGAGGTGACGCGAGAGTGACACGTTTTCTCCGTAGGGCTGGGTGGACGGACGCCGGCCAGTGTGGAACGGCGGCGGCCCCTTCTCCCGGCGTGAGGGCCAACTGGTCCGGACAGGTGTCCGGCCCCGGGCTCCCCGTCGGCACTGTCCCCAGCTCCGTCGCTGCTCTCCGGCGCAGCCGGGACGAGGCCGCGACGCTGGCAGGCGCCGTGGTCGACCGGGCCGACGGACCTGCAGGAGGGAACGACGATGACCAGCAACCGCACCACCCACAACGCTCGCCTCGGCCGATGGGGCGAGGAGGTCGCCCGCCGGCACCTGCTCCGGGCCGGGATGACGCTCCTGGACCAGAACTGGCGCGGCCCCTCGGGCGAGGTCGACCTGGTCCTGCGCGACGGCGCCGAGGTGGTGGTCTGTGAGGTGAAGACCCGCACGTCGTCGTTGCGTGGCACCCCGCACGAGGCGGTCGACGAGACGAAGGCGGCACGGTTGCGCCTGCTCGCTGCCGAATGGGTACAGGCCCATCCTGAGGCGGGCGCCGACCCCGGCGCGGTCCGCGTCGACCTGGTGGCGGTGCTGCGTCCACGCGGTGCCGCCCCGCGCCTCGAGCACGTGCGGGGGATCTGTTGATGCTGGCGACCTCGCGCACCGTCGTGCTGCAGGGATCGCTGGGACACCTGGTGGAGGTGCAGGTGGACATATCGCCCGGCGTCGTCGGGGCGACCATCGTCGGACGTCCCGACGCCTCCCTGCTGGAGGCCCGCGACCGGGTACGGATGGCGATCACGCACTGCGCCGCTCCCTGGCCCGCGACCCGACGCGTCACGATCCTGCTCGCCCCGGCCGACCTGCCCAAGCGCGGCACCCACTTCGACCTCGCGATCGCGGTGGGGATCAAGGCAGCGGACGGGACCATCCCCGTCGACGCGCTCACCGGCACCGTCTTCGTCGGAGAACTCGGGCTCGACGGCGGTCTGCGCCAGGTGCCCGGAGTGCTCCCGATGGTGATGGCGGCAGCAGCCGCAGGAATCCGTCGGGTCTTCGTCCCCGAACCGTCCGCGGTCGAGGCGGCCCTCGTGCCGGACATGGAGGTCTTCGGAGTGCGGTCCTTGGCCCAGGTGGTGGCGCAGTTGCGCGGAGACGAGGTGCCAGTGGCGACCCCGGTCGGGGCAAGCGGCGGCACCAGCCTGCTGAGTTGGCGGGGCGAGGACCGCCGCGACGACGTCGACCTCTCCGACCTCGTCGGCGTGGCCGATGCCCGATTCGCGCTGGAGGTCGCTGCCGCCGGCGGACACCACCTGCTGCTGTCCGGTCCGAAGGGAGCAGGCAAGACGTCGTTGGCCGAACGCCTGCCCACTCTCATGCCTGACCTCACCCGCGAGGAGTCCCTGGAACTCACCGCACTGCACTCCCTGTCGGGCTCCGGGACGCGTGGCCTGATCCTGCGTCCGCCGTTCCTTGCCCCCCACCACGACGTCTCCAAGTCGAGCCTCGTCGGGGGAGGAAGCGGCAGGGTCCGGCCAGGTGAAATTTCCCTGGCCCATTGCGGAGTTCTCTTTCTGGACGAGTTCCCGCTCTTCCGCACCGACGTCATCGAGGCGCTGCGCCAGCCGTTGGAGAGCGGCGAGATCCGGGTGGTGCGCGGCGACGAGTCGGCGCTCTTCCCGGCGCGGAGCACCGTGATCCTCGCGGCCAACCCCTGCCCGTGCGGGGAGTACCGGGCCGTGGCCCGGGAGAACCGGTGCACCTGCCCGGAGGTCGCACGTCGTGAGTACCGGCGCAAGGTGAGTGGACCGATCGCCGACCGGGTCGACGTCGTGCGACACCTGCTGCCCACTGGTCCAGCCGACACCGACCGATTCGCTGTGCGGGAGAGCTCTGCCGAGGTCCGCGTCCGGGTCACCGACGCCCGCGCCCGCCAGGCAGCTCGGTACGCGGGACTGGGCTGGCGGCTCAACTCCCAGACACCGGGCCACCTGCTGCGCGAGGAGTGGCCTCTGCCCGACGCCGGACAGGCCCGCCTCGACGACCACGTCTACTCCGGACGGCTCAGCCGTCGTGGTGCCGTGCGGGTGCACCGACTGGCATGGACGGTGGCCGATCTCTCCCGACGCGAGCGCCCGTCCGACCTCGACGTCGACGTCGCTCTCGCACTGCGCACCGGCGCCGAGTTCTCCCTCGCTGCACTGGGGCGTGCCTCATGAGCGCGCTCGACGAACGGCTCGCCCGGGTCGCACTCAACTGGCTCACCGAACCGGGCGACCCCCGCGTCGCGCGACTCGTCGAGGACCTCGGTGCCGTCCGGGTCCACGAGCACCTGCTCGCCGAACGCGACGTCCACGGACTCCACACCGACGTCGCCGCCCGGCTCGAAGGATTCGACGTGCATCGTCACCTCGACGAGGCCGAGAAGACCGGAGCGCGGTTCGTCGTCCCGGGGGAGGAGGAGTGGCCCACCCGGCTCGACGCCCTGCGCGACGCGCCGGTGCTGAACGAACGTGGGGGAGTCCCTGTCGGGCTGTGGGTCCGGGGACCGCTCGACCTCGCCGGCCTCACCCGCTCGGTGGCAGTCGTGGGCTCCCGTTCGGCCACCACGTACGGCACCCAGGTCGCGGCCGAGATCGCACACGCCGTGGCTCGGGCCGGGAGCGCGGTGGTCTCCGGAGCCGCGTTGGGCATCGACCAGGCCGCGCATCGGGGCGCACTGGCAGGCAACGGGGCCACCGTGGCGGTGCTGGCCTGCGGCGTCGACCGGATCTACCCGGCCGCCAACCGGGCTCTGGTCGAGCACGTCCTGGACGTGGGCGCGGTGGTCTCCGAGGCCGCCCCGGGACGGGAACCGACCCGGATCAGGTTCCTGTCCCGCAACCGAGTGATCGCAGCACTGTCGGAGGTGACCGTGGTGGCGGAGGCAGCTCTCCGCTCGGGCGCGCTCAGCACGGCGACGTGGTGTGAACGGCTCAACCGTCCGTTGCTCGGTGTCCCGGGGCCGGTCACCAGTGCCCAGTCCCAGGGCGTCCACGAACGGCTGCGGTTGGGGCGGGCCCACCTGGTCACCTGTGGCGAGGACGTCCTGGAGTACGTCGGACGTCCGGGGGAGCACCTCACCGACGCCCGCCACGGCGAGACGATTCCGCGTGACCGGCTCCCGTGGCGACAGAAGCAGGTGCTGGAGGCGTTCCCGGCCGTGGACGTCGTGGACGCACCGGCGCTGGCCCGGGCGGCAGGCATCGGGATCCGGGAGGTGCAGGGAGCGCTGCTCCGCCTCGGCGCCCACGGATGGGTCGTCCAAGAAGGGGAGGGGTGGCGTCTGGGCCGGCACGGGTGAACCGATCCGGGGAGCCGGCGTGCCTAGGATGTGCAGGTGAATTACACCGAGCCGGACGAGAGCGCAGGCTCCCTCGACGACGGCCCCGAAGACCGCCTCGTCGACGAGGCGACGGCGGCCCTGCTCGGCGAGTTCGAACGACATCTGGCGATCGAGCGGAACCTCTCCGAGCACACGGTGCGTGCCTACCTCCTCGACGTCACCGGGATGCTCGAGCACGCTGCCCGTCTCGGCGTCACCGAGGTGGCCGCGATCGACCTCGCGGTGCTCCGCAGTTGGCTGGCCAACCTGCAGACCCGCGGCAAGGCGCGCAGCACGATGGCGCGTCGGGCCAGCGCGGTACGGGTCTTCACCGCGTGGCTGCGCCGCACCGGCCGCACCGAGACCGACGCCGGCTCGCTCCTGCTCTCGCCCAAGCGTGCGAAGTCCCTGCCCTCGGTGCTGCGGGTCGAGGAGGCAGCGGCCGTGCTCGACGGCGGTCACGAGGAACCGGGGGAGACCACGCCCGTCGGTCTGCGGGACACAGCCCTCCTCGAACTCCTCTACGCCACCGGGATCCGCGTGGGGGAACTGGTGGGCCTCGACGTCGACGACGTGGACGACGAACGTCGGGTCGTGCGGGTCATGGGCAAGGGAAGCAAGGAACGCACGGTGCCGTTCGGGCTCCCCGCGGCGCGGGCGCTGCAGCTGTGGCGTACCCAGGGCAGGCCGGCCCTCGCCACGCACCGTTCCGGCCCCGCTCTCTTCCTGGGCGCCCGGGGAGGACGCCTGGACCAGCGGGTCGTACGCGACCTCGTGCACCGTCGGGTCGCAGCAGTTCCCGGGGCCCCCGACATGGGGCCGCACGGATTCCGGCACACCGCAGCGACCCACCTGCTCGAAGGTGGCGCCGACCTCCGTTCGGTCCAGGAACTGCTGGGACACGCCTCGCTGTCGACCACACAGATCTACACCCACGTCAGCACCGACCGGCTGCGCACCGCCTACCGTCAGGCCCACCCCCGCGCCTGATCTGGCGCCTGATCTGGCGCGAGATCTGAGCGCTCAGCCCGTGAGCGGGAGCAGCCGGACCCGGGGCACCGCCACCAGCGTCAGCGGATCCAGGTAGACGAGGTCACGACCGGTACCGGTCCGCAGACCCCAGTGCAGGCACAGCATCGGCGCACAGTGCGAGCCCACCGGCGTCAGGGTCCCCACCTGCTTGCCGCGCCTGACGACGTCCCCGACCCGCAGCGTCGTCACCACCGGTTGGTAGGTGCTCCGGGTGCCGTCATCGTGCTGGAGGCTCACCCCGGGAACTCCGGCGACGACCCCGGCGAACACCACCGTCCCGGACAGCGCCGCGTGCACCGGCTGCCCGGCCACCCCGAGCAGGTCGACACCGCGGTGCCCGGTGCCCCACCGCACGTCCGGGGCCCGGAACGGCTCGACGAGGGTGGGGCGCCCGGTCAGCGGCCACGACCCGACGGCCCGCTCCGGGACCGCCTCCGCGGGCGGCCCACCGAGCAGAACGGCACAGGCCAGGGCGAGAGGGACGGGGGAGCGCAGCCGGGCAGGTCGGGTCATGGTCGGAGCGTGGCCTCCCGGGAGCCCGACGGCGTCGCGACGCCGATGCCCTGGGGAGGAGGTCCCCGATGCTGCGGGGGTGTCGTGCCTGTGCGTGCGAAGTGGTCCTGCAGGGCTGCTCACAGCCGTCGGATCCGGTGCTCGGAGGAGGTCGGGATCAATTCGCTCCGTCGTCGTGCGGTGGCGTACTCTTGTCGGCGCAGCCCTCACGGGCTGACTACGCGTGCCCTCTCGCCGCGTCGCGGGCCCTCCGGCCCACGGCTCACGCGGGTGCCGTCCTCAGTTCCACCCGGTGGAGACACCACGGTGGATCGGCCGGCACGGGGCACCAGGGCGACCGGCATCCGTCGGGAGCATGAACTGAAAACCTGACGCAGCACCGTTGCCCGCACACCTGTGCGGGCTCGTCGTGCGCGTCCCACAAGGAGACACATCATGGCAGTCGTGACCATGCGCCAGCTGCTCGACAGCGGCGTCCACTTCGGACACCAGACCCGTCGCTGGAACCCGAAGATGAAGCGCTTCATCCTCACCGAGCGCAACGGCATCTACATCATCGACCTTCAGCAGTCGCTGGGTTACATCGACCGCGCCTACGCCTTCGTCAAGGAGACGGTGGCCAAGGGTGGTCAGATCATGTTCGTGGGTACCAAGAAGCAGGCCCAGGAGGCCATTGCTGAGCAGGCCACCCGCGTCGGCATGCCCTACGTCAACCAGCGCTGGCTCGGCGGTATGCTGACCAACTTCCAGACGGTCGCGACCCGTATCGCCCGCCTGAAGGAGCTCGACGAGATCGACTTCGACGACGTCGCCAGCTCCTCGCGCACCAAGAAGGAACTGCTTCAGATGCGTCGCGAGCGCGACAAGCTGAACAAGTCCCTCGGTGGTATCCGCGAGATGTCCCGCGTTCCCGCCGCGATCTGGATCGTCGACACCAACAAGGAGCACCTGGCTGTCGAGGAGGCCCGCAAGCTGCGGATCCCGATCATCGGCATCCTGGACACCAACTGCGACCCCGACACCGTCGACTTCCCGATCCCGGGCAACGACGACGCCATCCGCGCCGTTGGTCTCCTCACCCGCGTGATCGCCGACGCTGCTGCCGAGGGCCTCATCGCCCGCTCCGGCGGCAAGGGCGCTCCGGCCGAGCCGCTCGCCGAGTGGGAGGCGGAGATCCTCGCTGGCGAGGCCGCTGAGGCTCCCGCCGCTGAGGCTCCGGCCGTCGAGGCCGAGGTTGCTGCTGAGGCTCCGGCCGAGGCTGCTGCCGAGTCCAACTGACGCCAGTCAGTCGTCCACAGACCAACTTTCGAGGAAGAGGATTCATGTCCAACTTCACCGCTGCCGACGTCAAGAAGCTCCGTGAGCTCACCAGCGCCGGCATGATGGACTGCAAGAAGGCGCTGACCGAGACCGACGGCGACTTCGACAAGGCTGTCGACCTGCTCCGCGTCAAGGGCACCGCCAAGGCTGCCGCCCGTGCCGCCGAGCGCGAGGCCTCCGCCGGCCTGGTCGTCACCGCTGGTGGCGCCCTGGTCGAGCTGAAGTCGGAGACCGACTTCGTCGCGAAGAACGCCGACTTCATCGCTGCTGCCGAGAAGATCGCCGCTGCTGCGGACGCCGCCAAGGCGACCGACGCCGAGGCCCTCAAGGCTGTCGAGCTGGACGGTTCCACCGTCGGCGCGATCGTCGAGAACCTCGCCGTCACCATCGGTGAGAAGATCGAGCTCGGCCGCGTCGCCTACTTCGACGGCGAGACCGTCACCTACATGCACAAGCGTGCAGCTGACCTCCCGGCCGCCGTGGGCGTGCTCGTGGAGTTCGAGGGTGACGCTGCTGCTGCCAAGGCTGCCGCCATGCAGGTTGCCGCCATGAAGGCTCAGTTCCTCACCCGCGACGAGGTCGACGCCGACGTCGTCGCCCGCGAGCGCGACGTCATGACCGCGAAGACTCTTGAGGAGGGCAAGCCGGAGGCTGCCGTCGCCAAGATCGTCGAGGGTCGCCTGGGCGCCTTCTTCAAGGAGATCGTCCTCCTCGAGCAGGAGTCGATCAGCGAGTCCAAGAAGTCTGTCAAGCAGGTTCTGGACGCTGCCAACACCACCGTCAAGCGCTTCGTCCGCTTCGAGGTCGGTGCCTGATCCCTGAGGGATCACTCGAGCAACACCATGCAGGAGGCCGGTTCGGTGGATCACTACGAGACCATCGAGCCGGCCTTCTCGTATCTTCAAGACTGACGAAACCCTGGGAAGACCACCGCGGCCTCCCGCGAAAGGAACTGGTGTGACCACCTACAAGCGCGTCCTGCTCAAGCTGTCCGGCGAGGTCTTCGGCGGCGGAGCCGTCGGCGTGGACCCGGACGTCGTCTCCCAGATCGCCCGCCAGATCGCTGAAGTGGTCAACTCCGGTGTCCAGGTCAGCATCGTCGTCGGCGGTGGCAACTTCTTCCGCGGCGCCGAGATGCAGCAGCGCGGCATGGACCGTTCCCGCGCCGACTACATGGGCATGCTGGGCACCGTCATGAACTGCCTCGCACTCCAGGACTTCCTGGAGAAGGAAGGCATCGACACCCGCGTCCAGACCGCCATCACCATGGGCCAGGTCGCCGAGCCGTACATCCCGCGCAAGGCGATCCGCCACCTCGAGAAGGGCCGCGTCGTGATCTTCGGCGCCGGCGCCGGCATGCCGTTCTTCTCCACCGACACCGTCTCGGCGCAGCGCGCGCTCGAGACCCGCTCCGAGGTCGTCCTCATGGGCAAGCAGGGCGTGGACGGCGTCTACACCGCCGACCCCCGCAAGGACCCCACGGCGACCAAGCTCGACACCCTCACCTTCCAGGACGCCCTGCAGAAGGGTCTGCAGGTCGCCGACGCGACCGCGTTCGCCCTCTGCATGGAGAACAACATGCCGCTGATCGTCTTCGGCATGGAGGACGAGGGCGCCATCCTGCGCATCGTCCAGGGTGAGAAGATCGGAACGCTGGTCCGCTCCGAGGCCTGAGCCCCGAGAACCACCGCACGACGTCGTCGGGGCCTGCTCCTGGTGGGGCAGGCCCCGCACCAGCACCACCCCCCCGAGAACAACGCAGCACAACGCAGCACAACGCAGCACCACCGAGCACCACATCCGAGTGCCGCAGACACGGCACCACGCAGCAGCGAGAGTAGGTAGACGTGATCAACGAGATCCTCACCGAGGCCGACGAGAAGATGACCAAGTCGGTCGACGCCACGCGCGAGCAGTTCAACACGATCCGCGCGGGTCGCATCAGCCCGGCCGTCTTCAACAAGCTGGTCGTCGAGTACTACGGCTCCCCGACGCCGATCCAGCAGCTCGCGACCTTCTCGGCCCAGGACGCGCGCACCATCCTGATCCAGCCCTTCGACCAGTCCGCCGTCGACGCCGTCGAGCGCGCCGTGCGTGACTCCGACCTGGGCGTGAACCCCTCGAGCGACGGCCGCGTCCTGCGCTGCGTCTTCCCCGAGCTCACCCAGGAGCGTCGCAAGGAGTACATCAAGCAGGCCAAGGCCAAGGCCGAGGACGGTCGTATCGCCGTGCGCAACGTCCGTCGTCAGTCCAAGCAGCTCCTCGAGGGCCTCGAGAAGGACGGCGAGGTCGGCAAGGACGACGTCGCTGGTGCCGAGAAGAAGCTCGACGCCCTCACCAAGAAGGGCACCGACGCGATCGACGAGATGCTGAAGAAGAAGGAGGCCGAGCTGCTGGAGGTCTGAGACCTCCTGCAGCACGCATCCTGATGAGTACTCCTGCCTCCACGGCCCCGGCGCCGAAGAAGGACCACGGCCGGGCGGGCCGCAACCTGCCGGCAGCGATCACCTCCGCGGTGGTCCTGCTCGGCATGTGCGCCGCCACCCTGTGGTTCTGGAAGACTGCGTTCATCGTCGTCGTCGCGGCTGCCATCTGCATCGGCGTCTGGGAGCTCGGTCGTGGCCTGAAGGCCAAGGACATCGACCTCCCGCAGGCGCCGCTGATGCTCGGCGGCGTCGTGATGGTCGCGACTGCCTACTTCTTCGGTGCCGAGGCGCTGGTGACCGCCACCGCGGTGACCGCCCTGGTCACGATGCTGTGGCAGCTGCGCCAGGGCGTCGACGGCTACGTCCGCAACGCCACCGCGGGAGTCTTCACGCTGATCTACGTCGCATTCCTCGCCTCGTTCGTCGGACTGCTGCTCTCCGAGGGAGGCAGCACCGGGTTCGAGCGGTGGGATGACGGCGTCAAGGGCATCGTGATCTTCGTGCTCATCACCGTGGCCTCCGACACCGGTGGCTACGTCGCCGGTGTGCTGTTCGGCAAGCACCCGATGGCCCCGGTGATCTCGCCCAAGAAGTCCTGGGAGGGCTTTGCCGGTTCGATGATCGCCTGCACCGCCGCCGCGACCCTGATGGTCACGGGCCTGCTCGACGGCGACTGGTGGGTCGGCGTCCTGCTGGGCGTGGTCGGCGCCGTCATGGCGACCCTGGGTGACTTGGTGGAGTCCGTGATCAAGCGCGACATGGGCGTCAAGGACATGTCGCAGGTGATCCCCGGTCACGGTGGTCTGATGGACCGTCTCGACTCGCTGTTGGCGACCGTCGCCCCGACCTGGTTGATCCTGCACCTGCTGGTCTTCTGAGACCGCTGCACGCACGCTCGGCTCTCATGCCGAAGGAGGCACCCCGCCCGCGTGGTGGGGTGCCTCCTGCCGTTGCGGCTGCCATGATTCAGGACATCAGGCGATGTCAGGGGGAGTGGCATGAGCAGTGACCTGCGCGACGGTCCATGGTCCGGTCCCGAGCACCGGTTCCAGAGCCTTGGCACCGGGCTCCGTCGGCCCGACGTCGACGCCGCGGCGGTCATCGGTGTCGAGCAGCCAGCTGTGGAGCGGAGCAGGGAGAACGACAGGGAGAACGACGGGAAGAGCGACGGGAAGAGCGACGGGAAGAGCGACGGGAAGAGCGACGGGAAGAGCGACGGGAAGAGCGACGAGGCGTGGATCGGATCCCCGGCCCCCGCACCGATCCGTCCCGCGTTGCTCGGCTTCTACGCAGGCCTCCTGACGATCGCCCTCGTCCCCGCACTCTGGGCGACCCTGCTCCGGGTCACCGTCGGACCGAACCACACCGAGACCTACTTCTGGTGGGTGCTGAGCGTGTTCGTGGTGCCGCTCGCCCTGATGCTCGCCGAGCGCACCCGCCGGCTCGGGGCCTGGATGCTGGCGGGAATGGTGGTGACCCTCGTGGTGGTCGCCGTCACCACGACAGCCGTGCTCTGGGTGATGGTGAACACCTGAGCCGGTGACGGTTCGACGCCTGCGGCACACCGGTGGGAGAATGGCGAGATGTCCGAGAACCTCCCGCTGCTGCCGCTCGTGTTCGACGAGCCGCGAGGCCGCAAGAAGCCGCCCCCGCACCTCGCCGACTTCGACGAGGCAGGTCGCAAGGAACTGCTGGTCAAGGCTGGCCTGCCCGGGTTCCGTGCGAAGCAGCTCTCGAACCACTACTTCGCGCGTCTGACCAACGACGCCGCCGACATGACCGACCTCCCGGCCGGTCAGCGCGACGAGCTCGTCGCCACCCTGCTGCCCACCCTGATGGACGGGATCCGCGTCCAGACCGCCGACAAGGGCACCACCGTCAAGACGCTGTGGAAGCTCTTCGACGGCGCGCTGGTGGAGTCGGTGCTGATGCGCTACAAGACCCGCACCACCGTCTGTGTCTCCAGCCAGGCCGGCTGTGGCATGGCGTGCAGCTTCTGTGCCACCGGCATGGGCGGCCTGCAGCGCAACATGTCGACCGCCGAGATCGTCGAGCAGGTCGTCTCCGCCAACCGCACCATGGCCTCGGGCGACATCCCCGGTGGCCCGGGTCGCGTCTCCAACGTCGTCTTCATGGGCATGGGCGAGCCGCTGGCCAACTACAAGGCGGTCGTCGGCGCCGTGCGTCGTCTCACCGACCCGGCCCCGGCCGGTCTCGGCATGAGCGCGCGCCACGTCACGGTCTCCACCGTGGGCCTGGTCCCGCGCATCCTGCAGCTGGCCGAAGAGGGCATTCCCTGCACCCTCGCGCTGTCCCTGCACGCGCCCGACGACGAGCTCCGCAGCGAGCTGGTCCCGGTCAACACGCGCTGGTCGGTCGACCAGACCGTCGAGGCAGCCTGGACGTACGCGAAGACCACCAAGCGTCGTGTCTCCATCGAGTACGCCATGATGCGCGACATCAACGACCAGGCCTGGCGTGCCGACCTGCTCGGCGACGTCCTGAACAAGTTCGGCGACTGGCCGTGGGTCCACGTGAACCTGATCCCGCTCAACGAGATCCCGGGCTCGAAGTACACCCGCTCGCGCGACGAGGACACCGACGAGTTCGTGCGTCGTCTCGAGGCCAAGGGCATCAGCACCACCGTGCGTGACACCCGCGGCGACGAGATCGACGCCGCCTGCGGTCAGCTCGCTGCGTCTGAGTGACCTGCTGCTGCGTGACTGAGTGATCTCCTCGGACGGCCCCGGACCTGCTCAGGTCCGGGGCCGTCCGACGATTTCGGCTGCTTCCTCGACCGAGTCGACCAGGTGGACGTGCTTCTCCATGACGCGTCCGCGGGCCAGCGCCTTCAGCAACGGCCAGGCTGGCAGCGTCTCGGTCCAGTACTTCTTGCCGAGCAGCACCATCGGTGCCACCGAGCTCTCGTCGGCGTAGTAGTTCTCGCAGGCGTCCTGGAAGATCTCCTGCACGGTGCCGCCCGCGCCGGGCAGGAACACGATCCCGGCGTCACAGATCTCCAGCAGGATCGCCTCACGGGTGGCGTTGCGGAAGTACTTCGCGATCGCGGTGGCGAACGCGTTCGGCGGCTCGTGGCCGTAGTGCCAGGTCGGGACGCCGAGCGTCTCCCGGGTCGGGGAGAACCGGGTCAGCACGTCGCGCGCGGCGCCCACCCACCCGTCCACGTCGGGGGTGAACGACGGCGCGGCGGCCAGCATCGTCAGGGCTTCGTCGAGGTCGTCGAGGGAGTGGTCCGCCATTCGTCCCCCCACATTGGCGGCCTCCATCGCACCGGGGCCACCACCGGTGGCGACGGTGTGCTCCTGCCCCAGGGCGTGCCCGAGTCGGGCGCCGCCGGCGTAGGCCTTGGTGCCCCGGCCAGCGGCGTGCCCGCCCATCACCCCGACCAGGCTGTGGTTGCTGCGCCAGCGTTCGAGAGCGGCGTCGACGGCGTGGTCGTGCAGGTTGCGGGGGAGTTCTCCGTCGCCCTCACCGTCGAGACCGGTGAGCCCTCCGGCGGTGGCCACGGCCGCGGCGTGCGACCACGCGTAGGCGCGGGCGTCGAGGGAGTCGCGGTACCGCTCGGTGTCGTAGAGCTCGTCGACGGAGTACAGCGAGTCGCGGTCCAGCCGCACCGGGACGCCGGGCACGGTGGGGAAGACGATCGCGCCGCGGGAGCGGACCCGCCGCACCTGCTCGGGGGTGAGCACGCAGCCCACGAAGAGTGCCCCCGAGGGATCGACGGCGTCGAACTGCGCGTCGCACCGGGTCAGGTCGGCCCCCAGCACTCGCCAGCCCGCGAGTGAACGAGCTCCGGAACGGATCCTGTCCTCGAAGTCGGAACGGGTGTGGACGTCGGGCTGTTGTCCTCTGGTCTGTCTCACCCCGAGAACGTAACCGAGGGGGAGTGGGTCCAGGGGTGTCCGGGGGTAGGTTCGCCCCATGACGTCTGACCGCCGCCACTCCCGTCCTGCCCAGCGTCCCGGCGTGCGTCCCGGCGTGCGTCCCGGCGTAGGCATGTGGCGTCGCGCGGCGGCAGGGATCGCGGTGGCGCTGAGCCTGGTGCTGGGCACGGCGCTGGGCACGGGACTGGGCACGGGACTGGGCACGTCGCTCCTGGCGCCTGCGACGGCGGACGCTCCGGCACCGGTCGTCGGCAGCCGCGGCATCGGCGACTCCTACTTCCCGCTCGACGGCAATGGCGGGATCGACGTCCAGCACTACGACGTCAGCAACCGCTACGACTTCGCCTCAGGCACCCTGCGCGGACGCACGGTGCTGACGCTCCGCGCCACCCAGAACCTGAAGTCGTTCAACCTCGACCTGCTCCTCACCCCGACCGCAGTCAGTGTCGGCGGGACGAAGGCGAAGTTCCGCAAGGACGGCAAGCACGAACTCGTCATCACCCCGGCCACTCCGCTCAAGGCCGGGCGCACCGTCAAGGTCGTGGTGCGCCACACGGGAGTTCCGGCGAAGCTCTCCTACCGCGGCAAGAAGAACTTCGTCGCCGACAAGCAGGAGGTCGTCGCGGTCAACGAACCGCACATGGCGCCGTGGTGGTTCGCAGCGAACGACCACCCCAGCGACAAGGCCACCTTCACCGTCGCGGTGAACGTCCCGAAGGGCAAGCAGGCCATCTCCAACGGAGTCCTGAAGTCGAAGAAGGTGTCCGGGAAGCGGGTCACCTGGACCTGGGGATCGAAGGATCCGATGGCGACCTACCTGGCCTTCTTCGTCGCGGGGGACTACACGATCGAACGTGGTCGCACCGACGGCCTGCCGTGGCTCAACGCCGTCTCGAAGAAGCTGCCCGCGAAGCAGCAGAAGCGGGCCCTGAAGCTGCTGCGGCGCTCGGTGTCGGTGATCCGCACCTTGGAGAAGGACCTCGGCCCCTACCCGTACGGCGTCACCGGGGGAGTCTCGGTGGGCTTCGATCTCGGGTTCGCGCTCGAGACCCAGACCCGTCCGGTCTACTGGCCGTTGAGCGGCCACGAGAGCGACGTGGTCGTGCACGAGTTGGCCCACCAGTGGTTCGGGGACGACGTCTCGATCGACCGCTGGAGCGACATCTGGCTCAACGAGGGTTTCGCCTCCTTCATGGAGTACCGCTACGCCGAGCGTCGCGGCGAGAAGGCCGCCGGGAACGCGATGCTCGAGGACTACCACCGTTGGACCGCTGCCTCCGACGACCTGTGGAAGGTCCGCATCGGCGCTCCTGGCGCCGGGAAGGTCTTCGACCAGGCCGTCTACGCCCGCGGGGGCATGGCGGTGCAGGCGTTGCGCAACCGCATCGGGGAGAAGGCGTTCGCGACCCTCCTGCGCACCTGGCTCGCGCGCCATGCCGGCGGCAACGCCTCGGTGGGAGAGTTCACTGCGCTCGCAGAGCAGGTCAGCGGTCAGGACCTGGGTGCGTTCTTCGAGGCGTGGCTGTACGCGCCGAACCGCCCCGCGCGGACGGCTGCCAACGGTTTCGTAGTCACCGGCTGACTCCGGCTGGTCCGGACACACTCGCCGGCGTACCCCCGTTCGGGGGCACAATCGGTGGCCCGTGTTGTCGTCACGATGTGGCGCACGCCACCATGGTGCCCATGACGTACCGCACGGAGTTCGACCGATCCATCGCCGACCCCGAGTCGTTCTGGGGCGAGGCCGCGCGCAGCATCGACTGGTTCCGCAAGCCCACCCGAGTGCTCGACGCCAGCAACCCGCCCCAGTACCGCTGGTTCCCCGACGCCACGCTCAACACCTGCTACAACGCGTTGGACCGGCACGTCATCCGTGGAGCGGCCGAACGCACAGCGATCATCTACGACTCGCCCGTCACCGGCACCAAGCGGGAGATCTCCTACGCCGAACTGCTCGGCGAGGTCGGGGCGTTCGCGGGCGTCCTGCAGCAGCTGGGTGTGGAGAAGGGCGACCGTGTCGTCATCTACATGCCGATGATCCCCGAGGCCGTCGTGGCGATGCTGGCCTGCGCCCGGGTCGGTGCGGTGCACTCGGTGGTCTTCGGCGGGTTCGCGCCGCACGAGCTGGCACTGCGCATCGACGACGCCCAGCCCAAGGTCGTGGTGACCGCTTCCTGCGGCATCGAGCCGAACCGCACCATCGCCTACAAGCCGCTCCTGGACCGGGCCCTCGAGCTCGCCGAGCACCAGGTGCCGGCCGTGGTCGTGAAGCAGCGTCCTCAGGTCACTGCTGAGCTCGACCCCGAGCGCGACCTCGACTGGAACGCCGCGATGCACGCTGGCTACCAGCAGCCCGGAGCCTGCGTCGAGGTGGACGCGACCGACCCGCTCTACATTCTCTACACCTCCGGAACCACCGGGAAGCCGAAGGGCATCGTCCGCGACAACGGCGGTCACGCGGTCGCGATGGCCTGGTCGTTCCCGAACATCTACGACTGCGGCGCCGGTGACGTCTGGTGGGCGGCCTCCGACGTCGGATGGGTCGTGGGCCACTCCTACATCGTCTACGCCCCGCTCATCGCCGGCGCCACGACCGTCCTCTACGAAGGAAAGCCGGTCGGCACCCCTGACCCGGGCGCGTTCTGGCGCGTCATCGCTGAGCACAAGGTGAAGGCGCTCTTCACCGCCCCCACCGCCCTGCGCGCGATCAAGAAGGAGGACGCCGAGGCCGAGCACTTCGCGAAGTACGACACCTCCAGCTTGCAGTCGCTCTTCCTGGCCGGTGAGCGCCTCGACCCCGACACCTACGACTGGGCGAGCGAGAAGATCGGCGTTCCGGTCGTCGACAACTGGTGGCAGACCGAGACCGGCTGGGCGATCGCTGCGAACCTGCGTGGTCTCGAGCCGATGCCGATCAAGGCCGGATCCCCGACGGTGCCGGTGCCGGGCTTCGACGTCCGTGTCCTCGACGCCAGCGGCGACGAGGTCCCGGCCGGTGAGGAGGGTTCGATCTGCGTCAAGCTTCCGCTCCCGCCCGGCTGCATGACCGGCGTCTGGGGCGACGAGGACCGATTCGTCACCGGCTACCTGAGCGCCTTCGACGGCTACTACCTCTCCGGGGACGGCGGTCGTGTCGACTCCGACGGCTACGTCTACGTCATGGGTCGCACCGACGACGTCATCAACGTCGCAGGCCACCGCCTCTCCACCGGCGCGATGGAGGAGGTCCTCGCTCGCCACCCGGCCGTCGCCGAGTGCGCCGTGATCGGTGTCGCCGACACTCTCAAGGGCCAGCTGCCGCGCGGTTTCGTGGTCCTCAAGGACGGTGCGGACGTCGACCCTGACGAGCTCGCCGCCGAACTGGTCGCCAAGGTCCGGGCCGAGATCGGTGCCGTGGCCGCGTTCAAGGAGGTCGTCGTCGTGCAGGGCCTGCCCAAGACCCGCAGTGGCAAGATCCTGCGCCGCACCATGCGTGACATCGCGGACGGCAAGGAGACCAAGGTGCCCGGCACCATCGAGGACGCCGGGGTGCTCGACGTCCTGCGTCCGGTGCTGCGTCCCCAGAGCTGACCGCGCCCGAGCCGCTCATGACGAAGGCCCCCGAGCACCTGCTCGGGGGCCTTCGTCATGGCAGTCGTGGCTGTGGTGCCGGGGAGGCTCAGAGCTTCTCGAGCGCCTGTGCGAGGTCAGCGATCAGGTCGCGAGAGTCCTCCAGGCCGATCGAGAACCGCACGGTGCCGTCGGTGATGCCGGCAGCGGCACGGCCTTCGGGGCCGATCCGGCGGTGCGTGGTGGTGGCCGGGTGGGTCACCAGCGACTTGGCGTCACCGAGGTTGTTGGAGATGTCGAAGATCGCCAGGGAGTCCATGAACTTGAACGCCTCGGCCTGACCGGCGGCCAGCTTCACCGCAACGACGGTGCCGCCACCGGTGAGCTGCTTGGCGACCAGGTCCTTCTGCGGGAAGGAGTCCAGGAGGGGGTAGATCGTGGTGTCCACCTTGGGGTGGGCCTCCAGGAAGCGGGCCACCGCCTCGGCGTTCTCGGCCATCCGGCGCACGCGCAGGTCGAGGGTCTCGAGACCCTTGAGCAGCACCCACGCGTTGAACGGCGACATCGAGGGACCGAGGTTGCGCAGCAGCATCTCGATCTTGGCGATGTAGTCGACCGTGCCGAGCACGGCACCGCCCAGGACCCGGCCCTGGCCGTCGATGTGCTTGGTGGCGGAGTAGACGACCACGTCGGCGCCCTGGGTCAGCGGCTTGGAGAAGACCGGGGTGGCGAAGACGTTGTCGACGATCACCGTCGCACCGGCGGCGTGGGCCAGCTCGGCGACGACCTCGATGTCGACCATCGCGAGCAGCGGGTTCGACGGGGTCTCGAAGAGCACCGCCTGCGTGGGCACCGACAGCGCCTCGGCCCAGGCGTCGTTGTCGGTGGGGTCCACCAGTACGCACTCGACGCCCCACTGGGGGAAGAACTCGTTGACGACGTAGATGATCGCGCCGAACATCGAGCTGGAGGCGACGACGCGGTCACCCTGCTTGAGCAGCACGGCGAGGGAGGCGAAGATCGCCGACATGCCCGACGCGGTGGCCTTGCAGTCCTCGGCGCCCTCGAGGGTCGCGAGGCGTTCCTCGAACATGCGCACCGTGGGGTTGGTGTAGCGCGAGTACACGTAGTGGTCGACCTCGCCGGCGAACGTGTCGGCGGCCTCCTGTGCGGAGGAGAAGACGTAGCCACTGGTGAGGAAGAGACCCTCGGAGGTCTCGGCGAACTCGCTGCGTGCCACTCCGGCCCGCACGGCCTGGGTGGCCGGGTGCCAGGAGGGCTGCTCGTTCAGGGGGGTGTTGGCGTCGTCACTCATGTTTCCAAGGTTCTCACCTGTCACGGAGCGGTCTCGAAAGTGGTGCGATCCGCGAACATGCGACGTGTGCCGCGCCACGTCCCGTACCCCGACGCCCCGGACGTGGACGCGTCGCGGGCCGGGGGCGGTGGGAGACTTCCTCGGGTGAAGCGACGCGACGTGGTCATCCTCGGCAGCACCGGCTCGATCGGCACCCAGGCCCTCGACCTGGTCCGGGCCAACCCGGACCGGTTCCGGGTGGTCGGACTCACCGCCGGAGGATCCAACCCTGAACTGTTCGACACCCAGGTCAAGGAGTTCGCCCCGGCGTACTCGGGTCTGGGAGAGGACGCCTCGGTGGAGGCGGCCGGGATGGCTGCCGACGTGGTGCTCAACGGCATCACCGGTGCCGTCGGTCTGCGCCCCACCCTGGCGGCACTCGACGCCGGCACGACGCTGGCGTTGGCCAACAAGGAGTCGCTGATCATGGGCGGCGAGGCCGTGACGCGTCGTGCGAAGCCCGGCCAGATCGTCCCCGTCGACTCCGAGCACTCCGCGATCGCTCAGTGCCTGCGCTCGGGGGAGCAGCGTGAGGTCCGCAAGCTCGTCCTCACCGCGTCGGGCGGCCCCTTCCGCGGCCGTACCCGCGACGAGCTGACGCAGGTCACCGTCGCCGAGGCACTCAACCACCCCACGTGGGCGATGGGACCGGTCATCACGATCAACTCCGCCACCCTGGTCAACAAGGGTCTGGAGGTGATCGAGGCGCACCTGCTCTTCGACGTGCCGTTCGACGACATCGAGGTGACGGTGCACCCCACCTCGGTGGTGCACTCGATGGTCGAGTTCGTCGACGGTTCCACGATCGCGCAGGCGTCCCCGCCCACCATGCACATCCCGATCGCGCTCGGCATGGCCTGGCCCGAGCGGGTCCCGCACGCCGCGGCGTCGGTGGACTGGACCAAGGCACACACCTGGCAGTTCTTCCCCCTCGACGACGACGCGTTCCCCGCAGTCCGTCTGGCCCGCGAGGCCGGCGCCCGGGGACGCACCGCGCCTGCGGTCTACAACGCCGCCAACGAGGTCGCCGTCCAGGCGTTCCGCGACGAGCAGATCGGCTTCGTCGACATCCTCACCGTCGTCGAGGACACGCTCACCGTTCACGACGTAGGCTCGAACGCGCAGCCGATGGAGGTCGACGACGTCCTGGCTGCTGACACGTGGGCCCGCAGCGAAGCGTCGCGTCGGGTGCAGGCCCTCGCAGCCGAACGGGAGACCCAGCACTGATGACCGCCCTGCTCTACACCGTCGGAGTGCTGCTCTTCGCACTCTCCTTGGTCGTCTCGATCGGGTTGCACGAGCTGGGTCACATGATCCCGGCCAAGAAGTTCGGTGCGAAGGTGACGCAGTACTTCGTCGGCTTCGGTCCGACGGTGTGGAGCAAGCAGGTCGGCGAGACCGAGTACGGGATCAAGGCGATCCCGCTCGGCGGTTTCGTGAAGATCGTCGGCATGCTGCCGCCCGGTGCCGAGGAACTGGCCGAGGAGGTCGGGACCGACGCCGAGGGCAACCAGGTGCTGCGGATCCGCAAGTCCAACACCGGCATGTTCACCCAGTTGGTCTCCGACGCCCGCGCAGCGGAGTGGGAACTCGTCCAGCCCGGTGACGAGGAGCGCCTCTTCTACCGCCTCCCGTGGTGGAAGAAGGTGATCGTCATGGGCTCCGGCCCGGCGGTCAACATCGCCATCGCCTTCGCGATCTTCGTCCCCGTCTTCGCCACCTACGGCAATTCTTCCGACGTGCGCACCGTCCCGGTCGTCTCCGACGTCTCGGCCTGCGTGGTCCCGGCTGCCGAGAACGGCCGTGAGTGCACCGACGCCGACCCGGTCGCCCCGGCCAAGCAGGCCGGGATCGAGGTGGGCGACGAGATCGTCTCCTTCAACGGCGTTCCGGTCGGCGCCTGGGAGGACGTGCAGCGCGAGATCCGGGCCAACGACGACGGCGCGGCCACGATCGTGGTGCTGCGCGAGGGCCGTGAACTCTCCCTGACCACCAACACCACCGTCACGAGCCGGCCCACCGTGGGCGCCGACGGCCTGGCGGACGGCCAGGGCACCGTCGAGGTCGGATTCCTCGGCGTCAGCCCCACCACCGAACTCGTCACCGGCGGCGTGGGCTACACGGTCTCCCAGATGGGAGACATGACCGTCAACACCCTCGAGGCCCTGGCGCACATGCCGGCCAAGGTGTGGGGCGTGGCGAAGGCGATCGTCGGTCTGGAGGAGCGTGACCCGATGGGGCCGGTCTCGATCGTCGGTGGTGGTCGTCTGGCCGGTGAGGCCGTCTCCACCCACGAGGTCCCGGTCACCGACCGTGCGGTCTTCCTGCTGATGCTGATCGCGGGCTTCAACTTCTTCATCGGCATGTTCAACTTCGTGCCGCTGCTCCCGCTCGACGGCGGTCACATCGCCGGTGCCCTCTACGAGGCCGTACGTCGTGGTCTGGCGAAGGTGTTCCGTCGCCCCGACCCGGGCCACTTCGACACCGCCAAGCTGATGCCGGTGGCGTACGTGGTGGGCCTGACGGTGATGGTCATGGGTGTCGTCCTGATCGTCGGTGACCTGGTGGTCCCGGTCTCCATGAACGGCTGAGTGAACAACGGCCAGAACGGCTGAGTGAACGACGGCCAGAACGGCTGACACGTCACACTCGGAAGGGCCAGTGCTCCGGCGACGCGGACAGGCGTGGGGCTCCCCAGTAACCTTGGCGCCATGACGTCCATCGGCCTCGGCATGCCCGCTCTCCCCGCTCCGGTCCTCGCTCCGCGTCGTGCGACGCGTCAGATCCAGGTCGGCTCCGTCGGGGTCGGATCCGAGCACCCGATCTCGGTGCAGTCGATGACGACCACCCCCACCACCGACATCAACGCCACGCTCCAGCAGATCGCCGAGCTGACCGCTGCCGGCTGCGACATCGTCCGCGTGGCCTGCCCCAGCGCCGACGACGCCGAGGCACTCCCGGCGATCGCGAAGAAGTCGCAGATCCCGGTCATCGCCGACATCCACTTCCAGCCCAAGTACGTGTTCGCCGCGATCGAGGCCGGTTGTGCCGCGGTCCGCGTCAACCCGGGCAACATCAAGAAGTTCGACGACCAGATCAAGGAGATCGCCAAGGCCGCCACCGACCACGGCACCTCGATCCGGATCGGCGTCAACGCCGGCTCGCTCGACAAGCGGATCATGGACAAGTACGGCAAGGCGACCCCCGAGGCGCTCGTCGAGTCCGCGATCTGGGAGGCCAGCCTCTTCGAGGAGCACGGCTTCCGTGACTTCAAGATCTCGGTCAAGCACAACGACCCCGTCGTCATGGTCCGCGCTTACGAGCTGCTGGCTGCGGCCGGCGACTGGCCGCTGCACCTCGGCGTCACCGAGGCCGGTCCGGCGTTCCAGGGCACCATCAAGTCGGCCACCGCGTTCGGTGCACTGCTGAGCCAGGGCATCGGCGACACCATCCGCGTCTCCCTCTCGGCCCCGCCGGTCGAGGAGGTCAAGGTGGGTCGCGCGATCCTGGAGTCGCTCAACCTCAAGCCGCGTCGTCTCGAGATCGTCTCCTGCCCGTCCTGCGGCCGCGCACAGGTGGACGTCTACACCCTCGCCGAGCAGGTCACGGCCGGCCTGGAGGGCATGGAGGTGCCGCTGCGCGTCGCCGTCATGGGGTGTGTCGTCAACGGTCCCGGTGAGGCCCGTGAGGCCGACCTCGGTGTCGCCTCGGGCAACGGCAAGGGCCAGATCTTCGTCAAGGGCGAGGTCATCAAGACCGTCCCGGAGTCCCAGATCGTCGAGACCCTGATCGAGGAGGCCATGCGCCTCGCCGAGGGCATGGAGCCCGTCGAGGGTTCCAGCGCCTCGGTCAGCGTCTCCTGACGCCCACCCTGAACACCTCGACGACGTGACCAGCATCGACGCCCGGACCTCCGTGGACGGGGTCGTGGTCCTGGGGCCCGACGACATGGCCGCCTTCTTGGCGGTCACCCGTCGGGACCCGGTGGTCAACGTCTTCCCCGAGTACCGCGGGCGCTCCACCCACCTCGACCCCCGTTGGCTCGGGGGCGAGGTGTGGGGCCGGTTCGTCGACGGCACCCTGGTCGCGGCGCTGCACGTCGGGGCGAACGCCGTCCCGATCTCCTGCGACGCAGAGTCGGCGGGCGTCTTCGCGGCCCGGATGCGGGCCCTGCCGCGTCGTTCCTGCACCTTGGTCGGCCCACGTTCCTCGGTCGAGGTGCTGTGGGAAGGCCTCCGGGACCTCTGGGGTGAGCCCCGAGACGTCCGCTGGGACCAGCCGCACCTCGAGATCCGCACCGCACCGGCGATCGTCCCGGATCCGTCGGTCCGTCTGGTCGAGCCGCACGAGCTGGAGGCGCTCTACCCGGCCTGCGTGGCGATGTACACCGAGGAGGTCGGCGTCTCGCCCGAGGCCGGCGGCAACGACGAGCTCTACCGTGCTCGGGTGCGGCAGCTGATCGGACGTCGGTGGTCGTTCGCCCGCTTCGGCGAGGACGGCCGCGTCGAGTTCAAGGCCGAGGTGGCCTGCGCGTCCCCGTACGCCGCCCAGGTCCAGGGCGTGTGGGTCCGACCGGACCTGCGCGGACGCGGCATCGCCGCACCGGCCACCGCTGCCGTCGTGCAGCTGGCCCGCACCCGGATCGCTCCGGTGGTCTCGCTCTACGTCAACGACTTCAACCACGCCGCCCGTGCGGCCTACACGAAGGTCGGTTTCACCCACACCGCGACGTTCTCCACCGTCATGTTCTGAGCCCTGTCGCGGTCCTCGTCGTCACGGCGGTGTCTGACCGGCCACGTCGATGTGGGTCTGGGACGTGGCGGGTTCACGCCGCCGGGAGCCGCGCCGTTAGCCTGATCCCATGATCATGCGGATGTCCCAGCTCTTCGTCCGAACCCTCCGGGACGACCCGGCCGACGCGGAGGTCCCGAGCCACAAGCTGCTCGTGCGCGCCGGTTACGTGCGGCGTGCCGCGCCGGGCATCTACACCTGGCTGCCGCTGGGTCTGAAGGTGCTGCGCAACATCGAGAACATCATCCGTGAGGAGATGAACGCGATCGGCGCCCAGGAGATGCTGTTCCCCGCTCTCCTGCCCAAGGAGCCCTACGAGGCCACCGGGCGCTGGGACGACTACGGCGACAACATCTTCCGCCTCAAGGACCGCAAGGGCGGCGACTTCCTCCTCGGCCCCACCCACGAGGAGATGTTCACCCTGGCGGTCAAGGACATGTACTCGTCCTACAAGGACCTCCCGCTCTCGATCTACCAGATCCAGACCAAGTACCGCGACGAGGCACGTCCGCGCGCCGGCGTCCTGCGTGGTCGCGAGTTCGTCATGAAGGACTCCTACTCCTTCGACCACAACCAGGCCGGTCTGGACGCCTCCTACGCCGCGCACCGCGCCGCCTACATCCGCATCTTCGACCGTCTCGGCTTCGAGTACGCCGTCGTGAAGGCGACCGCCGGTGCCATGGGTGGCTCCGCCTCGGAGGAGTTCCTGGCCAAGGCCGCCGTCGGTGAGGACACCTACGTCCAGTGCTCGCACTGCGACTACGCCGCCAACGTCGAGGCCGTCGCCGTGCGTGTCCCGGCCGAGGTCGACGCCGCTGCCGCTCCGGCCGCCGAGGTCGTCGACACCCCCGACTGCGCCACCATCGACGCCCTGGTCGCCCACCTCAACGCCGCCCAGCCGCGTGCGGACCGTCCGTGGACCGCCGGTGACACCCTCAAGAACGTCCTGGTCGTCTTCAAGCACCCCGACGGCACCCGCGAGCCCGTCGCGATCGCCGTCCCCGGCGACCGCGAGGTCGACGCCAAGCGCCTCGAGGGCCAGATCGAGCCCATCGAGGTCGAGGCCTTCGACGAGTCCGAGTTCCGCAAGCACCCCTCGCTGGTCAAGGGTTACATCGGCGCCGGCGTGCTCGGCACCGAGAACGCCTCCGGCATCCGTTACCTCCTCGACCCGCGCGTCGTGGCCGGCACCTCCTGGGTGACCGGTGCCGACGTCGACGGCAAGCACGTCGTCGGTCTGGTCGCCGGCCGCGACTTCAACGGCGACGGCTTCATCGAGGCCGCCGACGTCCGTGACGGCGACGCCTGCCCGTCCTGCGACGAGGGCTCGCTCTCGACCGAGCGCGGCATCGAGATGGGTCACATCTTCCAGCTCGGTACCCGTTACGCCGAGGCCCTGGGCCTCAAGGTCCTCGACGAGAACGGCAAGCTCGTCACCGTCACCATGGGCTCCTACGGCATCGGCGCCTCGCGTGCTGTCGCGGCGATCGCCGAGAACACCCTCGACGAGATCGGCCTGGCCTGGCCGCGCGAGATCGCCCCGGCCCAGGTGCACGTCGTCGCTGCCGGAAAGGGCGAGGAGATCTTCGCCGAGGCCGAGCGCATCGCCACCGAGCTCGACGCCGTCGGCATCGAGGTCATCTACGACGACCGCGCCGGCAAGATCAGCCCCGGAGTGAAGTTCAAGGACGCCGAGCTCATCGGTGTCCCGACGATCGTCACCGTGGGACGTGGCCTCACCGACGGCAACGTCGACGTCAAGGACCGTGCCACCGGCGAGAAGGCCGAGGTCGCTGCTGCCGACGTCGTCGCTCACCTCGTCACACTGGTGCGTGGCTGATCATCGTCTGAACGCGTTCACGACGCAGGGCCTCGACCGGATCGCCGGTCGGGGCCCTGTGTCATTCCCTGTGTCATTCCCGGAGAAGCACCACGGGAGCACATCGTCGGCCGCACTGTTCCGCTGGGCGGAACGAATGCGGCACAGTGGGGTCCGGGGCCGACGCTGACCGGCTCCGGCGGGCCCTGCGACGGGCGCGTGGGGGAGATCTCGGGACTTCCCCACGCGCCCGCAGGCCCGTCAGGCGAGCAGGTCCGGAGCGCCGGGGAACGGTGTCGCGTCGGCGCCCCAGCGCAGCAGTGTCGACGCGGTCTCGGCCAACGTCATCACCGCCCAGTCGCGGGCCTCGGCCGTGGTGGCTGCGACCTGTGCGGCGTACGTCTGGGCGCACCGCTCCTCGGCCTCCAGGCCGGCGGCCCGGACGAGGTCCGCGGTGGAGGCCTCGGGCAGGGCGTAGGCGGGCTCGGCAGCGACCGGCTGGGCCCCCTGGGTGCGCACCATCACCATCAGCTGCTCGCGACGACCCCGGTGCACCTGGTACTGCTCGCGCAGCAGCGCAGCGAGCTCGGGTTCACGCGAGGCCGACGTCATGCCTCCCAGAGCCGTGAACAGGTGCACGACGGCGTGTTCGGCAGCGAGGGTCTGCTGCAGGGCGTCGAGTGCGGTCGGCTCGCTCCGGGGCGTGGGGGAGTCGGTCACGGAGTGCCGTCCTTCGTCTTCGAGTTCGGGGTCAGTGCCACGAGGTGCTGGGAGACGCCGGCCGCGGCTGACGCGAGCAGGCGCGCGAAGGCACCGCTGGTGGTGCGCCCCGCGGCGTCGGAGAGCAGCGTCTGGTGCGTCTGCGCCTCCTGGTGCAGCACGGCCACGCCGACGGCAGGCGCCGGTGCGGCACTCGGTGCCGTCGTCGGCGTCGCACCGGCGGAGGCAGAGGCGTCCGGGGCGGGGTCGGTGGTGAAGCGGTCGAGGTGGGACTGCAGGGCGTCGCCGAGAGCGGTCAGGGCTCGTTCGCGACGCGGCTTGACCGCGCCTGCTGCGACGGTGGCGCGGACCCGGTCGAGCAGTACCCGGGTGGAGTCGGTGACCTCGTCCAGGATCGCCTGGTCCTCGCTCGCCGTCGGGCTCTCAGGGCCGGTGTCACCGGAGTCGAGGAGGTCGCAGCCCGCGGTCAGTGTGAGCGGGAGCGTGAGCGTGCTCACTCCCAGGGTGGTCAGCAGGCGGCGGCGACTCGGGCCGGTGCGGGCGGAACGAGGCAGGCTGGGGGTCACGAGGCAGAGCCTAGGTCACCTCGGGCGCCCCTCCTGACTCCGCCACGAGGCTCCTCGCGAGGTGCTCCGCCGCGGTCACGAGGGTTATGGTTGCTGCAACAACAGAACAAGGAGGTCGATACCGGTGAGCAACACCAGAACCGATGAGAAGAGGGAGCGCATCGCGCAGACCCTCACCGACCCCCTCGCTGCACTCGGCCTCGATCTCGAGGCCGTCGAACTCTCCGCTGCCGGCAAGCGCAGCGTGCTCCGCATCGCGGTCGACAAGGACGGCGGCGTCACGATGGACGACGTCACCGACGCGACCCGTGCGGTCAACGAGATCCTGGACGCCGACGGCGTCATGGGTGAGACGCCCTACCTGCTCGAGGTCACCTCGCGCGGTGTGGACCGTCCCCTGACCCTGGAGCGCCACTGGCGCCGCAACGCGGACCGACTCGTGAAGGTGACCCTCGTCGAGGGCGGCACCTTCGAGGGACGGATCGGCGCTGCCGAGGCCGAGAAGGTGACCCTGGACGTCGACGGTGCGCAGCGCGAGCTGCTGTACGCCGACGTGGCCAAGGCGCTGGTGCAGGTGGAGTTCAACCGCAAGACGGTGAAGGACGACGTCGAGGACGCGGACGACCTCGACGATGACGAGTACGTGGACGAGGGCGAGGACGACTGATGGACATCGATCTTGGCATCCTGAGGATGCTCGAGCGCGAGAAGGGCATCTCCTTCAACGTGCTGGTGGAAGCGATCGAGCAGGCTCTCCTGACGGCCTACACCAAGACCCCCGGAGCACAGGACCGTGCCCGGGTGCAGCTGGACCGCAAGACCGGCAAGGCAGTCGTGCTGGCCGTCGAGACCGACGACGACGGTCGTTTCGTCGGCGAGTTCGACGACACCCCGGCCGACTTCGGTCGCATCGCCGCCACCACGGCGAAGCAGATCATGATGCAGCGTCTGCGTGACGCCGAGGACGACATCAAGTTCGGCGAGTTCGCCGGACGCGAGGGCGACATCATCTCCGGCACGATCCAGCAGGGTCTCAACCCGGACGACATCATGGTCGACCTGGGTCGGCTCGAGGCGATCATTCCCGCCGGTGAGCGAGTTCCGGGCGAGGACTACTCCCACGGCACCCGCATCAAGACCGTCGTCGTGTCGGTCCGCAAGGGCATGCGCGGCCCGCAGATCACCCTGTCGCGCACCCACCCCAACCTGGTGAAGCGCCTCTTCGCGCTCGAGGTCCCCGAGATCGCCGACGGCACCGTCGAGATCGCGGCGATCGCTCGCGAGGCCGGCCACCGCACCAAGATCGCGGTGCACTCCACCGTTCCCGGCGTGAACGCCAAGGGTGCCTGCATCGGCCCGATGGGTTCGCGCGTGCGCAACGTGATGAACGAACTCCAGGGCGAGAAGATCGACATCGTGGACTGGTCCGAGGACCCGGCCGCACTGGTCGCCCACGCCCTCTCGCCCGCCCGCGTGAACAAGGTCGAGATCCTCGACCGCGCCGCACGCACCTGCCGCGTCGAGGTCCCGGACTTCCAGCTGTCCCTGGCGATCGGCAAGGAGGGCCAGAACGCCCGCCTCGCCGCCCGCCTGACCGGCTGGAAGATCGACATCCGGTCCGACGAGGCCGAGAACGACTGAGGCCGTCGTGGCGACGCGCCACGCCCGGGAGCCAGCACTCGTGCGCCCGGGCGTGGCGTCCGCCGCCCAGTTCGGTCATCAGTGGGTGAGCGCGGTAGGCTGCCCCCGGTGGTATCCAAGACGATGATTCAGACGCCCGGTCCGGTGAGGACCTGTGTGGGTTGTCGTCGACGAGCCGCCAAGAGCGAACTGGTGCGCGTGGTTGCGGGCACCGGGTCGGACGGCCGGTCGGCCGTCCTCCCCGACCTCACCGCCACCGCACCCGGTCGCGGGGCGCACGTTCACCCCGCGGTCGAGTGTCACGAACTCGCCGAGCGTCGGCGGGCCTACTCCCGGGGCCTGAGGGTCCAGGGGCAGCTCGACGCCAGCCCGGTGGGTGAGCACATCATCGCCCTGACCGAAGGGGTCGTCGTCAGCGACGGTGACCCTCCGCAGAACGACCGACCAGAAACTGGAGCAGGCAGCTCATGAGCACTCGATGAGTACTTTCCGATGAGCCAGCACCACCACTAACGGTCCGAGACGACACCCCTCCCGGGGCTCGGGCCAGAAGGAGCAACGTACAAACGTGGCCAAGACCCGAGTCCACGAACTCGCCAAGGAGTTCGGTGTCGAGAGCAAGGTTGTTCTCGAGAAGCTCAAGGAGATGGGTGAGTTCGTCAAGTCGGCATCGTCGACCGTCGAGCCCCCCGTCGAAATGCGTTTCAAGAAGCAGTTCGGTGAGCAGTTGAAGACCTCCGAGTCCTCCTCCACCGGCGCCGCTGCGGCCACCCCCGCAGCCCCCGCGGCCAAGCCGGCCGCACCCAAGCCCGGCCCGGCTGCACCCAAGCCCGGCCCTGCTGCCCCGAAGCCGACCCCGGCTCCGGCTGCCCCCAAGGCTCCCGCCGCCGAGAAGCCGGCTCCGGCTCCCGTCGCCGAGAAGCCCGTCGCTGAGAAGGCGGCCCCGGCCGCCGAGAAGCCGGCCCCGGCGCCTGCTGCTCCCGCTGCCCCGAAGCCGGCTGCTGCCGAGCCCAAGGCTGCCGGTGCTCCGCGTCCCGGCCCGAAGCCCGGCCCCAAGCCGGCTCCGGCCCCCGCTCCGCGTGAGAACCGCAACGAGCGTTCCGACCGTGGCGAGGGTGGCGCTCCGCGCCCCGGCGCCCCGGCTCGCAAGTCGCCGGCCCCGCGTCCGGTCGGCAAGCCCGGTGCCCCGCGCCCCGGCAACAACCCCTTCGCTCCCTCCCAGGGCATGGGCCGCTCGCGCGGTCCCCAGGGTGGCGGCCAGGGTGGCAACGACGAGAACCGTCCGCCGCGTCCCCCGTCGGCTCGTGGCGAGGGTGGCGCTCCGCGTCCCGGTGGCGCTCCGCGTCCCGCCGGTGGCGGCATGCCGCGCCCGAACCCGGCCATGATGCCGAAGTCCCCGGCCGCGTTCGGTCGCGGTCCGAGCGGTGCTCCGGCCCGTCCGGGCGGCCCTGGCCGTCCCGGTGGTGCCGGTCGTCCCGGTCCCGGTGGCGCTGGCCGTCCCGGTGCCGGTGGTGGCGCTGGTGCCGGTCGTCCCGGTGGCTTCTCCAACGGTCCCGCCCGCCCCGGTGGCGGCGGCAACCGTCCCGGCCAGCGCGGTCAGACCCAGGGTGCCTTCGGTCGCCCCGGCGGCCCGTCGCGTCGCGGTCGCAAGTCGAAGCGCGCTCGTCGTCAGGAGTTCGAGGCCATGCAGGCCCCGACCATCGGCGGCGTGCGCGTCCGCAAGGGCGACGGCGAGACGATCCGTCTTGCCCGCGGTTCGTCCCTGACGGACTTCGCGGAGAAGATCAACGTCGACCCCGCAGCACTCGTGCAGATGCTTTTCTCGCTCGGCGAGATGGTGACCGCCACCCAGTCCGTGGGTGACGAGACCCTGGAGCTGATCGGCGAGGAGCTGAACTACAACGTTCAGGTCGTCTCCCCGGAGGACGAGGACCGCGAGCTCCTCGAGTCCTTCTCGCTCGAGTTCGGCGCCGACGAAGGCGACGAGGACGACCTCGTCCACCGTCCGCCGGTCGTCACCGTCATGGGTCACGTCGACCACGGTAAGACCCGCCTCCTGGACGCCCTTCGCAATGCGAACGTGGGCGGCAAGGAAGCCGGTGGCATCACCCAGCACATCGGTGCCTACCAGGTCACCACCGAGGTGGACGGCAACGAGCGTCGCATCACCTTCATCGACACCCCCGGTCACGAGGCGTTCACCGCCATGCGTGCCCGTGGTGCTCAGGCCACCGACATCGCGATCCTCGTGGTCGCTGCTGACGACGGTGTCATGCCGCAGACGGTCGAGGCGCTCAACCACGCCAAGGCCGCTGGCGTCCCGATCGTGGTCGCGGTCAACAAGATCGACAAGCCGGACTCCGACCCGACCAAGGTTCGTGGCCAGCTGACCGAGTACGGCCTCGTCCCCGAGGAGTACGGCGGCGAAGCGATGTTCGTCGACGTCTCGGCCAAGTCCGAGCTCAACCTCGACAAGCTGCTCGAGGCCGTCGTCCTCACCGCGGACGCGTCCCTCGACCTGCGTGCCAACCCGAACCAGGACGCACAGGGTCTGGTCGTCGAGGCCAACCTCGACCGCGGTCGCGGTCCCGTTGCCACGATCCTCGTCCAGCGCGGAACGCTCCGCGTCGGCGACTCGATCGTTGCCGGTCCGGCCCACGGCCGTGTCCGCGCGATGCTCGACGAGCACGGCGACGAGATCACCGAGGCCGACCCGTCGCGCCCCGTCATGGTGCTCGGTCTGTCCGCCGTCCCCGGCGCCGGTCAGAACTTCATCGTGGTCGAGGACGACCGTATGGCTCGCCAGATCGCTGAGAAGCGCGAGGCACGTGAGCGTGCGGCCATGCAGGCCAAGCGTCGCGTCCGCCGCACCCTCGAGGACTTCATGGCTTCCATGGAGAAGGGCGAGAGCCAGGAGCTCAACCTCATCCTCAAGGGCGACGTGTCCGGTTCGGTCGAGGCTCTCGAGGACTCGCTGGCCCAGATCGACGTCGGCGACGAGGTCACTCTGCGCGTCATCGACCGTGGCGTCGGTGCGATCACCGAGACCAACGTCGACCTGGCTGCCGCCTCCGACGCGATCATCATCGGTTTCAACGTCCGGCCCCAGGGCAAGGCGGAGAAGATGGCGGACAAGGAAGGTGTCGAGATTCGTTACTACTCGGTCATCTACCAGGCCATCGAAGAGATCGAGGCCGCGCTCAAGGGCATGCTCAAGCCGGAGTACGAGGAGGCCCGTCTGGGCCAGGCCGAGATCCGCGAGATCTTCCGTTCCTCCAAGGCCGGAAACATCGCGGGTGTCATGGTCACCGACGGTTCCATCCGTCGCAACGCCAAGGTCCGCATCATCCGCGACAAGAACGTCATCGCGGACAACCTGGACCTCGCCTCGCTCCGCCGCGAGAAGGACGACGCCTCCGAGATCCGCGAGGGCTTCGAGGGTGGTCTGGTGCTCAAGAACTTCCAGGACATCAAGATCGGCGATGTCGTGGAGTCGTTCGAGATGCGCGAGATCCCGCGCAGCTGATCCACTGTTCGAGTCGGCGCCAGTCGCAAGGCTGGCGCCGACTCGGCATTTCAGGCCCACCCACGTGGGCCGTCCGCAACACCCCGAACCATCTGTCCCGCGTGTCCGACCAGGATGCGCGGGACGGTCTTCACGAGAGAGAGTGGAGCCATGAGCAGCCCCCGAGTTCGCAAGATCGCCGACCGCATCAAGGTCATCGTCGCCGAGATGCTCGAGCGTCGAATCAAGGACCCGCGCATCGGGTTCGTCACCGTCACCGACGTGCGCGTCACCGGTGACTCCCAGCATGCCAGCATCTTCTACACCGTCTTCGGTGAGGAGGAGCAGCTTGCCGAGACCGCCGCGGCACTGGAGTCGGCCAAGGGCCTGATCCGTTCCGAGGTCGGCAAGCAGCTGGGCATGCGCATCGTCCCGACGCTGGAGTTCTTCCACGACGCCCTTCCCGAGAACGCTCGCGCCCTCGACGAGGTCCTGGCTCGCGCCAAGGCCGCTGACGCTGCTGTCGCGGCCCAGCGTGAGGGTGCGGCGTACGCCTCCGGCGACGACCCGTACAAGAAGCCCCGCGTCATCGGCGGCGAGGACGAGCAGGACGACGAGGACGCGTGAGCAACAACAGCTCACAGCCCTCTGAGGTGGTCTCCGGGCTCGTCGTCGTCGACAAGCCCGGAGGCATCACCTCACACGGCGTGGTCTCGCGTGTCCGGCGTCTCGCCGGCACCCGCAAGGTGGGCCACGCCGGAACCCTCGACCCGATGGCCACCGGTGTCCTGGTGCTGGGCACCAACCGTGCCACCCGGCTCCTGGGTCACCTGATGCTCACCGACAAGGGGTACGACGCCACCGTCCTGCTGGGCGTGGCCACCACCACCGACGACGCGGAGGGCGAGGTCACCACGACCACCTCGGCGGAGCATCTCACCGAGACGCAGGTCCGCGAGGCGTTGACGCCGTTCGTCGGCGACATCCTTCAGGTGCCCACTGCCGTCTCGGCGATCAAGGTCGACGGCAAGCGTGCCTACGAACGCGTGCGCAACGGCGAGGAGGTCGAGCTCAAGGCTCGCCCCGTCACGGTGCACGGCATCGACGTGCACGCCTTCCGCACGCCCGCCGAGGGCGCTGCCGCCGGGACGGTCGAGCTCGACATCTCCGTTCGCTGCACTTCGGGCACCTACATTCGCGCCATCGCGCGTGACCTCGGTGCCGCGTTGGGCGTCGGCGGCCACCTGACGGCGCTGCGCCGTACTGCGGTGGGCGCCTTCGACCTCGCGACCTCCTCCACGGTGGAGGAGTTGGAGGAGGAGTTCCGCGTCGTCCCGATCGCGGAGGCCGCTCGGATGTCCTTCCCGGCGATCGACCTCGACGCGGAGCAGGAGCGCGAGGTCCGTTACGGGCGTCGCCTCGACCTTGCCGTGGACGCCGTGACGGCTGTCTTCGCGCCGTCGGGTGAGTTCCTTGCCCTCTACGAACCGTCCGGATCCGGGGCAAAGCCGCTGGCGGTCTTCGTCGGATGAGCACCACCCCGGAGCAGCCCGGAGTCTTGTCCTCCGGGGGTGTCGTCACCGTCCCCGAAGTGAAGTGGGAGAGTTCTACCGTGCAGATCTGGCGTCACTTGAACGAGGTTCCCCAGGACCTGGGGCCCACCGTGGTCTCCGTCGGCAACTTCGACGGGGTACACCGGGGGCACCAGCACGTCCTGCGTCGCGCTCGTCAGACCGCGGAGGAGATCGGGGTCGAGACCACTGTGGTGGTCACCTTCGACCCGCACCCGATCGCCGTCCTGCGGCCCGAGCACGCGCCGCCCACCCTGACCAACATCGAGTCGCGGGTCGCGCTGCTGGCTGAGCAGGGCGTCGACGCCGTGCTCGTCCTGCCCTTCGACCGTGAGATCGCGGCCTGGGGCCCGGACGTCTTCATCGACAACGTCATCGTCGGTCCGCTCAAGGCCAAGGCCGTCGTGGTGGGAGCGAACTTCCGTTTCGGCTCCCGGGCCGCCGGCGACGTGGCGCTGCTCAAGGAGGCCGGCGAGCACCTGGGCTTCACCGCCGAGGGCGTGCCTCTCGACGGTGGACCGCAGGTGTGGTCCTCGACCTACGTCCGCAACTGCCTGTCGACCGGCGACGTCGCCGGTGCGGCGGAGGCGTTGGGGCGTCCCTTCACGGTGCGTGGCACCGTCATCAAGGGCGACCAGCGCGGCCGCGAGCTCGGTTTCCCCACCGCCAACGTCCCGATGCCGGCCACCGAAGCCGCGCCCTCCGACGGCGTCTACGCCGGACGCCTGACCCGCCGCGACACGGGGGAGACCTACCCGGCAGCGATCAGCGTCGGCACCAACCCGACCTTCGCCGGTGTGCGTGAGCGCCGGGTGGAGTCCTACGTCCTGGACCGCACCGACCTTGAGCTGTACGGCGTCGAGGTCGACGTGGCGTTCGTGGAGCGTCTGCGCGGAATGGTTGCCTTCGAGGGCATCGAGGCCCTGATCGAGACCATGCACGGCGATGTGGTCAAGGCGCGGGAGATCCTGGGCGCCTGAACGTTCACACAGGGGTCCACCGGCACGACGCTGGTGGGCCCCTGTGTCGTTCCGTGAGGATGCGAACAGGTGTCCGAACAGGAGTGTGGTGTGGACCGACAGAGTGCTGGTGCGCCGGTGTGGCACGCGGCCGGGTGGACAGGTCACGTTCGACATGGGCTCGTGGACGGGGCGGAACGTGTGCACCCACACGTGCGGTCCAGTCGGCGTCCACGACCCGTGAGCACGAGCCGTGAGCACGAGCCGGGCAGGCACACACCACATCCTGGGGATCCATGTCCTTCGACACTCGACGTCAGCGCCTGAACCGTCAGGGCCCGCCACGTCCGGTCGGGGCTCTGCGGCTGGCTGCGGTGAGTGTCGCGGCTCTCGCCGTGGGTGCTGCTGTGCTCTCGCCGACGGCGGCACACGCAGGGCCGGACCACTCGGAGTCTCAGGTGGTGGCGCAGGCCAAGGCCGCGAAGCGTGTCACCCTGAAGACTGCCTATGGCAAGAAGGCCGTCGCGACGGTCAGGGGGAAGAGGTACACCCTCACTTTTGCTGGCAAGAAGGGCGACAAGGTTCGCATCGCCGCGGTCCTTCCCGCGAAGCAGGGCGGTGGGCTGGAGCTTCTCGCCCAGCGCACGCTGCTGGGCCCCAAGGGGAACGCGATCGCCGCCGGCACTGACGGGTACGCGACGCTGAAGCGGTCCGGCACGCACCTCGACGAAGGTGTCGGTCCCGGTGCGGACCGGGTACCAGTACGCCGTGGACGTCAAGGTCGGACCGGGAACGCGGATCGCTCTCTCCGGCGACGCAGAGACGGTCGTGGTCGGCGGCAGGACGTCGAAGGTCGAGCCCCACGGACTCTCGGCCATGAGCACCAGGGGCGAGAGCCTGCCGCGCGGCGGTCATGCCCAACGCGTTCTGGCGACGAACAAGGCGTCCTCGATCCTGCTGTTCACCGAACCGGCAGCAGCAGGCAAGTCCTTCCGCGTCGTGCCGACTCCCGTCCACGACGAGACGATGGTGGTCAGCGGCGACAGCATCGTGGTGCCGGCGCGGTCCGACGGCCTCGAGACGTTGGTCCTGGCCGAGTCAGGAGACGTCCTGTACGGCGACCTCACGGTCCATGCCGCCCCTGGAACGGCGTGGGGATCACCTACGGTCGACCGGTGGTCGGTCCGTACCCCTACGGCTGCAACGGCTGCGGTGAGGAGACGGCCACGACGAACCAGCTGGGCAAGCACGTGACGTCGATCTTCGGCGGTCTGGTCGGCGGCACGGGTGCCGCGGTGTTGATCAGCACCGGCAGCGTCGGCGCCGAGGGCCACTTCGAGCTCTCGATGACCCCGCGAGGTCAGTGAGCACCTGCACGACCCGCCGTACGAACGCGTGAGCCCCCGGAACCTCCACGGTTCCGGGGGCTCACGCCGTGCTGGGCCGGTGCGGCCCTGCCACCTGCTCTCAGGCGTCGTGGTTGAACTCGACGAGCTCGACGATCTTCGCGACCGCTGCCTCGTCGGAGCCGGCGATCTCGAGCACGTCGCCGTGCTGGGCGCCCAGCGTCATCAGCATCAGCGAGGAGGCTGCGTCGACACCGTTGACGGTGACGTCGGAGCCCAGGGCCTCGGCGGCCTCGGCGATGACGGCGGCGGGACGGGCGTGCAGGCCGACGGTCGAACCGACGGTGGCGTTCTTGGTGATCATGCAGGGGGCTCCTGTGCAGGTACTGGTGGACGGATGGGCCGGGGCGAGCCCCGTGGGGTGCCGGGCCCGAGGCTGTCAGCCTACGGACCCGGCGCGAACCGCGACGAGTTCGAGGATCAGGCCTCGACGGCCTTCTTGGAGCCGGCGCTCTTGAGCGCGGTGACCATGGCGGCAGCCACGATCACACCGGCGACCAGGGCGACGATGAAGCCCAGGACGTTCTCGACCGCGAAGAGGACGAAGATGCCTCCGTGCGGGGCGCGGACGCCGACGTCCATCGCCATCGAGACGGCACCGGTCACGGCCGAACCGACCATGATCGAGGGGATGACGCGCAGCGGGTCGGCAGCGGCGAACGGGATGGCGCCCTCGGTGATGAAGGAGGCGCCGAGCAGCCAGCCGGCCTTGCCGTTCTCGCGCTCGGCCTCGGTGAAGAGCTTCGGGCGGACGACGGTGGCCAGGGCCAGGGCGATCGGGGGCACCATGCCGGCGAGCATGACCGCCGCCATGATCTTCAGCTCGGGAGCGTCGGAGGCCAGCGAGGCGGCGCCGACACCGGCAGCGGCGAACGAGTAGGCGACCTTGTTGAGCGGGCCACCCATGTCGAAGGCCATCATCAGGCCCAGGACGATGCCCAGGATGATCGCCGAGGAGCCGTTGAGAGAGTTCAGGCCGTCGTTGAGCTGGTCCATCACCCACGAGATCGGCTTGCCCAGCACGACGAACATCACGAAACCGGCGATGATCGAGGTGAAGAGCGGGATCACCAGGACGGGCATCAGGCCGCGAGCCCAGGTCGGGACCTTCCAGCCGGCAATCCAGTGCGCGATCACACCGGCGAGGACACCACCGACGATGGCGCCGAGGAAGCCGGTCGCGGGAGCGCCGATGCCGTCGGCGGAGGCCACACCGAAGATGTTGGAGGCCAGACCACCCATGACGAAACCGGGGGCGATGCCCGGACGGTCCGCGATGGCGTAGGCGATGTAGCCGCCCAACGCCGGGATGAAGAACATGAACGCGGTCTTGCCGATGATGAAGAAGAGCGCGCCGATGTAGGCCAGCAGGCCGGAGTCGAAGAGCACGTGCTCCAGACCGAGGGCCTGGACGTCGGGCAGGTCGAAGAGGGTGTTGTTGACCGCGATCTCACCGTAGGCGTTGGTGATGTCGTACCCGCCGAGCAGGAACGACAGGGCGATCAGCAGACCGCCGGCCGCGGTGAACGGGATCATGTAGGAGACACCGGTCATGAGGACGCGGCGGGTGCGGCCACCCCAGGACTCCTTGGCTCCGGTGGTGTCGGCGGCAGCGGCGTCGGCCGAGCCCTCGACACGGGAGGCGTTCGGGTCGGCAGCGATCTTGAGCGCCTCGGCGATCATCGCGTCGGCCTCGTCGATCGGACGCTTCACGCCCGAGTTCAGGACCGGCTTGCCGGCGAAGCGGGCCTTGTCCTTCACGCCGACGTCGGTGGCGAAGATGACCGCGCCGGCTCCTGCGATGACACCGGCCGGGATCGGGGTGGAACCCGCCGAACCCTGGGTCTCGACGGCCAGCTCGACGCCAGCGCGCTCGGCAGCGGCCTGCAGGGCCTCGGCGGCCATGTAGGTGTGCGCGATGCCGGTGGGGCAGGAGGTCACGGCGACCAGGGAGGCCTTCTGCACCTCGGCGGGGGCCTCGACCGGTGCGGCAGTGGCAGTGGCGGCAGCGGCGGGAGCAGCGGCAGCGGCCGGGGTCTCGCCGATGGCCTCGTTGACCAGCGTGACGACGCTCTCGACGTCAGCGGCGTTGCGCAGCGCAGCGGTGAACTCGGGCTTGACCAGCGAACGGGCCAGCTTGCTGAGCAGCTGCAGGTGCGTCGAGTCACCGTCGGCCGGGGCCAGGATGAGGAACGCGAGGTCGGCAGCGCCGTCCTTGGCACCGAACTCGACGGCCGGGGCCAGTCGCGCGAACGCGAGAGTGGGGGTCTCCACGCCGGCGGTGCGGCAGTGGGGGATCGCGAACCCACCGGGGAGACCGGTTGCCGAAGTCGCCTCGCGGGCGAACGCGTCAGCGATGATCTGCTCGAGATCGGAGGCGCGACCAGCGTCGGCGACCAGGGCTGCGAGGCCCCGGATCACGTCGTGCTTGTCGGCGCCCCACTGGGCGTCGAGCCGGACCAGGTCCGGCGTGATCAGGTCATGCATGCCAACCTCCGAGGGCTGAAACGGAGACCAGGTCCGGGCGGACCTGGGTGGGGGTGGGAACCGTGGTGCCGGGCAGGGCTGCAGCAGCACTGCCGTAGGCGACTGACATGGTCAGGCGCCCGGGGGCGTCCAGACCACGCAGGTCGGCCAACAGGTGACCGAAGAGGGAAGAGTCCCCGGCGCCGACGGTCGAGACGACCGTGGTGGGCGGGGGAGAGGCGTGCCAGGCGCCGTCGGCGTTGACCAGCACGGCGCCGTTGCCGCCGAGGGAGGCGAGCACGGCACGGGCGCCCCGGTCCACGAGGACACGGGCGGCGCGGGCGGCGGCGACGGGGTCAGCCTCGAGGGCGTCGGCGTCGTCACCGGTCAGGGAGGCCAGCTCTTCGCCGTTGGGCTTCATCAGGTCCGGCTGGGCGTCGGCGAGGTCGGCGACGAGCGCGGCCAGCGGCGCGCCGGAGGTGTCGACGGCGACGCGGGCCCCGGTGTCGCGCAGCGCGCGGCACAGGTCGGCGTAGAACGTGGCCGGCGCGCCGGGAGGCAGGGAACCGGCCAGGACCACCCAGGTGGCGCCGGCTGCCTGCTCGACGACGGTGGCGGCCAGCGCCTCGACGTCGGTCGGGCTCAGGGTCGCGCCGGGGGCGTTGAGCTTGGTGGTGGTGCCGTCGGGCTCGGTGACGGTGATGTTCATCCGGATCGCGCCGGCGGGGGTCGAGGTCACGACGGTGACGCCACCATCGCGCAGGGAGGTGACGAACTCGTCGTCGTCACGGGCCGGGAGGACGGCGACGGTGGGGACCTCGGCAGCCACTGCGGCGCGAGAGATGTTGACGCCCTTGCCTCCGGGCTGGTCGAGCACGGTGGAGATCTTCTGGACCTCGCCGCGCTGCAGGGCGGTGGTGAGCGAGACAGTGCGGTCCACGCTGGGATTCGGGGTCAGGGTGAGGATCATGCGACGACCACCTCCAGGCCGTGACGCTCGAGTTCGCTGCGCTCGACGGCGTCGATGCCTGCATCGGTGACCAGGACGTCGACGTCGGAGAGGCGGGCGAAGCGGTGGGTCGACTCGAGCCCGAGCTTGCTGGAGTCGACGAGGGCGACGGTTCGTCGCCCTGCTGCGACGAGAGCACGCTTGGTGGCGGCCTCGTCCCTGTCGGGGGTGCTGAGTCCGAACTCGACGCTGAGGCCGTTCGCGCCCACGAACGACATGTCGACTCGGATCTCGGCGAGGGCGGCGACGGTGTCGGCGCCGACGGCTGCCTGGGTGGTGGGGCGCACACGCCCGGGCAGCAGGACCAGCTCGATGTTGGGGTTGCCGGCCAGGCGCGCGGCGAGTGGGACCGAGTGGGTCACGACGGTGAGCTGGTGGTCGTGGGGGAGGGCGGCGACCAGCCGGGCGGTGGTGGAGCCCGCGTCGAGCAGGATCGTTGAGCCGGGGGCCGGGAGCAGGGCGATCGCCGCGGCGGCGAGGCCTTCCTTGGCGTCGGTGTTGTGCTGGTCGCGCTCGTTGAGTCCGGACTCGGTGGGGGCCAGCGCGTCGACCGGGACTGCGCCACCGTGCACGCGGCGGACGAGGCCGCGGCGCTCGAGAGCGGAGAGGTCACGACGCACCGTCTCGGTGGTCACGGAGAAGTCCTCGGCCAGCCGGGCGACGGAGACCCGTCGTTCGGCGTTGATGAGCTGGGCCATGGCCTGTTGGCGTTCCTCGGCGTACACGTCGGCGTCCTTCCTGGGTCCCGAGACTGATCATGGGGGGGATCGGAACGGGATCCGACAGATGCCCGTTCATCTTTGTACCTGTTGGTTTACGCCCGATTGTGTTGCTTGTCAAGGTTTCAGTCGATAACGTGACGACATGAGCACCACCACGACCCCGGCCGTTGCCGGCACGCCCCACCACCTCCGTGGCACTCCCGTCGTCCCCGGCCTCGCTGTCGGTCCCGTCGTGCAGGTGCGCACCGACGTCTCCGCCGCAGCTGTCGCTGCCTACGGCGACGGTGGTCACGCCGACGCCGAGGCCGCCCTCGCGGCGTTCGACGTTTCCGTCACTGCGGTCTCCGACGCCTTCACCCGTCGCGCGGCCGATGTCCAGGGCCAGGCCAGCGCGGTGCTCACCGCCACGGCCGGGCTTGCCAAGGACCGGGGCCTGCGTGGCGCCGTGGCCAAGGCGCTCGGCAACGGCGCCTCGCTGCTCGACGCGATCGCCGAGGCGGTCGAAGGTTTCGTGACCCTCTTCGAGTCGATGGGCGGCCTGATGGCCGAGCGCGCCACCGACCTGCGCGACATCCAGCGTCGCGTGGTCGCCCACCTCGTCGGCGAGCCCGAGCCGGGTCTGGCGCTGCCGGCCGTCCCGTCGGTGCTGGTCGCCGAGGACCTCGCCCCCAGCGACACCGCAGGTCTCGACCCGGCACGCGTGCTCGCCCTGGTCACCGAGAAGGGCGGGCCCACCAGCCACACCGCGATCATTGCTCGCCAGCTCGGGATCCCCTGCGTGGTCGGCACCAAGGGTGCCTTGGCGCTCGTCGTCGGCGCCGACGTCCTCGTGGACGGTTCCACCGGTCTGGTCGAGCTGGACGTCGACGTCGACGCGGCCCGCGCCCGCATCGCCGCTGATGCTGACCGGATCGCCCGGATCGAGGCATGGGAAGGCCCCGCCGCCACCGCCGACGGTGTTCCGGTCAAGCTCATGGCCAACGTCGCCGACGGCGCTTCGGCCCGCGACGCCATCGCCGCGCCGGTCGAGGGCGTCGGCCTCTTCCGCACCGAGCTCTGCTTCCTCGACCGCGCCGTCGAGCCGTCGGCCGAGGAGCAGGCCGACATCTACGCCGAGGTGCTCGAGGTCTTCGCCACCGCCGAGCGAGCCGACCAGCACGTCGTGGTGCGCACCCTCGACGCCGGCTCCGACAAGCCGGTCGCGTTCGCCACTCACGAGGGCGAGGAGAACCCCGCCCTGGGTGTGCGCGGCCTGCGCCTGGCGTATGAGAACCGTGGGCTGATGGAGCGTCAGCTCGACGGCATCGCCGCCGCGGCGCAGCGCACCGGCGCCGACGCCTGGGTGATGGCGCCGATGGTCGCCACCGTCACCGAGGCCCGCGAGTTCGCCGCCGAGGTCCGTGAGCGTGGACTGAAGCCCGGCGTCATGATCGAGGTCCCCTCGGCCGCGCTGCTCGCCGACCGGATGCTGGAGGTGGTCGACTTCCTCTCCATCGGCACCAACGACCTCACCCAGTACACGATGGCGGCCGACCGCATGGCTTCCGACCTCGCTCACCTCACCGACCCGTGGCAGCCTGCCGTGCTGACCCTGATCCAGATGACCGCGGCTGCCGGTCGACGCGCCGGAAAGCCGGTCGGAGTCTGTGGTGAGGCTGCCGCCGACCCGCTGCTGGCCGTCGTCCTGGTCGGCATGGGCATCACGTCGCTGTCGATGGCCGCCTCGGCCGTGCGAGCCGTCGGGGCACGGTTGGCCGAGGTGACCGAGGCCCAGTGCCGCGAGGCCGCCGCGGTCGCCCTCGCGGCCACCAGCCCGCGTCGTGCGCGCGAAGCCGTGCATGCCCTGCTGGGTGCCTGAGGGCCGGGTGGCGGGCCGGGTCCTTCGCGATTGGGGACGCTGCCGGCGTCGCTGTTAGTCTTGTCCGGTTGCCCGTGGCGGGCAACGTCGCCGTCCAACGGCCGCGGAACCAGAGTGCCCGGGTGAACAGGCCCCGGCGCGCCGCGCAACGAATTGAAGGGAGCCCCGCATGTCCATCGGTACTGACGCGGAGACCAAGAAGAAGATCATGGCCGAGTACGCCATCACCGAGGGTGACACTGGCTCGCCCGAGGTTCAGATCGCGCTGCTCTCGCACCGCATCTCCCACCTGACCGAGCACCTCAAGCAGCACAAGCACGACCACCACTCGCGTCGTGGTCTGCTGCTCCTGGTCGGCCAGCGTCGCCGCCTCCTGAACTACCTGCAGAAGGTCGAGATCGCGCGTTACCGCTCGATCGTCGAGCGTCTCGGCCTGCGCCGCTGACGAAGTGCTGAGGGTCCGCTCCCGCGTGGAGCGGGCCCTTTGCCGCATTTCTGGCTAGGATCAGAAATGTGTCCGCCACGAGCGGGCCATCACAACTGAACACGAAGACACCACACAAGGAGCACCCCGCGATCAGGCTCGGTCCTCGGTAGTGGCCTTCAGGCGGACCGCACGGTCCTGCTGCGGGCCTCGATCGAAGACCGGCCACGTCCCAGACACAGGACAGGTTTCCCGCGGGTGCTCCGCGAACAGAAAGGGCCCACACTCTCCGTGGAACCCATCATCTCCGCCGTCGAGACCACTCTCGACAATGGCAAGTTCGGCCAGCGCACCGTCAAGTTCGAGACCGGCCTGCTGGCCCGTCAGGCTGCCGGCGCCGTCACCGCCTACCTGGACGACGAGACCATGCTTCTCTCGGCCACCACGGTCGGCAAGCAGCCGAAGGACCACTTCGACTTCTTCCCCCTCACCATCGACGTCGAAGAGCGCATGTACGCCGTGGGTCAGATCCCCGGCTCGTTCTTCCGTTCCGAGGGTCGCCCGGGCGAGGACGCCATCCTCACCTGCCGTCTGATCGACCGCCCGCTGCGCCCGACCTTCAAGAAGGGTCTGCGCAACGAGGTCCAGGTCGTCATCACCGTCATGGCGCTCGACCCCAACCAGCCGTACGACGTGCTGGCCATCAACGCTGCGTCCATGTCGACCCAGCTCTCCGGCCTCCCGTTCTCCGGTCCGGTCGGCGCCACCCGCGTCGCCCTGATCGAGAACCAGTGGGTCGCCTTCCCGACGCACGCCCAGCTCGAGGACGCCGTCTTCGACATGGTCGTCGCCGGTCGTGTCACCGAGACCGGTGACGTCGCGATCATGATGGTCGAGGCCGAGGCCACCGAGCGCACCATCGAGCTCGTCGCCGGTGGCGCCACCGCGCCCACCGAGGAGGTCGTCGCCGGCGGTCTCGAGGCCGCGAAGCCCTTCATCAAGCAGCTCTGCGAGGCCCAGGTTGAGCTCGCGAACGTGGCCGCCAAGCCCGTCGCCGAGTTCCCGATCTTCCTCGACTACGAGGACGACGTCTACGCCGCCGTCGAGGCTGCCGTCTCCGAGGCCACCGCGCAGGCGCTGACCATCGCCGGCAAGCACGAGCGCGAGGACCGCCTCGACGAGATCAAGGCCGAGCTGCTCGAGAAGATCGGCGCTGACTTCGAGGGTCGCGAGAAGGAGATCGGTGCTGCCTTCCGTTCCCTGAACAAGGCCCTGGTCCGCCAGCGCGTCCTGCGCGACAAGATCCGCATCGACGGTCGCGGCCTCGCCGACATCCGTCCGCTGCACGCCGAGCCGGGCGTCATCCCCCGCGTCCACGGCTCCGCGCTGTTCGAGCGTGGCGAGACCCAGATCCTGGGCGTCACCACCCTCGACATGCTCAAGATGGAGCAGCAGCTCGACACGCTCTCCCCGGAGAAGCACCGTCGTTACATGCACAAGTACGTCTTCGCTCCGTTCTCCACCGGTGAGACCGGCCGCGTCGGTTCCCCGAAGCGTCGCGAGGTCGGTCACGGTGCGCTGGCTCGCCGCGCCCTGCTGCCCGTCCTTCCCTCGCGCGAGGAGTTCCCCTACGCGATTCGTCAGCTCTCCGAGTGCATGGGCTCCAACGGCTCCACCTCGATGGGCTCCGTCTGCGCCTCGACTCTGTCGCTGCTGCAGGCCGGTGTCCCGCTGAAGGCTCCCGTGGCCGGTATCGCGATGGGCCTGATCTCCGACCAGGTCGACGGTGAGACCCGCTACGTCGCCCTCACCGACATCCTCGGTGCCGAGGACGCGTTCGGCGACATGGACTTCAAGGTTGCCGGTACCCGTGACTTCGTCACCGCCCTGCAGCTCGACACCAAGCTCGACGGCATCCCGGCCGACGTGCTGGCTGGCGCACTGACCCAGGCCCGCGACGCCCGCCACACCATCCTCGACGTCATGAACGAGGCCATCTCCGGCCCCGAGGCCATGGCCGAGACGGCTCCGCGCATCATCACCGTGAAGGTCCCTGTGGACAAGATCGGTGAGGTCATCGGGCCGAAGGGCAAGGTCATCAACCAGCTGCAGGACGACACCGGCGCCTCGATCTCCATCGAGGACGACGGCACCGTCTACATCGGCGCCACCAACGGTGCTGCAGCTGAAGCGGCGAAGGCAGCCATCAACGCCATCGCCAACCCGACCATGCCCGAGGTCGGCGAGCGCTACCTCGGCACGGTCGTGAAGACCACCAACTTCGGTGCCTTCGTCTCGCTCATGCCGGGCAAGGACGGCCTTCTGCACATCACCAAGCTGAAGGCCCTCAACGGCGGCAAGCGGATCGAGAACGTCGAGGACGTCGTGTCCGTCGGCCAGAAGATCCAGGTCGAGATCGGTGAGATCGACGACCGCGGCAAGCTGTCGCTCGTCCCCGTCGTCGAGGACGCCGAGGCTGAGGCCCCGGCGGAGACCGACGCCGAGTGACGCTGAAGAGCAACGGACCGGCCGGCCAGCAGAATTCTGCTGGCCGGTCGGCCATTTCGACCACCTCCCCGCAGCCGGTCGGTTCGACCCGCACCCTGCTGCAGGTGGAGGACACTGACGGACGCGTCACCTCGCTGGTGCGTCGTACTCTCCTGCCCGGCGGCCTGCGCGTCGTGACCGAGCAGATGGCCGGCGTGCGTTCCGCGTGCGTCGGTGTCTGGATCGGTATCGGTTCACGAGACGAGTCCCCGAGCCTCCACGGCGCCTCGCACTTCCTGGAGCACCTGCTGTTCAAGGGCACCAAGGAGCGCACCGCCATGGAGATCTCCGTGGCCCTCGACGAGGTTGGTGGCGAGTTCAACGCGTTCACCGCCAAGGAGTACACGTGCTTCCACGCCCGTGTCCTCGACGAGGACCTCGACCTGGCCGTGGACGTCCTGGGCGACATGATCACCAACTCGGTGATCACTGACGACGACGTCGAGGCCGAGCGTGAGGTCATCCTCGACGAGATCGCGATGCACGACGACGACCCCGACGACGTGGTGCACAACCTCTTCGCCGCCCAGGCATGGGGTGACTCGCCCCTCGGCCTCCCGATCGCGGGAACCGAGGAGTCGATCGAGGGACTGACCCGCGACCAGATCGTGCGGTTCTACAAGAAGCACTACCGTCCGGCCAACATGGTCGTCACGGTGGCCGGCAACGTGGAGCACTCGGCCGTCGTGCGGAGCATCCGCAAGGCGTTCGGTCGCAACAACTTCCTGGTCGGTGACGAGTCCCCGGTCCGTCCCCGCATCACCGCGGAGGCACAACCGGTCAAGCCGGGCGTTTCGAAGGTCATCCGCCCGCTGGAGCAGGTCAACGTAGTGCTGGGGGTCAAGGGTCTGACCCGCAACGACCCGCGTCGCTACGTGCTCGGTGTGCTCAACACCGCACTGGGTGGCGGCACCTCGTCGCGCCTGTTCCAGGAGGTGCGCGAGAAGCGCGGACTGGCCTACTCGGTCTACTCCTTCGCCTCTCACCACGACGTCGCCGGCACCGTCGGTGTCGGCGTGGCGTGTGTCCCGGCTAAACTGGACGAGACCCTCGAGGTGGTGCGTGCGGAGCTGGCCAAGCTGGCTGCGGAGGGCATCACCGCCGAGGAACTTGCGCGCGGCAAGGGCCAGATGCGCGGCGGCATCGTCCTGGGGCTGGAGGACTCCGGTGCGCGCATGTCGCGTCTGGGCAAGTCCGAGATGGTCTACGACGAGCTGATCTCGATCGACGCCGTGCTGGACGCGATCGCGTCGGTCACGCTCGAGGAGGTCAACGCTCTGGCGGCCGAGCTCTTCGTCCAGCCCGAACTGATGGCTGTGGTGGGCCCGGAGGCCTGATCACAGGTCTCGAACACTGCGCCGGCCTTCGGGCCGTCCATGGTGCCGGACGCAACGAGGGCCCGGGAGGAAAAATCCTCCCGGGCCCTCGTCGTACGTGCTGGGGATCAGCGCTTGCCGATGATGCCGATGACCGGCGGCTGCTTCTGCTCGATGATCGAGACGCGGAAGCCGCCCTCCTGCAGCGCCTTGGAGGCGTTGCGGACCATGTCGGGGACCAGCTCGGGGCGCGAGGCCTCGTAGAACAGGAACACCGAACCGCCGGGGACGACGCGCTCGTGGAGCAGCGCCACCTCGTCGGCGCACTCACGCGACCAGAAGAGGTTCACGTTGAAGGAGAAGACCTTCGTGAGGCGCTTGACCGGAACGCGAAGCGTCGCGAGGTCGATCTGACGCACGGTCAGACGGCCTGCCTCGACGTACTTCGCGTTGCGGCGCTTGGTGCGGTCGACGCCGGACTCCGAGCGGTCGATCGCGAAGAGCTTACCGGTCTCGAGCTTTCCGCAGATGACCTCTGCTGCGGCGCCGTTACCGCATCCGATCTCCAGCACCTGGTCGTTGGGCTGGACATCCATGTACTCCACCGCCCACCGAATACGGGCCGGGATCTGCTGCAAAACCATGGGGTACAGACTGCCATGCCCATGGTCACGGGGAGGCACCGCCACCCTCACAATTCGGTGTTCACGCTAGGGTCAGTTTCCGTGAACACCACTGAAGCCCCCCTGCGCGTCGCGGTCCTCGGAGCCCGCGGCAAGGTCGGACGCGAGATCTGCAAGGCCGTCGAAGCTGTGTCAGACATGACCCTGGTCGCCGAGATCGACGCCGGTGACCCGATCGAGCGTCTGGTGGAGTCCGGGGCCCAGGCCGTCGTCGACTTCACCCACCCCGACGTCGTCATGGGAAACCTGCAGTTCTGCATCGAGAACGGCATCCACGCTGTCGTCGGCACCACCGGCTTCGACGACGAGCGTCTGGCCCGTCTGGGGGAGCTGCTCGCGGCCTCTCCCGAGACCGGCGTGCTGATCGCTGCGAACTTCTCCATCGGCGCGATCCTGATGATGCGCTTCGCCGCCCAGGCGGCCCCGCTGTTCGAGTCCGTCGAGATCGTCGAGCTGCACCACCCGACCAAGGCCGACGCGCCGTCCGGCACTGCCGGCCGCACCGCTGAGCTGATCGCCGCGGCCCGTCGTGAGGCCAACTCTCCGGCGATGCCCGACGCGACGTCGCAGGAGATCGACGGAGCGCGTGGCGCGGACGTCGACGGCGTCCGGGTCCACTCGGTCCGTGTGCGTGGCCTGGTGGCCCACCAGGAGGTCATCCTGGGCGGTCTGGGCGAGACCCTGACCATCCGCCACGACTCGATCGATCGTGCGGGCTTCGGCCCTGGTGTGCTGGCCGGTCTCCGCGCCATCGAGGCGCACCCCGGCCTGACGATCGGCCTGGAGCACTTCCTCGACCTGCCCTGAGCAGTCACGACGTAGGACGCAGGGCCCCGGACGACGCTCGGCCGGGGCCCTGCGTCGTTGCTGAGCCGTGTCAGGCCAGTCGCAGCAGCGCGGCCACGACGGCGGCGCCGAACACCACCACCAGGAACGGCGCCCGCAGCAGCAGTGCGGCGACGGCGAACGCCAACCCGGCGAGGCGGGCGTCGAGCACGAGTCGGGTGCCGGAGGCAACCACCTGGACGGCCACGAGGGCAGCCAGGAGCGCGACCGGGATCAGCGCAGCGGCGCGGCGTGCCGTCGGTCGGTCGAGCACCTGCTGGGGCAACGACATGCCGGCCCACTTCAGGAGGTAGGCCCCGACGCAGGCGATGCCCAGGGCGACCCACAGGGTCGTGGAGTCGTTCATCGCTGCTCCTCGGGGGAGAGGAGCCCGACGAGGAGGGCCACCGAGCCCGCGACCAGGACGGGGACCCCGGCCGGGGTGGCGGGGACCAGCGTGATCGCCACGATCGCGGCCACGAGCGCCACCCGACGGTTGGTCGCGGTGCCCAGCCGTGGCCACAGCAGGGCCAGGAACGCGGCGCCCACGGCGGCGTCGAGGCCGAAGGTGCGGGGATCGCCCAACGCATCACCGGCGAGCGCACCGCACAGGGTCGCGAGGTTCCAGAGCAGGAAGACCGATCCGCCGGTGTGCCAGAAGGCCGTCCGCACCGAGGCGGTGTCGGGGCGGGTGACGGCCATCGCCGAGGACTCGTCGATCACCACGTGGGCCGCCAGCGCCCGCCGGGCGGGCCGGAGTGCGAGTCGCGGCGCAAGGCCGATGCCGTAGAAGGTGTTGCGGGTGCCGAGCAGCAGGGCTGAGGCGGCGCCGGAGAACGGAGACGCGCCCGAGGCGACGACGCCCACGAAGGCGAACTGCGAGGCACCGGTGAACATCACCAGCGAGAGCAGGCAGGTCTGCAGGGTCGAGAGTCCGGACGCCACCGAGACGGCACCGAACGAGAGCCCGTAGACCCCGGTCGCGGCGCCGACGGCCCAGGAGTCGCGGACCAGTGCCCGCCGGGTGGTCGGCGGATTCTCCGGGCCGTGGGGAGGTTCGATCGTGGGGGAGGGGGATGGCACCCCGCGAGGGTAACCAGCCCGGCCGTGGGCTGCGGGAATCAGCCGGCGGTCGCGGAGCCTCCGTCGCGGTGGGCACCGACCACCAGCCGGGCGAGCAGTGCGCCGACGGCGACGGCCCCCAGCGTCGCAGCCGGGACGAGCACCGGCACCTGCGGGCTGATGCCGAGCCACAGGCCCACGACGCCGCTGAGGACGAGAACGGTGACGGTGACGCCCCAACGGTGCAGGGCGGGGAGCGGTCCGAGCACGAGAACCCCCGAGAGTTGGTGACGAATGCCGGGGCTCCAGTGTGTCTCAGATCACCGAGAAGACAAAGGGAGGCATGCCGAGAACAGGGGAATCGCCGCACCGCCGTCGTCGGGAACGACACGAGACCGCCCGGAACACCGGACGGCCTCGTGCGTGGACGACGTGGATCAGCGGTAGTTCTCGCCGAGCGCGTCGCCGATCTTGCGCTGCGGCTTGGGCAGACGCATGAACTTCATCTGCATGGCGCGCGAGATCGCGTAGTACGTGGTGCCCTTGAGGTCCGCCTCCGGGAAACGGGCCTTGAGTTCCTTGCGCAGCTTCATCCGCAGGAAGACCATCTCCAGGACGATGAACAGCATCACGCCCAGGAGCAGGATCTCGCTGCTGGCGCGGACGCTCTCGCTGGGCACGAAGCCGAGCAGCAGCACGACCACCATCAGCGGCAGCAGCAACTCGATGAACGAGAAGCGCACGTCGATGTAGTCGCGCACGAACCGGCGAACCGGACCGCGGTCGCGCGAGGGCAGGTGGGTCTCGTCGCCGGTGCGGTAGGCCTCACGGACCTTCGCCGACGCGGACTCGCGGGCCTTGCGGTTGGCGGCTGCGATCTCCTTGCGGCTGCGCGGGGTCTTGGCGCGGGCGCGGGCGGCGGCCTCGGCCTCCTTGCGGCTCGGCGTGGGACGGCCCTTGCCACCGACCTTGGTCGGCGTGCCGGCCGCGGAGGAGTTCTCTGCGGGGGGCTGGGGAGCGGACTTGGCGGATCGGGACACGGAGGAGCCTTCTGACGAACGGACCGGTGATGTCGAGGATACCGGGGACCACCCTCCCGGACCTGTTCGCCCGGCTTGCGAGGAGCGCCTAGGGTTGTCACACACACGCGTGCGCTCGGTCACGCCGGGACGAGTGTCTCGTCGGGCCGTCGTACGACGCACCCTGCTGCACCCGGCCTCCACCCTCGGATCGGGCGCCAACCACGAGGAGAACGATTTCATGAGTCTCATGAAGCGAGCCAGCCTGATCTTCAAGTCGAAGGCCAACAAGGTGCTCGACAAGGCCGAGGACCCCCGCGAGACCCTCGACTACAGCTACCAGCGTCAGCTGGAGCTGCTCAGCAAGGTGCGTCGCGGTGTCGCCGACGTCGCCACCAGCCGCAAGCGTGTGGAGCTCCAGGTCACCCAGCTCGAGCAGCAGGCCGCCAAGCTCTCGGACCAGGCGCAGAAGGCGATCGACGTCGGCCGCGAGGACCTCGCCCGTGAGGCGCTGACCCGCAAGTCGGGACTCGCCACCCAGATCAGCGACCTCCGTGCCCAGCACGCCCAGCTCCAGGGTGAGGAGGAGAAGCTCGTCCTGGCCCAGCAGCGTCTGCAGGCCAAGGTCGAGTCCTTCCGCACCCGCAAGGAGACCATCAAGGCCACCTACTCCGCAGCCGAGGCGCAGACCCGGATCACCGAGGCCATGTCCGGAATCGGCGAGGAGATGGGTGACGTCGGCCTGGCGATCCAGCGCGCCGAGGACAAGACCGCCGACATGCAGGCCCGAGCCGGCGCCATGGACGAACTCCTCGCCTCCGGTGCCCTCGACGACTTCTCCCACAGCGGCGGTCGCGGCGACGACATCGCCCGCGAGCTCGACGCGCTGAGCGCTTCGGCCGACGTCGAGGCCGAGCTGGCCGCCCTCAAGGGCCTCAAGAAGGGCCCCGAGGCGATCCAGGCGCCGCAGCAGCAGCCCGGTGGTGTCTTCCAGGCCGAGCAGATCACCGACCCGCAGCGCAACCAGAACTTCTGAGGAGCCAGCCATGATCATCCGCATCCTCGGTGAGGGCCAGTACGACGTCGCCGACTCCGCGCTCGACGAGCTCAACGCGCTCGACGCCGTCGTGGAGGCAGCCGTGCACGCCGGTGACGAGGCCGCCTTCGCGCCGGCGCTCGAGGCCCTGGTCGACGGTGTCCGTCGCCTCGGCTCGCAGCACGAGGTCGACAGCCTCGACGCCTACGACCTCATCCTGCCGATGGCTGACGCCTCGCTCGACGAGGTCCGGGAACTCCTCGCCGACGACGGTCTGATCCCGGGCTGAGCCCCCGTGGCCCGCACCCGCTTCGCCGACGACCACGGGCTCACTGCCCGCATGACGTTGGTCATGCTCCTGCTCGGCGGCCTCTTCGTGGGGCTCGTCGTGGTGCTGATGTACGCCTTCAGCGACTACGCGTTCCTGATCGGGATCGCGGGGATCGCGGTGGCGTTCTACCAGTGGTGGAGTTCGGACAAGGTCGCCATGAAGGCGATGCGGGCCCGTGAGGTCACCCCGGAGCAGGCGCCGGAGCTCCACGGCATGATCGACCGTCTCTGCTCGATGGCCGACATGCCCAAGCCGCGGGTGGGGATCTCCGAGATGAACGTCCCCAACGCGTTCGCGACCGGACGTTCTCCCGAGCGGTCGGTGGTCTGTGTGACCACCGGCCTGCTCGGGATGCTGAGCGCCGACGAACTCGAGGGCGTCCTGGCCCACGAGCTCTCCCACGTCGCCCACCGTGACGTGCTGGTGATGACCATGGCCTCCTCGGCTGGCATCGCCGCCGGCATGCTGACCCGTGCGGTCCAGTTCGGCGGGATGGGGCGCAGTCGCGGCAACAGCAACGAGAACCGGTCCGCGTTCGCCGCCATGATGGTCGCCCTGGTGGTCAGTCTGGTCGTGTACGCGATCAGTTTCTTCCTCACTCGACTCCTGTCCCGCTACCGGGAGATGGCTGCCGACCGGGCCGGGGCGTACCTGACCATGAAGCCGGAAGCGCTGGGGAGGGCCCTGCAGAAGATCTCGGGTCAGATCTCTGTGACCCCGGCGGCGGACCTGCGCGGCACCGGCGCCATGAATGCCTTCTTCATCGCCCCGGCGATCAGCGGGGACACCTTCCGTCGAGCCACCTCCACCCATCCCTCGCTCGAGCAGCGACTCGACCAGCTCGCCCGGATCGGCACCGAACTGGGTCGCGAACACTGAGAAGGAAATCCATGGGCATCCTCGACTCCCTGCTGGGGCGCAGCCGACCCAAGCAGCCCGACCTCGACGCCCTGTTCCAGGTGCCGTCCGCCGCGCTGACCTTGCTCACCGAGCTCGGCATGACGCCCGTCGGTCAGGGATCGGTCTGCTACCGCGCCGCCACCGGAGCCGGCTTCGACCGGGCCGGGGACGAGTTGCGTGGCCTGCTTGCGCTCGACCCGACGTTGTCGGTCACCACCAGCGTCGACGCCTTCGGCTACACGTGGACGGTCGTCGAGACCGGTGACGGGGCCGACAGCGACGTCTCCACCCTCTGCACGGCCCTGCACACGGTCAACTCCGCGCTGGAGGCCCAAGGGTTCGGTCCGGGCCTGCTGTGCACTGTCGTCGGGTTCGAGACGTCCGAAGGCCAACGGGTGGGGCTCGTCTACCTCTACAAGCAGGGCACCTTCTACCCGTTCGCCCCGGTGCCGGGCGCGAACGCCCACGACCCGCGACGTGACAGCGTGCTCGAACTCAGGATGCGTGACGCACTTGCTGGGGAACTGCGGCTGGAGAAAGACCTGCAGCGTTGGCTGGCAGTGTGGGATGCTCCCGGACTGTGACGTCCGACACCTCAGCCCATGCTTCCGTGGAGTCCGCTCGCGCACCCGTGGGTGCCGGTGCGGCGGCCCGCCTGCAGGCCGAGGTGCCCGACATCTGGCCGGGGCTGTGCGAGGTGCTGTCCGCGGCGTTGGGTGAGGCCCGCGTCGACGTCGTCGCCGACTCCCCGGACGGCCCCGTCACCGTGGTTCGTGCTCCCGGGCGGGTACCTCGGGACTCCGAGGTGGCCCACCATGAACCGCTCCGTTGCGGGACGGGACGCGAGTTCGCCACCCTGGTCGTCGTCAAGAGAGGCCCCGAGCCGTTCACCGAGCGCCAGACGGCGCACGTCAGGGCCGTGGGGGAGTCCCTCTGTGCCGCCCGTGAGGTGGCCGTTCTCCAGGGGGTCGTGTTCGACCTCGAGGAGCAGGTCGCGCGGGCGCCCGAGGCACTCAGTGACGGAGCCGGTCAGCTCGCCCACGACATCAACAACCCCCTGGCCGCGACGTCGATGTCCCTGGAGATCGCTCGTGACGAGGTCACCGACCCCCTGGTCGCCAAGCTCCTGGACCGCGCCGTCAACGGCACTCGCCGGATGAAGCGGATGGTCGCCGACCTGGTCGCCTTCAGCGCCGCGCCCGGCCCGGGAGTGGCCAACCTCGAGGACTCCCTGGTGCGCCTCTGTGACGAGTTCTCGGGAACGGCCGTGGCCGAGGTCCGGGGCGTGGGCACAGATGTCCTGCTCCCGTTCACGCCGGCCCACCTGGACCTGCTGATGGTCGCGTTGCTGGAGAACGCGGTGAAGTTCGCTCACGACGACCAGGATCCCCTGGTCGAGGTCGTCGCCGGAGCGTCGTCCGAGCGCGACGGGTGGGTCCGGGTGAGCGTCCACGACGCCGGCCGCGGCATCGCACCCGACCACCACGACCGGGTCTTCACGCCCACCGTCCGCCTCGACCGCCGCGTCCCCGGACTTGGGTTGGGGCTGGCCACGGTGCGTCGTCTGGTGGCTGGGGCAGGGGGGCGTACCGGGGTGGCAGAATCGCATCTGGGTGGTGCCGAGGTGTGGTTCGAGGTCCCGTCCGTCGCCGGGTGATCGTTCCGCCGCGGCACGGGGTGTGACTTCGGTCGCGAGGAGGCGACTAGGATTCCCGCCATGACGACGATCGACCTGCCGCTCCTGCCCCTGGGCAAGGGACGTGACCTGGACGCCGAGCGCGGCGTCGAGTGCCCCGGCGACCTGCCGGCGCCGTCCGACCCCGACCTGGTTGCCCGCGCCGAGGCGGCGAAGGCCGCCCTCGGCGAGCGCCTCTTCGTGCTCGGACACCACTACCAGCGTGACGAGGTCATCCAGTTCGCCGACGTCACCGGCGACAGCTTCAAGCTGGCCCGTGAGGCTGCTGCCCGACCCGCCGCCGAGTTCATCGTCTTCTGCGGTGTGCACTTCATGGCCGAGTCCGCCGACATCCTCACCAACGACTCCCAAAAGGTCGTCCTGCCTGACCTCGGCGCCGGCTGCTCGATGGCCGACATGGCCCGTCTGGGCCAGGTCGAGGACGCCTGGGACGCGCTCGCCGAGGCCGGCGTGATCGACCAGGTCGTGCCGATCACCTACATGAACTCCTCGGCCGACATCAAGGCGTTCTGTGGTCGCAACGGCGGTGCCGTCTGCACCTCCTCCAACGCCGAGGTGGCACTGGAGTGGGCCTTCGCGCAGAAGGACGACGCCAAGATCTTCTTCTTCCCCGACCAGCACCTGGGCCGCAACACCGCGGTCCTCGAGCTCGGGTTCTCCCTCGACGACTGCGTCGTGTGGAACCCGCACCGGCCCAACGGTGGCCTCACGGTCGAGCAGATCCGTGCCGCCCGGATGATCCTGTGGCAGGGCCATTGCTCGGTGCACGGTCGCTTCTCCGCCGACGTCGTCGACGAGCTGCGCGTGGCTCACCCCGGCATCACCGTGATGGTGCACCCCGAGTGCACCCACGAGGTCGTCACCCGCGCCGACCTGGTCGGTTCGACGGAGTTCATCATCAAGACGATCGAGGCCGCTGAGCCCGGCACCTCGTGGGCCATCGGCACCGAGCTCAACCTCGTCAAGCGTCTCGCCGACGCTCACCCGGACAAGAACATCGTCTTCCTGGACCGCAACGTCTGCTACTGCTCGACGATGAACCGCATCGACCTCCCGCACCTGGTCTGGGCGTTGGAGAACCTGGTGGCTGGCAACGTCGTCAACCAGATCACCGTCGACGTCGAGACCGAGAAGTGGGCCAAGGTCGCGCTGCAGCGCATGCTCGACCTCCCCGGCAAGACCTCCAAGGACTGACCTGCCGCTCCGGCAGACTCCCCGGGGCATCCAGCAGGGCCCGTCGACCCACCGCGAGGTGGGAACGGCGGGCCCTGCTGCACGGGGCCGACGTCACGGTGGAAGATGTGCGCATGCGCGTCGTCTTCGCCCCCGACAAGTTCGCCGGCACCCTCACCGCTCCCGAGGCCGCTGAGGCCATGGCGGCGGGGTGGCGTCGTCACGTGCCCGACCTCGACGCGGTGCTTGTCCCGATGGCGGACGGGGGACCGGGGTTCGTCGACGTCCTGCACTCCACGCTCGGCGGTGACCTGCTCGACCTCGAGGTGAGTGGCCCGCACGGCAGCATGGTCCCGGCGCAGGTGCTGCTGGTCCCGGACGCGGGAGGCGCTGGAGTGACCGCCTACGTCGAGTCCGCGCACGCCAACGGCTTGCACCTCACGGGACGCCACCGACCGCGAACGGCCACCACCCGTGGAGTCGGTGAACTTGTTGCCGCGGCCGTGGACGCGGGCGCGACCCGCATCGTGCTCGGCGCCGGAGGCTCGGGCACCAACGACGGGGGAGCAGGCATGCTGGCGGGCCTCGGCGTGACCGCGGACGTGCCGCTCGACGCCGGGCCGGACGGCCTGCGTGGTGTCACCCGGGTCGACCTCGCCCCTGCCCTGGCGCGCCTGGAGGGGATTGAACTGGTCCTGGCCTCCGACGTCGACAACCCACTGACCGGGATGTTCGGCGCGCCGAAGGTCTTCGGCCCGCAGAAGGGGCTCGACGACGCCGACGTGGTCGAGGTCGACGCCCTTCTGTCCCAGTTCGCACGCTGCTGCGACCTGCGCGCCTCGCTGCAGCAGGGAGCAGGTGCCGCGGGTGGCCTCGGCTACGCGGCACTGCTGCTGGGTGCCGTGCGACGCCCCGGGTTCGACGTCGTCGCCGACGCGGTCGGACTCACGACGCTGGTTGCCGACGCCGACCTGGCGGTGACGGGGGAGGGGTGCTTCGACGCCCAGTCCGGTGCCGGCAAGGTGCCGCACGGGGTCGCCCAAGTGGCCCAGGCCCAGCTGCGACCGTGCGTCGTGCTCGCCGGGGCGGTGGAGGTCGGCGCCCGCGAGGCACGTGGTCTTGGCGTCGAAGCGGCCTACGGACTTGTCGACATGGTGGGACGCGAACGTGCCTTCGCCGACGCCGCCGGGGCACTGGCCGACGTCGCCGAGCGGGTCGCCCGTTCGTGGAGCGCCGGCTGAGCCGGTGCGTACCGGGGCGGCCGCAGAGCGTCGTGCGGCAGGGGAATAACCCGGCGTGTGAGAGCATTGACGCGTAGACAACAGCCTCCACCCCCTGGGAGTTCACATGACCGAGCAGGTCGAGACCACCGAGCGTCGTACGGACCAGATCAACATCAGCCCGGTCGCCGCCGCCAAGGTGAAGAGCCTCCTCGAGCAGGAGGGCCGCGAGGACCTCTCGCTCCGCATCTCCGTCCAGCCGGGTGGCTGCTCGGGTCTGCGCTACCAGCTCTTCTTCGACGAGCGCACCCTCGACGGTGACGTCGTGACCGACTTCGACGGTGTCTCCGTCGTCGTCGACCGCATGAGCGTCCCGTACCTCAACGGCGCGATGATCGACTTCGTCGACACGATCGAGAAGCAGGGCTTCACGATCGACAACCCGAACGCCACCGGCTCCTGCGCCTGCGGCGACTCGTTCAACTGATCCTCGCCTGCGTCACCGGCCGCTCGCGCGGTCGGTGACGCAGGACGGACAGCAGAGAGGCCCCTGACCCATCGGTCGGGGGCCTCTCTGTGTCACTGGTTGTTGCTGGCGGCTCTGCTCAGTCCAGATGCAGGTGCAGCGAGTTCGCCAGAGCGGCCGTCGCCGCCGTCACCGTGATCTCTCGCTTGGGGAGCTCGGAGGGGAAGTCGGCGAAGTGGATGGAGGGGGCCTCCTGGACGGCGGCGCGAGCTGCGCGCTCGAGATCCAGGCTGGAGGCGACGCGTCGTGCGTCGGCAACCATTTCGGCGGGGTGTGAGAGCTCGTCGTGGGTCAGGTGTGCTGCCTGCGTGATCGGCTTCATGGGAGAGACGCTAGGTGTTACCGATTGGTACGTGAACCGGTACTGAACGGTATCCTGCGTCGCATGCCTCTGCTCATCGCCGGCTCCATCGCGACCGACCACCTGATGTCCTTCGGAGGGCAGTTCTCGGACTCCCTCGTGGCTGACCAGCTGGACAAGATCTCCGTCTCCTTCCTCGTCGACGACCTCGAGGTCCGTCGCGGCGGGTGCGCGGCCAACATCACCTTCGGCCTGGGCAACCTCGGCCTGCGTCCGGTCCTGGTCGGAGCCGTCGGCGAGGACTTCGCCGGCTACCGCGCCTGGCTGGAGCGTCACAACGTCGACTGCGACTCCGTGCACGTCTCGGAGACCAAGCACACGGCCCGTTTCGTCTGCACCACTGACACCTCCATGGCCCAGATCGCGTCGTTCTACCCCGGCGCCATGAGCGAGGCCCGCGAGATCGAGCTCAAGCCGATCGTCGACCGCGTCGGTGCTGCCCAGTACGTCCTCGTCGGCCCCGACGACCCCGAGGCGATGGTTCGTCACACCGATGAGTGCCGCCAGCGCGGTTACCGCTTCGTCGCGGACCCGTCGCAGCAGCTCGCCTTCGGCGACGGCGAGCTGATCCGCAGCCTCGTCGAGGGCGCGGACATCCTGTTCTCCAACGAGTACGAGTCGTCGCTGATCACCTCCAAGACCGGTTGGTCCAAGGAGGAGGTCCTCGACCGCGTGGGCACCTGGGTGATCACCCTGGGGGCCGACGGTGTTCGGATCGAGCGCAAGGGTGCCGAGCCGATCGTGGTTGCCGCCGTGGCCGAGGTGGAGGCCGTTGAGCCCACCGGTGTCGGTGACGCGTTCCGTGCCGGTTTCCTCGCCGGTCTGGTCTGGGAGCTCGACACCCGACGCTCGGCCGAGCTGGGCTGCCTGCTTGCCGCGCACGTCGTGGAGAAGGTCGGCACCCAGGAGTACACGCTCACCCGTGAGCAGTTCCTGGCCCGTGCTGAGAACGCCTACGGGGCCGAGGCCGCTGCGGAGATCGCTCCGCACCTCTCGACCTTGCGCTGACCGTGATGAACTGACTGCCCTGGGCTGACTGCTCTGGGCTGACCCCTCAGTGTTCAGCTGATCCGGCGGACCAGGTGCCTCGGCACCTGGTCCGTCGTCATTTCTTCACCCACGTACTCCTGGCCCCGCATCCGGCACCAGGCCGGGACGTCCACCCGCGCCGCGACGTCGCGTGCGAGGACGGCCACGAGTTCGCCGACGGCGACCTCGGTGTACCGGCGCCCCAGCTGGATCACCGGCATCGGACACAAGAGGTCGGTACAGTCGAGTTCGAGTGCTGCGGGTGTCATGGCGTTCACATCCCGATCCGGGCGCGCAGGTCATTGACGACGCGCGGCAGGACGGCGAGGAAGGCGTCAATCTGGGCATCGGTGGTGTCTCGGTGCAGCGAGAGTCGCACGTTGCCGTGGGTGAGTGCTCCCATCGCGGCCAGGACGTGCGAGGGAGTCATCGTGGACGACGTGCAGGCCGAGCCACTCGCGATCCCGAACCCGGCCCGGTCCAGTTCAGTGACCAACGACTCCCCGTCGAGGTAGAGGCAGGAGAACGTCACGACGTGCGGGAGCCGGTCCTCGGGATCACCGACCACGTCCACGTCCTCCATCGTCGACACCGCGCGACGGATCCGCTCGATCTGCGCATGCTGACGTCTCTGCGTTGCCTCGCCCTCGGTGAGCGTGGCCTGCAGCGCCGCAGCGGCGGCCAGGACGCCCGGAACGTTGTCGAACCCGGAGGCACGTTCGTCGCCGCGGTCATCGACCGGGAACGGGTGACGCCAGCGCGCCCCCTTGCGGACGAGCAGCAGTCCGACGCCGGCCGGTCCGCCCCACTTGTGCGCGGATCCTGCGGCGACGTCCCAAACGGCGGGGACGGGGGAGTGGCCCCACGAGGCGCAGGCATCGGTGAAGAGCGGAATGTCGCCGAGGTGTTCCTTGGCCGCGACGAGGTCCTGGCGGGTGCCCACCTCGTGGTTCGCGCTCTGCAGGGCGAACGCCGCGAGGTCGTCCGCGTGCTCGTCCAGCACCGTGTCGAGCGCCGCGAGGTCGAGAGCGCCGCTCCTCAGCACCGGGACCTCGACCGTGGGCCCGCCACGCCAGTCGAGGGCGTGCAGCACCGAGGAGTGCTCGACGGCGGAGTGGGCGACCGTGGCGCCGTGACGTCGACGGCCGTGGGCCAGGCCCAGCAGACCGCGGTGCACGGCGTCGGTGCCCGACGTCGTGAAGGTGACCTCGTCCGGACGCAGGCTGAGGCAATGGGCCACCACTTCGCGGGCGTTGTCGAGCAGCATCCGGGCCCGTCGACCCTCGTGGTGGAGGCGTCGCGGGTCGGCCCACCCCTGGTCGAGTGCAGCCATCAGGGTGGTCCGCGCGGAAGGATGCAGGGGGGTGGAGGAGACTGCATCGAGGTCCACCCGTGCAAGAGTGGACCCGGACGGGTCGCCAGATCCGGTCGAAGGTCGTTCGGACCACGACTCTTCCCGTGTCTCGTCGCTGCTCTGGTGCACGAGGAGAACCTAACTGCACACCGTTGAGACGACCTCGGGGAGACCCTGTCTCCACTCCGGGGACGTGTTCCGATAGTGTGGCCCCATACGTGACTGCCCAAGAGAGAGAGGCTCGTTCGTGGGTCTGCAACTCCCCTCGCGCGCAGCGGCACCCGTGAAGAAGGGTGTGAGAGCAGCTGTGCTGGGTCTCGGCCTGCTCGCACTCGGTGCGTGCTCCGCTGAGGACAAAGATCAGATCAGAAACCTCGCGATGCCGGATCCGGCGTCGGAGCAGGCTCCTGCCACCTTCGAGCTGTGGAAGTGGAGCTGGGTCGCGGCCGCCGTTGTCGGCGTCATCGTCTGGGCCCTCATGTTCTACGCGGTCTGGAGGTTCCGCCGTACCGCGAAGAACCAGGTTCCCGTTCAGACGCGCTACAACCTGCCGCTCGAGATCTTCTACACCATTGCCCCGATCCTGATGGTGATCGTCTTCTTCTTCTGGACGGTTGACGCCCAGAACGAGATGCTCGACAAGGACGCCAAGGTCGACCAGACGGTCGACGTCGTGGGCCAGCAGTGGTCGTGGACCTTCAATTACACCGGCCAGGCCGCTGACGGAAAGACCCCGTACGTCGTGGGTACGACCGCCGAGCGCCCGACTCTGGTGCTGGAGAAGGACAAGACGGTTGAGTTCAAGCTGCACTCGCCCGACGTCATCCACTCGTTCGGCATCGACGCCTTCCTCATGAAGATGGACGTCATCCCGGGCACGGTCAACACCATGCGTGTGACGCCGAACAAGGTGGGCGACTACAACGGCAAGTGCTTCGAGCTCTGCGGCGTCTACCACTCCCGCATGCTGTTCGACGTCAAGGTCCTTGACTCGGCTGACTACGCCGCCTACATCGACGGACTCGTCGAGGAAGGCTCCGTCGCCGACGCGCCGCTCCTGGGTGGTTCGGACGTCAACACCGTCGCCGGTCTCGAGACCGAGGGCACCAAGAACGAAGGAGGCCACGAGTGAGCGCCGCCGCTGCTGCCGCTCCCGTGGGCGGGCGTAAGTCGTTGGGACAGCAGGCCGTGCGCATGCTGACCACGACGGACCACAAGCTCATCGGAAAGATGTACCTGGTCACCTCGTTCGTGTGGTTCATCCTCGGTGGCCTCATGGCCATGGTGATCCGCGCAGAGCTGGCGTTCCCGGGTCAGCAGGTCGTCAATGACGAGCTGTACAACCAGATGTTCACCATGCACGGCACGATCATGCTGCTGCTGTTCGCGACGCCGTTGTTCTTCGGTTTCGCCAACGTGATCATGCCGATCCAGATCGGTGCTCCTGACGTGGCGTTCCCGCGCCTGAACATGTTCAGCTACTGGCTGTACCTGTTCGGTGGCCTCATTGCCGCGTCCGGCTTCCTCACCCCCACCGGTGCAGCCGACTTCGGTTGGTTCGCCTACGTCCCGCTCTCCGACGCGGTCCGTTCGCCGGGATCGGGTGGCGACCTGTGGATCATGGGTCTCTACCTCAGCGGTCTGGGAACCATCCTGGGTGCCGTCAACTTCATCACCACGATCATCTGCATGCGTGCCCCCGGAATGACCATGTTCCGGATGTCGATCTTCACGTGGAACACCCTGATCACCTCGATCCTGGTTCTCCTCGCGTTCCCGATCCTCGCCGGCGCGCTGCTCTCCCTCGAGGCTGACCGCATCCTCGGTGCCCATGTCTTCGATCCGGCCCACGGTGGCCCGATCCTGTGGCAGCACCTGTTCTGGTTCTTCGGTCACCCTGAGGTGTACATCCTCGCGCTGCCGTTCTTCGGTGTCGTCTCCGAGATCCTGCCGGTCTTCTCGCGCAAGCCGATCTTCGGTTACGTCGGTCTGGTTGCCGCGACGCTCGCCATCGCGATCCTCTCGATCGCTGTGTGGGCTCACCACATGTTCGTCACCGGTCAGGTCGACCTCCCGTTCTTCGCGGGCATGACCTTCCTGATCGCCGTGCCGACGGGCGTGAAGTTCTTCAACTGGATCGGAACGATGTGGGGCGGATCCATCTCGATGGACACCCCGATGCTCTGGACCATGGGCTTCCTGACCACCTTCCTCTTCGGTGGTCTGACCGGTGTCATCCTGGCGTCGCCGCCGCTCGACTTCCACGTCTCCGACTCCTACTTCGTGGTTGCTCACTTCCACTACGTGGTCTTCGGAACCGTCGTCTTCGCGATGTTCGCGGGCTTCTACTTCTGGTGGCCCAAGTTCACCGGTCGCATGCTCGACGAGCGTCTCGGCAAGATCCACTTCTGGATCCTGTTCCTCGGCTTCCACACCACGTTCCTGGTCCAGCACTGGCTGGGCGTCGAGGGCATGCCGCGTCGTTACGCGGACTACCTGCCCGAGGACGGCTTCACGCTGCTGAACCAGATCTCCACCGTGGGTGCATTCCTCACCGCCGTCTCGACCCTGCCGTTCCTCTGGAACGTCTACAAGACGCGCAACGCTCCCAAGGTCGAGGTTGACGACCCGTGGGGCTGGGGTCGCTCGCTGGAGTGGGCCACCTCGTGCCCGCCGCCGCGTCAGAACTTCTCGAAGCTGCCGCGCATCCGTTCCGAGTCCCCGGCGTTCGACCTCCACCACCCGGAGCTCGCTGCGCACGACGAGGACGACACCACTGAGGGAGGCGCCCGATGAAGGTCGAAGCTTGGATCTTCGGAATGTGCGGAATCTTCTTCGCACTGGTCACCCCGGCCTACTGGGTGATCGCGGGAGACTGGACCGGTACGTCCGCCCTGACCATGGCCACCTTCCTGGCGCTCATGGTCGCTGCTTACCTGGGTTTCCAGGCCAAGCGCATGGACGCTCGTCCCGAGGACCGTCTCGACGCTGAGATCGCGGACGGAGCCGGCGAGTACGGCTTCTTCCCGCCCTTCTCGTGGTGGCCGCTGTGGTGCGCCCTTCCGGCTGCACTGGCTGTCTTCGCGATCGCGATGACTGCATGGTGGCTGTTCGTGGTGGCCTTCGGCCTCGCGATGGTCGCCGCTGTCGGCTGGGTCTTCGAGTACTACCGCGGCGCGCACGCTCACTGAGCCTGCCTGCCCACCGCGAAGGGCGCGGAGTGGATCTTCCACTCCGCGCCCTTCGCGCATTTCTGCTCCCACTTGCCAGGGGACTGATCAGTCCTGCAGCATCTCGCGGACCAGGGGTGCGACCTCGGTGCCGTAGAGGCGGATGCACTCCATGAGCTCCTCGTGGGGCTGAGGGCCGTTGGTGTACTTGAGGTCGAAGCGACTCAGGCCGAGTTCCTTGACCGTGCTGGCGATCTTGGTGGCGACCGTCTCGGGCGATCCGACGAAGAGTGCCCCGTGAGAGACTTCCTGCTCGAACTGAATCCGGGACATCGGACCCCAGCCACGCTCCGCCCCGATCCGGTCACGGCTGGCCTTGAAGTGCGGGTACAGCAGGTCCTTGGCCTCATCGTCAGTGCCCGCGACGAAGCCGGGCGCGTGGACGCCGACGGGGAGTTCGGGGAGATGGAACTCGGCGAGTGCGCGGTGGTACAGATCCACGAACGGGGCGAACCGCGACGGTGAGCCGCCGATGACGGCGAGCATCATCGGAAGCGAGTGTCGTGCGGCGCGGACGACCGACTCCGGCGAGCCGCCCACCCCCACCCAGGCGGGCAGCGTCCCGCGTTCGGTCTGCGGGTAGACCTGCGTCGACTTCAACGGTCGGCGGTGGCTCCCTGTGAAGGCCACCGGCTGCTCGGTGCGCAACTGGCTGAACAACTCGAGCTTCTCTTCGAACAGGATCTCGTAGTCGTCGAGGTCGAGCCCGAAGAGGGGGAACGACTCGGTGAACGAACCTCGACCCAACGTCACCTCGGCGCGGCCCGACGAGAGCGCGTCCAGGGTGGCGAACCGCTCGTAGACGCGGATCGGGTCCTCCGAGCTGAGGACGGTCACGGCCGTGCCCAGGGTGATCCGCTCGGTACGTCCCGCGATGCCGGCCAGCACCACGTCCGGAGCAGTGATCGCGAAGTCCTCGCGGTGGTGCTCGCCGACGTTGAAGACGTCGAGCCCGACCTCCTCGGCCAGGACTGCTTGGTCGACGATCTGGCGGATCACCTGGTGGTGGGGGAGGGGAGTGCTGTCGGGGCCGTGGGGGACGTCGCCGAAGGTGTCGAGGCCGAGTTCGAGAGTCATGGCTGCTCCTGGAGAAGTAGGGGTCACGCGTCGAAGAGATGGGGATGGAGGCTGACGAGCTCCTCCAGTGCTGTGAAGGTGGGCGCGAGAGCGTGCGTCTCTGCCGTGCAGCGGTAGGTGCCGTCGCGATGTTCAAGGAGCCCGAGGGACACGAGCTCACGAAGCCGGGCTGCAAGCACGGCGTGGCTGATGCCTGGGACGGCCTCGAAGAAGTCGCGGTAGCGCGTGGCGCCGTCCAGTGCTGCGGCCGCGACGGCGCCACAGCGGGAACGACCGAGCAGCGCCAGTGCTCTGTCGACACGACGACACGTCGGGGAACCGACGTGTGCCGCGTCAGGGATGCTCACACCTCTTCGCCGAGCGTCTCGGCGCGGAGACGGTACTTGGCCGCCTCCTCCTTGTTGCCTTGGCGCTCCAGTGCGCGACTCAGGAGCAGCGCCATGTAGCCGTTGGTCGGGTCGGCGAGGAGAGCCTCGCGGCTCGCGTTCACCGCAGGTGCCAGACGAGCCGAGTGGTAGTACGAGCGGGCGAGGAGCTCGCGGACCTGGGCCAGGTAAGAGACGTCGGCTTCAGGGTGCTCCAGAATGCCTTCCAGCGTGCGGGCGGCGCCGATGTAGTCCCGCTGGCTGAACTGCTCCTCGGCCCAGCGCCAGGCGTCGTAGGGGCTCTGGTGCAGCATCGACAGGTTCATCGTGCACTCCTCCGTGGATCTCCGGGAATCCACTCTGGATTCCGTAGCGTCCAACGGTGGCCGCCTAGTCGTTATTCCGCGCGGAAGGAGGGAGAGCCGGCGGGGGAGTGGGGTGTCCCGAAATGGCCGGAGGCCCGACACCCTGATGGGTGTCGGGCCTCCGGAGAGATCCAGTGGATCAGTGGGCGTTGTCAGAGCCCTCGATCTCGTCGTGGTGCCCGTGGTGCTGGGCAGCCTCGAGTTCGGCCGGGGTGGGCTTCTGGACGTTGTAGCCGTACCACCAGGCAGCGCGCTTGGCGCGGCGGCGGTCCTTGCCCTTGAGCTTGGCGATCTCGACGTCGCTGAGGACCAAGTTGTCCTCGCGGTCACGCTCGGTCAGCGTGAAGGCGGCGTCGGCCGAGAGGGCCTCGTGGCGCTCGGAGTAACCACCGTCGACAGAACGCTCGACGACGCCGGTCTCGCGGCCGTGGAGGAGGACCTCGTTGTCGTGACGCTGGAGCGAGATGCACCAGCGACGGGTGACGATGAACGCGATCACCGGTCCGATGAACACAGCAGCACGCAGGAAGTACGTGATGTTGTTGATGCTGCTGTCGAACTTGATGGCGATCAGGTCGTTACCACCGGCGGCCCACATCAGACCGTAGAAGGTCATGAAGGCGACCATCAGGGCGGTACGGGTCGGGGCGTTGCGCGGGCGCTGGAGCAGGTGGTGCTCGCGCTTGTCGCCGGTGATGGCGGCCTCGACGAACGGCATCGCGGTGACCAGGGCCCAGAAGGCGATCGGCAGGATCAGGATCGGAAGCAGAATGTTCCAGCTGATCGTGTAGCCGAAGATGACCGACTCCCAGCCCGGGATGATGCGGAGAGCACCGTCGGGCCAACCCATGTACCAGTCAGGCTGCGAACCAGCGGTGACCTTGGATGGGTCGTACGGGCCGTACTTCCACATCGGGTTGATCGTCAGCAGACCACCCATGAGGGCGATGATGCCGAAGACGCTGAAGAAGAAGCCACCCATCTTGGAGATGTAGACGGGGAGCAGCGGGTAACCGACGACGTTGTCGTTGGTGCGGCCGGGGCCAGGCCACTGCGTGTGCTTGTGGTACATGACCAGCATCATGTGCGCGGCGATCAGGGCGAGCAGGATGCCCGGCAGGAGCAGCACGTGCAGGATGTAGAAGCGCTGGATGAAGATCTCACCCGGGAACTCGCCACCGAAGACGAAGAACGACATCCAGGTTCCGACGATCGGAGCGGCCTTCATGAAGCCGTCCGCGGCACGCACACCCGTACCCGAGAGCAGGTCGTCGGGGAGCGAGTAGCCGGTGAAGCCCTCGATGGTGCCGATCAGCAGCAGGAGCGAGCCGATGACCCAGTTGATCTCACGCGGCTTGCGGAACGCACCGGTGAAGTAGACGCGCATCAGGTGGACCATCATCGAGCCGATGAAGATCATCGCGGCCCAGTGGTGCATCTGACGCATGAGGAGACCGCCACGCACGTCGAACGAGATGTTCAGCGTGGAGGCCATGGCCTCGGTCATGTAGACGCCGCGGAGCTGGTCGTACGAGCCCTCGTAGACGATCTCCGACATGCTCGGCGTGAACCAGAGCGTGAGGAAGATACCCGTGATGAGCAGGACCACGAAGCTCCACAGGGCGATCTCGCCCAGCATGAAGGACCAGTGGTCGGGGAACACCTTGCGGATGTTCTTCTTGGCGAGCGAGGCCAGACCGACCCGCTCGTCGGCCCAGACGCCCAGCTGACCAATCTTGGTGCTGGGTGCCGCGGCGGCAGCGGCAGTGCCGTTGCTGTGAGCCACCTTGGTGGTGTCGACACTCACTTCTTCTCACGCTCCCAGTAGCTCGGTCCGACTGGCTCGGTGAAGTCGCTCTGCGCGATGAGGTAGCCCTCGGCGTCGACGGCGATCGGGAGCTGCGGGAGCGCCCGGTGAGCCGGTCCGAAGACGACCTTGCCGCTGTCGGCCAGGTCGAAGGTCGACTGGTGGCAGGGGCAGAGCAGGTGGTGGGTGGTTCGCTCGTTGAGCGAGATCGGGCAACCGACGTGGGTGCAGATCTTGGAGTACGCAACGATGCCGTTGACGTCCCAGTTCTCGCGACCCTCGCCCGGCTTGATGTCGTCCGGGTGCATGCGGAGCAGGATCAGCGAAGCCTTGGACTTCGCGACCTGGACCTCGCCACCGTGCATCTTGTGCTGACCGGTCTTCTCGTCCACCTCGAGGAGGGAGAACGGCTGAGCGTTGACGAGGTCACCGATCTCGAGCTCGGAAGCCAGGATCGGGGTGCCGACGACGTCGCGAGCGATGCGCTCGCCCTTCTTCCACAGGGTGTGGCGCAGGCCCTCACCCTTGTCCGCGTCGTCGACGTCCCAGGGGGACGGACCGAGGTCGCGGAAGGAGACCAGCGCCATGGCGCCGGCGCCACCGAGGGCGGCGAGGAGGGTGTTGCGCACGAGCGGGCGACGGGCGATGCCGGCCTCGGCAAGACCCTTCTCCAGCTCAGCGATGGCGACCGCGCGGTCCTCCTCCGGGGAGGCGACTGCGTGGCGGTAGTCAACGACCTCGACGTCGGTCATGAGCTTGCGCGACCACTGGATGACACCGATGCCGATGCACATGAGCGCAAGGCCCATGGTGACGCCCAGCGCAACGGTGGAGGCACCGAAGCCGAGCCAGGTGTCCCAGTCGTCGCCGACGCTCAGCTTGAAGTAGCTGACGATGAAGAGGACGGCGAAGACCAGGGACGCGACGAAGAACATCGCAACCTGGCGCTCGGCGCGCTTCTCGGCCTTGGGGTCGACGTCCGTGGGGCGCGGGGTGTGCGCCGGGACGCCGGGGTTCGGGAACAGGTCGTTCTCCGTCACCTCGGGGAGGTTGGAGTCGTGGTTGCTCACGCTTCCACCTTGCCCTTCTTCGAGCGGGTCGTGTGGGCGGCGATCCAGATGGCGAACGCGACGGAACCGCCGACGCCGAACAGCCAGGCGAAGATGCCCTCAGAGACCGGGCCCAGGCCGCCGAGGCCGAAGCCGCCGTACTCGGTCGGGTTCTCGATGGACTTCAGGTACGCGATGACGTCGCGCTTCTGCTCCGGGGAGAGGTTGCCGTTGGAGAAGACGTCCATCGACTGCGGGCCGGTGAGCATGGCCTCGTAGATGTGCTTCTCCTCGACGCCCTTCAGCGCGGGAGCGTAGCCGCCGCGCGGCATGGCGCCACCGGAGCCGTTGAAGTTGTGGCACGCGGTGCAGTTGGTGAGGAAGATCTGGCCACCGTTCTTGATGGCCTCCTGACGCTCTTCCGCCGACAGTCCGTCGATGCTGTAGTCCGACTCGGTCGGAACGGCCGGTCCGGCCCCGAGGGAGGCGACGTAAGCAGCGAGCTGCTCGGTCTCTTCCTCGTTGTAGGCGACCGTCTTGCGAGGCGCCTGGGCGCCGGGCTGAGCCATCGGCATGCGGCCGGTGCCGACCTGGAAGTCGACTGCGGCGGCACCGACACCGATGAGTGACGGGCCGTACTGCTGGCCGTCACGCTGGGTGCTGATGCCCTCCGCGTTGAGGCCGTGGCACGACGAGCAGCCGACCAGGAAGAGCTCGCGGCCCTTCTCGATCTTCGCGGTGTCGGACTCGGTCTCGTGAGCTGTTGCCGGGGAGAAAGCGGCGTACAGCCCGCCGGTCATCAGGAGACCGGCGAGCAGTACGGCAAGCCCCGCGAGCGGACCCCGGCGTTGCCGGGAGAGCCGACCTGCGGCTCGGTTAAGGGAACGCAATTGTCTAAATCCTCTTCAGATCCGGATCGGGACTCACTGGATGAGGTAGATCGCTGCGAAGAGCGCGATCCACACCACGTCGACGAAGTGCCAGTAGTACGAGACGACGATCGCGCTGACTGCCTGCTCGTGCGTGAAACGGCGCGCCACGTAGGTGCGGCCGAGCACGAAGAGGAAGGCGATGAGTCCACCGATCACGTGGAGCCCGTGGAAGCCGGTGGTCAGGAAGAACACCGATCCGTAGGCCGAGTCCTGGAGGGTCACTCCGTGGTGGACGAGCTCGACGTACTCGAGAGCCTGTCCAGCGACGAAGATCGCGCCCATGACGTACGTGAGGATGAACCACTCGCGAAGGCCCCAGCCCTTGAGGTTGAGCAGGGAGCCCTTGCGGCCCACCTGCCCACGCTCAGCCGCGAACACACCGAACTGGCAGGCCACGGAGGACAACACGAGGATGGTCGTGTTGCCCAGAGCGAACGGCACGTTGAGATGCGCCGTTTCCTGTGCCCAGAGCTCGGGGACGTTCGCGCGAATCGTGAAGTACGCCGCGAACAGAGCCGCGAAGAACATCAACTCGCTGGAGAGCCAGACGATCGTGCCCACGCTGACCATCGAGGGTCGGTCGTGGTCACCGTGAAGTCGGGATGCCGGAATAGCCGTCGTTGCTGTCGCCACGGAACTCATTATGTAGGTAACCGGCCCCGGAGGCACCCCGGGGTCCCCGTCTTGGTCGGATTTGCACCCACCTGAGCGTGAAAATTCACCTCGAACCGCACTACAGAGCGTCGTAGACGGTTGCTCGGAGCCACGAACGGGCGGGGGCGGTACGATCCGCAGGTGAGCGACACGACCTCGGCACGGCCCGTGATCCAGAAGGTGCTCGTCTACTCCGACGACCGCGACGTCCGCGACAGCGTGATGCTGGCTCTGGGCCCCCACCCGGACCGGTCCGGTGGTGAGGTGCACTACGTCAACGTCGCGACGGCAGCCGTGGTGCTCGACCACGTGCGTGCCGGCGACGTCGACCTGCTCGTCCTCGACGGGGAGTCCGCACCGGTCGGGGGGACCGGTCTGGCGAAGCAGCTGCGCGACGAGCACCCGACCTGCCCGCCGGTGGTGCTGCTGACCGGCCGTCCCCAGGATGCGTGGCTGGCCACCTGGAGCGGCGTTGACGCCGTCGTGTCCCACCCGATCGATCCCGTTCTCCTCGCCCGGACCGTCGCCGGTCTGCTGGCCGACCCTTCCCCGGAGGTTCCCCGATGACCGCGCACCACTGGCCCGAGCTGCTCACCACGCTCGTGGCTGGACAGGACCTCACCGTCGACCAGGCCACCTGGGCGATGGAGGAAGTCCTCGCCGGACTCTCCACGCCCGCACAGATCGCCGGATTCGCGGTGGCCCTGCGCAGCAAGGGAGAGACGGTCGAGGAGCTCATGGGTCTCTCCGCCGCCATGCTCGCTGCCGGCAACCCGATCCGGGTGAGCGGTCGGCTGCTCGACATCGTCGGCACCGGTGGGGACCGCTCCATGTCGGTCAACATCTCCACGATGTCCGCCATCGTCGCTGCCGCTGCGGGAGCCAAGGTCGTCAAGCACGGCAGCCGCTCCGCGTCTTCGGCCTGCGGGTCTGCCGACGTGCTCGAGGCTCTGGGCATCCGCCTCGACCTGCCGACCACGCGTGTGGCGGAGATCGCGGACGAGGTGGGCATCACGTTCTGCTTCGCTGCGGCTTTCCATCCGGCCATGCGCCACGCCGCGGTCCCGCGTCGTGAACTGGGCATCGCCACCACCTTCAACTTCCTCGGGCCGCTCTCCAACCCCGCCCGCCCCGCCGCCCAGGCGATCGGCTGTGCCGACGCCCGGATGGCGCCGCTCATGGCCGAGGTCTTCGCACGTCGTGGTCTCGAGGCATGGGTATTCCGTGGCGACGATGGGCTCGACGAGCTCACCGTCACCGGAACCTCCACCGTCTGGGCAGTCCAGGGCGACAGCGTGGTCCGCACGGTCGTGGACCCCCGCGACCTCGGCCTCTCCCTCAGCCCGATCGAGGACCTGGAGGGCGGCAGCCCCGCGGTGAACGCGGAGGCCGTGCGCCGTCTCCTGGCCGGCGACAAGGGCGCTGTGCGCGACGCGGTGCTCCTGAACTGCGGTGCGGCTCTGGCCGTGCACGAGGGAGCGGGCGGCGACGTCACGGCTGCCCTGGCCGCGGGCATCGACCGGGCGCGCGCTGCGATCGACTCCGGTGCGGCCGAGAAGCTCCTCGGCGACTGGGTCGCCGCGTCCACGAAGGGCTGAGCGGCCCCGCCGGGCGCCTTCGACGGTCACTCTCCTCAAACGGCTCCGCCGACACCGCAAGCCGATCTAACCTCCTGCAGAGGACTGGTGGGACGGCAGGGGAACGATGACGGCACGGGGTGTGGCCATTGGGCTTGTGCTGAGCGATCTGTTTGTTCTGATCAGTGCCTCTTGGGTGGCCATGTTGGTGAAGTTCGGCCTTGCCACGGAGGAGCGGACCTGGGGGCCGATTGAGCTCACCTATCCACAGTTGGGCCTCGCGCTCACCGCGGCCTGGTGTTGGGCCCTGTCGCTCAGCGAGTCGCGGTCGCGGGACGTCCTCGGAGGCGGACTCGAGGAGTACAGGCGGTTGGGTCGTGCGACGCTCTGGACGTTCGGCACCGCGGCAGTGCTCTCGGTCCTGCTGAAGATCGACTTCTCGCGTGGCTACGTCGCTGTTGCGCTTCCGGTGGGCTTGGTGGGCCTGCTGCTGTCCCGCTGGACGTGGCGACGGATCATCCGACGGCTGCGTTCCCGGGGACACTTCGTGGTGCCGGCGCTGGTCGTGGGCAGTCGAGACGCTGTCGATCGCGTGAGTCGGGAGTTCGAATCGCCTCTCAGCGGCCATCGGGTCGTCGCTGGCTGGGCAGCGGAGGACGTGTTCGCCACCGATGGCGGAGACGGCGCGAAGATCGCTCCTGCGCTCGTTCGCGCAGTTGGGAGCAGCGGCGCCAAGGCCGTCGTCGTCACCGATCCGGGCGAGCTCGGCCACGAGGGGATGCGCGCCCTGAGATGGGCCCTGGAGGAGGACGTCGAGGTCCTCGTGTCTCAGCATCTCGTTGATGTTTCCCCGGAGAGACTGGCCCTGACGTTTGTCGGAGGGCAGCCGTTGGTGAAGGTCGAGGAGCCATCCTTTGCACGCGCGGGCGGGGCGCTGAAGGCTGCCTTCGATCGCTTCTCGGCGCTGATTCTCCTGATTCTGTTCTCCCCGGTGCTGCTGGGGGTGGCAGCGGCGGTGAAGATCTCCTCGCCGGGGCCCGTCTTCTTCCGTCAGGTCCGCATCGGGCGAGACGGAGCAGAGTTCATGATCTGGAAGTTTCGATCGATGCGCGTCGGAGCAGATGCTGACCTGCGGCAGATGCTGGAGGAGACGGGGACCTCCGGGAGTCCGCTCTTCAAACCGAAGGACGACCCCCGGATCACTGCGGTGGGCCGCTTCATCAGGCGCACGTCTCTGGACGAAGTGCCACAGCTGCTCAACGTTCTGAACGGCACGATGTCGCTCGTCGGGCCACGTCCCCAGGTGCCCGAGGAGGTTGCTCTGTACCGGGGAACAGAGTCGCTCAGGCTTCGGGTGCTTCCCGGGGTCACCGGGTTGTGGCAGGTCTCCGGGAGATCGCGTCTGACCTGGCAGGAGGCGGCTCGTCTCGATCTCTACTACGTGGAGAACTGGTCCATGCTTGTGGACCTCGTCATTCTGTGGCGCACGGTGGGCGTCGTCCTGCGTGGAGAAGGAGCGCGATGAGATCGATGCTGGCCGAAGACAGAAGAGAGGCGCGCCCGGACCGTCAGCCGTGGGTGCCGTCTGCTGGCCGTCGGAGGAAAGTGGCGTTGGCCGTCCTCCTCGGTCTGGCGGTGACGTATGTCCTGACGGTGTCCCTCGAACCCAGTCTGGACGTGGTCACGGCCAACCATGGTTCGTGGTTGCTCGCCGTCGAGCACACGAGGTGGGTGCCACCGGAGTACTTGCAGGATCACCTTCTGCGTGACGTCTGGATCGGGAGGAACGAGGAGCACGACGTCACCAGCCGAGCCCCTGGAGTGGTGATTCTGGGGCTCCCGGCCTACGCCCTCTTCGGCGGTGACACATTCTCGGTCCTGCCCGCAGCGTTGACAGCGGCACTGGTGACGGCGAGCGCCATGACTCTCCTCTTCTTGGCGCTTAGCCGGGTCGCGAGCCTCCGTCTCGCTCTCGTCGGAACCGGCGTCGTCGCGCTGGCCACCCCGGTGTGGTCAGTGGCGGCAGACGGTATCTGGCCCCACACGCTCACCGTCTTCGCGGTCTGTGCCGGCGCATGGGCGGCGGCGCATCGAAACTGGTGGGCGCTGGGTCTTCTGCTGGGGGTCGGCATCTGGGGGCGCTCACACTTCACTCTGGTGCCGGCTGTGGTCGGAATCTGGGTGGCGCTCTCGCGGAGGGATCTGGGGATCCTGGTGAAGATCGGGGCGGGCAGCGCCCTTTCTCTCTGCGGGACGGTGCTGTGGAGTCGTTGGATGTTCGGTGTGTGGACCCTCACCGGCTCCTACCGTGTGGGTTCGGTTTCTGATCTCACTGACCGATACGAGCATCTCTGGAGCAACGAGCTGGGGCTGTTCCTCTCGCCGGAGCGTGGCGTCCTTCCGTGGACGCCGATCGCGTTGGTCTGCGTTCCGGTGCTGGTGATGGGGCGCGTGAGAGTTCCTGACTGGGCATGGGCGCTGTTGAGTGCTGGCCTTCTGTACACCGTGGTGCAGGGATTCGCTCAAGTGTTCCACGGCGGAGACACGTTCTGGGGACATCGGCTCGGCATCGAGTTCGTGGTGTGCGCTGCACCGTCAGTGGCCCTCGCCTTCACCAATTCCGGGAGGAGGACGCGTTCCCTGTTCGCAGCACTGCTCGGCGTCCAGGTCCTGTGCATAGCCCTGGGCTCGATCCTCAATCTTCCGGGCGTCGTGGCTGAGGAGGCATGGCGAACAAACGCCGTGCTGGAGGCGGCGAAGTCGGCGCCTGTGCCGATGAGCATCCTTCTTCTCGCGGCGGCGGGTCTCGGGTATGGGGTGAACCGGAGAGCGAGCCGTGACTCCATGGGCGCAGATGTCTTCTGACGTCGGGTCCCTGCCCGCCATGGTGATCGCCACCCACGCCCCGGCTGTCTTTGCCGAGGACCGCATGTACCTGCCGGTGCATGCTGGTCGAGCGTTGGCGAGCCCAGTCGCGGGTACGTACGGAGACCACGAGGGCCACTCGATCTCAGAGCGCAACGCTCATTGGTGCGAGCTCACAGCCCTCTACTGGGTCTGGTGCAACCGCGAGAACCCGTCAGGCCTTGGGCTGAGCCATTATCGGCGCTACTTCAGAGGCGAGGCGCAAGGGCCGAAGGGCACGCGAGTCCTGTCCGGGATCGAAGCGGCAGGGTTGCTGGCAGACTTCGACGTGGTGCTCCCGCGGAGACGTTACTACGTCGTCGAGACAGTCCGTTCACACTATGCCCACGCGCACGTGGAGAGCGACCTGTCGGTGGTGGAACAGGTCCTGGAGGAGTGCTCGCCTCATCTGCTGCCGGCGTGGAATCGGGTGATGCAGCGCAGATCATTGAGCCTCTACAACATGTTCCTGGCGCGTCCTGAGCATGCCGAGGCGTACTGCGCATGGTTGTTCGAAGTGCTCGAGAAGGTGGAGAGTCACATCGATCTGGATGGGCGGAACGCCTATCAGGCTCGGGCCCTGGGGTTTCTCGGTGAGCGTCTCCTCAACGTGTGGATCGAAGGACATCCGGAGCTGAGGGTTTTGCGCCGACGCGTGGTTCAGGTGGGCGGCGAGCCGGTGCTCAGGAAGGCCGTGGCGATGTTGCGTCGCCGGTGGGGATGAGTTTCTGGACACGGCTCAGTTCTCGGATCTGAACCGCCAGCACGCATGCCTCCGCGGCACACACCGCTCCGGCCACTCCTCCGGCCGAAGGCGCCCAGACGGCGGCTGCCGCACAGGTCACGAGGCACACCACCAGGCCGCAGACACTAGCCCGCACTAGTCCGACGGAGTGGCCCGAGGCATCGAGTCCGGCGACTCCCAGGGACGACGTCACGACCAGGCAGGACAAGGCGATCCCGAAGCACACTGCGGTCGGCCATTCCATGATGATGTCACCACGTGTGTAGATCCGTGACGCTGCAGGAAGGGCAGTGGCGAATCCTGCTCCGATGGCAGTGGCGACCATCGTGAGCGGAACCAGAGCCGTCGCCATGCGCCGTAGCGTCAGGGCGCCGGAGGCCGATGGGACATGCCCGTGCAGGCTCTGGGCCACCGGAAGGGAGAGGGAGAGCGCCATGCGGTAAAGGCGTTCGCCCAGCGCGAATGTGGGGAGGCCGGTGGGGAACCAGCGCGCCACCACAAGGATCGGCAGGCAACTGTTGAACGCGGCGAGCAGTCCTGCGGTCAGGCCGGGAGCCTGGGCCGTCATGGCCCAGCGCAGCTCCGCTCGCGTGAGCGTGTGCGATCTCGACCGTGTCGACCTGAGGACGTCGTTCTGGACGAGTGCCATCGCGGTCAGCGTCGCCACCAGGTTGGCGCCGGCGTGGGTCTTGGCGTCACCGGTCAGGTGGGCGAGAAGAGCGCCCGAGAGGATCCCGGTCATGGTGGGAACGGTTGTCAAGATGAACAGGCGTCCGGGGGCCTTGGTCCCCACGTAGAACCAGGCCGGCGTCATGCCTATCTGAACCACGGACACGAAGGCAGCCAGTCGGGTTGCTGTCTGGTCGGCAGTCGGCACCACGGACGTGACTGCCATGACCACGGCGCAAGCGACAGGCGCGAGCAGCCAGCTCACGGTGATGGCAGCTCGGACCCACACCGCTCGCGCATCCGGTGAAAGGGCCGCGGTGCGGGCCCCTCCCGTCGTTGCCCAACCCCAGCTGGCAAGAGAAGCCGTCAGGACACCGAGGGTGGTGCCGACGGTCAACCCGCCCCACTGGTCAGCCCCCAAAGAACTGATCAGGACGGGGAACGTGAAGAACTGGGCGAGAGCGGTGAGGACGACGGACGCGGCGAATCCTGCCCCAGTGGACAGTACCTGACGGCCTGCCAAGGGTGCCGTCGACTCGTCGTTCCCGTTCCCGTTCCCGTTCCCGGTCCCGGTTGAGTTCACGGTGCCCGGAGGTGCGTCATCGGTGTTGTCGCGTCGACATCCCGTTTGCGCGGCGCGATGTCCTTCGCGACGACCACCCAGCCCTTGTCCTCGATCAGGGCTGCGGTGAGAGCGCTTTCGCTCGGCAACAGCGCCTCGCGGAGTCCGAGACCCGTGATCTCCTGGTACCAGCCGGGCTCGAGTCGTGAAAGGTTGTAGTTCCGCTTCAGCTCGGAGTTGGTGAACATGTCGCCGTAGCCATGCATCAAGATCTGGAGATCGCGGTGCCGCCACATGTCGTAGCCGCCTTCGCCCCAGTCGTTGAGCAGGGCTGTGCCGTGGGGGAGTGAGTCCACCGAGGCATGTGCTGCGCTCGTCGCGCGAGGGTCCTGCTCGAGTCCCTTGGACCACACTGTGCAGGACACAGCGATCTCCGCTGCAGCGATGACGACGATGGGTATCTCCCACGGTATGCGTCGGGCGCTGCCGGGATCGGTGCCGAGAAGAGCCAGCAGTGGTACGGACATGGCGACTCCGATCGGCACTGTGCGGGCGGAGTAGAGGATCCAAGCGCATGACAGAAGAGCGAGAAGCAGAGGGGCCCATCCCGAGTCGCGTTTGCGACTGGCCAGCACGATGGTTGCGAGCACCAACAACACTGCGAGCACACCCGTAAGGTTGCGGAAGTTGGCGGGCCCCCATTCGAGGAAGTACTCGCTGATCGCTCCCACCCTGAAGACGGCCCGGTAGACGTCGAGACCTACGGGTGAGATCAACACGATCAGGGCTGACGCGGTCAAGCACGTGGCGTGCTTGCCGAGTTGGCGCGGGCGCACGGAGCGGTCGACCGCCATGCCCAACACGGCGGTGGCTCCCACGAGGAGGGCGACCGGCCACATGCCGTGGAGGGCGGACCACAACCACGTCAGCCCGATGGTCCACCAGGGAGTGCGTCCGCTGCGCAGGCTGCTCGCCCACGCACCGGTTACCAGCGCGGCGAAGGCGTAGCTGAGCACCTGGGGGCGCCCGGTGAGGTACATGGCGCAGGAAAAGAGAGCGACAGGGATGATCAGCGCCGACCAAGCGAAGGTCCCCGCGAATCTAGTGCTGAAGTAGAACGAGAAGGCGAGAAACACAACTGCGAGAGCGGTCAGGACGGCCACTCCCCGGAGGCCACCCCACGCTTCGGCCTGGGCCATGCCGAGCTGGGCGAGCCATTGGGTGCTCGTCCAGTCCCGGTTCGCGAACTCGGTGACGGTTCCCGGGGAGGAGATGCTCCAATCGGCGCGGAACTCATCCCCCAGGCGCAGATGGAAGAACGTGTCGGCGTTGGTCACGGGGCGTAGCACTGCCCTCACGATCACCGCCACGAGAGCGACGAGGAGCAGCAGCGGTCCGGCGTCTCGCAGGCGCGAGACGAGGGAAGGAGCATTGGACACGGCTCGACATTCTCACGCCGAGCCGGACAGGAGGGCCGGAATGCTGAATTCGATCGCCTTGCGGGGGCCTGCCGGGACGTGGGTAACGTGAACCCATGATCACCGCCATCGTCTTCGTCAAGGCCGAAGTCAACCGTATCCCCGAGGTCGCCGAGGCGATCGCGTCCCTCGAGGGAGTCAGCGAGGTCTACTCCGTGACCGGCAAGATCGACCTGATCGCGCTGGTGCGGGTCCGTCAGCACGAGGACATCGCAGCGGTGGTGGCGGACCGACTCAACAAGGTGGAGGGCGTTCTGGAGACCGAGACGCACATCGCGTTCCGCGCCTACTCCCAGCACGACCTCGACTCGGCGTTCGCGCTGGGACTCGACTGACCCACGGTCTGGCCGACGCGCTGTCCTGTGACGGCCCGTGACGGCACGTGTCAGCGTCGTCGCGGGCGGCCCGTCAGTCCCTGCTCCGAAGGGATGACGGCGGCATCGCGCGCCTGCGCCGCCGGCTGCCAGACCGACAGGTGCGAACCGGCGCCGGGGTACGGGGAGGCCCACGCGCCCTCGACCTCGACGAGACGGACGCCGTCCTGCTCGAGCCAGCGCAGGGCGAGTTCGCTCTCCTCCGACGTGGCTGCCGGCAGTGGTCCCGAAGTCGGCACCACCGTCTCGGCGCCAGCCTTGAGCACCCGGACGTACTCCCAGGCATCGGCACGGGGCGGGATCACCCCGGCGGCAGTGAGTCGGCCGTGGGCGAACACATGCACCGACCAGTGCCCGTCGTCCTCGCGTCGCGACGCGACCAGCGCTGCGACCGCGGTGAAGGCACGCAGGCGCTGGTGCCGTGCCGTGGCGCGTGCGAACCGGACGGCACGGTCCCGAAGGTCAGCCGCCTCCTCGTAGCGTTCCTGCTCGGCGCGCACGGCCATCCGTTCGGAGAGCGAGGCGAGCACGGGGCCGGGGCTGCTGTGGGCCGAGGCACGCAGGGCGTCGAGGGTGAGGAAGTACTCCTCGCGAGTGACACCGCCTACGCAGGGGGCCGAACAGCGCCCCAGATCAGCCAGGGCGCACGAGGACCCGGTGCCCTTGGCTGGCATCCGGCCACCGCACTGGCGCAGGGTGAACGTCTCGTGCAGGGTCTCGACGAACGATTCGGCAGCACTGCGACGGGGGAACGCGCCGAGTACGACGTCGTTCTCCGTCGTCGACCGGACGATCGAGAGGCGGGGCCACGCCTCGTCGGTGACCTTGACGAAGACCGTCTTCTCCGCAGTCCGGGAACGTCGGTTGAAGCGCGGCTTGTGGGCGGCGATGAGGCGGAGTTCGCGCACCGCGGCCTCCAACGGTGTCGCACACTCGATCGCGCGCACCCGCTCCGCCAGTGCAACCATGTCGCGCATCCGACTCCGGCTCTCCGACGCGGTGAAGTAGGTCTGCACCCGTTTGCGGACGTTGCGTGACGTGCCGACGTAGAGCGGGAGGCCCGCGGCGTCCTCGAAGACGTAGACCCCGGGGCCGGTCGGCAGGCCGTCGGCGAGGTTGCGCTTGCGTCGCTGCGCGTCGCTGACCTGCCCCGACCAGCTGCGCAGTTCCTCCAGTGTCTGGACCCCTTGTCCACCGAGGCGACCGATCAGCGCGTGCAGCACGTCGACGGTCGCTCGCGCGTCGTCGAGGGCCCGGTGGACCGGTGTGGTGCTGGCGGAGAAGAGCTTGGCCAGCGTCTCCAGTTTGCAGTTGGGGGCCTCGTCCCGGGTGACCACGCGCCGGGCCACGGTGACGGTGTCGACCACCTCGAAGCCGGGCCACTCCCGACCCTGCTCCTGGGCGAAGTGCTTGAGGAAGCCGACGTCGAAGGGAGCGTTGTGGGCCACGAGCACCGTCCCCGCCGCGAACTCGAGGAAGGCGGGCAGGACCGACTCGATCCGGGGAGCGCCGTCCACCATCGCGTCGTCGATGCCGGTCAGTCGAGCGATGAACGGAGGGATCGGTCCGCAGGGGTCGACCAGGGTCGCGAACTCACCCAACACCTCGCCGCCACGCACCTGCACTGCGCCGATCTCGGTGATCATCGCGCCCTTCGCCGCGGAGCCGCCCGTGGTCTCGAGGTCGACGACGGTGAAGGTGAGGTCGGCGAGGGGGCGACCGAGTGAGGAGAGGGGGAGTTGGTCGTCCCACATCGGGACGCCTGTGGTGCTCATGAACCCAACGGTAGGGACCGCCGCCGACACGTTCGCAAACCGCGACTAGGCTGTGACCGAAAGCTGTGACTGATGAAGGGCGCTTGAGGTGACTGTTGAACTCCCCGGAACCACTACTCGACTGCGGTGTGCGGGGTGCGGCAACCTGACCAGGTTCGACGTCACGCGCACCCGCCGCACCACCGAGTTCTGGCACCTCGACCTCGCCGGCGACGTCGTCGTCGAGCACACCGAGCTCAAGGGTGAAGAGGTCGAGTCGATCAGTTGCCGCTGGTGTGGTCGCTCCGACGCGATCGAGCTCGTCGACCGCAACGCCGTCGACGCCTCGGACCAGGCCAACTGATCCAGACGCCGCAGGGAGCGGGCCCACACGGCTCGCTCCCTGCGGTGTACCCGTCCGTCCTCGCTTCAGGGGGCGGACCACCTTGGGCCGCGAGAACACTGCGGTCTAAACTCGCGACGCACGCTCGGGTGGGCCTCCCGCTCACCCAGGACAGCAGAGGAGAACGTCACCCGTGACGACCGACCGCACGAGCCACGCCCACCGGATCCGTCAGGCCCGAGGTGTCCGACGCTCCGTGGGCATGCTGGCCGTCCTCGCTGTCGCCGGCGCTGCTGCCGTTCTCCCCGCCCAGGCTGAGCCCACCGTGGAGGAGGCGTCGGCCAAGGTCGACCGTCTCTACCAGCAGGCCGAACAGGCTCAGGAGCGGCTCAACGACGCCAAGGAGCGTCTGGGTGACCTCGACTCCGAGGTCTCCTCGCTGTCCTCGGACGAGAAGCGTCAGAACCGTCGCATGAACACCGTGCGTGAGCAGGTCCGTGACTCGGTCGTGCGTCAGTACCAGGGCGAGGGTGTCAACACCGTCGGCCAGGTCATCGTCTCCGAGGACCCCGCCAGCTTCCTCGCCCAGCTGAGCACGCTGGAGTCGTTCAACGACCTCCAGGACGCACTGCTCTCGGGCTACACCGCCGAGGTGGCCGCCCTTGACCTCCGCCAGGAGGCGACCCGTGAGCGACGCGGCGAGGTCAAGAAGACCACCAAGGCCTTGGCCACCGAGAAGGCCGAGGTGGAGTCCAAGCTCGCCGAGGCCAAGAAGGTGCTCGACGGCCTCCGGCCTGCCGAGCGCGCCGCGATCGAGAAGGTCAAGTCTCCTGAGGCTCCCGAACTCGCGGATGTGCCCGTCTCCGGACGTGCCAAGGCCGCGGTGTCCTACGCTCTGGCCCAGGTCGGGGACCGCTACGTCCACGGCGCCGTGGGTCCCGACGCTTTCGACTGCTCCGGCCTGACGATGATGGCTTGGGCCCAGGCCGGCGTCTCGCTGCCGCACTCGTCCGCGCTGCAGTACGCCCAGGGCCGCAAGGTCTCGCGCAACGAACTCCAGCCCGGCGACCTCGTCTTCTACTACAGCCCGATCAGCCACGTCGGCATCTACATCGGCAACGGCAAGATCGTCGACGCGGCCAACCCGCGCACCGGTGTCCGGGTCGCCCCCGTGTTCCAGATGCCCTTCTCCGGAGCCGTCCGTCCGGGCTGAGCCCGAGCAGTGAGCGACGTCGGGTCCGTGGGCCGAGGAGGCACCCATGTTGCTGCACAGCGCTGAGGGGCGTCCGACCGCGCGGGTGACGACGCGTTCGGTCTCGCTGGTCGTCGTCGCCCTGGGGGCGGTGGGGCTGGCTCTGCTCAGCGCGTTCTGGGTTCCGTGGAGCACTGCCCCGGTCGTTCCCGTCGGTCTCGAGGACGAACTCTTCACCGCCACCCACCTCGCGCGGGTGGACGAGTACACCGATCGGGCCCGCTTCTGGAGCTGGACCTCGCTGGTGCTCACCCTGCTGTGGTACGTCGTGGTGGCGAGTTCGACCCGCGTTCGCGCGTGGTTCGGACAGTGGCGGGGGCCGTGGTGGATGACGTCGGCGCTGGCGGTCGGCCTGCTCCTGCTCGGGCAGCGGCTCATCACGTTGCCGCTCTCCTACGGCGCTTTCCGCAACCGTGTCGACCACGGGATCAGTACGCAGGACTGGACCGGTTGGCTCCGTGACGTGGGGGTGGGGTTGGCCTCGTCGATCGTCGTTCAGGTGCTGCTCGTGCTGTTGGTCCTGGGCGCCCTGAGGCGCCTGCCGCGGTTCTGGCCGGTGTTGGTGGGATGTGTTCTGGCGGTGCTCGTGGTGTCCGGCTCGTGGCTCTACCCGGTCTTCGTGGAGCCGCTCCACAACCAGTTCAGTCCGCTTCCGCAGGGCGAACTACGCGATGCCGTGATGGCCCTCGCGCAGGATGAGGGGGTCGACGTGGGCGACGTGGTCGTCGCGGACGCTTCACGTCGGACCACGACCTACAACGCGTGGGTCTCGGGTTTCGGCTCGACACGACGCATCGTCCTGCACGACACGCTGGTTGAGGAGTTGCCGCGAGGGCAGGTGCTGGCCGTGGTGGCCCATGAGTTGGCGCACGCGCGCCACCAGCACGTCCTGACGGGAACCCTGCTGGGTGCGTCCGGTGCGGTGCTCGGCGCGGGGCTTCTGGGGCTGTTGCTCCCGAGGCGCCAGAAGGGTGCCGGGGGAGTGCCACTGGTGATGCTGCTGGTACTCGTTGGCCTGCAGGTGTCTGCGCCCGTCCAAAGCGGTGTGAGCAGGTCGATGGAGCGGGAAGCTGATCGGACCGCGGTGCAGGTGACGGGGGACCCGGAGTCCTTCGTGACTGTCCAGGTCTCACTGGCGACGCGGGCCCTGAGTGATCCCCGACCCCCGCGGTGGTCCCAGTTCCTGTGGGGAACCCATCCCACGGTTCTGGAGCGCGTGGACTACGCGCGTCGAGGAGTGAACTAGGACGTCTGAATGGCTCAGGGGGTACTGGGGCCGCTGCAACTGCCCTGTACCCAAGCTGTGATGGTTCCACAGGAGTCACTCATGAGGGCAGTCAAGGCATCGCCGAAGACAAAGACGGCGATGACTACGACGGCGGCTATGCCGGCGACGAGCAAGCCGTACTCAACGGCAGAGGCCCCGGTTTCGTCCTCGCGCGGAGACTCATCGGAGGAGGTCGCACTCTTTGAGTTCTTCGCTCGGGTCAAAGGACACTCCTTGTCAGAGACAGTGAGGGGCACGCGTCAGTTGGGCCGACGTGTGCCCCTCGCCAACGTCAATCAGCTGCGGGCGCTGGTGCTCGCGGTGATCTTGCTCGAGGTTCCGCTGAAGATGTCCTTGACGACGTCACCGAAGGCGAAGACGGCGACGACGATGACGGCAGCGATGCCGGCGACCAGGAGGCCGTACTCGACGGCGGAGGCGCCGCGCTCGTCCATCTTGGCCTTCTGGGCCTGGAGCATGATGGTGAGGTACTGAATCATGGTGTTTCCTTCCGGAGGTTCAACGTGTGGGTGTCCGGGAGGCGTTCCGCCCGACCCGATGGCCTCATCCTGTGGCAGATGCCGAGCGGGTGCGGTCAGAGGTTCAGTCACCTCTGCCTAGTCAATTCGGGCTATGCCGCTGGGGGTACTTGGCGCCGGCGTCGGGCTCCCGTCCGCGACGGGATCAGCGAGCGGGGCCGAGGGAGGACAACAGACCGGTCCGCATCGCGGTGACCAACGCCTGGGCCCGATTGCTGGCGCCCAACTTCTGGTAGATCCGGGTGATGTGGGACTTGGCCGTCGACTCGCTCATGAAGAGCTGAGCCGCGATCTGTGACCCGCCCAGACCGTCCGCCAGCAGCAGCAGGACCTCGTGCTCCCGGTCCGAGAGGCGGGAGGTCTCCCCACTCATCCGACGGATCATCGCCGCCGACAGCGCTGCACACATGAACGTGCGTGGAGAACGCGCAGCGTGCTTGGCCGCCTTGACCACGTCGGTCGACGGAGCGTCCTTGCCGACGAAGGCAGAGGCGCCGGCTTCCATGGCAGCGAAGATCTGCTCGTCGCCCGAGTGCATGGTCAGGACGACCAGGCCGGTGCCGGGGTAATCGCGGCGAACCGCACGGACGATGTCGAGCCCGGTGCCGTCCGGCAGCTGCAGGTCGGTGACCACCACCTGGGGACGCGTCTGCTCGAAGACCGCCATCGCTTCCTGGACGCTTCCGGCCTGCCCCACCACCTGCGTGGCCGGGTCGAGAAGGAAGGAGGTCGCCAGACCGGAGCGGATCAGCTCGTGGTCATCGACCAGCAGGACGGTCGTGGGCTCGGACGTGGGCGAGTTCTCGCTCATCAGTTCCTCTTCGTGACGGTCAACCACCGGCGACGCCGGGGCTACAGGGCAGGTCTGTGCGGGAAGGACTACAGGGAGGGGGTGCTGACGGGTGCGTGACGTTCCGAGGGCGGGGCGGGGGAGGACTCCTCACGCGTCCCCACGCGGACGCGCACCAAGGTGCCTTGGTCGGGCGTGGAACGGACCTCGAGCACGCCGTTGATGAGGGACGCCCGCTCCCGCATGATCGAGAGCCCGTGGGAGTCACGACGGCCGGCCTGCAGACCGAGGCCGTCGTCCTGCACCTCCACCTCGGCGAAGGGTGCGTGGACCCGGCACCGCACGTCGATCCGGCCGGCGTGGGCGTGCCGGACGGCGTTGTTCATGGCCTCCTGGGCGATCCTCAGGAGTTCTGCCTCGACCTCGTGCCGGAGTCGGGTGGTTCGCTCGTCGACGGTGACGTGGATCGGGGTGCCGGAGACGTCGGAGAGGTGGCGTGCCATTGTCGCGATGGCGGCCCCCAGACTCTCGCTGGCGCCGGCCTGGGTGCGCAACGTCATCACCGAACGGCGCACCTCGCCGACGACGCGGGTGATCATGGAGCGCAGCTGACGCAGGGCCTGTTCCTGCTGGGGCGTGGCGGTCGAGATCAAGGCGTCGACGACGTACCCCATGGACGCGATGTCCTGCGCCATGCCGTCGTGCATCTCCCGGGCCATGCGGCGTCGCTCGTCGCGCATGGCGGCGTCGCGGAAGGAGACGAAGAGCTGGGCGGCGTCGAGGCGCACCGCAGCAGGTGCGATCTGTGCGGCGAGCCGTTCGAGGACGTGGAGCAGGTCCTGGGCCTCGGGGCGCAGACCGGGGGAGACCGTTCCGGTGACCACCGCGATCGGGGTGGAGTGGTGGGTGACGGCAAAAGCGAAGGCCCGCTCCTCGACGACCGGGCAGCCCTGCTGCCAGGCGCGCTGGGCCAGCGGCTCGGCGCCGTCCTCAGGACGTGCGTCGTCGGAGTGGGCCGGGGCCGCGTGGTCGACCAGCGGCAGGAGTGCTCCCTCACGCTCGACCCACAACGCGGCACGCTCCAGAGGGAGCGTGGAGTGGACCTGCTCCAGGACGGCCGCGCCCATGCTGCTCGGGTCGAGGCCACCGGTCAGTTCCCCGGCGAGGTGGTTGAGCTCGGTCAGGAGCTCCCGAGCCTCGCCGTAGGCACGGGTGGTGGTGTCGGCGGTGGTCTGGGAGACGTAGAAGCTGGCGATCAGGCCCAGCCCCAGCCCGGTGACCAGCCAGGTGAACAGGTCCGCGGTCTGGGAGACCTCGACGCGCTGGGGAGAGACGAGGACGACGACCGACATCACCGTGGACTGCACGAGCAGGGTGTGCAGCACGCCGCGCAGCCCACGGACGAGTCCGTGGGCGAAAGGCGGCACCGCGACGGCGGCGACCAGAGCGGGCGCGACGCCGAGGTGGACGGTGGCCACGAGGGCCACGGCGGCTGCCTCGCCCAGATGGACCAGCGCCGTCGAGGTACGGGTGCGGAGCAGCCAGGAACTCAAGCCCCAGATGACGGCCAGTTCGACCAGACCGAGGGCCCCTGCCGGTTCTCGGGTCCACAGAGCCGCAGCTGCGACGAGTGCCAGCACGAAGGCCCGGGCACCGTCAGCGAGGCTCGTGTGAGGCAGTGGCCCTCGCCAGAGCATCAGCCGAACGAGTCCATGATCGAGATGACGGCAGGGCCCAGGACGATGATGAAGAGGGTGGGCAGGATGCAGAAGATCAGCGGGATGGTCATCTTGACCGGGATCTGCTGAGCCTTCGCCTCGGCCTTCTGGCGGCGCTTGGTACGCATCTCGGAGGACTGCACACGCAGCACCTGGCCGATCGGGATGCCGAACGCGTCGGCCTGGACCATGGCCCCGACGAAGGAACGCAGCTCCTCCAGGTTGGTGCGGTCGCCGAGCGCGCGCAGCGCATCGGCACGTCCTCGTCCGATCTGCATCTCGCGCAGGACCCGGCCGAACTCCTCGGCCAGCGGGCCGTCGGTGTTGGTGGCCACCTGCTGCACGGCGGCGTCGAACGCGAGACCGGACTCGACCGAGATGGTGAGCAGGTCGATGGCGTCGGGAAGCTCCACCGCGATCCGGTTCTGGCGGTCGTAGCCCTTCTGGTACAGGAACATGTCGGCGCCCATGTACCCGACGGCGACACCCACGGCGAGGAAGCCGACGAGCTTGATCCCGCTGAGTCCCAGGACGGGGGAGAAGATGAAGGCGGCGATCAGGCCACCGACGGCTCCGATCACCTTCATCGCGACGACCCGGTCGACGGTCCACCCCACCGGGTTTCCGGCGAGTTCGAGCTTGCGCTCGATCCGCTCCGCGCTGTCGCGTCCGCTGAGTCGGCGTCCGATGGTGAGGGCGCGGTTCTGGAACGGAGCGAGGATGCGCTCGGCGAAGGGGCGGTCGAGCTCAGCAGTGAGCTCCTTGGGGATGTTCTGGCCGAACGACTCCAGGGCAGCGAGGGACCGACCCACGCTGCCGACCGGGGTGGTGTCGCGGCTCGGCAAGGCCATGCCCACGATGACGATCGCGACGATGACCATGAGAAGTCCCAGGAAGAGCACCATCTCAGACCTCCATCTTGATGAGTCGGGTGGTCCAGAAGATGCCGACGCCGAGCATCGCGCAGGCGGCACCGAGCATCAGCAGTCCGAGTGGCTCGGTGAACATCGGCATCACGTAGTCGCGCTGGACCAGGAGCAGGTAGAGGGTGAAGACCGGCGGAAGACCACCGATGACCATCGCCGAGATCTTGCCCTCGGAGGCGAGGGCGTCGACCTGACGACGCATGTAGTCGCGCTCGCGGATGGTGCCGGCGACGGTGTCGAGGAGTTCACCGAGGTTTCCGCCGACCTGACGCTGGATCCGGATGGCCATGACGACCCACCCGAAGTCCTTGGAGTCGAACCGCTCCACGATGCCCTCGAGGGCGTCCTCGAGCTCGACGCCGAGACGGGTCTCGACCAGGACCTTGCGGAACTCCGAAGCCATCGGCTCGGTGCCCTCGTTCACGATGGTGTCGACCGACTGGGCCAGGGAGAGACCAGCCGACAGCGATCCCGACATCAGCTGCAGGGTGTCGGGGAGCTGGGAGTTGAAGGACTTGACCCGCTTGGCACGCTTGAACTTGAGGAAGAACGAGGGCCCGGCGAAACCGAGGGCAAGGAAGAGCAGCCCCAGGATGACGTTGCCGCCACCGATCAGCAGACCGAGGAACCCGGCGACCACGATGACGCCGAGACGCAGCAGCAGCCACTCCGAAGCCTTGAAGCCGCTGCCAGCAGCCTCGAGTTGCAGCGCGAGCTTCTCCTCGAGCGACTTGTTGCGCTTCAGGAGCGCCTCGGCAGCCGCCTTGGTGGTCTCGAAGGGGTACTCGGACGCAGGGGTGGCGCGGTGACCACCGGGACCGGGGGCAGCAACCCCGGCGCCGCTGGCGTAGAGCGCGACGCGTTCCTCGACGGAGAGGTCGGCCTCCTTGCGCCCGGTCGCGAAGAGCAGGGTCCCGGCGCCGAGCAGGCCGGCCAGGACGAGCCCGACGGCCACCCACAGCGACCAGTCGGGGAGGGCAGCGCCCGCAGCGGCTGCCACGATGCTGGTGTCCATGGAACTCACAACCTTTCCGGCGTGAACAGCAGCGGGTCGACCTCGACGTTGTTGTGTCCCAGCTTCTCCAGGAACTTGGGTCGCAGACCGGTGGCCTTGAGCGACCCCTTGACCTTGCCGCGGGCGTCGAAGCCGGCCGAGTGGTCGTAGACGAAGATGTCCTGGAGGGTGATGATGTCGCCCTCCATCCGCTCCACCTCGGTGAGGTGGGTGATGCGACGCGAGCCGTCCTTGAAGCGGGTCTGGTGCACGATCAGGTCGACGGCCGAGGCCACCTGCTCACGGATCGCCCGGATCGGCAGGTCCATGCCCGCCATCAGCACCAGGGTCTCGACACGCGCGAGCGTGTCACGGGGACCGTTGGAGTGGATGGTGGTGATCGAGCCGTCGTGACCGGTGTTCATGGCCTGCAGCATGTCGAGCGCGGACGAGTCACGGATCTCACCCACGACGACGCGGTCGGGCCGCATGCGCAGGGAGTTCTTGACGAGGTCGCGGATGGTGACGGCGCCCTTGCCCTCGATGTTGGCCGGACGCGACTCCAGACGCACCACGTGCTCCTGCTTGAGCTGGAGCTCGGCGGCGTCCTCGATCGTGACGATCCGCTCGTCGGCGGGGATGAACGACGACAGCACGTTCAGGGTGGTCGTCTTTCCGGCACCGGTGGATCCCGACACGATGATGTTGAGGCGGCCCTTCACGCAGGCGTCGAGGAACGCCTTGGTGCGCGGGGTCAGGGACCCGAAACGCACGAGGTCGTCGGCGGTCAGCGGGTCGGTGGCGAACTTACGGATCGTGAGTGCCGAACCGTCCACCGCCAGGGGCGGCACGACGGCGTTGACACGCGATCCGTCAGGCAGACGGGCGTCCACCATCGGGCTGGACTCGTCGACACGGCGGCCGATGCGGGAGACGATCTTCTCGATCGTGCGGCGCAGGTGGGCCTCGTCGTTGAAGGTGCCGTCGGCGGCGACCAGCTTGCCCTTGCGTTCGAGCCAGATGTTGTAGGGGCCGTTGACCATGACCTCGGAGACGTCGGGGTCGCGCAGGTAGGGCTCGATCGGGCCGTAGCCGAGGATGTCGTCGCTGATCTCGCTGGTGATCTGCTGACGGTCGCTGGCCGAGATCGGTCGGTCCTGCTTGCCGAGCACGTCGGCCAGCGCGGCCCGGACCTTCTGGTCCAGGTCGTTCTGGTCGAGCGAGGAGTCGTAGAGCTGGGGACCGAGCTGACGCAGCAGTTCGGCGTGCACCGATGCCTTCAGCTCGTCCATGCGGTCGTTGCCCACGGGGGCTGCACGGCGAGCGCCGGTCTCGGACTTGGTCGCAGTGGGAGCCTTGCGATTCTGCAGCGGCGAGGTCGAGGCGGTGCTCGGCACACGCGGTGCGGCACTCTCGGGCGCCTCGGTGCCCGTCAGCGTGACGGCGGGAGCTGCCGGGGGAGCTGCGGGGGGAACTGCCGGGGGCGTGGAGAACGCGACACTGGCACCCGGGAACGCCGATGAGGCCGCCAGAGAGGGCTCGACGACGTCGACGCCCTCGGTGGTCGGGGCGTTCTCGACGACCGTGGCGGCCAGGGCCGCTGCTTCGGCGGCTCGACGGGCCGCGAGACGTTCGGAGAGGTTGCTCATGGTCGCCTCACCTCCTGCTCAGACGGAAACGCTTGCTCGGCTCCTCGCGACGCGGGGCCTGCTCGGCGATCTGGCCGGCCGAGGAGCGCTGGTCGGCGCCCATCAGGGTCTCGGCCAGCTTCCGCACGGCCTGCGACGAGGGGTGGGAGGGGTTGGAGAGCATCAGCGGGCGGCCTGCGTTGGTGGCCTTCGCGATGTCGAGGGAGGTGGCGACCTGGACGGCGATGTTCATGGCCAGGATGCCTTCCACCTTGTCGGGGCCGATGCCGACGGCTGCGTCGGCACGGTTGAGGAGCAGGTGACGGTGTCCCTCGGCGACGCCGAGGACGTCGAGGGTCTCGAGGGCGACCTTGACGTTCTTGAGCGTGGGCACGTCGAGGGTGGCGACGATGATGCACTCGTCGGTCTCGTCGAGGGCGGTCAGCGTCTGCTCGTCGAATGCGGGAGCGGTGTCGAGCACGACGTAGTCGTAGTGCTCGCGCAGGGTCTCCAGCAGGGTGGCGACCAGGGTGCCGGTGACGCGCTCTCGGGCGTCGGGCTGGCTGGGGGCGGCCAGGACCTTGAGGCCGCTCTCGTGCGGCGTCATGAGCTCCTCGACGAAGGAGAGGTCCATGACGCTCTCGCCGCCGATGGCGTGCTCGATCGTGTGGGTCGGGAACAGCTGCAGGGTGATCGCGATGTCCCCGAACGCGAGGTCGAGATCGACGACGCAGACGCTGTTGCGGCCACCGCGCATCAGCGCGATGGCGAGGTTGACCGACATGGTGGTCTTCCCGACGCCTCCCTTGGGGGAGAAGATCGTGATGACCCGGCCGCTCTTCTGTGACGAGGAGGGGTTGTTCCCGCGCAGCGCCACGGCGAGCCCGTGGGCCCGCTGGAGTGCGCCACTGACCTGGTTGAGGTCGGAGGCGGCGACGACTTCGCGCACACCCGAGTGCATGGCCTGGGTCAGCACCGCGGCGTCGACGGTGTCGCGCACCAGTACGACGCTGGTGGTCGGCATGAGCGAGCGCATGCGCTCGGCGATGGCCATGGCGTCGTCGACGCCGACCTGCGGGCCGACCAGGACCGCGTACTCCTCGGGGTGGCTGGAGAGCCAGTGGAAGAGACGGTCGGTGGTGTCCACCACCTGGCTGCCGGCGGGCAGCACGGTGAGGATCGACGCTGCAGTGGCGGGAGAGGCTCCGAGAAGGATGGGCATGACGCTCCTGGGGTCAGCGGAACAGCGAGTCGACGTCGAGGCCCTTGGTGGGCTTGACCTTGCTCTCGGAGGTCAGGAGTCCGAAGGAGAGCTCACCGACACGGGAGCCCAGCTGGACGCGCTCGGCGTCCTCCTGGGAGAGAGCGAGGGTCAGCAGAGCGCGGGGCATCTGCTCGGGCACGGTCGAGGTGCCGTCCTCGTTGGTGGTGTTCTGGGTCGACGTGGAACCCGCGGCGATCACCTGGGCACGGTCGAGCAGGACGCGGGTCGACATCTTGGAGCCCTCTTCGTCCAGGGCGCCGTTGAGCCAGATGACGACCTCGGAACCGGCGCCGACGAATCCGGCGACGCGGGCGGTGTCGCTGAGCTGCACCGAGACGGCCATCAGGCCGTCGGGGATCGCCAGCACGGTGGCGGTGTTCTCGCCGCCGTAGTTGCTGGTCAGGATCTGCTCGCCGGCGTCGATGCGGGCGTTGGCGCTCTGGCCGGCCAGCTCCTCGACGGAGGTGACGGCGGTGGCGACCCGGACGTTCTCGGGAATGTCGCGCTGGGTGATCTTCTGGCTGGCCAGGGCCTGGTCGAAGGACTCACCGACAGCGATGTCCTGGGTGGCCACGAAGACCGACACCGGGCGGTACTGCTCAGCAGCACGGGAGTCTGCGCCCTTCGCGTAGACGAAGACCAGTCCGGCGCCCACGAGGGCGACCACGACGGCCATGACGAGAAGGAGCTTGCGTCGATCCATGGGTGTGTACAGCCCTCCGGTCCTAGGCGGAGGACGGTCCGCCTAGGACCGGACACCGCGTTGCTTCACTGTGCCCACACAGTGCCCAAACCTGATGATGGGCGTGGTGGAAACCTTTAACAAACGCTAGTTGTCTGGACCGGGTGATGCAGGGGTTTTGCTCAAGGAAGGTAGAGCGCCTCGACGTCGTCGCGGAAGTCACGCATGACCACGTTGCGACGCAGCTTCAGCGACGGGGTGAGCTGGCCACCCTCCTCGGTCCAGGAGGCCGGCAGGATCGTGTACTTGCGGATGGACTCCGCCCGCGACACCGCCTTGTTGGCGTCCTCGACGGCAGCGTCGATCTCGGCGCGCAGGTCGGCGTCGAAGAGCAGTTCCTCGACGGTGCGCCCCTTCTTGCCCTTGAGTTCGGCCCAACTGGGCAGGGTCTCGGGGTCGAGGGTGATCAGGGCACCGATGAACGGCTGACCGTCGCCCACCACGATGCACTGGTCGATCAGCAGGTGGCCGCGCATGCGGTCCTCCAGGACGGCCGGGGCGACGTTCTTGCCGCCGGCGGTCACGATGATCTCCTTCTTGCGACCGGTGATCCGGATGAAGCCCTCTTCGTCGATCTCGCCGACGTCGCCGGTGCGGAACCAGCCCTCGTCGTCGAGCACGTCGGCGGTGGCCTTCTCGTTGTTCCAGTAACCCTTGAACACCTGGCCACCCTTGAACAGCAGCTCGCCGTCCTCAGCGACCCGCACCGAGGTGCCACCCAGGGGACGTCCCACGGACCCGATCTTGGTGGCGTGGACCTGGTTGACCGCCAGCGCCGCGGTGCTCTCGGTGAGGCCGTAGCCCTCCAGGACGGTGACGCCGATGCCACGGTAGAAGTGGCCCAGTCGTTCGCCCAGCGGTGCTCCACCCGAGATCGCGAACTCACAGCTGCCGCCCAGCGCCGCCTGCAGCTTGCCGTAGACGAGCTTGCCGTAGATCGCGTGCTTGATCTTGAGTCCGAGCGGCACCTTGCCGGTGTCCAGAGCCTTGGACCAGTCGATCGCGGCTGCGGCGGCCTTGTCGAAGATCGCGCCCTTGCCGCCGGCGTGGGCCTTCTGCGACGCGGAGTTGAAGACCTTCTCGAAGACGCGGGGCACGGCGAGGATGAAGGTCGGCTTGAACTCGCCGAGGTCGTCGACGAGGTTCTTGATGTCGGGGCTGTGGCCCAGACGGGCGCGCGCCTTGATCGCACCGATCTGGATGATCCGCGCGAAGACGTGGGCCAGCGGAAGGAACAGCAGCGTGGCTGCACCCGGCTTGAAGATCTCCTTGATCGAGTCCTCGACGGCGACGCCGAGCTCGAACATGAAGTTGCCGTGGGTGACGAAGCAGCCCTTGGGGGTCCCGGTGGTGCCGGAGGTGTAGATCAGGGTCGCCAGTGAGTCGGGCTGGGCCGTCGTGCGGCGTTCCTCGAGTTCGGCGTCGGAGACGTCGCCACCCAGAGCGGTCAGTGCGGCGACGGCGTCCTCGGCGAAGGACCACACGTGCTTGAGCTCGCCCACCTGGTCGCGAATCTCGGTGATCCGGGCCGAGTGGTCGTCGTTCTCGACCACGGCTGCCACGGCACCGGAGTCGGTGAGGATGTGCTTGACCTGCTCGGTGGAGGAGGTCTCGTAGATCGGCACGGTGACCGCGCCGGCGAACCAGATCGCGTAGTCGACCAGGGTCCATTCGTAGCGGGTCCGGGAGATCAGCGCGACACGGTCGCCGATCCCGACACCTGCGGCCACGAGGCCCTTGGCGACACCCTGGACCTGTGCCAGGAACTCCGCTGCGGTGACGTCCTCCCAAACGTCACCGGTGTTGCGGCTGAACATGGCGAAGTCGGGAATCTCGGCGGCGTTGCGGACGACGTCGTCGGTGAGGTTCCCGGTGGTGGGAATCTTCGTCTTGAGGGGTGAGGAGAACTCACGCATCGCTTCTTACGCCTCCCTATAAGGTCATGAGTCAAGGGCAGGTTACCCGTGTCACGTGACCTGTTCAGATCGGGTAGTCTCACCGGTCATTCGAGACGACCGCGCGGGGGGTGCCTCCCGCTGGCGAGCTTCCAGGAGCCCAGATGGCTGAGCAGACCACTTCCACCATCGTCGTGGACGCCGCGCCCGCGGACGTCATGGCCGTGATCGCAGACTTCGAGGCCTACCCCTCGTGGGCCACCGGCATGAAGCGGGTCGAGGTGGTCGAACGGGGCGCCGACGGACGTGCCGAACAGGTCTTCTTCTCCCTCGACGTCACCCCGATCAAGGACGAGTACACGCTCGCCTACACGTGGGCCGACGACAGCGTCACCTGGACGCTCGTCGAGGGGAAGATGCTCAAGGCCCTCGACGGTGCCTATGAGCTCAACGCCCTCGACGAAGGACGCACCGAGGTCACCTACCGTCTGGCCCTCGACGTCGCCGTCCCGTTGATCGGGATGCTCAAGCGCAAGGGCGAGAAGATCCTCATCGACACCGCGCTCAAGGGTCTGAAGAAGCGCGTCGAGTCTCTCTGAACCACCTGTCGTTCCGGGCGTGTCGCGGGTACCGGAACGACGGAGTGACGACGGAGCACTGACGACGGAGCCACCTGAGCGAGCAGGCCCCAGGACGATCTGGTGCCCCACCGAGCACGAGGGAGCAAGACGTGCGGATCCTGCTGTTCACCGGTAAGGGCGGGGTCGGCAAGTCGACCGTCTCCGCAGGCACGGGGGCGTTGCTCGCCGAGCGCGGTCTGCGGACGTTGGTGGTCTCCACCGACACTGCTCATTCGCTGGGCGACGCGTTCGGGGTCAGGGTCGGGGCCGACCCCGTGCAGGTCACCGAGACCTTGTGGGTCCAGCACGTCGACGCCCAACGTCGCTTCGAGGAGTCCTGGCTCGAGATCCAGACCTACCTGCTCGACGTCATGACGGTCGCTGGGGTCGATCCGGTGGCGGCGGAGGAACTCACCGTCCTCCCCGGCGCCGAGGAGGTGCTGGCGCTGCTGGAGTTGCGTCGACAGGCCGCCAGCGGCGACTACGACGCGATCGTCGTCGACTGTGCACCCACGGCGGAGACGCTCCGGCTGCTCTCCTTGCCCGAGGCCCTCACCTGGTACATGGACCGGGTCTTCCCGCCGCAGCGCCGGGTGATGCGCACCTTCGGGCCGCTGCTGGGCAAGGCCGTGGGGATGCCGATGCCCGGTGACGGTGTCTTCGCCGCGGTGGAACGCCTGCACGGCGAGCTCTCCGAGGTGCGCGCGCTCCTGACCGGGCCCGAGACCACCGTCCGTCTGGTGATGACGCCCGAACAGGTGGTGCTCGCCGAGGCTCGACGCGCCTGGACCACCCTGTCGATGCACGGCTACCGGGTCGACGCCGTCGTCGTGAACCGGGTCTTCCCGGCCGTGGACGCCGACGCGGTCGGCGCCCCCGCCGACTGGCTGCGGGGATGGGTCCAGGCCCAGAACGAGGTCCTGGCCGAGGCGGAGGAGTCGTTCGCCCCGGTCAGACTGTGGCGCTCCGGGTATCGCGACGGCGAACCACGTGGCGTGGAGGCGCTGCGCGACGTCGCAGCAGCACTGCACGGCGACGCCGACCCGCTCGCCGAAGGGCCGGGGGTGGGCTCGCTGCACGTGGAGGTCACCGAGAACGGCGCCACGATGACGTTGCCGGTTCCGTTGGCGACCAGGGCGGACACCTCGCTCGCCCGGCGCGGGGGAGACCTCGTGGTGCAGTGCGGGACGTATCGTCGCGTGCTGTCGCTCCCGGCGATCCTGGCCCGGATGAAGGTCACCGGCGCGAGCGTCGCCGACGGGACCCTCCGGGTGCAGTTCGTCCGGGACCCGGACCCGGGCGGCCCGTCGGACGGACCCGAGGGCGACGACCACCCGAACCATCACGAGGAGCGAGCATGAGCGACGAGGCGTCCCACGAGCAGCCCGGTGCGCCCGACGGCGTGGGGTCCCTGGCGCAGGAGGCCGCGAAGTTCGCGGGAGCCTTCGCCACCTGGGCCGTCCAGCACGGCAGCGACGTCACCCACCAGGCAGCCGACCTCGCCGGTCAGGTGCGCGAGGGCGTCAAGGAGAGCGTCAAGGAACATGTCCACGAGGCCGACGCCCACTTCGCCACCGGCAGCGCCGAGTGCACCGTGTGCCCGGTGTGTCGCACCGTCGCTGCGGTCCGTGAGGTCAGCCCCGAGGTGAAGGCACACCTGACGACGGCTGCGACGTCGTTGGTGGCCGTGGCCTCGACGCTGCTCTCGACCGTCGCCGAGGCACGTCACGCTGCCCGTCCCGACACCGCGCCGCCTCCCACCGCTCCGCCCTCCAGTGCTCGGCCCACCCAGGAGACCCCGGTCGAACACATCGACCTCGACCCCGAAGCATGAGTTCGTCCGAGCCGAGTGGCGTCGTGGTCGGCGTCGACGTCGGCGGGACCAAGGTGCTCGCTGCCGTCGTCGGACCGGACGGGACACCCGGGACTCCCGTCGAGGTGCCCACCCCGGGACGCACCGTCGGGGTCGACGTCCTCGAGGACGCCCTCGACCGTGCCGTCACCCTGGCCCGCGGTGAGCGGCCGCTGATCGCGGTGGGCCTCTCGGCCGCTGGATTCGTCGACCGAACCGGTGACCGGGTGATGTTCGCCCCGCACCTCCCGTGGCGAGACGCACCGGTGCGTGAGCGACTCTCCCGACGGTGGCAGGTCCCGGTCGCGGTGGAGAACGACGCCACCTGCGCCCTGGTCGCCGAGCACGCGTGGGGCACGGCACGAGGTCGCGACACCGTCGTCCTGGTGACGGTCGGCACCGGCATCGGTGGCGGACTCGTCGTCCACGGTCGACTGACCCGGGGAGCCAACGGCATGGCAGCCGAGTACGGGCACATGACGGTGGTTCCTGACGGCCTCCCGTGCGAGTGCGGGGGGCAAGGATGTTGGGAGCAGTACGCCTCAGGGCGGGCACTCGTCCGCGCCGCGCGGGCAGCCCACCTTGCCTTCGTCGAACCGGACTCGTCCGGGGCAGGCTCGAACGCGCGGACCTTGCTCGAGGAGCAGTGCGACGGCGACCTCGCGCGGTTGGACGGACCGATGGTCACCGCGGCCGCTCAGGCCGGGGACTCCAGCGCCCTCGAAGCCTTCGAGGTGGTCGGCAGCTGGTTGGGTGCCGGGCTGGCCAACCTGGTCGCGGCCCTCGACCCCGAACTCGTCGTCGTCGGTGGCGGGGTCTCGCGGGCCGGGGACCTGTTGTTGGCTCCGGCGCGGGAAGCGTTGGCCCAACACCTCGTCGGTGGGTCCCACCGCGTCGTTCCGGACGTGGTGGCCGCCGTCACCGGCGCCGAGGCCGGGCTGGTCGGGGCCGCGACCCTCGCGATGCGCCTGCCCTGAACAGTCGCCGGCCGGGATCAGATCCGGGCGCCGTCGTCCCAGGGATCCTGGGGCTCACCGGGCATGGAGTAGACCAGCCACCCCAGACCGCCGATGAAGCAGAGGGCCAGCAGCGCGCCAAGGCGGCCGGTGACGTTCACGTCCGCGACCGTGCCGAGCACGAACGCAACAGGCGCACCGAGGACGGCGAGCCAGGCGATCAGCCGACGACGTTCCATCTGCGGGAGCTCGGGAACCGGCGGGACGAAGCCGTCGGCCTCGTCGGCGGGCGCGAGCTCGGCAGGTTCCTCCTCGCGACCCGGCAGACCGGCGAAGGGTTGGAACGGTGCGGGCTCCGGCGGCGTGGGACGCGGCTCGGGGGAGGGGGCTGCCGGACGGGGCTGGGGTCCGAAGGCGGGTCGGGCCGGGGGCTGGAGGTCGGTGCCGGGGGCAGAGTCACTCGCGGCGTCGTCCGCGATGCGTTCGGTCGCCGTCGTCCGGGCAATGGCGGGTCCGTCGTCGTCGAGCACGGCGTTGTCCTCGAGCACGGCGCGGTCGCCGTAGTTCTCCACGATGGCGCGCCAGGCCTCGTCCTCGTCACGGGTGCTCACGGGGCCGACACTACCCGGCTGGTCCATGCCACGGAGCGGGTCGGACAGCCTCGTCCGGCGATGGTGGGGCGGCATCGAGGCAGCATCGAGGCGCAGGTTCGTCTTGCCTCACGCGGCGAGCAGAACGTCTCGCCCGACAGGGGCTAGGCTCCACGGGTGCTCTACTGGTTCCTCAAGTGGATCGCCCTCGGGCCGTTCCTCCGGGTCATCTTCCGTCCTCACACGCAGGGCCTCGACAACGTGCCCTCTGAAGGGCCCGCGATCCTGGCCTGCAACCACCTTTCCTACGCCGACTGGCTCTTCATGCCGTTGACGCTGAACCGTCGCGTCACGTTCGTGGCGAAGTCGGAGTACTTCACCACCCCGGGTGTGAAGGGCTTCTTCCAGAAGATGTTCTTCTCCGGCGTCGGTCAGGTCCCGATCGACCGTGCCAGCGGCAGCGCTGCTGCGGGCGCCATGAAGTCGGCCGCGGAGATCCTCGACAAGGGTGACCTCTTCGGCATCTTCCCCGAGGGCACCCGCTCGCACGACGGCAAGCTCTACCGCGGCAAGACCGGTGTGGCGCGCCTGGCGCTCACCAGCGGCGTCCCGGTGATCCCGGTCGCTGTGATCGGCACCGACGTGGTCGCACCTCCCGGCAAGACCTTCGGCTCGTTCACCCGTCCGCACGTGCGCTACGGCAAGCCGCTCGACTTCTCCCGCTACGCCGGGATGGAGAACGACCGCTACGTCCTGCGCTCGGTCACCGACGAGATCATGTACGAGATCATGCGTCTCTCCGAGCAGGAGTACGTCGACATGTACGCCTCCGCGGCCAAGGAACTCTCCAAGGAGAAGGCCGCCGCCGAGAAGGCAGCAGCGGAGAAGGCAGCAGCCGAGTCCGACGTCAGCGGCGAGGCAGAGTCGCCGAAGGCCTGATCACGTGAACACTCCGTCCGGGGGGACCGGAGCTTCCGCGGCGAGGGAGGCGGTCATCGACCGTCTCAACGTCGCGCTCGCGGTGCTGCGTGTCGTCACCACCGTCAACATGGTGGGTCTGACGGTGTGGCGTTGGGGTGCGTTCGCTGCCCATCCCGTCGCCGGTGCGGCGGTGGTCTCCGGTCTGGTGCTCTGGACCGTCGCGGCGCTGTGGATCTACCGCCACCCATGGGGCCGCACCGCCCCGGTGATGGTGCTCGACCTGATGATCGCGCTCGCGGCGATGGCGGCGAGCCCGCTGGTCAAGGGTGACTCGTTCAACGCCACCATTCCTGGTTTCTGGGTGATGGGTCCGCTGCTGGTGTGGGCCGTGCACTGGCACTGGCGTGGTGGCCTCGCAGCCGGCCTGCTGCTCGCCGGCGTCGATCTGGCGATCCGCGACGAGATCACCCAGACCAACTACGGCAACGTTTTCCTGCTTCTCCTGGGCGGCACCGTGCTGGGCTTCATGTGCGGCTCGCTCGTCCAGATGGCCGAGGAGCGTGCCGAGGCCGAACGCCTCGCCGCCGTCGCTCAGGAACGGACCCGGCTGGCGCGTGCCGTGCACGACGGGGTCCTGCAGGTGCTGGCGCTGGTGCAGCGTCGTGGAGCCGAACTGGGAGGCGACTTCGCTGACCTCGGGCGTCTCGCGGGGGAGCAGGAGAGTGCGTTGCGCTCGCTCATCCACGCCCAGGACAGTGTCGATCCCGACACCCGTGACGGTTCGTCGGTCGACCCCGACGAACCGCACGACCTCGCCGGCGACCTCGCGATGATCGCCTCTGCGTCGGTCACCGTCGTCACCCCCGGAGGCAGCGTGCTGCTGCCCGTCCGCGTCACCACCGAGGTCGTCGCCGCAGTGCGGGCCTGCCTCGACAACGTCCGCGCCCACGTCGGTCTCGACGCACCGTCCTGGATCCTGCTGGAGGAGCACCCTGACCGGGTGGTCGTCTCGGTGCGCGACGAGGGCCCCGGCATCGAGCCGGGCCGACTCGCCGAGGCCGAGGCCGACGGACGCTTGGGGGTGTCGTCCTCGATCCGGGGCCGGATCGCCGACGTCGGTGGTGAGGCCGAGGTCAGTTCGGGTTCGTGGGGGACCGAGTGGGAGTTCACGCTGCCGCGGTGACCGGGTCGCTGAGGCGGAGCCCTGCCGAGTGTCGACGTACGGTGGAACGGTGACGATCCACACCGAACACCCCTTCGCCGACAACGACCCCCAGCGCGACGCCGTCCGGCAGTTGCGCGGCCGCCTCGGCGGAGTGGTCTCCCTGTGGACCGCAGGAACCAAGGGCAACGGTGCAGGGCTGACGATCTCCTCCCTCGCCGTCGTGCAGGGCGAACCGGGCCGCGTGGTCGCGTTCGTCGACCCGCTCTCGGAGTTCGTCGACCACCTGCGTCGTACCGGGACTGCCGTCGTCCATCTGCTCTCGTGGCACCAGACCGAACTGGCGGAGGTCTTCGCCGGACGTTCGCCGGCGCCCGGCGGTGTCTTCGGTGCAGCGGAGTTCGTCGACACCGACCACGGACCGCGTCTGGTCGATCCCTGCACCTGGGCGACGGTCCGGCTCGAGGACGAGCGCGAGATCGGCTGGTCGGTGCAGGTGACATGCGTGATCGAGGACGTCATGACCGCTGACGACGTCGACCCGCTGGTGCACCGTCGCGGCCGTTACCGCCGTGCGCGCGACGCGGACTCCTGACACCCACGGCAGTGATGGCGCTATCGTCACGGCCGTGACCGAGAACGCCCAGGACGCGCCCCCGCCCATCCGAGTGATGGTCGTCGACGACCACCCGATGTGGCGCGACGCCGTCGAACGCGACCTCGCCGACGCCGGCTTCGACGTGGTCGCGGTGGCCTCTACCGGGCTCGAGGCCACGGCACGTTTCCCTGCGGCTCGCCCGCAGGTGGTCGTGCTCGACCTGCAGATCCCGGCACCCAACGGCGTCGAGGTGACCCGGACCGTCCTGGCCCACGACCCCTCGGCCCGGGTGCTGATCCTGTCGGCCTCCGGTGAGCAGGGCGACGTCCTCGAAGCCGTGAAGGCAGGCGCCACCGGCTACCTGGTGAAGTCGGCCTCCAGCAAGGAACTGATCGCCGCGGTCCGTGCGGTTGCTGCCGGCGACACCGTCTTCACCCCCGGTCTGGCCGGGCTGGTGCTGGGCGAGTTCCGGCGGATGGCTGACCCGTCCGAACCCGAGGACCCGGTCTCCGAGCTCACCGAGCGTGAGACCGAGGTGCTGCGGATGGTCGCCAAGGGACTCAGCTACAAGCAGATCGCCGAGCGTCTCTTCATCTCCCACCGCACCGTGCAGAACCACGTCCAGAACACGTTGCGCAAGCTGCAGATGCACAACCGCGTCGAGCTCACCCGGTGGGCGATCGAACGCGGCCTCGACGACGAGGAGTGACGCCGGAGGTCTGCAGGCACTGGGATCGGGCTCAGGCCCAGGACTTGGACCGCTCCACCGCGTCACGCCACTTCGCGTACCCCGCGTCAGCAGCGGTGCGATCGCCGGTCGGTTCGAAGCGGCGCTGCAGCTTCCAGGTGGCCCGCAGCGCGTCGGTCGAGGGCCACACACCGGTGCCGAGCCCGGCCAGGAACGCTGCCCCCAGCGCTGTGGTCTCGACGATCTCGGGCCGTTCCACCGGCACGCCGACCTGGTCGGCCTGGAGCGCGCAGAGCAGGTCGTTGGCAGCCGCGCCGCCGTCCACGCGTAGCGTCTGGACCGACGGCATGGTGTCGAGGACGTCGCGCACCTCGTAGGCGATCGCTTCCAACGTCGCACGGACGACGTGGGCGCGAGTGGTGCCGCGGTGCATCCCGATCAGCAGCCCCCGGGCGTGCGGGTCCCAGTGGGGAGCACCGAGCCCGGTGAGGGCAGGGACGAAGACGACACCGTCACTGTCGGGGACGGTGCGTGCGATCGGTTCGGCCTCGGCGGCCGCCCCGATGATCTGCAGGCCGTCGCGCAGCCACTGGACCGCGGAGCCGGTGACAAAGATCGACCCTTCGAGCGCGTAGGTGGTCTCGCCCGACGGGCTGCGCCACGCGGCGGTGGAGAGCAGTCCGGCGTCGGAGCGCACCACCTCGGTGCCGGTGTTGGTGAGCAGGAACGAGCCGGTGCCGTAGGTGCACTTGGTGTCGCCGACCTCGAAGCAGGTCTGGCCGAACAGCGCTGCCTGCTGGTCCCCGGCGATGCCGGCCACAGGCAGGGTCAGACCGCAGTAGGAGCGTGCGTCGGTCTCGCCGATGACGCCCCAGCTCGGCACGATCTCGGGCAGGGCGTCACGCGGGACCCCGAAGAGTTCGCACAGTTCGTCTGACCAGTCGCAGGTCTCGAGGTCCATCAGCAGGGTGCGCGAGGCGTTGGAGACGTCGGTGACGTGCCAGGTGCCGCGCGTCATCCGGGCGATCAGGTAGGAGTCGACGGTGCCGACCGCGTACCGACCGGACTCCACCAGCGACCAGGTGTGGGGTTCGTGCTCGCGCAGCCACGCCAGCTTGGTGGCGGAGAAGTAGGGGTCCAGGCGCAGTCCGGTGAGTTCACTGACGCGGCCCTCGTGGCCAGCCTCGCGCAGTCGGGTGCAGATCTCGGCGCTGCGTCGGTCCTGCCAGACGATCGCGCGACGCGGGGAGCCGAGCGTCTCGCGGTCCCACAGGACGACGGTCTCGCGCTGGTTGGTGATGCCGATCGCAGTGAGCTCGGAACGGTCGATCTGGGTCAGCACCTCGCGGGTGGCGGAGACGCAGGCCTGCCAGATCTCCTCGGGTGCGTGCTCGACCCAGCCGGGGGCGGGGAAGTGCTGGGCGAACTCCTGGTAGCCGCGGGCCACGATGTGCCCGTCGGGGGAGACGACCAGTGCGGTCACTCCGGTGGTGCCGGCGTCGATAGCCAGGACTCCCATGTCTGCTCCTCGAGGTGCCGGTGGGCGATCAGGTGCCCCGACCGTCTGTGCCCGTGTGTGTCTGGGGTCCACGCTAGTGCGCCGGGGCGGCTCGACGTCCGCGCGCCCGGGTTCACATCGTGGACAGCACTGAGTGTGTTACAGCGTGACAACGAACACGCCGCAGGTGTGTCACGAGCGTGGGATGGGTGGTCACGGGACGGCACGACGCCCACGATGAGGGTGCCTGTCAAGGATTCACCCACTCCGGACGTAGGCTTGCGCTCGTGACCATTCCGAGCCTCGAAGACCTGAACGCCCTCGGCCGAGTGCAGCAGCCCACCTATGGTGACCCTGCTGCAGTCGCGAGTGCGGTTGCCCGCCTGCGCAACTCGCCGCCGCTGGTCTTTGCCGGTGAGTGCGACGACCTCACGGCCAAGCTGGCCGCGGTGACCCGCGGTGAGGCATTCCTGCTGCAGGGCGGTGACTGCGCCGAGACGTTCGCCGGCGTCACCGCCGACAACGTGAAGAACAAGCTGCGCGTCCTGCTGCAGATGGCCGTCGTGCTGACCTACGCCGCCTCCGTGCCGGTGGTCAAGGTCGGTCGTCTGGCCGGTCAGTACGCCAAGCCGCGTTCCTCCGACACCGAGACCCGCAACGGCGTGACGCTTCCCGCCTACCGCGGTGACTCCGTCAACGGCTTCGACTTCACCGCCGAGGCCCGTCGCCACGACCCGCAGCGCCTCCTGGACACGTACAACAACTCCGCGGCCACGCTGAACCTCGTACGTGCCTTCACCACCGGCGGCTACGCCGACCTGCGTGAGGTCCACTCCTGGAACACCGACTTCGTCCAGGACACCGTCGCTGGTCAGAAGTACGAGAAGCTCGCCACCGAGATCCAGCGCGCCCTCACCTTCATGGAGGCCATCGGAGCCGACCCGGACGAGTTCCACCGCGTCGACTTCTACTCCAGCCACGAGGCCCTGCTGCTCGACTACGAGCACGCCATGACCCGCATCGACTCCCGTACGAACCTTCCGTACGACGTCTCCGCGCACATGGTGTGGATCGGTGAGCGCACCCGTCAGATCAACGGCGCCCACGTCGAGCTGCTCTCCAAGATCCAGAACCCGCTGGGTGTGAAGCTCGGCCCCACGACCACCGCCGACGACGCGCTGGCCCTGGCCGAGAAGCTGAACCCGGAGAACATCCCGGGTCGCCTCACCTTCATCACCCGCTTCGGTGCCGGCAAGATCCGTGAGGGTCTGCAGCCGGTCCTGGAGAAGGTCGCCGCCTCCGGCATCGCGGCCAACTGGATCTGCGACCCCATGCACGGCAACACCTTCGAGGCGTCCTCGGGCTACAAGACCCGTCGCTTCGAGGACGTCATGGAAGAGGTCCAGGGCTTCTTCGACGTCCACCGTGCCGTCGGCACCTGGCCGGGCGGTCTGCACGTCGAGCTCACCGGTGACGACGTCACCGAGTGCATCGGCGGCGGCGAGCTCATCGACGAGGCCGACCTGGCCAACCGTTACGAGTCCGTCTGCGACCCGCGCCTGAGCCGCGTCCAGTCCCTGGAGATGGCGTTCCTCGTGGCCGACATGCTCCGCAAGGCCTGATCGCTCGAGATCGGCCCAGAGCGACACTGCTTCACCGTGCGAGCCCCGTCCCCGTCATGGGGGCGGGGCTCGTCCGTTTCCTCACCCCACTCGCCGGGACGTCATAGGAATCGGTCGCCATGGCGACCGATTCCTATGACGTCCGGCAAGAACGTGCGACGTGTGAGGCGCACGTAGGCTCGTGGGGTGAATGATCTCGTGGACCTTCGCTCCGACACCCTCACTGCCCCCACCGACTCGATGCGTGCCGCGATGGCCTCTGCCGAGGTCGGCGACGACGTCTACGGCGAGGACCCCACGGTCCGTCGTCTCGAGGAACGCGTCGCTGAACTCTTCGGTCACGAGGACGCCCTGTTCTGCCCCACCGGCTCGTTGGCCAACGTCCTGGCCGTCGGTCTCGTCGTCGCTCCCGGCGAGGAACTGATCTGTGAGTCCTCCGCCCACGTCGCGCGCGCCGAACTCGGTGCCCACGCGGTCCTGGGAGGGGTCACCACGCGCACGTGGACGCACCCGCGGGGTCTCGTCGACGTCGACGCCGTCCGCGGCCTCTACGCCCCCGACATGGGACCGTTCTTCGTCCGCACGGCCGCGATCGCGGTCGAGAACACCCACAACTTCGCCGGCGGCACCGTGCAGCCCCTGGAGAGCCTCCAGGGGCTGCGTGCGTTCGCCGACGAGGTCGGCACCAAGATCCACATGGACGGCGCCCGGATCTGGAACGCCCACGTCGCCACCGGCACCCCGCTGAGTACCTACGGCGCGGTCGCCGACGTGATGGCGGTCTGCCTCTCCAAGGGCCTCGGAGCGCCGATCGGTTCGCTCGTCGTCGGTGACGCTGACGCGATGGCCGCCGCCCGCGTGCGCCGCAAGCGCCTCGGCGCCGGCATGCGTCAGGTCGGCATCCTGGCCGCCGCCGGCCTGCACGCCCTCGACCACCACGTCGAGCGTCTCGCTGACGACCACGCGCACGCCCAGTTGCTCGCCGACGCGATGGGCGTCGACCCCGCCGGCGTGGAGACCAACATCGTCGTCGCGCAGGTCCCGGACGCTGCGGCCGTCGTCGCGCAGGCCAAGTCCCAGGGCGTCCTGGTCAGCGCCGTGGGACCGCGTACCGTGCGCGCCGTGACACACCTGGGAGTCGACCGGGCGGGCGCTGAAACAGCAGCGCGGGTGCTCGGTGGCCTCCTGCCTGCCTGATACCGGCGGCGTCGGGAGGCGCGGAGCACCCGCGCACGCTTGGGGTCCATCGCAGGACCGACAGAGATCATAAGGCCTGATCGGCCGAATGCACTTCTCGGGTACGGCGTGGCGTGATCTCCACCACGAGCATCGCGGCCAGCACCAGCGCGCCACCCAGCAGGAGGCGTCCGCTCAGGTCGTCGTCACCGGCTCCGACGGCGAACGTCGAGGCGAAGACGGGCTCCAGGCTCATGATGATCGCGGCACGTGCTGCGGGCAGATGAGCCTGGGCCCAGGTCTGCACCAGCAGTGCCAACGCGGCCGGGACCAACGCCATGTAGACCAGCGCGATCCAGTCCTGACGGTTGTCGGGCAGCACCACGCCGTTGGGTGCGGTGAAGACGAAGCAGATCGCCGAGATCACCAGCAGTTGGATGATCGCGAGACCGAACGCCTCCTCGGGGCGTGACCATGCTCCGAGCGCCACGATGTGCGCGGCGAACAGCACCGAGGCCACCAGCGTGATCGCCTCGCCGGTGCCGAGGGAGACACCCTGCAGGGTCAGCACGCCCAGACCGACGGTGGCCAGCACGACGGCTGCCCATGTCGTCGTCGAGATCCGGTCGCGCAGCAGCCACGCAGCCAGCAACGGCGTGAACACGACGTACATGCCGGTGATGAAGCCGCTGACGCTGGCCGAGGTGTTGGCCAGTCCCATCGTCTGCAGCATCTGCGCGAACCCGTACAGCGCACCGAGCACGACGGCCTGACGACGCGTCGAGCGCGTCATTCGGCCCACGGCCTTCGGGAAGACGGCCAGCAGCACCAGACCGGCCAGCAGGAACCGGACGGCGAGGAAGTCGAGGGCCGGGACCCGGTCGAGTAGGTCCTTGATCAGGAAGAAGGTCGAGCCCCACGAGGCGGTGACCAACACCAGTGCCACGGTGGCGAGCAGCACCGTACGACGCGACGCCGAGGGGCGTGCGTCGTCGAGGCTGGTTGCCGAGGTGGCGTCGGAGATCTCCTCCCCGTGGGTGTCCGTGGTCGTCCGGGCCCGAGCTCCGGACGTGCTCACGACAGGGCTTCTGCGCGCAGGCGCTTGAGCGTGGCGATGTCGTCGTTGCCGAGCTCGCGCGACCCGGGGGTCTCCAGCACGAACGGAACGCCGGCCATGCCGGGGTGCGCGAACAGTTCGCGGAACGCGTCGACGCCGATGTGGCCCGCACCGATGTTCTGGTGACGGTCCTTGAACGCGCCACGCACGTCCATCGAGTCGTTGGCGTGCACCAGACGCAGACGGCCCACGCCACCGATCTCGGTGATCCGGTCCACCGCACGGGTGGCCCCACCGATCTCGTCGAGCGGTTCACCGGCCGCGAAGACGTGGCAGGTGTCGAGGCAGACGCCGGCCTTGGGGTGCAGGTCGACGGCACCCAGGTAGTGGACGAGGTCCTCGACCCCGGCGCACAGCGAACGGCCCTGGCCAGCGGTCGGTTCCAGGAGCAGCGAGGGGCCGTCGTCGTCGAGGTCCTCGAGGATCGGGAGCAGTGCCTCGCGGACCTGCGTCATCGCGGCGGCGAACTTCTCCGGCGACCCGTCCTTGTCGACGAACGAACCCGTGTGCACGACGACGCCCTCGGCGCCGATCTCGGCGGCACGCTTGAGGTTGTGGGCCAGCACCGCGGCCGACTTCTCGTAGGTGGCCGGGGTGGGCGAGCCGAGGTTCACCAGGTACGGGGCGTGGATGAAGGTGCGCATCCCACGTCGTTCGGTCTCGGCCCGGAACGCGGCGTCGACCTTCGGGTCACCGGCCGAGTGGGCCCACCCGCGCGGGTTGCCGACGAAGACCTGGATCGTTTCGGCGCCCAACTCGTCGGCCGAGGCCAGCGCACCGGCGACCAGGCCCTTGCCGACCTGGACGTGGGTGCCGACGGGGTTGCGGAACTGCGGATCGGTGCTGGTGCGGGCTGCCGTGAAGGCTGCTCCGGCCGCGCTCGCCGTCCGGGGGTCGATGGGGGGAGTCGGTGTCACCGGGCCACTGTAGGTGGCCCGGCGAGCCCCGACGGAATCGGTTGTGGGCTGCTGCCTCAGACGATTTCGAGCGTGATCGTGGAGCCCTTGGGAGCCTTCTTGCCGCCGCCGGGATTGGTGCCCGCGACGTACTGCAGACCCAGGTAGATGGTGGCCTTCTTGGTGACCACCTTGAAGCCCAACGCCTCGAGCTTCGCGGTGGCATCAGCCACGCCGGAACTGCGCAGGTTGGGGACGGTGATCATCTCGGGGCCGTCGGAGACCACCAGGGTGACGGTGTCGCCGCGGTAGAGGGTGCCCGAGGTGGGGGTCTGGCGGATGACCTTGCCCTTGTCGACGGTGTCGGAGAACTCCTTCGACGTCTTCACCTCGAGACCGGCCTTGGCGAAGGACGCGGCAGCCTTGTCAGCGTCCTTGCCGGTCTGGTCGCTGACCTTGATCGGCTTGCGGCCCTTCGAGATCACGAGGTCGACGGCCTTGCCGGCGTGCAGCACGGTCCCGGCGTCGGGAGCGGTGGAGATGATCCGGCCCTTCTCGACCACCTCGTGGTAGGTCTCCTTCTCCTCGCCGACGTCGAGCTTGAACTGACGCAGCACGGCGGACGCCTCGTCGAGCGTCTTGCCGGTGAGGTCGGGGAGCTCGTACTCCTCGGGGCCGCGGGACACGACGTACGTCACCTGGCCGCCGCGCAGGATCTGCTCGCCCGGTCCGGGGTCGGTGCTGACGACGACGCCGGCAGCGACCTCGTCGGAGAAGACCGCTTCGCCCTCGACCGGGACCATGCCGGCGCCGGTGATCGTCTCCACGGCCTCGGCCGAGGTCAGGGAGACCACACCAGGGGTCTCGACGTAACGCCCCATCCCGAACCACCACGCGCCACCGCCGACGGCGAGCGCGAGCACGAGAGCCACGACGAGCGTGACCGGTCCGCCGCGACGGCGACGCCGCTGGCCCTGCGAGGCGTCGAGAGCCTGGAGGTGGTCGTCGAAGGTGGGGGAGGCTTCGCCGCTGCCGCCGCCAGCACCGCTGTGCCCGGCGTCCGGGGTGAGGGTGTCGGTGGGGTAGGAGTGTGTGCCCGTGCCCGTGCCCGTGCCCGTGCCCGTGCCGGACACCGACAGGACGCTGGTGTGCTCGGTCGGGGCGGCAGCGGCTCCCGTGCCGGCGGCGGTCAGGCCGGTACCGACGACGGTGGTCATCTCCACCGGCGCGTGCGCCTGGGCAGGCCGCTCCGGGCGGACGTACTGACGTCGGGGGAGCAGGTCCTCGACCAGCTCGGGGTCGGAAGCGACGCCCTGGGTGAGCGCGAGACCGACCCGACGCAGGTGCTGCAGCAGCACCGAGGCGTCGGACGGGCGCACCTCGACGTCGCGGGCACAGGCGCGCAGCACCAGGGCGTCGACGTAGTCCGGGATCCCGGCCACGAGGCTGGAGGGGGAGGGCACGTCGGTGTTCACGTGCGCGTAGGCGATCTGCATCGGGCTCTCGCCCTCGTGCGGCTTGCGGCCGGTGAGGAGCTCGAAGAGGACGACGCCCACCGCGTACACGTCGACGCGTTCATCGACCCGTCCGGTGCTCATCACCTCGGGAGCGAGGTAGGAGACGCTGCCGATCACGACGCCGGTGGCGGTGTACTGGGTGGCGGTGTTGACGGCACGGGCCAGACCGAAGTCGGCCACCTTGGGGCGTTCGGGCTCGCCCGGTGCGCTCCGCGCCATCAGCACGTTCTCGGGCTTGACGTCACGGTGCACCACGCCGGCCCGGTGTGCGGCGGCGAGCGCCTGGACGATCGGCTCGACCTGCGCGACCGCAGCTGCCGGCGTCATCGGGGCGTGCTCGCGTACGACGTCACGCAGGGTACGTCCCGGGACGTACTCCATCGCGAGGAAGAGGGTGCCGTGGTCGTCGCCCTGGTCGTGGACCGCGACGACGTTGGGGTGGGTGAGGCGGGCGGCGGCGCGGGCCTCGCGCACGAACCTCTCCACGAACGTGGGGTCCTCGCCCATGCCGGGATGCATCACCTTGACCGCGACGGTGCGTTCGAGCCGCAGGTCGTGGGCGCGGTACACGGCGGCCATGCCGCCGCGAGCGATGCGGGACTCGATCCGGTAGCGGCCGTCGAGCACGCGACCCAGCATCGGGTCGTGCGGGTCCACGGACGCACGCTGCTGCGTGTGTTCGTTCGACTCCACCACGGGGACCTCCAGATCGTCGGGCGGTGGTGGGTCGTGCTCCGGAACTTCTCCCCGGCGGCCACCGCTGGAGCAATGGTAGTGACGGGTGCGGCGAGGACGTGCCTGCACGCGCCGATCGGGCGGAGAGGGGCTGACGTCACTACGATGGGTGTATGGACGCACCTCTCGCTGACGCTGACCTCGAAACCCTCGTCCCGGAGTGGATCGACTGGTCTGCCGCCGGAAAGATCCTCACGGTCTCCGTGGGCCGCGTGCGCACGATGATCCGTGAGCACCAGCTGGCCCAGGCTGTCCCGTCTCCCGGACGTGGCCAGCTGATCCCGGCGCTGTTCTTCCAGGACGGTGAGGTCGTCAAGGGCCTCTCCGGCCTCATCACGATGATGCACGACGGTGGCTACGACGACCGCGAGATCATCGCGTGGCTCTACTCCGACCTCGAGCTCCCGGGCCGTCCGATCGACGCCCTGCGTGAGAACCGCGGTTCCGAGGTGAAGCGCCGCGCCCAGGCGATGGCCTTCTGATGACGCAGGCCAGCAGCGGCCGCGGGCGCCGCACCGGGATCCGTTCGACCCTCGGAGCAGTGCTCGCCGGCCTGCTGGCCGTCGTGGTCTGGTGGTTCCAGGGATCGGGTGACGACACCCCCGCGCCCGACGCCACCTCGCTCTCGCCCGGCGTCTCGTCCTCGGCCTCGCCGGGCACCGACGCCCCCAGTGCGAGCAGCACCCCCTCGCCCTCGGCCGGCGGCACCCAGACGCGTGGCCCCTCTGCTTCTCCGTCGGTCACCGCCAAGCCGACCGCCAAGCCGACCGCCAAGCCGTCGGCTCCGGCCCGCGCCGCCGTCGACGAGCACGGCCTGCGCTACGTCGATGCCGCCTCCCTGCCCGACCCGGCCGGGGACGTGCTCGCCGCGATCGACGCCGGCGGCCCCTTCAGGTACACCCCCAAGGACGGTTCGTCCTTCGGCAACTTCGAGGGTGTGCTCCCGCAGCAGCGCCGCGGCTACTACCGCGAGTACACCGTCGAGACCCCCGGTGTGTCCCACCGCGGGGCGCGCCGCATCGTCACCGGTGCGGGCGGTGAGTTCTACTGGACCGACGACCACTACGCCTCGTTCGAGAGGATCCGACGATGAGCGGGCTCGCTCCTCTGCTCGCCGGACGTGAACGCCCCGACGTCTGGACCTGGGGATCGAACATGCGCGTCGACGTAGTGCGTGAGGTCGTCGAGGCCGCGGGCTGGGACCTCGTCGTCCTGGACGGCGCGTTCTTCGGCGACCGCACCGGATTCCTCGCCGCAGCGGGGGAGGCCTTCGCCTTCCCCGAGCACTACGGCGCCAACTTCGACGCCTTCGCCGACCTGCTCGACGACATCGCACGACCCACCCTGCTGCTCTTCGACGCCTGGGGTGCCTACGCCCGCGAGGACGAGAAGTGGTTCGGCGTCACGCTGAGGATCCTGCGTGAGCGGGCCCGCCGCGACGACCTCCCGGTCTTCGCGGCACTGCTGCGCGGCCCGGGACCGGACGTCCCCGGGCTCGCCGCGATCGACTGAACCGACGCTGCCGACAGGCGCGTGCGGTCAGAGTGCACGCTGGGTGGCGTCGATCGCCAGACGGCGCAGCACCGCCGTCGCTCCGGGGGCGAGCTCTGCGCGCTCAAGGCCGACCAGGCACTGCTCGGTGAGCGCCGTGATGGTCTCCTCCACCGCGGCCTCGGCACCGGAGTCGGTGATGATGCGACGCAGTTCGGCGACAGCCGCTTCGTCGAGCGGGTGACCCAGCGCCTCGTCGAGCGTGGTCGCGTCCTCGGGCGTCGCACCTGCCAAGGCGTGCGCGACCAGGACGGTGCGCTTGCCCTCGACCAGGTCGTCACCGGCGGGCTTGCCGGTGGTGGCGGGGTCGCCGTAGACGCCGAGCACGTCGTCACGCAGCTGGAAGGCCTCGCCCAAGGGCAGGCCGTAGGCGCTGATCGCGTCCAGGGTCGCGGCGTCCGCACCAGCCAGTGCGGCACCGATGTGGAGGGGGCGTTCGATGGAGTACTTCGCCGACTTGTAGCGCAGCACCGTCATCGCCTCGGTGAGGCCGGCGTGGCCACGGGCCTGGACCGAGACGTCGAGGAACTGGCCCGCGATCACCTCGGTGCGGCACAGGTCGAAGACGTCGAGGGCGGCAGACACCTGAGCGATCGGCAGACCGCAGTGGCGCAGCAACTGCCCCGACCAGGCGAGCAACAGGTCGCCGAGCAGGATCGCGCCGGCCGCGCCGTACTGCACGGTGTCGCCGCGCCAGCCCGCCTCGGCGTGCTCGGCCTCCAGTGCCTTGTGACTCGACGGACGGCCGCGACGGGTGTCGGAGGCGTCCATCAGGTCGTCGTGGACCAGCGCACTGGCCTGGAGGAGCTCCAGGGCGGCGCACGCCTTGACCAGTGCCTCGGGGTTCTCGACCTCGGGACGCACGGCCCGGTAACCCCACCAGCAGAACGCGGCACGGAACCGCTTGCCGCCGCTCAGGGACTCGTGCGCCCGGGCCAGGAGCCGTTCGGCATCTGCTCCCAGATCGGCGAGGACCTCGGCCTGGGAGTCGAGGAACTCGTCGAGGACGCTCTGGACGGAGGCCCGGAAGGAGGCGGCGTCCCAGGTGGAGTCGGTGGGGGTGTCGGCGGTGGCGGAGTGTGCTGGCACGGACCGAGCGTAGCCACTGATGCCCGATCCGGCAGTTCCGGGGACGCGTTCGAAGCCTGTCCGCGATCTCATCGGGACCGGAGCGCCATCGTGGCCGCACGGGCGTGGTCCACGCCACTACGCTCGTTCCATGACGATCAACTCCTCCGGCGGCCTGTCCCACTCTGCTCCCGTGGCCACGGTCAGCGTGGTCGGAACCGGCTCGGTGGCGGTGGTTCCGGACGCCGCACGGCTCAGGGTCGCGGCCTCGGCCAGCGCCCCCACGGTCGCCGGGGCCAGCGAGGCGCTCGCCGTCGCCGTCGGCCGTCTGTTCGACGTGGCCAAGGAGGTCGTCGATGCCCGCCGGGTCGTCTCCTCCGGCCTGCAGGTCTGGCCCCGCCACGACAACGACGGGCGAATGATGGGGGCCGAGGCGAGCCAGCAGGTGACGGTGCTGTGCCCGGCTCTGGACGTGGCGTCTGCGCTGGTCTCCCGACTCGCGGAGACGGTGGGGGACGGGCTGCGCGTCGACGGCCTCGACCTCGAGGTCAGCGATCCTTCCCAGGCCGTGCTCGAAGCCCGCGAGAACGCCTTCGTCGACGCTCGTGAACGCGCCGAGCACCTGGCAGCGCTCTCGGGCCGGGAACTCGGTGAGGTCCTGACCGTGGTGGAGGGCGACGGCGGAGGTTCACCGTTCCCGGCCGGCGCGAGGATGGCACTGGCCGCGATGCCGGTGGAGGCCGGCGAACGTCAGGTCACGGCGTCACTGCGGGTGACCTGGTTGCTGGTCTGAGTTGCTGGTCTGAGTTGCTCGTCTGACGTCCCGGCCACGGCGGGCGGCTCGGGGGAGATGGCTCGGGGGAGACGGCTCAGGCGGGTCCGATCGCCTGGGCCACCAGCGATCCCGACAGGCCGGTGAACGGGACGCCCGAACCGGGGGTCGCGTGCGCCCCGGCCATGTGGAGTCCGGCGATCGGGGTCCGGGCACCGGGCCGTCGTCGTACGGTGCGGCGGCCGTCCCAGGCGAGTCCCAGCGGGGAGCCGCCCCAGGTCTGTGCCAGGTCAGTGCCGCTGCGGTGGATGCTGAGGACGATGTCGTCGCGCAGGTCGACACCGCGGGCCGCGAGGGTGTCGAGGACCTGCTCGGCCGCGATGCCGCGCGAGACCACGGTGACGGCCCGCCCGTCGTCGGGGGCCGACCCGCTGGGGCGCACCAGCAGCAGTTCGCCGGCTCCGCGACGGGCCCGACGCCCGGTGGCCACGTCGGCCTCGGCGCGCGGGCCGTGCAGCACGAGGTCACCGACCAGCTCGTCACCGAACTGGTCGGCCAGGACCGAGCCGGGACGCAGCCCCAGATGCAGTTGGTCGGGCAGGGACGTGGTGGCGGTGCCACGCACGAACCGGCGCAGCGAGGGGAGGTGGCGGGGATCGATACCCACCACCACGGCGTCGGCGTCGATCTCACCGTCGGCGGTACGGACCGCGACGGCACGCCCCTCACGCACGACGACGTCGAGCACGGCGGTGTCGGTGAGGACCTCGACCTTGCGGGTCTTCATCCGCGACCCCATCAGGTCACCGAGCGCACCCAAGCCGCCGGGGACCGTCCAGACGCCGAAGTTCTGCTCCAGGTAGGAGTGCATGCCGGCCCACACCGGCACCCGCGTCAGGTCGTGTCCGTCGACGGTGTGCGGGTGCGCCGCGACCAGACGGGCGCGGGCGTCGGGGAGAGCTCGCTCCAGGTGGGCGGCAAGCGTGGCGCGCTCGGCGAGCAGACGCGTGGTTTCGGGGTGTGCCAGGTCGGGGTTCCAGGGGCGCTCGATCCAGTCCCGACGCAGTCGTTCCCAGACAGTGCCGTAGGGGTCGACGAGCTTCACCCAAGCATCGCCCAGACCGGGGGCCAGCGTCTCGAACTCAGCCTTCTGGGCAGCCCGGGAGCCGCCGGTCAGACGCAGGCGGGTGCCGTCGGCGAACCGGTGTTCACGCACGACGTCGAGGGGGACCAGTTCGGTCTCGCGTTCGAGGGGACGGCCCGACTTGCGGAACAGGTCACGCACGACGGCGGGCAGCAGGGTGTGGGTGGGGCCGGTGTCGAAGATGTGGCCCTCGACCTCGATCCGCCCGAGCGCTCCGCCCAGGGACGTCGAACGTTCCACCAGGGTGACCTGGTGCCCCATCTTCGCCAGACGGGCGGCCGCGGCCATGCCGCCGAAACCGCCACCGACCACCACGACTCGCATGCCACTGAGGTTAACGAGCCGAGGGGGTCGGGGCCGACTCGGGATCAGCTCTGCTGGGCCTCGATCACCCGGGTCAGGGACTCCTCGTCGCGTCCGACCACGGTGGTGCCGTCGTCGGCAGTGATGAGCGGACGCTGGATCGCACGGGGGTTCACCACGAGGGCTTCCAGCCATTCCTGGCGGTGATCGGCGTCCTTGGGCAGGGTGATTCCGGCCTCCTTCGTCTCCTTCGGGCGGGCCACGTGCCACGGTTCGACTCCGAGGCGGTCGACGACGGCGCCGAGTTCCTCGGCGGTGGGCGGCTCCTCGAGGTAGCGCCGCACGGTGTACTCCACGCCGGCCTCGTCGAGCGCGGAACGAGCGGTACGGCACTTGCTGCAGGCAGGGTTGAGCCAGATCTCCATGAGGGGAGTGTAGGAGGTGCTCCGGCGGCGCCCGGGGGGACGAACCGGACTCGGCACCGGGTTGCCGGGTGCCGATTCCGGACTCGGCACCACAGCGCCGGTACCGTAGGCGGCGGGCCCGACACCGCGTCGTGGCCCGTTGTCGGAGGAGTTGCTCGATGATCGAACGTCCGTCCACGGTGCGCGGTGCACTGGCCGCCACCTGGGTCCTGAGTGCAGCGGCCGGTGTGGTCACGCTGCTCGTGTGGATCATGCGTGACGACCTCGTGCTCGCTTGGGCGGAGGGCAACCGCAGTGCCCGCGCGATCCTGCGCGAGGGCGGCATCGAGGCGGTCGAGGCCAATCTGGAGGTCCCCGGGTTCGTTCCGGTGGTGGTCACCTCCTACGTGGTGCTGCTGATGCTGGTGGCGGTCTTCGCGGTCTTCTTCGCCGGTGGTTTCCGGTGGGGCCAGATCGGTCTCGCGGCCGTGGCACTCTTCGGCGCGTTCCTTGCGGTGCTCTGCATCGCCAGTGGCATCCCGGTGCTCTTCGAGGTGCTCTCCGGCGTGATGATCGCGCTCTGCCTGGGCCTGCTGGTCCTGCTGCTGCACCCGCGCACCCTCGGCTGGTTGCGCGAGGTCTGAGCCTCGCTCCGACCTCACGGTCGACGTCTTCGCGACGCCCGGTCTCCTTGGTGGGAGGCCGGGCGTCGTTGCATTTCCCTGGGCTCGCCGGGGGGACTGGGGGTCGCCGGTGGCGGTGCGAACCAAAGATGTCGGAGGGCACTCCTACCTTGAAAGCAGTTCGAACAAATGTTCGAATCGATCTCCCGGGGGTGCCCCGCGGGATCGTCGCTCAAGTGCTCAGGAGGCGTCATGAGGCGTTACGACGACCAGGTCGAGGTGCGGACCGAGGAGGGGCGTCAGGGTCGTCCTGCCCAGCCCGAGCCCGCCCAGTTCCTGTGGCGTGGCCAGCTCTGGCAGGTGCGTGACGTACTCGCGCACTGGATCGAGACCGGGGAGTGGTGGCGCAGCGACCGCGCCCGAGCCGTGGCGGGGACCGAAGTCGTCAACGGGCGGACGGCTCCGGGCGTTGCGAGTGCCCCGGCTGAACAGCGCGGTCCAGCAGAGGCGTTCGCCGACCTGCTGCGCGAACGCGAGGTCTGGCGGGTCGAGGCCCGTCGTCCCGAGATCGGCACCGGTGAACGCCGGGTGGTCCGGGCCGGCGTCTTCGACCTCGCCCACGACCACGCAGCAGGCCGCTGGCAGCTCGTCTCCTGCTCGGACTGACCCCGACCATGCCTTGACCGAGCCCAGCCCAACCCGCACCAGCCAGATCTGTCCCGTCCGGAGGGGAAGACGATGACGACACTCACGATGCCCATGCCGATGCTCCCTGCCTCGGTCCACACCCATCTCCGTCGTGCGGCCGAGTTGCTCGCCGAGGCCGTCGAGGCGTCCTCGGCCGCCGAGCGATATGCGGCCGCCCACGTCAGTGCGCTGCACGCGGCTGCGGCACTGGTCGCGGTCCGCGAGGTGCCCGGGGCGGTGCGTCGTCGTCCGCGCAACGTCTGGGTGCTGCTGGCCCGGTGCGTGCCGGAGTTCGCTCCCTGGGCTGCCTTCTACGCGTCTGGTGCGTCGAAGCGTGCTGCGGCCGAGGCGGGCTCCGAGCGGGCCGTCACCACTCTCGAGGCGGAGGCGCTGGTGGCGGAGTCGGATCGGTTCCTTGTCCTCGTCGAAGAGGCCCTCGGCGTGGTCCCGCACGCTGCGCTTCCCCATGGCCTGGCGGCGCAGGGCGGCGCCCGTGCGTGATTCCTTCGTTCACCTCCACGTCGCCTCGGGGCACTCCCTGCGCTACGGAGCCTCCACGCCGCAACGTCTCGCCGAGCGCGCAGCCGAGCACGGCATGGACCTGCTTGCTCTCACTGACCGCGACGGCACCTACGGCGCCGTGAAGTTCGCCCGCGCGGCCCAACGTGTCGGGATCGCCCCGGTGCTCGGAGTCGACCTTGCCGTCGACCTCGGTCTCACCCCTCCTCAGCGCCGCGACGAGTCCTCCGCGACCCGCCGCTCCCCGGTGCGGGGAGGCGCCGCCCGTACTGAGCACCACACCCGTGCGGTCTTCCTGGCTCGTGGCAGGCAGGGATGGGCGGCGCTGTGTCGGATGGTCTCCGCGGCGCATCTGGGCAGCGAACGTGGTCGCCCGGTGGCGACCCGCGACGTTCTCGCCCAGCACCTCGGTGACGGGCACCTCGAGGTGTTGCTGGGTCCGTGGTCCGGGATCGGTGACGCCGTCGCCCGGGGGAGTGAGTCCCAGGCCCTGCGGGAGTGGGCGGAGTGGAGGTCCTTTGTTCCGGGGGAACGCCTTCATCTTGAACTGGTCTCCCACCTCAGCGGCGGCAGGCAGTTCGACTGGGGCCGGGGGTGGTCTCTCACCAGCACCGTCCACGCCGGACGCACTGCCCGGTTCGCCGGCAGCGTGGGTGCCTCCACCGTGCTGAGCAACGCGGTGCGGTTCGCTGACCGCGACGACGCCCTCGTCGTCGACGTCCTCGACGCGGCCCGCCGTCTGGTCCCGTTGGACCGTCGCACCGTCGAGCGCACCAACGCGGAGGGCAACCTCAAGTCCGGAGCCGAGATGCGTCGGGTGGCCGAGGAGATCTGCCGTGCCGCCGGAGACGAAGACGGTGCCTCCGCACTGCTGGACCGGACCCGCGCCGTGGCGGAAGGTTGCGCCCTCGACCTGCGCGACGACCTCGGCATCGGCAGCGTCCACTTCCCCGAGTTCGAGCTGGTGCGCCGTGACGGGCTCACTCCGATGCCGGTCGCGGGGGAGAGCCCCGCCGACGCCCAGCTCCGGGCACGCTGCGAGGCAGCCGTCGGCTGGCGCTACGGCCAGTCACCCCGGCAACGGATCTGGAAGCGACTCCACGACGAGCTCGACGTCATCGCCCGCCTCGGGTACGCCTCCTACTTCCTGGCCGTCGACGAGGTCACCGACCTCGTGCGGGGGCTCGGGATCAGGGCAGCGGCCCGTGGCTCGGGCGCAGGGAGCCTGGTCAACTACCTGCTCGGGATCTCCGGCGTCGACCCTCTACGGCACGGGTTGCTGATGGAACGCTTCCTCTCTCCGCTGCGACGTTCACTGCCCGACATCGACATTGACGTCGAGTCCGCCCGCAGGGGCGAGATCTACGACGCCGTGCTGCAGCGCTTCGGCGCCGAACGGTGCGTCTGCGTCTCGATGGCAGAGACCTACCGGGTCCGGCACGCAGTGCGTGACGTCGGTGCTGCCCTCGGGGTCCCACCGGCCGAGATCGACGCCATCGCCAAGGCCTTCCCGCACGTCCGGGCCCGCGACGCCCGCAGCGCCCTGGCCGACCTCCCCGAGCTCCGCGCCAGCGGACTGGCCGAAGAACGCCTCTCGCTGATGTTCTCCCTGGTCGAACGGCTCGACGGGCTGCCGCGCAGCATCGCCCTGCACCCGTGCGGAGTGCTGCTCTCCGACACCACCCTGCTGGACCGCACCGCGGTGGAGTCCAGCAGCGTCGGACACCCGATGAGCCAGTTCGACAAGGACGACGTCGAGGAGATGGGCCTGCTCAAGCTCGACCTGCTCGGCATCCGCATGCAGTCAGCGATGGCGCACGCCGTCGCCGAGGTTGCCCGCGTCGACGACGTGAACCTCGACCTCGACGACCCCACCTGCGTGCCCTTCGACGACGAGGCCACCTACGGACTGATCAGCTCCGCGCGCACTCTGGGGGTGTTCCAGATCGAGTCGCCCGGACAGCGCGAACTCGTCGGGAAGTCAGGCGTGCACACCTTCGAGGAGGTCATCGCCGACATCTCCCTGTTCCGTCCCGGACCGGTCAAGAGCGACATGATCCGTCCCTACCTCGACGCCAAGCAGGGGTGGAGTCCGGCGCGCTACCTCCACCCCGACCTCAAACCGGTGCTGGAGAGCAGCCACGGCGTGGTGGTGTTCCACGAACAGGTGATCGAGATCATCGCGATCCTCGCCGGTGTCAACAACGCCGAGGGCGACGAGAAGCGCCGTGCGCTGGGCACCCTTGACGGAATGGCCGAGGTCAAGCAGTGGTTCGTGCCCCGCGCCCTGCAGCGCGGCTACCCGGCTGCGGTGGTGGAGGAGGTCTGGGCAGTGCTGGAGGCCTTCGCCTCCTTCGGGTTCTGCAAGGCCCACGCCGCCGCGTTCGCGCTGCCCACCTACCAGTCGGCCTGGCTCAAGACCCACTGGCCCGCCCACTTCCTGGCCGGAGTGCTCACCCACGATCCCGGCATGTATCCCAAGCGTCTGATCCTGGACGACGCCCGGCACTTCGGGATCGGGGTACGGGGTCTCGACGTCGACCTCTCCGACGCCACCTACCGGGTGGAACGCTCCGAGACGGACCCGGCCGGGTACGCGATCCGGCTGGCGCTTGCCGAGGTGCGGGGGATCGACGAGGCCGAAGTAGCCAGGATCGTGGCCGGACGCCCTTACGGCTCACTGGCCGACTTCTGGCACCGGGCCCGGGTGTCGCGTCCGGTGGTGGAACGACTCGTGCTCACCGGCGCCTTCGATCGGATCCATGGGATCGGGCCGGGGACGTCGGGGGTGACGCGCCGCGACCTGTTGCTGCGAGTCGCCGAGCTGGACCGACTGGGGCGGGTCGAGGACCGGGCCGCGCGCGGTCGGGGGATCAGTGCCGCACGCCGTGCAGCCGCGCCCGGAACCGCCCGTCCCCGGCAGACGGCACCGGAGTCGGTACAGCTCAGCCTCGGGATCGAGGAGACGGAGGTGGTCAGCAGCGGCCTGCCTGAACTCACCGACGCCGAACGCACTGCTGCCGAACTGGAAGTGCTCGGCCTCGACGTCACCACCCACGTCCTGGCGCCCTGGCAGGAGATGCTCGACGCGCTCGGAGTGGTCCGCAGTCGCGACCTGCTCACCCTCCGCAGCAACACCGAGGTGCTGGTGGCCGGGGTCAAGGTCGCCGCCCAGACCCCGCCGGTGCGGTCCGGTCGACGAGTCCTGTTCCTCACTCTGGACGACTCGACAGGCCCTGTCGACGCCACCTTCTTCGAGGACGTCCAGGCGCCTTACGCCACCACGGTCTTCTCGCACTGGATGGTGCTGGTGCGTGGCGTGGTGCGTCGTACCGGTCCGCGCGGGGTCTCGCTGCGCGCCACCGGCGCCTGGGCCCTCGACACCGTTCACGAGCACTGGAGCAGCGCCGCAGATCCCGAGAGCGGAGTGATGGCGGTGCGGGCGCTGCTGGAGACCCCCGTGCCGAGCGCGGGGATGCCCGAGCACCGCAGGGTGCTGGTCCACAGCAGCGGCGCAAAGGTCTCGCCCTACGCCGACGTCCGTCCGGCCGGTGGCTCGCTCATGGCTCCCGCCCGGTCGTTGTGGCACCGCAGCGCGGGGAGTCCGGGATGAGTGCGCTCCCGCACGCGGACCTGGTCGCCCCGGAGTGCCGCACACCGGTCCTGCACGTCGACATGGATGCCTTCTACGCCTCGGTCGCGGTCCGCGACGACCCCGCGCTGGCGCAGGTGCCCGTGGTCGTGGGCGGCGGCGGGCGCGGAGTCGTGCTCTCGGCCAACTACCTGGCGCGCAGTCGCGGCGTCACCTCCGCGATGCCGATGACCAGGGCACGCCGGCTCTGCCCCGACGCGGTGGTCCTCGCCCCCGACTTCGACCTCTACGCCCAGGTCTCGGCCGCGGTGCTGGAGAACTTCCGAGAGGTCACCGGAGTCGTCGAGATGGTCTCGGTCGACGAAGCCTTCCTCGATGTCTCCGGCAGCGCCCGGCAGTGGGGGAGTCCTCGTCGGATCGCGGAGTGGCTGCGCTCACGGATCCACGACGAGCAACGGATCACCTGCTCGGTGGGGATCGCCCCCAGCCCCACACTCGCCAAGATCGCGAGCCGCCGCGCCAAACCCGACGGCGTCTTCACCGTCGACCCCGACGAGATCCTGGAGTTCCTGCACCCCCTCGACGTCGGCGAGCTCTGGGGAGTGGGGGAGAAGACCCGCACGTTGCTGCACCGACTCGGGCTGCGCACCGTCGGGCAGGTGGCCCGCACCCCGTTGCCGACCCTGCACCGTGCTCTCGGAGCGGCAGTCGGCACCCATCTGTACGAGCTGGCCCACGGCGTGGACCGGCGCGTGGTGGTGGCGAAGTCGGGTCCGCACGCCCCTGAAGCGTCCGTGGGCGCCGACCACACCTTCGAGCACGACGTCATCGACGCCTCTGTCACCGAACGGGAACTCCTGCGCCTCTCCGCGAAGGTGGCCACCCGGATGCGGGCCGGGGGCGTCGCCGGACGCACCGTGACGATCCGGGTCAGGTTCTCCGACTTCACCACGATCACCCGGTCCCGGACGGTCTCCGAACCCACCGATGTCACGCTCGAGATTCACCGCACCGCGGTCGCCCTGCTGCGTCAGCTGGGACTGCAACGGGCCCGGGTGCGTCTGGTCGGGGTACGGGTCAGCGGCCTGGTCCCACGTTCCCGGGTCCAGACCCAGATGGAGCTGGGGCAACGCGAACAGGGCTGGAGCGACGCAGAGCGAGCGGTCGACGCCGCCGCACGCAGGTTCGGGAGCGCCGTCGTGGGGCCGGCGAGCCTGCTGGCGCGGTGACCGTCCGCCGCGAAGGTTGCGGAACGGCCACCCTTGTGAGGTGGCTTGGTGAAGATTTCACAGTGGCGGCTACCGTGGTCCCTGACCGCTGCCTAGACTCGTTGAGGCGGAACCACCGCTCTTCGAACCCCGTCGGGAGGAACTGTGCCGCTCTCCGAAGAGGAACTGCGTGTACTTGCGCAGATGGAGCGCGCTCTGGTGGAGGAGGACCCCAAGCTCGCCAGCACGCTGCGAGGGACCCCGTTCCGCCGCGCTGCACGTCGCCGCGCACTGATTGCCGCTGCCGCGTTCGTGGTCGGCGTCGTCCTGCTCATGACCGGTGCCATTGCGGCCCAGTGGCTGGTCGGCATTCTCGGTTTCGTGGTGATGCTTGGGTCCGCGATGTTCGGCGTCACTGCCCTGCGTGCACCCTCGACCCCCGCCGAGCCGACGCCCTTCTCCGCGCCCGCGGCAGGAAACGCCGCTGGGTTCAGCGTGATCGACGGAGGCCGCCGTGGTCGTCCTGCCGGGCGTCAGCGCCAGGGCCGTTCGCCGCGTCAGGGAGGCCAGTCCCACTCGTCCTTCATGGACCGGATGGAAGAGCGTTGGCGTCGTCGCCGCGACGGCTACTGATCGTCGCTCCTGACTCATCTGCCTGAAGAGTTGAGCCCCACCCGACACTGTCGGGTGGGGCTCAACTCATGTCCGGGGCCAGCGACCGGCTCAGGCCCTTCGTCGGAACAGCGACCGGGGCAGGAGCGTCGCGCGCAGCCGGGCGGCCCGGGAACGGTGGGCGAACAGCGAGTCCCGCAGCGGGTCGACCAACGCGGCGCCGTCGGCGGGTGAGCCCTCGGCCACGGTCCCGGCGGGGGCGTAGCGCGACACCTCCAGCACCGCCACCAGACGCCCGAGAGCCGCGTCGTCGGTCGCGGGGTCGAAGACCCGCACCGCGTCCGCGTTCTGTCGGGGCGACCTGCCCGCAGGCCAGGAACCACCGAGGTCGAGGACAATGTCGCGGAGCTCGGACCACCACTGTTCGGCGTCGTCACCGGCCAGACGGTCCGCCCGTCGACGACGGCGGATCAGAGCCGGTGCCGCCGCCGCGCCCATGACAACCAGCACGCCAGCGGTCCACCCGAGCACACGCGCGTCCACGAAGGAACCCTGGTCACGACCAGTGGCCCCGCCCCCTGGACGGGGAGTGGCGCTGGGACGCGCCGACGGTGACGGCTTGGCACTCGGCTTGGCGCTCGGCCTGGCCGAGGCGGAGGGCCGCGGTGCGGTCGACTCGCCGGGCAGAGGGTCGGTGGACCACTGCGGCGGTTCCGGGGTGCGCGACCCCGGAGTCGGCTCGAAGCGGAGCCAACCGGCGCCCTCGAAGTACAGCTCGGGCCAGGCATGCAGGTCGTGGGAGGAGAAGACGTAGCTCTCCTCTCCGATCCTCTCCGGCTCCAGGAAACCGACCGCGACTCGCGCCGGGATGCCGAGGGATCGCGCCATCAGCGCCATCGACGCCGCGAACTGCTCGCAGTAGCCCACCCGGCCCTCGGGGGAGAGGAACGCCACCAGGTCGTCGTCGCCGACGGACTCGACCTGTTCGAGGCTGTACTCGAAGTCGCTGCGGAACCACGCCTGCAGAGCGCGGGCCTTGCGCAGCGGAGTGTCGGACTCGGACGTCACCTCCGTGGCGAGTTCTCTGACCAAGGGCGGGAGGTCGGAGGGAAGACGGGTCCAGAAACGACCCCCGGGAGGCATCCCGGTCCGGGCGCTGTCGAGTTCCTCAGCCTCCACCTCAGGGATCGCAGCGACGGCGGACCAGGACGCCCCGGTGGTGTCGAGCCCGTCCTTCCAGGACACGAAGTCACGGGTCAGGGTGTCGTAGCGCCACTCACCCTCGGCGATCACCGACAGGACCTGCTCGGGCAGAGGGAGCCAGCGGGAGTGGAACGCATCGGAGGCGTTGAACAGCAACAGTTCGTTCGACCACGCGTCCAGCCCGGGCACCGGGGGGAGCTCGTTCCCGTCCGCGGTCTGGTCCGCGGACGACTCGCGTTCGCCGGTGCTCCACTGCTTGCCGTCGTACTGGGTCAGCACCGAGGTGCGGACGTACTGCGGAGTCCCGCCCTCGGTCTCGACGATGAGCAGGTCGACGTCCCGGCCCCGGCTCAGGTCCCGACGCAGGTCGACGAGCGGATTGGCCACCGTCACCTCGTCACTGCCCTTGCCACGTCCGGACCCGTCGGTGCCGCGCGAGGGCAACGGCAGGTGCGCGGCAACGAGGCAGGAGACGGCGATCGTCGCGGTGCTCACCACCACGGCAGTGGGAAGTCCAGCTGCCAGCAGGGAGCGCTGCCCGGACTCACGGGTGAGCCCCGCGCCGGATCCGGCGTCGGACCCCGCATCAGCGGAGTGGCTCTGCGTGACGAGTTCCCACCGCAGGTTCTCACGGGCCCGCACCAGCAGGAGCAGCACGACGAACCACGCTGCCGTCGCCGCGAACTGCGACCAGGTGGCCTCCGGGCCGAGGTTGGAGGGGACCAGATGAAGCACGAGCAGCACCAGCCCGCCCAGCACCACCCGTCCGCCACCGACGACGAACAGGTCGAGCAGCAGGATCGCGCCGAGCGCCACCAAGGTGAAGAGCAGGGCGAGGTCGCCGCCCTCGGCCGAGAGCGGGACGGCGTAACGCCCCACGGCGTCGAGGTCGTCGGCCAGTGCTGAGGCGAGGGCGCGCACGCCTGCCGGAGTGGGGAAGGGAGGCGCGTCGACCAGAGCCAGCGGGACGGCCGTGCCGAGCAGGAAACCGAGCGGCAGGGCGACCCAGCCGCCCACTCCGGTGGCGCGGACGAGCGATGATCCGGCGGCGACCAGCAGGACGCACCACAGCACGGGGCCGCTGTGCCCACTCACCTCGGTGAGCGAGGACCACGGGAGCATCGCGGTCCAGACCCCCAGCGCGCAGGCGACGGCGATCGCCGCGGTGAGGAGATGATGGGCGAGGGAACGTCTGTTGTCGGAGGTGCGCGGGGAGACCGGCGTGCTCACGCGACCACGCTCCGCCATGCCTGGGTCAGCGAACTGCGCGGACCCACGGCCGTGGCGCGCCAGCCGAGAGGGCCGGTGGGGACGACGTCGGCGTTGGCCCGGTTCGGGTTCCAGGCCTCGACATCGACGAGGAGTGCGCTGGCGCGGGAACCGCGGGTGTTCGCTCCTGCGAGTCCGGCGCGGTCGGCGTCGTCGAGGGAACCCAGCACGGCGACGACGGAGCGCGGTGTGCCGGGGGAGGAGAGAGCAGGCAGTGGCAGGGACCTGCCCGAGGTGTCGGGCGCCAGGATCGCCAACTCCTCCAGGGCGCGGCCGAGTGCTCCCGGGTCGCTGGCCCGGAGTTCCGAGCGTCGGTCGCCGGCCAGGAGGACGACGTCCTGACCGTGGGTGAGCAGGTGGCTCAGTACGGAGGACGCGATCCGTACGGCCGCCTCGAACGACGAGGCGACGCCGGTGCCGCGGTGGGCGGCCGCGCGCACGTCGAGCAGCAGCGTCACTGCGGGCCGATGGGGCTCCTCCTCCTGGCGCACCACCAGGTCGCCGGCTCGCGCGGACGAACGCCAGTGGATGCGTCGGACGTCGTCACCGCGGCGGTAGGCCCGCACGGTGGTGTCGTCGGCGTCGCCGTGGGTGGAACTGCGTGACGCGCCAGAGGTGCCTCGTGAGGGGGAGGTGAGCGGCAGGCCGTCGAGTGGCACGACGAGCGGGAGCACGACCACGGAGTCAGTGCTGCGGAATCCGCGGGTCACCGCGACCAGCCCGAGCGGGTCGCTGACGCGGAGCAGCGCCGGCCCCAACTGATGTCGGCCGCGGACGTCGGTGCTGACCCGGTAGGACTGGTTCTGCGCGACGCCCCGGGCGAGACGCTGCAGCCGGAACCGCGGACGGGAGCCGAGGGCGTAGCCCAGTTCCTCCTCCACCACGATGCTGCCCGGAGGCACGAGGCCTTCGTTGATGATCCGCAGGTCGACCCGGGCAGGCTGCCCGGCGGCGACGACGCGGGGAGTGGTGCGTCGTTCCAACGCGATCCGGTACTTGGCGCGGGCCATGACGAGGGTGCTGAACAGCGGCAGCAGGGTGAGCAGCAGCCCGACCCGCAGCAGCGTCTGGTCGCCCAGGTAGAGGGCTGCACCGCAGACCGCGATTCCGCAGGTCAGCAGGATCCGGCCGCGCTGGGTCAGGGACGCGAACGCCTCACGCACGTGTCGGGTCCCCGGTGGCCGGAGATGACGTCCCCGGGGCGGCGGTGGTGGGCGCGGGCGTGGGGACGGCGACGGTTCGCAGCACTTCCTCGAGCACGGAGGCGACGCTGGTGCCGGTGGTGTGGGCGCCGGGAGCCAGCACGAGGCGGTGGCTCAGCACGGTGCCGACGAGGTCACGCACGTCGTCGGGGAGCACGAAGGAGCGTCCCCGCAGCGCGGCGAGGGCCTGGGCTGAACGCACCAGTTGAATGGTGGCGCGCGGGGAGGCCCCCAGCGCCAGGTGTGGGGAGACCCGGGTGGCGTGGGCCAACGCGACGGCGTAGTGACGCACGGCGTCGGAGACGTGGACCTGCGCGACCGTCGTGATCAGTGCTCGCATCTGGGCGACGTCGGTGACGGGCTGCAGGGTGTCGAGGGGGGAGACCCCGCCGTGCCCGGTGTGGGCGGCGAGCATGGCGACCTCGGCGGACGGGTCGGGGTAGCCCATGGAGATGCGGGCGGTGAAGCGGTCGCGCTGTGCCTCGGGCAGGGAGAAGGTGCCTTCCATCTCCACCGGGTTCTGTGTGGCGACCACCATGAACGGGGAGCCGAGCGGGTAGGTCGTGTCGTCGACGGTGACCTGGTGCTCCTCCATGCACTCCAGCAGAGCCGACTGCGTCTTGGGGGAGGCGCGGTTGATCTCGTCGGCGATCACGAGGTGGGCGAACACCGGGCCGGGACGGAACTCGAACCGGCGGGTCTCGGGGTCGAAGACGGAGATGCCGGTGACGTCGGACGGCATCAGGTCCGGGGTGAACTGGATGCGGTGCACGCTGGCGTCGATGCTTCGCGCGAGCGCCTTGCTGAGCATGGTCTTCCCGACGCCGGGCACGTCCTCCAGCAGGAGGTGTCCCCCTGACAGCATGACGACGAGTGCGGTGGTGACCACCTGCTCCTTGCCCTTGACCACCTGGTCGACGTTGTTCCGGATGCCTTCGGTGATCCGGAGCAGCTGCTCCAGTGAAACGGTGCCGTCGGTCGCGCTCACGCTGCTCCTGTCATCGCCGGCGTGCTCCGCCGGGGTGGGCCTCACGGTAATGGACGTGTCCTGATCGCGTTCCGATCCGTGACGGACGGGGAGTCGGATGCTTTCTGACTGTCCTTCCTGACGGCGAGCGTGGTCCTCCGCCTCCGCTCCACCCTCTGCCCCACCCTCTGCTCCACCCTGCTCCACGACGGGCGTGCGGCGAGTTCTTCCTCCACCTGCACTCCACCTGAGTGACGGAAAAGCCTCGCATGTCCTGCTCAACGAGGAATGGGGCCGTCGCTGAAATGCCTTCTGACCTGCCATTTCGCTGGTGAATTCAGGGGCGTTCGAGGATCGGGGACGCGTATTTTCGGTGTTACCCCTTCTGTCACATGAGCCCCATTGCTCGTCATTGAAATTGGGGACGCAACGCGTTGTTAGTCGTTGACGGTGGGGGATTGTGGAGTACTGTGGGGCGAAGTGGAGAAGGGGTAGGCGCAAGTCGCCGACAAGGCAGGGGGGTGCCGATGTTCTTCGGCACCTACACGCCCAAGATCGATGACAAGAACCGACTCTTCCTCCCGGCGAAGTTCAGGGAGCAGTTGAGCGAAGGACTCGTGGTGACCAGGGGGCAGGAACGCTGCCTCACCATCTGGTCACTGGAGGACTTCACGAAGCTGACCGAGCGTCTCGCGCAGGCGCCGGTGACCAACAAGGCAACTCGTGACTACGTCCGCATGCTGTTCGCGGCCGCAAGTCAAGAAGTGCCGGACAAGCAGGGCCGGATCTCGATCCCGCCGATGCTCAAGGACTACGCCTCGCTGCAGAAGGACGTCGTGGTGATCGGTTCGATGAACAGGATCGAGATCTGGGACCCCCAGGCATGGGCCTCCTACAGCGAGGAGCAGGAGCAGGTCTTCTCCGAACTGAGTGACGAGGTCTTCCCCGGGATCTGAGATCCCGTCTCAAGCACCACCAGTACCACCAGCACGACACAACAGAAGATCGGCGTGGGGCCAGGTCTCGAGCCCGCTCCCCGCGATTCCCTCTGGGACCACTTCCCCGGTTCCAGACGGACTTCCCGTCACAGGGAGCGGGCAGGGACCTGACCGACACGCCGACACGGACGAGGGCCACCACCGGTGGCTCGACCGCGACGAATCAGCACGACTGACGGGGGTCACGACATGAACCGCACCGGAACCCAGGTGGTGGGCGCGTCCCGCGACCCCAGGGTGCGCGAGCAGGCCCTCGAGGCCCTCGCGCTGGTGTCCTTCACCGCCGTCGCCTGCGGCAGCTTCGCGCTGCTCGTGCAGGCCGTTCTGGTCTGGGGGCGGTAGTCGCATGCCCAACGACCGTCACATGCCGGTGCTGCGTCAGCGCTGCGTCGACCTCCTCGCCCCCGCACTCTCCGAGCCCGGCAGCGTGATGGTGGACTGCACCCTCGGACTGGGTGGCCACACCGAGGCCGTCCTCGAGGCGATCCCGACCGCCCGCGTCATCGGCATCGACCGTGACCCGCAGGCGATCGCGCTGGCCTCGGAGCGTCTGGCTCCCTTCGGCGACCGGTTCACCGCCTTCCACGGCACCTACGACGAGATCGCGACCGCGGTGGCCGAGCAGGGACTCGACCACGCCGACGCCGTCCTCTTCGACCTCGGTGTCTCCTCGATGCAGCTCGACGAGCGTGAGCGTGGCTTCGCCTACTCCGTCGACGCCCCGCTCGACATGCGCATGAACGGTTCGGCCGGCATCACTGCCGCCGACATCATGAACACCTACACCCACGCCGAACTCACCCGCGTCCTGCGTGAGTACGGCGAGGAGAAGTTCGCCTCCAAGATCGCCCGCGCGATCATCCGTGAGCGCGAGATCGAGCCGTGGACCCGCTCGGGGCGTCTCGTCGAACTGCTCTACGCCGAGATCCCGGCACCTGCCCGCCGTACCGGCGGCCATCCGGGCAAGCGCACCTTCCAGGCGCTCCGCATGGAGGTCAACGACGAGCTCGGCGTGCTGCGCCGCGCGATCCCGGCGTCCCTCGAGGTCATCGGCGTCGGCGGCCGCGTGGTGGTGGAGTCGTACCACTCGCTCGAGGACCGCATGGTCAAGCGCTTCTTCACCGACGCCACCAAGCTGGACCTCCCGCCCGACCTTCCGTTCGTGCCCGAAGGAGCCGAGCCGGAGATGAAGCTCGTCATCCGTGGTTCGGAGATGGCCGACGAGGTCGAGATCGAGCACAACCCGCGCGCCGCCTCCGTGCGTCTGCGTGCGGTCGAACGTGTCCGCGGGTCGAAGGGGGGACGGCGATGAGTTCAGCCGCCGAGCAGTTGTTCGCACGGGTCTCGAGCATCGGGGAGGCGGCTGCCGAGCGCGCCCGCCTGACGGTCGTCCCCACCTCCACGCCGCGCCCGCCGCGGCTCCCGTTCCTGGTCCTGGTCTCCTGCATCACGCTGCTGGGCGTCGTCGGTCTCCTCATGTTCAACACCTCCTTGCAGCAGGCCTCCTTCACCGAGGCCGACCTCGCTGAGCGAGCAGCGGCCACCGCTGACCGCGAGGAGACGTTGAAGATGGAGCTCGACGACCTCCGTGACCCGCAGCGGATCGCCGTGGAGGCCGCCAAGATGGGCATGGTCATCCCGTCGACCCCCGTCTTCCTGACGATGGACGGGCAGATCGTGGGCACCCCCACCGAGGCCACCTCCGAGGACGCCCTCCGGATCACCCCCAAGCCCCAGCAGGTTCCCGCCGAGCTGCGTGCGCAGGTGCGTGTCGTCGAGGTTCCCGCCAACACTGCGGGCGACTGACCCGACGCTGTCACGACCGGACCTCGTCCCGGACGTGACGCAGCAAGGAACACGCCGCCCCGCCGCCGTCCGACCTCCCACGTCCGGGGCGGACCGAGGGTTTGAATGGTCGAGCCGCTGAGGCGGTCCCTCCACACGCCCCGTGTGCCCCCAGAACCACCAGGACAGGAGTTCCGTTGACCAGCAGCCCGCGTCGTCCTCGTCGTACCTCGGCGAAGGTGGACCGTGGAAACCCGCGTGGACGCCTGCGTGTGGCCTTCGTGCTGATTGCAATGCTGCTCTCGCTCTTCGGTGCCCGTCTGGTGCAGCTGCAGGGCCTGGACCCCAGTTCCTACGCCGATCTGGCTGAGGCGAAGGACGTCGTCAAGCACGACCTGCCCGCCACGCGCGGCCAGATCCTGGACCGCAACGGCGTCGTCCTGGCCGGCTCGGTCAGCGGGCGGATGATCACCGCCAATCCGTCCGTCACCGCCCCGCATGCCCCCGAGCTGGCGCGGCTGCTGGCCGACGAACTGAGCCTGGACTACTTCTCCACCTTGGAGAAGTTGCGCCAGAAGGACAGTCGTTTCGCCTACATCGCCCGACGTGTTCCCGCGGCCGACGCCCGCGCAGTGATGACGAAGATCGCCGAGGAGAACAAGGGCCGCGAGTCCGACGAACGCCTCGTGGGCCTGCGGACCGACGACGACCCGATTCGCGACTACCCGGCCGGCGAGGTGGCCGCCAACCTGATTGGCTTCGTCGGCACCGACGAGCCGCTGGCCGGTTTCGAGCTCAACTACGACGCCCACCTCTCGGGCAAGGACGGCTACACCCGCTACACCCAGGGGAACGGCTACAAGGTCCCGCTGGCGGAGAACTCCACCGTCGAGGCCGTCGACGGCAAGGACCTCACGCTCACCATCGACCGTGAGCTTCAGTGGTACACCCAGAAGGTCGTTGCCCAGACCGTCGAGGACTACAAGGCCAAGTCCGGCGTCGGCGTGGTGATGGACAGCCGTACCGGCGAGATCCTCGCCCTGGCCGACTACCCGACCTACGACGCCAACAGTCCCTCCTCTGCGTCCCAGAGCGACCTCGGGTCGCGAGCGCTCAGCGATGTCTACGAGCCCGGTTCGGTGGCCAAGGTGCTCACCGCTGCAGCGCTGGTCGACGCGGGCAAGGTCAAGGCCACCACCAAGCTGAAGATCCCGTCGAAACTGAACCGTCAGGACCGGGTGATCGGTGACTGGTTCGACCACGGCACCCTGAAGATGACGATGGCCGGCGTGATCGCGCAGTCCTCCAACATCGGCACCGTCCTGGCCGCGGACTCGATGAGCACCGACGAACTCCGCGAGTACCTCGTGAAGTTCGGGCTCGGCAATCGCACCGACGTCGGGGTCAAGGGCGAGGCACGCGGCCTGCTGCCCGCCACCATGACCGAGCAGAACAAGGACCGCATCGTCTTCGGCCAGTCGGTCTCCGTCAACGCGGTGCAGATGACCGCCGCGGTGAACGTCGTCGCCAACGGCGGTGTCAGGGTGTCGCCGAGCCTGATCTCGGGCGCCGCGATCGCCGCGGACGGCACGGAGGTCGGCACCGACCACACCACCCGCAGGCAGGTGGTCAGCAAGGAAGCCGCCCACGAGACGATGCTGATGATGGAGCGCGTCGTCGACCCCGAGGTCGGTGTCGCTCCCGGGGCCCGGGTCCCCGGGTACCGCGTCGCCGGCAAGACCGGAACCGCTCAGCGCGTCGACGAGGACTGCGGTTGCTACGACGGTTCCTACTCGCTCTCCTTCGGCGGATTCGCTCCCGCCGACGACCCGCGCTTCACCGTCTACGTCGTCGTGCACGCCCCTGCCGTCGACGGTGGAGGTGGCTCCGTGGGCGGTCCGGCGTTCGCCAAGATCATGGCTCGTGCCCTCAACCGTTATGGCGTCGCTCCTTCGGGCAGCGAGCCCAACCAGACCCCCACCGAGTGGTGACGGTCACGGCCACCGCCCAGACCCCCACTTCACCCGCTGCGCCGGATGGATCCGGACGCCCTCACACAGATAGCCTCATCCCGATGGTCGACGTGCAGAAGATCCAGGCGACGCGGCCGGTCGAACCGCCGCGCGCAACGCTGACGGAGGTCGCCGGCTGGCTGACCGCGGCAGGCGAGACACCCCGTGTGGCCGGTGCGGCCGGCACTGCCGTCTCCGGGGTGACCCTGAGCACTGCCAGGGTCCTGCCCGGAGACCTCTATGCAGCGCTTCCCGGCGCCCGCGTCCACGGCGCCGACTACGCTGCCGCGGCTGTCGACGCCGGTGCGGTTGCGGTCCTGACCGACGCCCGCGGCGCCGAGATCGTGGTTGCTGCCCGTCCCGAGGTCCCGGTGCTGGTGCTCGACGCCCCGCGCCGTCTCCTGGGTGCACTGGCCGGACGCCTGTACGGCCGCCCCTCGCAGGCGATGGCGATGATCGGTGTCACCGGCACCCAGGGCAAGACCACCACCACCCAGCTCGCCGCCGGCGGCCTGGGACGCGCCGGCACCACCGCTGCCGTCGTCGGCACGGTCGGCACCCTGATCGACGGTGAGGCGATCCCGACCTCCCTGACCACCCCCGAGGCCCCCGACCTGCAGGCGCTCTTCGCGCTGATGGTCGAGCGCGGCGTCGAGGTGTGCGCGATGGAGGTCTCCAGCCACGCGCTCGTCATGGGCCGCGTCGACGGTGTCGTCTTCGACGTCGCGGTCTTCCTCAACCTGGGACGCGACCACCTCGACTTCCACACTGACGTCGAGGACTACTACCGCGCCAAGGCTTCCCTCTTCACCCCCGAGCGCGCCCGCCGGGCGCTCATCAACGCCGACGACGAGCACGGACGACGCCTCCTGGGCGAGACCACGCTCCCGGTCGCGACCTTCTCGCTGCACGACGAGGAGGCGACCTTCCGGGCCGTCGACGTGGTCTGCGGCGCCCGTGGCTCCACCTTCACCGTCCTGGGGCCCGACGGCCTGCGGATCGAGACCTCGGTCCCGCTCGCGGGCGACTTCAACGTCTCCAACGCCCTCGCCGCGATCGCCGCATGCGCCCTGGCCGGTCAGGACCCGGTGGCCGTGGCTGCCGGGATCGCTGCCGGTGACGGCGTCCCGGGCCGGCTCGAGGACGTCGAGGCGGGCCAGGACTTCGCCGTCGTCGTCGACTACGCCCACAAGCCCGACGCGGTCGAGGCGACCCTGCGCACCCTGCGTCCGCTGACCCAGGGCCAGCTCGTCGTCGTGATCGGCGCCGGCGGCGACCGTGACACCGGCAAGCGCCCGCTGATGGGCGAGATTGCCGCGCGTCTGGCCGACGTCGTCGTGGTCACCGACGACAACCCGCGTTCCGAGGAGCCGGCCCAGATCCGTGCCCAGGTCCTCGTCGGCGCTCACCAAGCCGTCGCCGCGGGCAGCGGTGCCGAGGTGCTGGAGGTCGGTGACCGCCGTGAGGCGATCCGGACCGCGGTGCGTCGCGCCCGCCGTGGCGACATCGTCCTCGTGGCCGGCAAGGGCCACGAGACCGGACAGGAAGTGGCCGGCGTCGTGCACCCCTTCGACGACCGCGCCGTGGCACGTGAGGAGTTGGAAGCGCTGTGATCCCGATGGATCTGGCGGAGATCGCCCGCGCCGTCGCCGGCACCGTGGGACGTCCCCAGGACGCCGACGTCGTGGTGTCGGGCCCCGCCGTCGTCGACAGCAGGGGAGCGACCCCGGGTGGGTTGTTCGTCGCTGTGGTCGGCGAACGTGTGGACGGGCACGACTACGTGCCCGCCGCGATGGAACGTGGAGCCGTCGCGGTGCTGTGCACCCGACCGGTCGACGCCCCGCACGTCCTGGTCGAGGACCCGGTCGTGGCTCTGGGCCTGCTGGCCCACCACCTGTTGGACCGGCTCGAGCACGTCACCGTCCTGGCGATGACCGGTTCGCAGGGCAAGACCGGCACCAAGGACTACCTCGCGCAGGTCCTGGGTGGGGTCGCTCCGACCGTCTCCACGGCCGGCAACAACAACAACGAGCTCGGAGTGCCGCTGACGGTGCTGCGTGCGGACGCCTCCACCCGCCACCTCGTGGTGGAGATGGGCGCTCGCGGCATCGGTCACGTCGCCGAGCTGTGCGCGATCGCCCGCCCCCAGGTCTCCGCGGTGCTCAACATCGGCACCGCGCACGTCGGTGAGTTCGGCTCCCGGGAGAACATCGCGCTCGCCAAGGGCGAGATCGTCGAGAGCCTCGCGAGCGACGGCACCGCGGTTCTCAACGCCGACGACGAGTTCACCTCGGTGATGGGCCCGCGCACCGCGGCCCGCGTCATGACTTTCGGCCTCTCCGGCGACGCGGACGTCCGGGCCGAGGACGTCGAGATGGACGTCCTGGGACGTCCCGCCTTCACGTTGGTGCACCGCACCGACGCGGGGGAGGAGCGCGCGGGTGTCGTCCTGACCCACATCGGTGCCCACCAGGTCTCCAACGCCTTGGCCGCGGCCGCGATGGCACTCGCTGTGGGCGTCGACCTCTCCCTGGTCGCGCACGGGCTGGGAACCACCGGCGGTTTCTCGCGCTGGCGGATGGAACCGCACGTGCGCGGTGACGGCCTGCTGGTGGTCAACGACACCTACAACGCCAACCCCGAGTCGATGCGAGCCGCCGTCGAGGCGCTCGCCCACATCGGCACGGGTCGCACAGGTCGCACGGTTGCCGTGCTGGGCGAGATGCGGGAGCTGGGGGAGACCTCCGCTGCCGGTCATCGCTCGGTCGGGACGGTCGTGGGACAGCTCGGCATCGACGTGCTGGTGACGGTCGGTGAGGCCGCCTCGGCCGTCGCCGCCGGAGCCCGGGACGTGGCGGACTGGACCGGTGAGGCCGTCGTCACGGCGAGCCGGGACGAGGCGGTCCGATGGTTGAGTGACAATGTACGAGCCGCAGACGCGGTTCTCGTCAAGGCCTCACGTGGCGCAGCTCTTGAACACGTGGTGGATGAACTCCTGGTGGAAGGGACTGCTGTCCGATGAAAGCCCTCCTGTTCGCAGGCGGTCTCGCGCTGATCCTGTCGTTGCTCGGCACGAAGGTCGCGATCTCGTTCTTCTCTCGTCGTGGCTACGGCCAGGAGATCCGTGAGGACGGCCCCACCTCGCACCACACCAAGCGGGGCACGCCCACGATGGGCGGCATCGTCATCATCGGTGCGGCCGTGTTCGGCTACCTGCTGGCCAAGCTGATCACCGGCCAGGTGCCGACCGCGTCGGCCTGGCTGCTGCTCTTCCTCTTCGTCGGGCTCGGCCTGGTCGGCTTCCTCGACGACTTCATCAAGATCGTGAAGCAGCGCAGCCTCGGTCTGCGTTCCAAGGCGAAGATGATCGGTCAGACGATCGTCGCGCTCACCTTCGGCTACCTGGCGCTCTCGCCGATGCTGGAGGACGAGAACGGTGTCCGTCCCGCGTCGGAGCACATCTCCTTCGTCCGTGACTTCGACGGCTGGGTGGTGTGGACGCCGCTGCTGCTGGTCTTCATCTGGTTCCTGGTGACCGGCTTCTCCAACGCGGTCAACCTGACCGACGGTCTCGACGGCCTCGCCGCCGGCGCCACGACCCTCGTCTTCGGTGCGTTCCTGCTGGTCAACGTGTGGCAGTACAACCAGTCGTGCTCCTCGGACACCGCGCTGGAGGCCTGCTACACGGTCCGTGACCCGCTCGACCTGGCCATCCTCTGCGCGGCGATCATGGGTGCCACGTTCGGCTTCCTGTGGTGGAACGCCTCGCCGGCGCAGATCTTCATGGGCGACACCGGGTCGCTGGCCCTGGGTGGCGCGCTCGCCGGCCTGGCCGTGCTGACCCGCACCGAGCTGCTGCTCGTCGTCATCGGTGGCCTCTTCGTCCTGGAGACGCTCTCGGTGATGCTGCAGGTCAGCTGGTTCAAGATCACCAAGGGCAAGCGCATCTTCAAGATGGCGCCGCTGCACCACCACTTCGAGATGCTCGGCTGGGAGCAGGTCACCGTCGTGATCCGCTTCTGGATCATCGCCGGCCTCTTCGTGGCTGCTGGTATCGGACTCTTCTACGGCGAATGGGTGGCAACTGCAGGATGAGCACCAACGACATCGACACCTACACTCGCGCCTCCGACTGGGAGGGCGTGAAGGTCCTGGTCGCCGGTTTCGGCGTCGCCGGACGCGCTGCGACCGACAACCTCAACCACCTGGGCGCCTCCGTCGTCGCGGTGGACGAGCAGGTCGCCGGGCTGGACGAGGCCGAGGCGGCCGAGTTCGCCGAGCGGGCCGAACTGATGAACGTCCTCGGTGCCGAGGTCCGTCTCGGTGCCGGCGTGGCCGACTCCCTGCCCGACGACGTCGACCTCCTCGTCGTCTCCCCGGGCTGGGCCTCCGACCACCCGTTGGTGGAGCAGGCCATGGTCCGCGGCATCCCCGTGTGGGGAGAGGTCGAGCTGGCCTGGCGTCTGCGTGACCCGGCCCACGAGACCCCGTGGCTGGTCGTCACCGGTTCGCGCGGCCGAGCCCGGGTCGCGGCGATGACCGACTCGATCCTCCGCACCGAGGGCCGTCGTTCGGTGGTCGTCGGCAACGGCGCGCTGTCGCCGGTCGAGATCGTCATGGAGCCCGACCCCTACGACGCCGTCATCATCGACGCCTCGGCCGCGCAGTTGCACCACACCTTCTCGATGTCGGCGCACTCCGCGGTGGTGACCGGTCTGGGTCAGTTGGACGCCTCCGAGCACCCGGCGTGGCACGCCTCCTTCGAGGACTACGTGGCCGACACCGCGCGGGTCTATCACCAGGTCCAGCAGTCGTGCATCTTCAACGTCAACGACGAGCGCACGATGACCATGGTCGAGGACGCCGACGTGGTCGAGGGTGCTCGCGCGATTGGATTCACCCCCGGCATGCCGGCCGTCAGCATGGTCGGCATGGTGGAGGACATCCTCGCCGACCGTGCCTTCATCCCGCAGCGCACCACCAGTGCGGCCGAGCTGTGCACGCTGGAGGACCTCGACACCCAGGACCCCGAGCGGCTCCTCGACGCCCTGGCTGCTGCGGCCCTGGCCCGTTCGTTCGGTGCGTCGCAGGCCGCCGTCCGCGACGGACTGCGCGCCTTCCGCGACTGACCCACTGATCCACGACGCGGGGGAGGGCGGTCTCACACCGCCCTCCTTTCGCGACACGCAGCCGTCAACGCCCTGAATCGGCCCCGGCTGCGGGGAGACTGGGAGCGGGCTCGTGCAGTGCGCGGGCCCGCGAGACGCACCACCAGCCCCCGGCCGTGCCGTGAGGGCGTGATCACCGGGAGGAAGTCCCATGGCCTGGGCCGAACCTGACCGGTTGCGCAGCCGAGCAGCGAACCTCACCACGTCGGTGCGTGAGTTCCTCGACCGCCCTCTGACCACCTACCACCTGCTGACCGGTGCTTCGGCGCTGCTGCTCGTGCTGGGGCTGGTGATGGTGGCCAGTGCGTCCAGCGTCTACTCGTTCCGGTTCACGGGCGACTCCTACGGCATCGTGAAGCGCCAGCTCACGTGGGTGTTGATCGCAGCGCCCGTGGCCTGGGCCGCGAGTCGGATGAAGCAGGCCTGGTTGCGTCGCCTCGCGTGGGTGGCGCTGATCGGGTCCGCGGTGCTGCTTGCGCTGGTGCAGGTGCCGAGCCTCGGAGTCGAGGTCAACGGCAACCGGAACTGGCTTCGTCTGGGACCGGTGCAGATCCAGCCCTCGGAGCTGGCCAAGCTGTCGATGATCCTGTGGGCTGCCGACGTGTACGCCCGCAAGGACCCGCTGCTGGACCGGATGTCGCACCTGGTGGTGCCCGTCGTGCCGGTGGCGATGGCGATCATCGGGCTCGTCCTCTGGGGCCGCGACCTGGGCACCGCGATGGTTCTCTTCGCGATCCTGATGGCGATGCTCTGGGTGGTCGGCTTCCCGTGGAAGTACTTCGCCCTGGGTGGTGCGGGGCTCGTCGCGGTCGGTTTCCTGCTGGCTTCGACGTCGTCGGAACGCATGGAGCGTCTGACCAACTTCGTCGACCCGATGAAGGACTACCACAACACGGGCTGGCAGCCGGCTCACGGCCTGTACGCCCTCGCCACGGGCCGCTGGTTCGGCCAGGGCATCGGTGACTCCACCCAGAAGTGGGGAGACCTGCCCGAGGCGCACACGGACTTCATCTTCGCCGTCCTCGGCGAGGAGCTCGGCCTGCTCGGCACGCTGCTCGTGGTCAGCCTGTTCCTCACGATCGCGTTCGCCGCGATCCGGTTGGCCAGCAACACCGATCGGCTCTTCGTCCGCTACGCCTCCTTCGGCATCGTGGCGTGGCTGGTGGGTCAGATGATCATCAATGTCGGCATGGTGCTGGCGCTGCTCCCCGTCATCGGCATCCCGCTCCCGCTGGTCTCCTACGGTGGCTCGGCGCTGATGCCTTCCCTCGTCGCCCTCGGCCTGCTGATCGGGTTCGCCCGTCGCGAGCCGGAGGCCGCCGCCGCTCTCGCAGCCCGACGCGGTCCCACCGTCGTCTCGGCCCGGAGTGGCTCCTCACCCCTCGACTCCTAGGCTGGAAGCGTGATGCACGTCCTCCTCGCCGGCGGTGGAACCGCTGGCCACACCTCGCCCCTGCTCGCCACGGCCGACGCCCTGCAGCGTCTGGCCCCCGGAACCGAGATCACCTGCGTCGGTACGCAGACCGGCCTCGAGGCCCGACTGGTCCCAGCGGCGGGCTTCCCTCTCGAGTTCGTGCCGCGGGTGCCGCTGCCGCGCAAGCCCGGCATGGACCTGCTCAAGGTCCCCTCGCGCCTGCTGGCTGCCCGCAAGGCTGCTCTCGACATCATCGACCGCACCCAGCCCGACGTCGTCGTCGGCTTCGGTGGCTACGTCTCGGTGCCGGCCTACCTGGCGGCGAAGACGCGGGGCATCCCCGTCGTGGTCCACGAAGGCAATGCCCTGCCCGGCGTCGCCAACAAGTTGGGAGCCCGGTTCGCGGCCACGGTCGCGACCTCGTTCCCCGACACCCCGATCAAGGGCGCCACCTACACCGGTCTGCCGATCCGTCGGATGATCTCGACGATGGACCGCGCCGCGCTGCGGGCCGAGGCGATCGCTGCCTTCGACCTCGAGCCGGGACGCCCGACGCTGCTGGTCACCGGTGGTTCCCAGGGTGCGGCCCGGATCAACGCCGCCGTCTCGGGTGCCGCGCAGGCTCTCGCTGATGCCGGGATCCAGGTGCTGCACGTGATTGGCCCGAAGGCCGAGTTGGCCGAGCCCGTCACCGGCGTCACCTATCGCGTCGTCAACTACGTCGACCGGATGGACCTGGCCTACGCGGCCGCCGACGCGGTGCTGTGCCGTTCGGGTTCCAACACCGTCACCGAGGTCTCCGGCGTCGGTCTTCCGGCCGTGTACGTCCCGCTCCCGATCGGCAACGGTGAGCAGGCGCTCAACGCCAAGCCGGTCGTGGACGCCGGTGGCGGTCTCGTCGTCACCGACGCGACCCTCACCCCGGACTGGGTGCGCGAGCACCTCGTCCCCCTGCTCAGCGACGCCGAGGCACTGGCCAGCATGGGTCGCAACGCCTCCGACGTCATCCCGCTCGACGCGGACGAGAAGCTCGCCCGCCTGGTCATCGAGGCTGCCCAGTCCGTGAAGGAAGCACAGTGAAGATCCCCGTTCCCGACACCATCCCGTCCGCGACCGAGCTGGGTCGGGTGCACTTCGTGGGCATCGGCGGCGCCGGTCTCTCCGCGATCGCCCGGATCATGCTGGAGCGTGGCGTCACCGTCTCCGGTTCGGACGGCAACGACTCACCGACCCTCGACGCCCTGCGTGAGCTCGGCGCGACGGTGCACGTGGGCCACGCGGCCGAGAACGTCGCCGGTGCCGACACCCTGATCGTCTCCACCGCCGTGCGCGAGGAGAACCCCGAGGTCGTGGCTGCCGTCGAGGCCGGGCTGCGCCTGTGGCCCCGCTCGGCCGGCATGGCCTCGATCATGCAGGGCAAGCGGACGGTCGCGGTGGCCGGAACCCACGGCAAGACCACCACCACCTCGCTGCTCACCTCGGCCCTGATCGCTGCGGGCGCCGACCCGACGTTCACCGTCGGCGGCGACTTCGCCGCGACCGGGACCAACGCCCACGACGGCACCGGTGAGGTCTTCGTGGCCGAGGCCGACGAGTCCGACGGTGCGTTCCTGGTCTACTCGCCGTTCGGCGCGGTGGCCACCAACGTCGAGGCCGACCACCTCGACCACTTCGGCACGGAGGAGGCCTACAAGGCCGCCTTCGCGTCCTTCCTCGACCGGATCGACCCTGCGGGCTTCCTCGTGGTGGTCGTCGACGACGAGGGCGCTGCCGAGCTCGGTGACGCTGCCGAGGCCAAGGGCCTCACCGTGATCCGCGTGGGCGAGTCCGAGGGAGCCGACCTGCGTCTGGTCGACCTCACCTTCGTCGGCAACCGGTCCACCGCAACCCTGCTGGACGCCTCCGGTGCCGAGCTGGGCACCCTCGCGCTGCAGATCCCGGGCCGCCACTACCTCCTCGACGCCGTGGCCGCACTCGCTGCCGGTCTGCGTCTCGGCCACGACCTCGACGCCCTGCTGGAGGGCCTGGGCGGCTTCACCGGCACCCGTCGTCGGATGGAGCGCAAGGGTGAGGCCGCTGGCGTCCGCGTCTACGACTCCTACGCACACCACCCGGTCGAGATCAAGGGTGACCTGCAGGCCGCCCGCGCTCTGGCCGGTGAGGGCCGCGTCGTCGTCGCCTTCCAGCCGCACCTGGTCTCGCGCACCCGCATCTTCGGCGAGCAGATGGGCGTCGAACTCGCTGCGGCCGACGAGGTCGTCGTCCTCGACGTCTACCTGGCCCGTGAGGACGCCGATCCCGAGGTCACCGGCGCGCTGCTGGTCGCGGCCTGCCCGCTGGACGACGACAAGGTCGCCTTCGTTCCCGACTTCGACGCCGTCCCGGCCGAGTTGGTGCGTCGAGCCCGTCCCGGCGACCTCGTGCTGACCCTCGGTGCGGGCACCGTGACCCAGGTGGGTCCGCGCGTGCTCGAGCTGCTGGAAGCCCAGGAGGACTGAGCCGTGGCGACGGACGCCGACGCTCGTCGGGAGCGCGACGAGGAGCGGATGCGGCGACGCTTCGCGCGTCGTCAGTGGGCCCGACGCTGGGGCGTGTGGCGTCCGTTGCTGGCAGCCTTCGCCCTGGCGGTGGTGGTCGGTCTCGGTGTCTGGGTGGTGTGGTTCTCCACGCTCCTGGGCGTCGACGAGGTGCAGGTCACCGGTCTGGGGCATCTCGACCAGGCTCAGGTGCTGGAGGTCGCCGGAGTCAAGGAGGGCACTCCGCTGGTGAAGGTCGACACCTCGAACGTGGAGCGTCGGGTCAAGGCGCTCGCGCCGGTCCTCGACGTGACCGTGAGCCGTCGTCTCCCGGGGACGCTGACGCTGGACGTGACCGAGCGCGAGGCCGTGGCGATCACGGTCCTGGCCGGCAAGTGGAACGGCGTCGACGCTGACGGTGTGGTCTTCCGCCAGTACGCCAAGATGCCGCGCGGTCTGCCGCGTCTCAAGCTGGTCGGTCAGGTGGACCCCGAGGTGCTGCGCGAGGGTGCGCAGGTGGTGGCGTCGCTGCCGGACTCCTTGGCCGCCGACGTGCGTCGGGTCGAGGTGGAGACCGTCGACCACATCACCCTGGTGATGCGCGGTGGTCGCACCGTGCTGTGGGGGAGTGGTGAGGACTCGGCCGACAAGGCTGCCGTGCTCGCCGCGCTGGTGAAGGCCAGCCAGGACACGCACTTCGACGTGAGTGTCCCGGGCCATCCGGTCACGGCGCACTGACGGTGCTGACCTCATCGACGGTGTGCTGAGCGCCGACTTCGCACCACCTGTCACGCCCGTCACAGGTCCCGACCGAAAAAAATTTGGTCACGAAACCCGTGACACGCCGGGCCCGGGTTTCACTCCGGGGTGTGTTCGTGCTTACTCTCATCATACGAGAGGTTGACATAACTATAACCCTCAGGCTCACGGTTAGGGTTCGTGGGACGAGGGTTGTGGTGGGGGAGAGCAGGCTGGTCCTGCCACCTTCGGGCCGACCGTGCACAACCACCGAAGAGTCAGAGCCGGTCGCGAGCCGGACGTACGCAGGAAGGCGCGTAGACGTGGCAGCAGCCCAGAACTACCTGGCGATCATCAAGGTCGTGGGCATCGGTGGAGGTGGCGTCAACGCCGTCAACCGCATGATCGAGGTCGGCCTCAAGGGTGTCGAGTTCATCGCGATCAACACCGACGCGCAGGCACTCCTCATGTCCGACGCCGACGTGAAGCTCGACATCGGTCGTGAACTGACCCGCGGTCTCGGCGCAGGCGCCAACCCCGACGTCGGCGCTCGTGCGGCCGAGGACCACTCCGACGAGATCGAAGAGGTGCTCAAGGGCGCCGACATGGTCTTCGTCACCGCTGGTGAAGGTGGTGGCACCGGAACCGGTGGCGCTCCCGTCGTCGCCCGCATCGCCCGCTCGCTCGGCGCCCTGACCATCGGCGTCGTGACCCGCCCCTTCGCGTTCGAGGGTCGCCGCCGCGCGAACTCCGCGGAGGAGGGCATCTCCAAGCTCCGCGAAGAGGTCGACACCCTCATCGTGATCCCCAACGACCGACTGCTGTCCATCAGCGACCGCAACGTCTCGGTCCTCGACGCCTTCAAGCAGGCCGACCAGGTCCTGCTGCAGGGTGTCTCCGGCATCACTGACCTGATCACCACCCCGGGTCTCATCAACCTCGACTTCGCCGACGTCAAGTCGGTCATGTCCAACGCGGGCTCCGCCCTCATGGGCATCGGCTCGGCCCGCGGCGAGGACCGCGCGGTCGCTGCTGCCGAGGTGGCCGTCTCCTCGCCTCTGCTCGAGGCCTCCATCGAGGGTGCCCACGGCGTCCTGCTCTCGATCGCCGGTGGTTCCGACCTCGGCCTGTTCGAGATCAACGAGGCCGCCGCGCTGGTCGCTGACGCGGTCCACCCCGAGGCCAACATCATCTTCGGTGCCACCATCGACGACGCCCTCGGTGACGAGGTCCGAGTGACGGTGATCGCTGCGGGTTTTGACGGCGGCATGCCGAAGCGCCGTGAGTCGGGCGCGACCCTGGGTCGTCCCTCCTCGCAGGCCTCGGCCGCTGCCGCTCCCGCAGCCCCCACCACGCCGGCCGCCCCCGCGCAGCCGGCTCCCGTTGCCCAGGCTCCGGCCACCGCTCCTGCGGCCCCGGCCCAGCCGGCGCAGCCGTCCCAGCCGCCGGCCGCTCCTGTGGCCCAGCCGGTAGCTGAGCGTCCCCGTGTCCAGCGCAAGGTGGAGTTCGACGATGACGACCTGGACGTCCCCGACTTCCTCAAGTGAGGACGCCGACCTCTACCTGCACCGTGACCGCGTGAGCGGTGCGGTGCAGGTGGAGGTCGCGTTCACCTCGAACATGATCGACGTCGCCGAGCGTCCCCAGGAGCCCGGCGCCGTCGAGGCCGCCCTGGCCGTGCTCGAGGAGTCCCTCACCGTGCCGGTCGCCCGGATGCGCCAGGTGCACGGGATCGGGGTCCACGAGGTGCGCCTCGTCGACGGTCGTCCCACCGAGGTGCCCGAGGCCGACGCCCTGGTCACCACCGAGCGTGGTGTCGCCCTGATGACGCGCAGCGCCGACTGTGTGCCGGTCCTGCTGGCCGACGTCACCAACGGCGTCATCGGTGCCCTGCACGCGGGTCGTGTGGGTTTCGACGACGGTGTCGTCCCAGCCGCCGTCGAGGCGATGCGTGAGCTCGGCGCCGAAGAGATCACGGCGTGGCTCGGTCCTGCCGCGTGTGGCCGGTGCTACGAGGTGCCGGCCGAGATGCGGGCCGACGTCGCCGGTCGCCACCCCGCTGCCTGGACCGAGACCCGGGTCGGGACTCCGGCCCTGGACGTCGTCGGGGGAGTCCGTGAACAGCTGGTTGACGAAGACGTCGACGTCCTTGACCTCCCGATCTGCACGATGGAGGACGAGCGCACCTTCTCGCACCGTCGTCAGCAGGGTGCCGCGGGTCGCGCGGCCGGACTCGTCTGGATGCGCCCGTGACGAGCCGTGAGCAGTTCCTGTCCGAACGCCTCGCCACTGTGCGGGCGCGGATCGACGACGCCGTGAGCGCCGCCGGTCGCACCGACGACGTGCAGTTGATCGTCGTCACCAAGTACTTCCCGGCCTCCGACGTCCGGCTGCTGGCCGGGCTCGGGGTCACCGAGGTGGGGGAGAACCGCCACCAGGAGGCGAGCGAGAAGTCGGACGAGTGTGCCGACCTCGGTCTGTCCTGGCACTACATCGGTGGTCTCCAGAGCAACAAGGCCGCTGCGGTGGCCCGTTACGCCTCGGTCGTGCAGTCGGTGGACCGGCCCAAGTTGGTGGCCCCACTCGACCGTGGTGCCGGCGAGTCCGGTCGTGTCGTGGACGTGCTGCTCCAGGTGAGCCTGGACGACCCCGGTGCCGACCACCGTGCTGGTGTCCTTCCCGCCGACCTGTCGGCCCTGGCTGATCAGGTCGCCGCAGCGGAGCACCTGCGCCTGCGCGGTCTGATGGCCGTGGCTCCTCTGGGGGAGGAGCCTGCGCGGGCGTTCGAACGACTGGCACAGGTGCGTGCGTCGTTCCTGAGTGACCACCCCCAGGCGCGAGTGCTCTCGGCGGGCATGAGCGGTGATCTGGAGGAGGCCGTGGCCCACGGGGCGACACACGTGCGTGTCGGCTCAGCGATCCTCGGCCCTCGTCCCCCCATCTTGTAATGTCCGAAAACACCCTGCCGTCCCTCCGGGGCGGCGCGAACCGGAGGAATCTGTCATGAGCGGCGCGATGCGCAGGATCGGCGAGTACCTCGGCCTGCTCGAGGACACCGGGCGGTACGACGACTACAAGGACGACGCCGCCGACATCGAGACGACCATGGTCGGCCACGCTGAAGAGCCGCGCCGCCCTGCCCCGGTCGCCGACATCTCCGAGCGGCGTCGCCCGACGCCGGTCCCGAGCACCCCCACGGTGGCTGAGTTGAGCAAGATCCTGACCCTGCACCCGCGCACCTACAACGAGGCGCGCACCATCGGTGAGAACTTCCGTGACGGCATTCCCGTCATCATGAATCTCTCCGACATGAGCGACGCCGACGCGAAGCGCCTGGTCGACTTCGCCGCCGGTCTGGTGTTCGCCACCCGCGGCAGCATTGAGCGCATCACCAACAAGGTGTTCCTGTTGTCGCCCCACAACGTGACCGTCGCGGCCGAGGACAAGGAGCGGCTGGTCGACAGCGGCTTCTTCAACCAGAGCTGATCGCCGGTGTTCTTCTCGCTGCTCGCCCTCGTCGTGGGGGTGTTCATGATGCTGCTCTTCGTCCGTCTCGTGGTGGACTGGGTTCAGGTCTTCGCTCGTCAGTGGGTTCCGCGAGGTGCTCTGCTGGTTGTCCTGGAGGGCGTCTACTCCGCAACGGACCCGCCGATCAAGCTGGTTCGTCGTTGGGTGCCCACCCTGCGTCTGGGGAACGTGGGCATCGACCTGAGCTTCATGCTCGTCTTCTTCGCCTGCTGGCTGCTCCTCGCAGTCCTGCAGTCGCTCTAGAACCTGTGAGTTCTCCCCGCCTCCATGGGCGGGGAAGGCCCGCTTCCGTGGTGCCGTCGCGTGGGTGGAGATGACTTCACCGTCGCCACGTTGGCATCATGGGTACCGCAACACGCCTCGGGGACTGGCGCTATTGTTCCCACTAGTCAGAACCAAAGTTTTCTATGAAGAGATTGGGTGAGGTCATGCCGCTGACGCCTGAGGACGTGAGCAACAAGCGCTTTACTCCTGTCCGGCTCCGTGAGGGCTACGACATGGGTGAGGTCGACCAGTTCCTGGACGAGGTGGAGGCCGAGCTGGCCCGCCTCACCAAGGAGAACGACGACCTCCGGGCCAAGCTCGCTGCTGCCCAGAGTGCTGCTCCCGCGCCGGCTGCCTCGCCGTTCGCGATCACTCCGGAGCCCGTCGCCGCTCCCGAGCCGGTCAAGGCTCCCGAGCCGACCCCCGCTCCGGTCGCTGCGCCGATCGCCGCTCCGGTCACCGAGACCATCAAGGTCGAGACCGTCGCCGGCGCGTCCAACGCCGCTGCCCGCCTCCTCGAGCTGGCCGGCCGCAACGCCGACGAGCTCGTCGAGAGCGCCAAGGACGAGGCCGACCGCATCGTCGGCGAGGCTCGCACCAAGGCCGAGCGTCTCGACGTCGAGTCGAAGACCAAGGCCGACCGTGTCGAGGCCGAGGCACGCCAGCGTGCCCAGATGCTTGACTCCGAGACCGCTGAGCGTCGCATCCAGATGTTCGGCGACCTGGAGAAGGAGCGCGACAAGCTCAACGGTGAGGTCGAGACCCTGCGCTCGTTCGAGCGTGAGTACCGTTCGCGCCTGAAGACCTACTTCACCCAGCAGCTGGACGCCCTCGAGGGGTCCACCAGCCTGGAGTCCCCGGCGACCGGCGAGGTCTCCGCGCCGAAGCGTCTGCGTTCCATCCTGGGTGACGACGAGGGCTGAGCCCTTTCTCGCACGCGGTTCTGCAACGACGGCCGTCCCCTCTGGGGGGCGGCCGTCGTGCGTTGTCGGATCGTGACCGGTCCGAGTCCGGGCATGCCTTGAGCCCTGCGCCGGCCTTGCATAGCGTCACGTCAACTGCGCGGAACGGGCCGCGCGGCACGAGCCTCGCGGGAGCCCATCATGGCCAGCACCACGTCGACCAGAGACGCCAGCACCACCGTCAGCGGTCCGGCAGCGACGGGCAAGAACGTGCGCGTGCCCCGTCGTCGTCGACCGAAGGTGTCCGAGAAGCTGCTGGCCGGGTTGGCGCACAAGCCCGACGAATCGGCCTGGACCGCTGAGGAGGTCGTCGAGGTGCTGGACGCCCTCGACGAGCACCGCACGAGGGCCGAGGGTCTGCTGGCGGTGCTGGAGCACGAGGTCAACGGCCTGATGAAGGACGCCGGCGACGGTGCCGGGCAGGACCAGGCCGACGTGGGTTCCACCACGCTGGAGCGTGACCAGGAGCTGCAGTTGATGGCCGCCGAACGCGCCACCCTCGACCAGGTCGAGCGCGCCTGGGAGCGGGTCTTGGACGGCACCTTCGGGACCTGTGAGAACTGCGAGGAGCCGATCGGCAAGCTCCGGGCGATGGCTTTCCCACGTGCCACCCTGTGCATCGACTGCAAGCAGCGTCAGGAACGCCGCTGACCCGCGGCCCCGCGTTCAGCCCCGGAGCGGGCGTCCCGCGTCGAGCTGGGGGAGCCGCAGCGAGTCGGCGCGATGAATGTGCTGCGCTTGGCCGCTCGTGGGAGCATGGCTCCTGCCATGCACTCTGACCTCGACGCTCCTGCCCGCCCGCGGGCCCGCGTCATCTTCTGGCTCAGCGCGGTGGCGCTCTTCCTGGTGGACCTCTCCACCAAGGAGTGGGCGCTCTCGGCGCTCGCCGACGGCCCGGTGGACGTGATCGGGGACTGGTTCCAGTTCCGTCTGGTCTTCAACCCCGGCGCGGCGTTCAGCACCGGGACCGGTGTCACCTGGGTGTTCACGGCGATTGCCTGCGTGGCGACCGTGACCGTCCTGTGGCTCAGCCGTCGTCTGCGCAGCCCGTTGTGGTCCTTCGGTCTGGGCATGCTGCTCGCCGGAATCGTCGGCAACCTGTTCGACCGCATCTTCCGTCAGCCGGAGGCGTTCCACGGGCACGTCGTGGACTTCCTGAGCTTCGGAAGCTTCCCGGTGTTCAACGTCGCCGACATGTGCATCAACGTGGCCGCTGCCGTGATCGTGCTGCAGACCTTCCGTGGCGTCCGTCTGGACGGCACCCGGGAGCGCGACGATGACGACGACACAGCGGCGCAGGCCCCGGCAGGCCAGAACCCGGTGAGCCCCGAGGCTCCCGTGGAGCAGGACCCGATCGACCAGCAACAGGAGCACCGATGACCACCCACGCAGACCAGCGCACCGTCTTCGTCCCCGAGGGCCTCGCCGGCGAGCGCGTGGACGCCGCGATGTCGCGCATGTTCGGCTTCTCCCGCACCCGCGCCGCGGAACTGATCGCGATGGGCAACGTCCACGTCGACGGTTCCCTCGTCGCCAAGAGCGACCGGGTCGCCGCGGGCGTCATGCTCGACGTCGTCTTCCCGGTCGAGACCGACCCGCTCGAAGTGGTCCCCGAGATCGTCGAGGGGATCAAGATCATCCACGACGACGACGCCATCGTCGTGATCGACAAGCCCGTCGGTGTCGCCGTGCACCCCAGCCCCGGCTGGACCGGTCCGACCGTCGTGGGTCACCTCGCCGGTGCCGGTTTCCGGATCTCCACCTCGGGTGCCTCCGAGCGTCAGGGCATCGTCCAGCGTCTCGACGTCGGCACCTCGGGCGTCATGGTGATCTGCAAGTCCGAGCACGCCTACTCGGTCCTCAAGAACGCCTTCCGCTACCGCACGGTCGACAAGACCTACCACGCACTCGTCCAGGGCCACCCGGACCCGCTGCAGGGCACCGTCGACGCCCCGATCGGTCGCCACCCGAAGTACGACTACAAGTTCGCGGTGATGGCTGACGGTCGTCACAGCATCACGCACTACGAGACCCTCGAGGCGCACCGCTTCGCGAGCCTCCTGGAGATCCACCTCGAGACCGGTCGTACGCACCAGATCCGTGTGCACATGTCCGCGCTCAAGCACCCCTGCGTGGGCGACATGACCTACGGCGCGGACCCGACGCTGGCCCGTCGGGTGAACCTGGAGCGTCAGTGGCTGCACGCGGTCAAGCTCGGTTTCGAGCACCCGGAGACCGGCGAGTACGTGACGTTCGAGTCGACCTACCCCGACGACCTCGCGCACGCGCTCGAGGTCATTCGTGACGCCCACTGAGCCTGGCCCGGCCGGGGCGTCGCTGACGCCTGACGACGTCCTCCTGCGTCCCGCGGGGGAGGACGACGTGGTCAGGATGGCGGCCCTGCAGGTGCAGGCCCGTCGTGCGGCACCGATGCCCGGCGTGGTCGATCCTGAGGTCCTGGCCGCCGACCTGCGTGCAGGCCTGGGCGACGACGAGTTCTGGATCGCGGAGCGCGACGGCGAGGCGGTCGGCTACGTCCGGTTCGTGCGTCCCGACGCGACGCGGGTCGGATGGCTCGACGACCTCTACGTCGACCCGAACGCTTCCGGTCAGGGCGTCGGCACGCTCCTGCTCGAGTTCGTCCAGGCGTCGTTGCCCGGTGGTTTCGGTCTGTGGGCGTTCGCCGAGAACGCCCCCGCCCGCGCGTTCTACCGGGCCAGTGGCCTGCGTGAGCGGGAGTTCGTCCCCGCTGCGGACTCGCCGACGGGCGAGGACGAGGTGCGGATGACGTGGCCGTGACCACGTCCTGAGGTCGTCGCGGCGCAGGGGCCTGCGCCGGTGACCTTGCCTCGCCTACTCTTGAACAGCATGTCCCACCCGCTGGTGCCTGGAGTCCGCTCCATGCCCGGAAGGAGCACCCCACCCTCCCATGTCGGTCGCCAACGACTCGTTCGCCCATCTGCACGTCCACACCGAGTACTCGATGCTGGACGGCGCCTCACTCCTCGACGGACTGTTCACCCGGGTCCGCGACCTGGGCATGACGTCGATCGCGATGACCGACCACGGCAACCTGCACGGTGCCTTCGACTTCTGGCAGAAGGCCCAGAAGTACGACGTGAAGCCGATCATCGGCATCGAGGCGTACCTGACGCCCGGCACTCACCGCGGTGAGCGCAAGCGCGTGAAGTGGGGGCGCGGGAATGCGGCCGAGGAGGGCGGCGACGACGTCGCCGGTGGTGGCGCCTACACCCACATGACCATGTGGTCGGAGACGACCGAAGGCATGCACAACCTCTTCCGTCTCTCCTCGCGTTCCAGCCTCGAGGGCTACTACTTCAAGCCCCGCATGGACAAGGAGATCCTGGCCGAGCACAGCAAGGGCCTGATCGTCTCCACCGGTTGCCCCTCGGGCGCGATCCAGACGCGTCTGCGTCTGGGCCAGTACCGCGAGGCGATGGAGGAGGCCGGCGAGCTCCAGGACATCTTCGGTGTCGACAACGTCTTCCTGGAGTTGATGGACCACGGCATCAGCATCGAGAAGCGGGTCCGCGACGACCTCCTCAAGCTGGGCAAGGAGATGGGCATCCGTCCCATCGCCACCAACGACTCCCACTACAACAACCCTGAGGACGCCGACGCCCACGACGCACTGATCTGCGTCGCGTCGGGCAAGCGCCTCAGCGACCCCAACCGCCTCAAGTTCGACGGCGGTGGCTACTACATCAAGTCGGCCCAGGAGATGCGTGCGCTGTGGGCCGACGAGTTCGGCATGCCCGAGGCGTGCGACAACACCGTCGAGATCGCGGAGCGCTGCAACATCAGCTTCGAGTACTCGACCGGTGGCTACATGGCCAACGCGCAGATCCCGGCCGGTGAGACCGAGGAGGGCTGGTTCCGCAAGGAGGTGTGGCGGGGCATCGAGCACCGCTACCCCGGCGAGCGGATGACCCAGGAGGTCAAGGACCGCGTTGAGATGGAGCTGGGCGTCATCGCCCAGAAGGGCTACTGCGGTTACTTCCTCGTGGTTGCCGACTTCATCCAGTGGTCCAAGGACAACGGCATCCGCGTCGGTCCCGGTCGTGGTTCGGGTGCGGGATCCATCGCGGCGTACGCGCTGCGCATCACCGACCTCGACCCCCTCGAGCACGGCCTCTTCTTCGAGCGATTCCTCAACCCTGAGCGTCCCTCGATGCCTGACTTCGACATCGACTTCGACGACGCCCGTCGCGGCGAGGTCATCCAGTACGTCACCGAGAAGTACGGCTCGGAGCGCGTCGCCCAGATCGCGACGTTCGGTCGTCTCAAGGCGAAGGCTGCGATCAAGGACGCCGCGCGCGTCCTCGACCACGGTTTCGCGATCGGTGACCGCATCACCAAGGCTTTGCCGCCGGACATCATGGGCAAGGGCGTCCCGCTCAAGGACCTCTTCAACTCCGAGCACAAGCGTTACAACGACGGCGCCGAGTTCCGGGCTCTCTACGAGCAGGACCACGACGTCCGAACGATCTACCAGACCGCTCTCGGTCTGGAGGGTCAGATCCGCAACTGGGGTGTGCACGCGGCTGGCGTGATCATGTCCTCGGAACCGTTGATCGACATCGTCCCGATCATGTCGCGACCGCAGGACGGCGCTGTCATCACCCAGTTCGACTACCCGATGTGTGAGTCGCTGGGTCTGGTCAAGATGGACTTCCTGGGTCTGTCCAACCTGCGCATCCTCGAGGACGCGGTCACCAACATCAAGGCCAACCGCGACATCGACATGGTCCTGGAGGACCTGCCGTTCGACGACAAGGCCACCTACGAGCTGATGGGCCGCGGCGACACGCTCGGCATCTTCCAGCTCGACTCCTCGGGCATGCGCGCGCTGCTGCGTTCGATGCAGCCCGACAAGTTCGCCGACATCACGGCTGTCTCGGCGCTGTACCGCCCGGGCCCGATGGGTGCGGACTCCCACAACAAGTACGCGCACCGCAAGAACGGCCGCGAGCCGATCACCCCGATCCACCCGGCGCTGGAGGAGGCGCTGGAGCCTGTTCTCGGTGAGACCTACGGTCTGATCGTGTACCAGGAGCAGGTCATGGCGATCGCCCAGGTGCTGGCCGGCTTCACCCTGGGCGCTGCAGACAACCTGCGTCGCGCGATGGGCAAGAAGAAGAAGTCCGAGCTGGACAAGCAGTTCGCGGGCTTCGAGGCGGGCATGCTGGAGCGCGGCTACCCGGCCGACGCGGTCAAGACCCTCTGGGAGATCCTGCTCCCGTTCTCCGACTACGCGTTCAACAAGTCGCACTCGGCGGCGTACGGCGTCATCACCTACTGGACGGCCTACCTCAAGGCCAACTACCCGACCGAATACATGGCCGCACTCCTGAACTCCGTCAAGGACGACAAGGACAAGATGGCCATCTACCTCAACGAGTGTCGTCGGATGGGCATCAAGGTGTTCCCGCCCGACGTCAACGAGTCGGCGTTCAACTTCACCGCGGTGGGCACCGACATCCGTTTCGGTCTGACCGCTGTGCGCAACGTCGGCGGCAACGTCGTCGACGGCATCATCGCGGCGCGTGAGGAGAAGGGCCGCTACACCGACTTCAACGACTTCCTGGCCAAGGTGCCGGCGCAGTCGTGCAACAAGCGCGTCATCGACTCCCTGATCAAGGCCGGCGCCTTCGACGACATGGGTCACTGCCGGCGTGCGCTGGTGGCGATCCACGAGACGGCCGTCGACCAGTACGTCGACATCAAGAAGAACGAGGCCATCGGTCAGGACTCGCTCTTCGCGGGTCTCGACGACGCCGACGACGGCGGCGGATTCGGGGTCACGGTGACGATCCCCGAGATCGACGAGTGGGACAAGATGACGAAGCTGGGCCACGAGCGCGACATGCTCGGCCTCTACGTCTCCGACCACCCGCTGATGGGTCTCGAGCACGTGCTCTCCAACGGCACCGACGCGACCATCGGTTCGCTGCTCACCGACGAGGAACGTCCGCACGGACAGACCGTGACGGTGGCCGGTCTGGTGACGCAGGTGCAGCGCAAGATCACCAAGCGTGGCGACCCGTGGGCGACGCTGACCCTGGAGGACCTGCAGGGTTCGATCGAGGTCCTGTTGTTCCCGTCGTCGTACCAGCTCGCGGCACCGCACCTGCAGCAGGACGCGATCCTGCGGATCAAGGGCCAGCTCTCCAAGGACAAGGAGCAGCCCGAACTGCGTGGCCAGGAGGTGTCGGTCCCCGACATCACCGACGGCCCCAGCGGTCCGGTCGTGCTCTCGCTGCCGGCGACGCGGTGCACGGAACCGATCGTCGAGGGCCTGCGTGACGTCCTGCAGTCCCACCCGGGCATGACCGAGGTGCGTCTCAACCTGCAGATGCGCACGATGACGCGCGTCATGAAGCTCGACGACCGCCTTCGGGTGACGCCGTCCTCGGCGTTGTTCGCGGACCTCAAGCAGTTGCTGGGGCCCGGGTGCCTGGCCCAGTGACGTCCGACGCAGCGACCAGCAGTGCCGTGAAGCCGACGCTCGTGCGTGCCGCCTGGGTGGTGGGTCTCGGCCTGCTGCTCGGTGCGGTCGCCGGCGTCGTCTGGGAGGCGTGGTGGACCCCGCCGACCGGTGCGGCACTGGGCGGTCGTTGGCTGCCCGACACCGCGGGATCCACCGAGGTGGTGGACGCGTTCGGCACCTTCGCGGTGGTCGGGGGAGTGCTCGGCGTCGTCTACGGCCTGGCGGTCGTGCTCGTCGCTCGGGGACGCGACGTCGTGACGGCGCTGTCGCTGTTCGTCGGTGCGTTGCTGTCCGCCCGGGTGGCCGAGGCAGTGGGCGGCTGGCTGGGCCCGGAGGACGCCGATGCCGTCGCCGCGCAGGCGGAGGACCTCACCCCGATCGTGCGTGACCTCGTCCTCCCGCCGTCCACCGCGTCGTGGTGGCCCGACTGGCTGGGCAGCACCGTGCTGCTGGTGCCGGCGTTCGCGGCGCTCTCGATCGTCGTCGTGGTCAACCTGGCCGGGTGGGGCCCGAAGCAGAAGGCCGAGCCCGTCGTTCGGGTGGACCCAGCCGACTCAGTTGGGTGACCAGCGGGTCCGTGCGATGTCGCTGGCCGGCAACGACGGGATGGCTGCCATCGCTCGCAGTTCGTCGCCGATCAGCGTCGACAGCATGGTGAGCCGGTCGCCGGTGGTGTGCGCCTCCAGCAGGTCCTGACGCTGCGGCAGGGGCAGCGGGGTCCGGGCCGACAACGTCCACGAGAGGTACTCGGGGTCCTGGGGGAGTGAGCCCAGGATCGGTTCGTCGCGCCACTGCTCGAGTTCGGTGCGCAGCGACTCGTAGCGGCGGCGAGCCTTCGCGCCCAGCAGATCGTCACCGGGCACCGGACGCGGTTCGTCGACGAGTGCGACCCTCGCCACCACGTAGGGCTGTTCCTGCACCACTTGGGAGAGCCGGAAGCGTCCGCGGACCACGCAGTCGACGGCGTAGCCGCCGCCGGCGGAGGGGCGTGCGTCGACCAACTGCACGAGGCAACCGGTGCGGTACATGGTCTGCACGCCGTGCTCGCCGACCTCGTACCCCTCCTTGATCGCGACGCTGCCGAAGAGCCGTTCGGTGGGGTCGGCGACGTCGAGGAGGTCCTCGACCATCGCCCGGTAGCGCTCCTCGAAGATGCGCAGGGGCAGGGACTGTCCCGGGAAGAGGACCGCGCCCAACGGGAAGAGAGGGAGGTCGCGGTGTTCGGCGGGGCGCTGCTCGGCACCGTGCTCAGAGGTCACGTGAGCAAACGTACGTCCTCCGCACCCGTCCGGGGCAACGGGCCGAGGCAACGATCCACCCGAGGGGCGAACTACAATCGGGGGCATGATCCGCCGAATCGACCTCACCGACGCCGCGCCGTCCGTTGACTACCGCGGGAGCGTCCCCCGCGCCGAGTTCGATGTCGAGGCGGCAGCCCATGCCGTACGCCCGGTGATCGAGGCCGTCAAGACCCGTGGTCTCGACGCCGTTCTCGAGTACACCGCCAAGTTCGACGGCGTGGAGCAGACCGACATCCGCGTCCCCGTCGAGGCGCTCACCGAGGCTCTGGAGGGCCTGGACCCGGCCGTGCGTGCCGGCCTGGAGGAGTCGATCCGTCGTCTCCGTCTCACCTGTGCCGCCGAGCTCGAGGCCGACGTCACCACCGAGCTGGGCGAGGGTGCCCTCGTCACCCACCGCAAGGTCCCGATGGACCGCGTGGGCCTCTACGTCCCCGGTGGTCTCGCGCCGCTCGTGTCGTCCGTCGTCATGAACACCGTCCCGGCGCAGGTCGCCGGTGTCGGCTCGATCGCGCTGGCTTCCCCGCCGCAGAAGCACAACAACGGCCTGCCCGAGTCGACGATCCTGGCTGCCTGCGCGCTGCTGGGTGTCGACGAGGTCTACGCCGTCGGTGGCGCCCAGGCGATCGCGATGTTCGCCCACGGTGCAGGCGACTGCGCCCCGGTGAACCTCGTCACCGGTCCTGGCAACATCTACGTCGCCGCTGCGAAGCGTGAGCTGCGGGGCGTCGTCGGCATCGACTCCGAGGCCGGCCCGACCGAGATCGCGATCCTCGCCGACGACACCGCCGACGCTGCGTTCGTCGCTGCCGACCTGATCTCCCAGGCCGAGCACGACCCGATGGCCTCCTCCGTCCTCGTCACCGACTCCGTGGCCCTGGCCGACGCCGTCGTCGTCGAGCTGGAGAAGCAGGCCGAGGCCACCAAGCACACCGAGCGCATCCGCACCGCCCTAGGCGGTCAGCAGTCCGGCATCGTGATCGTGCGTGACGTCGAGCAGGGCATCGCCGTCGTCGATGCCTACGCCGCCGAGCACCTCGAGATCCACACCCGTGACGCCGACGCCGTGGCTGCACGCGTCCGCAACGCCGGTGCGATCTTCGTGGGTTCGTTCGCCCCGGTCTCCCTGGGTGACTACTGCGCCGGTTCCAACCACGTCCTCCCGACCGCCGGATGTGCCTGCCACTCCAGCGGCCTCTCGGTGCGTGCGTTCACCAAGTCCGTGCACGTGATCTCCTACACCAAGGCCGCGCTGGCCGAGGTCGCCGACCACGTCGTGACGCTGGCCAACGCCGAGGACCTCCCGGGGCACGGCCAGGCCGTCTCGGTCCGTTTCGCCGGTGAGGCGGGTGGCGAGAAGTGACCACCCTGCCGTGGCCTCCGCTGCGTGACGCCCTGATCGGCGACGAGCCCTACGGTGCTCCTCAGATCGACGTCCCCGTCCAGCTGAACACCAACGAGAACCCCTACGGTCCCTCGCAGGCCTGCGCCGACGACATCGCCGAGTCGGTGCGTGCCGCCGCGCTCACCCTCAACCGTTACCCGGACCGCGAGGCGACCGCGCTGCGCGAGGGTCTGGCCGAGTACCTGAACGCCGACGGCGGCCAGGGCCTCACCAGCGCCAACGTGTGGGCAGCCAACGGCTCCAACGAGATCATGCTGCAACTGCTCCAGGCCTTCGGTGGCCCGGGCCGCACCGCACTCTCGTTCGCGCCGACGTACTCGATGTACCCCGAGTACGCCCGTGACTCGCTCACCGAGTGGGTCTCCGGCAAGCGCGAGACCGACTTCTCCCTCGACCTCGACGCCGCGCGCGCCAAGGTCCTGGAGGTGCAGCCGGCCGTGGTGCTGCTGCCCAGCCCCAACAACCCCACCGGCACGGCGCTGCCGCCGGAGGCCATCTCGATGCTCTGCGAGGCTGCCGGCAACGGCGTCGTCGTGATCGACGAGGCCTACGGCGAGTTCCGTCGTGAGGGTGTCCCGAGCGCGCTGGAGCAGCTGCCCCAGCACCGCAACCTCGTGGTCAGCCGCACCATGAGCAAGGCGTTCGCCCTGGCCGGAGCCCGCCTGGGCTACCTGGCCGCAGCGCCGGAGATCGTCGACGCCGTGCGCGTCGTGCGCTTGCCCTACCACCTCTCCGCCGTCACCCAGGCTGCCGCGAGCGCGGCCCTGCGTCACGCCCCGGAGCTGCTGGGCAAGGTCGCCGACCTGCGCGTCGAGCGCGACGAGTGCGTCACCTGGCTGCGTGAGCAGGGTCTTCAGGTGGCCGAATCCGACGCCAACTTCGTCCTCTTCGGCACCTTCACCGACCGCCACGCGGTCTGGGAGGGGCTGTTGAAGCACGGAGTTCTGATCCGCGAGACGGGTCCCGATGGTTGGCTCCGGGTGTCGATCGGCACCCCGGACGAGATGAAGCAGTTCAAGAACGCCCTGGTGGCTGTGATGGAGGAAGCACGATGAGCCGTACCGCTCGCATCGAACGGAAGACCAAGGAGTCGTCCGTCCTCGTCGAGGTGAACATCGACGGCACCGGCAAGACCGACGTCTCCACCGGAGTCGGCTTCTTCGACCACATGCTCGACGCGTTCGGTCGTCACTCGCTGGTCGACCTCACCGTCAAGACCACCGGTGACACCCACATCGACGCCCACCACACCGTCGAGGACACCGCGATCATCCTGGGTCAGGCGCTGCGTCAGGCCCTGGGCGACAAGAAGGGCATCCGCCGCTTCGGTGACGCCACCATCCCGCTCGACGAGGCGCTCGTGCGTGGCGTCGTCGACTTGTCGGGTCGCCCGTACTGCGTCCACACCGGCGAGCCGGAGGGTCAGATCTACGTCGCCATCGGTGGCGACTACCAGGGTTCCCTGACCCGTCACGTCTTCGAGTCGATCTCGTTCCACGCCCAGATCGCGCTGCACGTCAACGTGCTCGCGGGCCGCGACCCGCACCACCTGGTGGAGGCGCAGTACAAGGCCTTCGCCCGTGCGTTCCGTGACGCCGCGGCCTTCGACCCGCGTGAGACCGGCGTTCCGTCCACCAAGGGCACTCTCGAGGGTGACGGTTCCGAAGCCGGAGCCACCGCGTGAGCAAGCCTTCCGTCGTCGTTCTTGACTACGGCTCCGGCAACCTCCGGTCGGGCGTCCGCGCCCTGGAGCGTGCCGGTGCCGAGGTCACCCTGACGAGTGACTTCCAGACCGCACTCGACGCCGACGGCCTCCTGGTCCCCGGTGTCGGTGCGTACGAGGCCTGCATGAAGGGTCTGCGCGCCATCAAGGGCGAGCGGATCATCGGTCGTCGCCTCTCGGGCGGTCGTCCGGTGCTGGGCATCTGCGTGGGCATGCAGATCCTGTTCGGCAAGGGTGTCGAGCACGGCGTCGAGACCGAGGGCTGCGACGAGTGGCCCGGCACGGTCGAGCGCCTGCAGGCCCCCGTCGTCCCGCACATGGGTTGGAACACCGTCGAGGTGCCGCAGTACTCGAGCCTCTTCGCGGGTGTGGAGGACGAGCGTTTCTACTTCGTGCACTCCTACGGCGTGCGGAAGTGGGAGCTCGTCACCAACGACCGCACCGAGGCGCCGAAGGTGACCTGGGCCGAGCACGGCGGTGACCGTTTCGTCGCCGCGGTGGAGAACGGTCCGCTGAGCGCCACCCAGTTCCACCCCGAGAAGTCCGGTGACGCCGGCGCCACCCTGCTGCGCAACTGGGTCAAGAGCCTCTGAGTCCTGCGCTCCTGCGCTCGGCTCGCTTCCCCTGAGAAGGACACATGACGAACTACCTCCAGCTCCTCCCGGCCGTCGACATCTCCGGCGGCCAGGCCGTTCAGCTCTCCCAGGGCGTCGAGGGCACCGGCGGCCAGTACGGCAGCCCGCTCGAGCAGGCTCTGCGTTGGCAGGAGGCCGGCGCTGAGTGGCTGCACCTGGTCGACCTCGACGCTGCGTTCGGCAAGGGCGACAACTTCGAGATCAAGTCCGAGATCGTCCGCACCCTCGACATCAAGGTCGAGATGACCGGCGGCATCCGTGACGACGAGTCGCTGCGCAAGGCCCTGGCCACGGGCTGCGAGCGCGTCAACATCGGTACCGCTGCGATCGAGAACCCCGAGTGGTGCGCCCGCGCGATCGCTGAGCACGGCGACCGCATCGCCATTGCTCTCGACGTGCGCGGCACGACGCTGGCCGGTCGCGGTTGGACGTCGGAGGGCGGCGACCTCTACGAGACGCTCGCTCGCCTCGACGCCGAGGGCTGCGCCCGTTACGTCGTCACCGACGTCAACAAGGACGGCATGCTGCAGGGCCCCAACGTGGAGCTGCTGCGCAACGTCTGCGCCGCGACCGACCGTCCGGTGATCGCGTCGGGTGGCATCTCCACCATCGACGACATCGCTGCTCTGGCTGCGATCGTCGACCTCGGTGTGGAGGGTGCCATCGCCGGTACCGCGCTCTACGAGGGGCGTTTCACCCTCGAGGAGGCTCTCGCGATCACGCTGCCGCAGGAGCGTCGTCGTGGAGGTGCGGGCGCATGAGCCTCGCCGTTCGTGTCATCCCGTGCTTGGACGTCGACGGTGGTCGCGTCGTCAAGGGCGTCAACTTCCAGGAGCTGCGCGACGCCGGTGACCCGGTGGAGCTGGCCCGGATCTACGACGCCGAGGGTGCCGACGAGCTGACGTTCCTCGACATCTCCGCCTCCCACGAGGCGCGTGCCACGACGATGGAGATCGTTTCGCGTACTGCGGAGCAGATCTTCATCCCGCTCACCGTCGGTGGTGGCGTGCGTGCCGTGGAGGACGTCGACCGTCTGCTGCGTGCGGGTGCCGACAAGGTCGCGATGAACACTGCTGCGATCAACCGTCCCGAGCTGATCAGCGAGGTCGCCGACCGTTTCGGCAACCAGGTGCTGGTGCTGAGTGTCGACGCTCGTCGTGCCGAGGGCACCGACTCCGGCTTCGAGGTCACCACGCACGGTGGCCGTAAGTCGGCCGGTCTGGACGCCATCGAGTGGGCGGCCCGTGCCGCTGAGCTCGGTGTCGGCGAGATCCTGCTGAACTCCATGGATGCTGACGGCACCAAGAACGGTTTCGACCTGGAGATCATCGAGGCCGTGCGCCGTGAGGTCTCGATCCCGGTGATCGCCTCCGGCGGTGCTGGTGCGGTGGAGCACTTCGCTCCGGCTGTCGACGCTGGCGCGGACGCTGTTCTGGCGGCCTCGGTCTTCCACTTCGGCACGCTGCGGATCAACGACGTGAAGGGCGCGCTGCGCGAGGCGGGTCACCCCGTCCGCTGAGTGCTCTGTTCCACGGTGAAGGCTGGGGTCCTTTCCTGGGATCCCGGCCTTCATGCGTTGGGGAGCGTGATGTCCACGACGAGGGGGACGTGGTCTGAGCGCTTCGTCGCGACCCAGTCCTCGTAGGCGCCGACGCTGACGGAGACGCCGGGCTCCATGCCTCCGGCAGGAACACGTGATCGATGTGGAAGCCCGATGCTGCCTTCCACTGGTGGTAGAAGGTCGGCTCCGTCAGTGGATCCGTCTCGCCGCGGGCTGTACTGAACGCGCTCACGAGACCGTGGTCCTGCAAGGCGCGTACGTTCTCGGAGTGGTGGCGGGCACTCGTCGCAATGGGGGCGTTGAGGTCTCCGGCCAGCACAACTGGGCCATCCAGCACCGGAAGGGTCTGAGAGATCACCTGCCCGGTCTGTGCCGCGTAGGAGAGCCGTCCCTCGACCCATCCAGGTCCGAGAGCCCAGACAGCAAGGACGGTGAAGTCGACAGGGCCAGTGATCCGAACTGGTAGGAGCCACGGCTGCTCCGGATCCATGGGCAATGTCTCCACACGCCACGGATCGCGTGCCAGGACGCCGATGTGCTTGGAATGCTTGGGATCGTCGACGGCGCGCTTGAGGACTGCCGTGACTTCGCGAGCCTCTCAGAGCCTGGTCTCAAAGGGGCCGCACTCACAGACCACCGCGACGTCGAAGTCCAGTCCGAGCAGGTGGGTGACGTTCCTTTCGAACTTCTCGCAGCAGTTCCAGGCAATAAGGCGCACGTCCGGAGTGTGGCAGAACTCCGGCTCGTCCCTCGGGCACGTGTCGGATGCCGAGCGCCGGTACGTGCTGGCCCGAACGAGGAAGGGTCGGATCGCCTCGAGGGTCCGGGCCCCTGCATCAGTAGCGGTGGTGTGATGCTGCCGCCCTCCATCCCTGCGGCGCCTGTTCCCTGCCATAAATGTCTGTGAGCTGAAAGACAAGGGCGACGACACCGACCAAGCCCGGCACGGCGTCCTTGACGGTGCCGCCCGGAAACGACATCGTGGCGCCGTGCCAGACTCGAAGCGCCCAACCCGACGAGGATCCAGCGACGATTCCACGGGACACGTCGGCCAGCAACGTCTGCGCGCGGGGGTCCTCACAGGAGTAGTTCTCATCGGAACAGCGGTGACGCTGATGCCGTTTGCGCTGACGTGGTGGAGCGCCGACCCTGCCTATGGCGCTTGGCAGATCGTCCTGCTAACGACCCTCACCAATGTAGGCACGGCGCTGCTATTGGCAGTGGTGATCTTCGTTCTTCAGCGCCACTTCACTAGGGACGTGCGAGGAACCATCGTGGAGGCAGCTAAGGACGAGGTAACTACGCAGACTCGTGGTTTGCGTGAAGAAACGGCGCAGTTGCGGACGCGGCTGGAAGACCTCACGAGACAGGTCGGACAGGAGATGGAACAGCGGGACCAAGAGGCTCACGACGTCGTCACCCGTGCACGTGACGACGTCACATTCGACACTGTGGCGGAGCTATTCGAAGTGGCTGCCGAGGTCGGGGCGCTGTGGTTCGGATCGGTCGTGGTGCCGGGTGGGGAAGACCTCGACGAGCCGCGTGTTCGAATCATGTGGGCGGACCTGTCGAATGTGTGGCGCGGCGGAAACGTCTTCGACAACTACGACGACATGACCTCCCCCGCGATTCAGATCGAGTTGCAACGGCCGGCCGATGTTCGTGGGGGGTGGTCACCAGCCGAAACACTGTGGTTCCCGTGGCAGCGGCCTGCAGATGCCTGGAGTGCTCTCGCTGAAGCTATGGTGGCGGACGGCCATGGACCGCTGGCCCGGCAACTCGATCCAACACTGGCGATGAATCATCTGATTGACGCATTGGAGGCCGCAATCAACGGGCGACGCCACACTCCTGGTAGTTGGATGCGTGGCGCGCTTGAGGAATGGGTGACGAGTGACTGGGCCGTTTCGGACTACGGGCTCGAAAGCCGCGATCATGGATCGATTCCTTCACGGTCGTTTCCCGAACACAACGGCGCTGCGCTGCGCCGCGCAGTCGGCGGTGAGAAGAACGACTTCGATCCGGGGTGTCCGGCTGGTGTCGACGAGCACCTATGGCGGTGCGCGCTAGGCGCCGCGCGGAGCAGGCACTATCGAGCTGTACCTGTTGCGGCCACAAGTGATCGGGGGCCCATCCCCTTCACAACCCAAAGTACTCCGCGTAACGATCCGGCCTGGCCACCGAGTGGCCCGCGATCGTGATGTCGCTGACGATTCATGCGACGGGCTCACTCGACGCCTCTCCGGTCGTGTCGGAGGCCTGCTCTAGGCTCTCGGACGCTAGGGCCAGCCAACTGACAGGACATCCATGAGTTACCGCAACAAGACCTACGTGGCGTTCGCCAGCGAGAACATCCACCTCTACCGGCTCATGGAGGCTTGGCGCGAGAACGACAACATCGACTTCGACTTCTATGACGCCCACGACCTCTTCGTGTCGCGGGACACCAGCAAGCCGGAGACCATCAAGCGCAATCTGCGTGAGCGGATGAAGAACGCCAAGCAGGTCGTCCTTATTGGCACCCATGAGGCAAAGAAGAAGGGAGGTGACGGCAATTCGTTCCTTGCCTATGAGGTGGCCGTAATGATGGAGTTCAACCTCCCTGTAGTCATCGCAAACCACGACGGGGACAAGAACGTCGACAAGAACTTCATCCCCTCGCCCCTCCTCAACGTCGACTATTACACGTTGTCGGTTGCGTTCAGTCCGAAGATCATCAAGTTCGCTCTGGATAACTACGCCGTCTTTTATCCATCCAGTGCCAACACTGGGCCTCACTACTACGAGCAGAAAATCTACGACAGGCTGTGAGCGTGACCCTGACCCGTGATCTCCGCAACCGGCGCTTTTGGCTTGGTCTTGGTACCCATGCCTTCGTCGCGTTGGGTATCGCGGCTAGCCTCCTCGGGCTGTTCGACCTCTTCTGGCCGAACAAGCTCGACAACTGGGATCTGCCCGAGATCCTTATTGTGCCCCTGCTGTCCCTCGGCTACGCGGCGTGGCGGTCCTGGCCGTACCCAGTTGAACAGCACTACTCGACTCCGGATACCAAGATTCGGGTCATTACGGGCGATCTCTTCGACCAAGACACCAATATTGTCATCGGCATGGCGGATACGTTTGACATCGAGACGCCCCACATCATCGCGAGGGGCAGCGTTCAGGGGCAGTTCCTAGAACGCGTGTACAGCCATGACGTGGCAGCACTGCGCTCCGAGCTAGAAGCTGCGCTTGCGGGCAAGACAGTGACTGGGACCGTGGTCAAGGTTGGCAACACCGATCGCTACCCTCTCGGCACTGTCGCGACCATCATTCACCAGCGAAGACACTACTTCTGCCTGGCCTACACGAGCTTGGACGAGCACAACAAGGCCGCATCGTCGATGGGCGTGCTCTGGGAGGCCATGGAACGGCTCTGGGATGAGGTGCGCCGACGCACCAATGGTGAGGCAGTCTCCATCCCTGTCATCGGCCTTGGCCAGTCAGGCATGTCTACCGTGCTCCCGATGCAAGACGCGGTGCGGTTCTTGATCCTCTCCTTCATGTTTGCCTCGAGGAAGGAGCGCGTGTGTGATGAACTTTCCATCGTTGTCCGACCCCGGGACGAGAAGCGACTTGACCTACTTGAGATCCAAGAATTCCTCAGTTCACTACGGAAGTATTCATGAGCCACATTGTCCTTCCGGATGCGTATCCCTGTGCATTTTGCGACTACCTCTCGGGTGAACGGCCCTACACTATTCTGCTTCGCGATGATCTAGCGGCGGTACTCGTGACCCGCGAACAGCGGGGTGTTTCTCACGTCCTTGTGATCCCAATTCGGCACGTTCCCACCGTTCTTGACCTTCATGACGCCGAAGCCCACGCAGTCATGGACCTGACCCGCCGTGTTGCTTCGGCCATCGATCAAGCAGATGGTCGACCTGGTATCAGCATTTGGCAGAACAATGGTGTGGCGGCCCAGCAAGCGATCCCCCACTTCCACATTCATGTTGCAGGGACCGTGCAGGGTGGCGGGACTGAGTGGGATGAGGTCGACGAGCTCACTGTTGAGGACACTGACAAGATCGCTGATCACCTCCGCCCGTACCTGTGACCGCGACGTAGCAAGCCTCGGGGCAAGCAGGGTCCTGTGCGCCGTTCGAGTCGTCAGGCGGGCGGTTTGAGGCGCGCCCACGAGGTGCTGCAATCTGGGCGGAGTGACGTATCTGGGTCAGCGGGCCCACGATGACCAGCAACAGTCGGAGGAGCGGCAACTAGACCCTTCGCAGGCCGTGGATGACTTCGGTTTGGGGAACAAACCCGGCGCGTAGGACGGTTGGCCCGGTGTAGGCCCTGCGAGACTGGGCGCCCCGCTACACCTCTCCCAGGAGCACCCCCTGAGCACTGCAGCACCGCCCGAAGCGCCCAAGGCCACGCGTCAGCGTCGTTCCACCACCGTCGAGGGTTTCCGGGTCCTGGGGGTCGCCGTCCGTCGTGAGCCGGTCGTCTTCTGGCTCTCCACGATCGGCAGCGTCCTGTTCGGTGTCCTCACCGTCGCCGACGCCTGGGTGCTGGGATGGTCCACCGACCACGTCGTGCTCCCCGCGTTCCGCGACGGGGAGATCGGTGTGGGGATGCTCGTCGCCGTCGTCGCACTCTTCGTCGGTGTCGCCCTGCTGCGTGCCGTCGGGATCGTCGCGCGTCGTCTCGGGGCCGGGCTCATGCAGTACCGGATGCAGGCGCACAGCCGCCGCGAGGTCACCCGCAAATACCTCGAGCTCCCGTTCGCGTGGCACCAGAAGCACCCCACCGGACAGCTCCTCTCCAACGCCTCCAGCGACGTCGAAGCAGCCTGGGCACCCATCGCGCCGTTCCCGATGGCGCTCGGCACCGTCGTCATGATGGTCATCGCGGTCGCGCAGATGTTCGCCGCAGACGTCGTCCTCGCCGTCGTCGGACTCCTCGTCTTCCCCGCGGTCGTGCTCGCCAACCTCTGGTACCAGAAGCTCTCCTCGCCCCTCATGACCCAGGCCCAGCGCCTGCGCGCCGAGGTCAGCGAGGTCGCCCACGAATCCTTCGACGGCGCCATGGTGGTCAAGACCCTCGGCCGTGAAGCCCAGGAGACCGAACGGTTCGCCGCCAAGGTCAACGAACTGCGTGACGTCACCGTCCGCGCCGGCAAGGTCCGCGCCGTCTTCGACCCCGTCCTTGCAGCGCTGCCCAACCTCGGCGTCCTCGTGGTCCTCGCCGTCGGCGTCGCCCGCGTCGAGTCCGGCGCCACCGCAGCCGGATCCGTCGTCACCGTCGCCTACCTCCTCACCGTCGTCGCGTTCCCGATCCGCGCCATCGGCTGGCTGCTGGGCGAGTTCCCGCGCAGCGTCGTCGGCTGGCAGCGCGTCCGCAGCGTCCTCGACGCCGAAGGCCGCATGGAACACGGCACCGCCACCGCCCCCACCGGCGACCCCGCCGGAGCCCGCCTCGACGTCACCCACCTCGGCTGGACCTACGACGACGCCGAACCCCTCCTGCGCGACGTCACCTTCCACGTCGAACCCGGCCGTACCGTCGCCCTCGTCGGCGCCACCGCGTCGGGCAAATCGACCCTCACCACCCTCCTGGCCCGCCTCGTCGACCCCACCACCGGATCCGTCGCCGTCGACGGCGTCGACCTCCGCGACCTCGCCGAAGGTGAACTCGCCCGGGTGGTCTCCGTGGTCCCGCAGACCGCGTTCCTCTTCGACGACACCGTCCGCGGCAACGTCACACTGGGTGGTGACTACACCGAGGACGAGGTCCGCGCAGCACTGCGCGTCGCCCAGGCCGAGGAGTTCGTCGACCGACTCCCGCAGGGCCTCGACACCCCGCTGGGGGAGCGCGGCACGTCGCTCTCAGGCGGACAGCGTCAGCGGATCTCCCTGGCCCGCGCCCTCATCCGACGCCCGCGCCTACTCGTCCTCGACGACGCCACCAGCGCCGTCGACCCCGAAGTCGAAGCCCGCATCCTCGCCTCCCTGCGCCACCGCGAAGGCGGGGGAGAAGGCACGACGCTCGTCGTCGTCGCCTACCGCAAGGCCACCATCGGCCTCGCCGACGAAGTCCTCCACCTCGCCGACGGCACCGTCGCCGACCGCGGCACCCACACCGAACTCCTGGCCCGCAACGAGGCCTACGCCCGACTCGTCAACGCCTACGAAACGCAGGAGGACGAGCAGTGAGCATGCGTCCCGGATCCATGGGCGACGCCCGCAGCCAGACCGGCGCGGCACCCGAGGCAGAGATCGGCGCGATCGAGACGATCCGACGCGGCCTCCGCCTCAGCCCCGAACTCCTCACCGGTTTCTGGGTGACGTTCACCCTCGCGCTCGTCGCCTCCGTCGGACAGGTCGTCGTCCCTGTCTCCGTCCAGCAGACCCTCGACAAGGGCCTCGGCGGCTCCGGCGACGGCGGCACCGACGTCAGCTTCGTCGTCACCATGGGAGCCGTCGCGTTCCTCGGCCTCGTCCTCACCAGCCTCGCCCAGTACGGCATGACGAGCCGCCTCTTCGCCACCAGCGAGCGCGGCCTCGCCGGCCTGCGGATCAAGGCGTTCCGTCACGTCCACGACCTCTCCCTGCTCACGCAGTCGACCGAGCGCCGCGGCGCGCTCGTCTCCCGCGTCACCAGCGACGTCGACCAGATCAGCCAGTTCCTCGTCTTCGGTGGCCTGCTGCTCGTCATCTCCGCCGGACAGGTCCTCGTCGCCACGATCGTCATGGCCGTCTACTCCTGGCAGCTCTGCCTGGTGGTGTGGATCTGCTTCGCGCCGCTGTTCATCTCGATCCGCTGGTTCCAGCGCAAGCTCGCCGCCGCCTACGGCACCGTCCGCCAGCAGGCCGGCGTCATGCTCTCGGCCGTCTCCGAGCCAGTCGTCGGCGCCTCAGTGGTGAAGTCCTACGCCGTCGCTGATCGCACCCAGGCCCGCATCGACACCGCGATCGACGAGTTCAAGGCCGCCAGCACTCGCGCCCAGCGCTTCACCGTCTTCTCGTTCTCCCTCGGCGGCATCTCCGCCGGACTCGCCAACGCCGCCGTCCTCGTGATCGGTGTCCTGCTCGGCTTCGCCGGAGACATGAGCGCCGGAGAGGTCCTCGCGTTCGCGTTCCTGGTGACCCTCTTCGTCGGCCCGGTGCAGATGGGCACCCAGATCATCACCGACGCCCAGAACGCCCTCGTTTCTTGGCGCCGCGTCATCGCCCTCGTCGACACCCCCGCCGACGTCGTCGACCCCGACACCACCCCTGACGGAGGCCTCGAACTGCCCCGCGGACCCGTCGACGTCGAGTTCCGCGACGTCACGTTCTCCTACCCCTCCGCACCCACCGACGCCGCCCCCGTCCTGCGCGACGTCTCCCTGCACGTCGCCGCCGGCACCCGCGTCGCGGTGGTGGGGGAGACCGGCTCGGGCAAGTCCACCTTCGCCAAGCTGCTCACCCGTCTCATGGACCCCAGCAGCGGTGAGGTGCTGCTCGACGGCATCGACGTGCGCCGCATCGGTCAGGCGTCCCTGCGACGCAGCGTCGTCCTCGTCCCGCAGGAGGGCTTCCTCTTCGACGACACCCTCGCCGCCAACGTCCGCTACGGACGCCTCGACGCAACCGACGACGAGATCCTCGCCGCCGCCGACGAACTCGGCCTCGCTGACTGGGTCGCCGGCCTGCCCGACGGTCTCGCCACCCGCGTCGGTCAGCGCGGAGAGTCGCTCTCTGCAGGTGAACGCCAACTCGTCGCACTCCTGCGCGCCCGCCTCGCCGACCCCGACCTGCTCGTCCTCGACGAAGCCACCAGCGCCGTCGACCCCGAGCTGGAGATGCGGATCGGACGCGCGCTGGAACGCCTCATGACCGGACGCACGTCGGTCACCATTGCGCACCGCCTCACCACGGCCGAGCAGGCCGACGAGGTGATCGTGGTCGCGGCCGGAGAAGTCGTCCAGCGCGGACCGCACGCCGAACTCGTGACGCAGACCGACTCCGCCTACGGACGCCTGCACGCCTCGTGGATCGCGCAGCAGGGACGATGACCCGCCCGACGATCAGGGACGCTGATCAGGTGACGCACACACACGCGGGGGATACTGGGGGAGTGACTGATCTCGATCCCGCCATCGCCGCCCGCCTCAAGCGCTCCGCCGACGGGCTCGTCCCCGCCGTCGTCCAGCAGCACGACACCGGCGAGGTGCTGATGCTCGGCTGGATGGACGACCAGGCCCTGCACATGACCCTCACCACCGGCCGCGCCACCTACTGGTCGCGCAGCCGCAACGAGTACTGGGTCAAGGGCGAGACCTCCGGCCACCAGCAGTGGGTCAAGTCGGTCGCGCTCGACTGCGACAAGGACACGATCCTGCTGCAGGTCGACCAGGTCGGCGCTGCCTGCCACACCGGCGACCGCACCTGCTTCGACGCCGACGTGCTCCTGTCGGTCGACACCCCCGGCGGCGAGCACCGTGCCTGACCAGGCTCCCGTCGACGCCCCGGCAACCACTCCCACAGCCCGGCGCAAGGACCGCACCTTCGGCCCGAGCGTCCTGGTCGGCCTCGTCGCCGCCGGCATGCTCGCCATCGCCGGCAACCGCGACTGGGTGCTCTTCGACGTCGCCGAAGCACAGCAGGGCAACGTCGACATCTTCACCGACGCCCACCCCGGCCTCGCCCAGGCACCGCTCGCCGGAGCCCTCGGACTCGTCGCGCTCGCCGGATGGGGCGTCCTGCTCGTCACTCGCGGCTGGCCGCGTCGGGTCGCTGCCGTCCTGGCCGCCCTCGCGCCGCTGGGCGCCGTCTGGGTGTGGCTCACCAGCCGCTCCGACATCCGTGACGACGTCGACGCCGCGATCGCCGCCGCCGGGGTCACCTGGCCCCACGAGGTCGTCGCCAGCACCTGGGCGACCATCGCACTGATCAGCGCCGTCGTCGCCACCCTCGCCGCCGTCGTCGCCGTCGTGCGGGTGGGCACCTGGCCCGCCATGGGCAGCCGCTACGACGCCCCCACCGCGCCGGTCGGTGCAGCAGCTCGCGTGGCGCAGGCCGAGGACCTCTCCGACGCCGACCCGACCGACCTGTGGAAGGCCCTGGACGAAGGGCACGACCCGACCTGAGGAAGACCTTCTGCCCGCCAACCACTAGGATGTGGGCAGTTATCACCAACACCAGAACTTGGAGCGCATCAAATGGCTGACAACCACGGCAACACTCCCGCAGCTTGGACCGGCGTGGCGGTGGCGATGCTCGGTTTCGTGATCGGCTGCGTGGCGCTCATGCTGTCGCCGGTGAGCATGGTCCTCTTCTGGGTCGGCGTTGCGCTCGGCGTCATCGCCCTGCCCGTCTTCCTGGTGATGGCCAAGATGGGCCTCAACCACTGATCCACGGTCCGCTGACCGCAGAGTCGAAGGGGACCCACGGGCACACACGCCCGTGGGTCCCCTTCGCCGTCTCTGCCGGCGTCGTCGGCACCGCGACGCTCGCGCTGCGGTTCCGTGACCCGCACGTCCAGGGCAGCTGGGGGTTCTGCCCCCTCGCCGTCCTCGGCTTCGACTGCCCCGCCTGCGGTGGCCTGAGGGCCGTCAACCTGCTCACCCACGGCGACCTCGTCGGAGCCGCGTCCAGCAACCTGTTGGCCGTCGTCGGCTTCGTCGCCGTAGGCCTCTGGTGGCTCCGGGCCGCAGTGCTCGCACTACGAGGGCATCCGAGGCCCTGGCAGGTGCAGCTCCCACGCCCGGTGCTGCTGGGCACGGCCGTGACACTGGTGCTGGTCACCGTGGCCTTCACCGTGCTGCGCAACTTCGGTGTCGACACCGCCCTGGGGGCGTGGCTCGCGCCCTGACCCGAGCCCGGCCCCCTGCCCGTGGGGTGAGAGGCTTGTCCAGTCCGACTTCCCCTGAACCAAGCCTGGAGGAACGCTGTGTCCGTCCTCGACGACATCGTCGCCGGCGTCCGGCTCGACCTCGCCCGCCGCGAGGCCGAGACCCCCCTGCACGAGTTGCGCGCCATGCTCGCCGACGTCGCCCCCGCCCTGGACCCGATGCCGCACTTCCGCGCCGCCGGTTCCAGCGTGATCGCCGAGGTGAAGCGTTCCAGCCCGTCCAAGGGACACCTGGCCGACATCCCCGAGCCGGCCGACCTCGCCGCCGCGTACGCCCGTGGTGGCGCCGGCGCGATCTCGGTGCTCACCGAGGAGCGTCGTTTCAAGGGATCCCTCGCCGACCTGCGCGCCGTCCGTGCGCGCGTCGACGTCCCGATCCTGCGCAAGGACTTCATCTTCTCCACCTACCAGCTCGTCGAGGCCCGCGCGGCCGGTGCCGACCTGGTGCTGCTGATGGCGTCGGTCGTCACCGACCAGTCCGAGCTGCGTCGCCTGCACGATGAGGCCGGCGAGCTCGGCCTCACCGTCCTCCTCGAGGTGCACGACGAGGAAGAGGTCGCGCGTGCCGCTGACCTCGGTGCCCAGCTCGTGGGCGTCAACGCCCGCAACCTCAAGACCCTGGAGGTCGACACCTCGACCTTCTCCCGTCTGGCGCCGCTGGTGCCCGACACGGCGGTGAAGGTCGCCGAGTCCGGCATCTTCTCGCCCGACGACGTGAACGGCTACGTCGACGAAGGCGCCCGCGTGGTGCTCGTCGGCGAGGCCCTCGTGAAGGACGGAGACCCCGAACAGGGTGTCCGCAGCATGACCGGCCTCACCGGCCGGGGAACGGGAGCAGAAGCATGACCAGCCGCCACGACGCCGACGAGCTCGGATTCTTCGGAGACTTCGGTGGGCGTTTCATGCCCGAAGCCCTGGTCGCCGCCCTCGACGAACTGACCGCCGAGTGGGAGGCCGCGATGGCCGACCCCGCCTTCATCGGTGAGTTCGAGCGGCTGCTGCGCGACTACGCCGGCACCCCGTCGAAGCTGTACCACGCCGAGCGTCTCTCCGCTCAGGTCGGCGCCCGCGTGCTGCTCAAGCGCGAGGACCTCAACCACACCGGCGCGCACAAGATCCGCAACGTCATGGGCCAGGCGCTCCTGACCAAGCGCATGGGCAAGACCCGCGTGATCGCCGAGACCGGCGCCGGCCAGCACGGTGTCGCCTCCGCGACCGCCGCTGCCTACTTCGGGCTCGACTGCACCGTCTACATGGGCAAGGTCGACACCGAGCGTCAGGCCCTCAACGTTGCCCGCATGCAGATGCTGGGCGCCGAGGTCATCGCCGTCGACGCCGGCTCCGCGACCCTCAAGGACGCGATCAACGAGGCCCTGCGCGACTGGGTCGCCTCCGTCGACCACACCGCGTACCTCTTCGGCACCGCCGCTGGACCGCACCCGTTCCCGTCGATGGTGCGCGAGTTCTGCCGCGGCATCGGTGACGAGTCGCGTGAGCAGTGCCTGGAGCAGTTCGGTCGCCTGCCCGACGCCGTGGCGGCGTGCGTCGGCGGTGGCTCCAACGCGATCGGCATGTTCACCGCGTTCCTCGACGACGAGGACGTGAAGATCTACGGCCTGGAGCCGGGTGGCGACGGTGTCGACACCGACCGTCACGCCGCCACCATCTGGGCCGGCGAGTCGGGCGTCCTGCACGGCGCCCGCACCTACGTCCTCCAGGACGAGGACGGCCAGACCATCGAGTCGCACTCGATCTCCGCCGGACTCGACTACCCCGGCGTCGGCCCGCAGCACGCGCACCTGGCCAAGACCGGCCGCGCGCAGTACCTGCCCGTCACCGACACCGAGGCCATGGACGCGATGGCGCTGCTGGCTCGCACCGAGGGCATCATCCCCGCGATCGAGTCCTCGCACGCGCTCGCCGGCGCGCTCAAGGTCATCCCCGACCTCGTCGCCGAGAAGGGCCCCGACGCCACGATCATCGTGAACCTGTCGGGTCGCGGCGACAAGGACATGGGCACCGCCATCGAATGGTTCGGCCTGGGCCGCTCCAACAACGAGCAGAGCAACACCGAGGAGAACGCGAAGTGACCGCCAAGTCGACCGCCAGCGCCTTCGCCCGCGCTCGTGAGGAGGGCCGCTCGGCCCTGATCGGCTACCTGCCCGCCGGCTTCCCCACCAAGCAGGGCTCCATCGACGCCATGCGCGTCATGGTCGAGAACGGTTGCGACGTCATCGAGGTGGGCCTGCCCTACTCCGACCCCGTGATGGACGGCCCCACCATCCAGGCCGCCGCCCAGACGGCTCTGGAGAACGGGTTCCGCACCCGCGACGTCTTCGACATCGTCGAGGCGGTCGCCGCCACCGGCGCCCCCACCCTGGTGATGACCTACTGGAACCCGGTCGAGCGCTACGGCGTCGACAAGTTCGCCGCCGACCTCGCCGGCGTCGGGGGAGCGGGACTGATCACCGCCGACATCACCCCCGACTCCGTCACCGGGTGGGACGAGGCCGCCGACGCGAACGACCTCGACAAGGTCTATCTCGTCGCGCCGTCCTCCACCGAGGAACGCGTGGCGATGACCACGGCGAACTGCCGCGGCTTCGTCTACGCCACCGCCGTCATGGGCGTCACCGGTGCCCGCGATTCCACCTCCGACCTCGCCGGTCCGCTCGTGGCTCGCACCAAGGCCACCACCGACCTCCCCGTCGGCGTCGGCCTCGGTGTCTCCAACGGGGACCAGGCCGCCGAGATCGCAAAGTTTGCCGATGGTGTCATTGTTGGTTCTGCGTTCGTCCGTGTGCTCGCCGAGCACGCCGACGACCCGGCAGCCGGCCTCGAGGCCCTCGCGGTCCTCACCCGGGACCTGGCCGCCGGCGTCCGTCGCTGACCAGACCCCCCGAAGAACGGCAACACCCGTGATGCAGACCCGTCCCCGTCCCTCCCGTCGTCCCGTGAAGGCAGCGCTCGGCGCGCTGACCCTGAGCGCAGCGCTCGTCCTGAGCGCCTGCGGCTCCACGGAGCAGGCCGTGGAGGGCGGGGGCGGTGTCTCCGGTGCCCTGAGCCAGATCGAGGGCGAGAACCGCTACACCCCGGCCGCCACCCCGCTGGTCTCCACCGTCGGTGGTGAGCAGGCCCTCGGCGACGTCGACGCCGACGTCACCCTCGTCTTCTTCGGCTACACGCACTGCCCCGACATCTGCGGCACGATCATGAGCACGATCGCCACCGCGCTGCGTCAGCTCGAGCCCGCCGACCGTGAGCGCGTCGACGTCACCTTCGTGACCACCGACCCCGCGCGCGACGACCAGCAGACGCTGCGCACCTACCTCGACCGCTACGACCCCGAGTTCGTGGGGCTCACCGGTTCCCTCGACGACATCCTCGCCGTCGGCACCTCCATGGCCGTCCACATCGAGGAGGGCGAGCCGCTGCCCAGCGGTGGCTACGAGGTGGTCCACACCGACCACGTCCTCGGTCTCGACGACGAAGGTCGCGGCAGCTACGTGTGGGGACGCCAGACCTCCGCGGCCGAGCTGCGTGGCGACCTCGAACTCCTGCTCGCCGACGCCTGACGTCCCTCTGCGGCGTTCCGCGGGTCGACCTTGCCACGCCGGGCGGTGAGGTCGGCGTAGCCTCTGCCCGGTACCGCCCCGTCCTCACGACAGCCGGAGAACTCCATGCTGCCCAGCATCGTCGCCCTCAGCATCCCCAGCCCGTCCCAAGGGGTCTGGGAGATCGGTCCCTTCCCCCTGCGCGGCTACGCGCTCTGCATCATCCTCGGCGTCGTCCTCGCGGTGTGGATGGGGGAGAAGCGTTGGGTCGCACGCGGCGGCAAGGCCGGCGACGTCCAGGACCTCGCCCTCTGGGCCGTCCCGTTCGGACTCGTCGGCGGCCGGCTCTACCACGTCCTGACCGACGCCTCCCTCTACTTCGGTGAGGGACGCAACCCCGTCGAGGCGCTCTACGTGTGGCGCGGCGGCCTCGGCATCTGGGGTGCGATCGCACTCGGCGCGGTGGGCATCTGGATAGGTGCGCGCCGCCGCGGAATCAAGGTGCTGCCGCTGCTCGACGCCCTGGCGCCGGGCGTGCTGCTGGCCCAGGCGTTGGGCCGCTGGGGCAACTGGTTCAACCAGGAGCTCTACGGCAAGCCCACCGACCTGCCGTGGGGCCTCGAGATCGACGACGCCCACCGTCCGCTGCAGTACATCGGCGACGACGTGCTCTTCCACCCGACGTTCCTCTACGAGTCGCTGTGGTGCCTGGCCGGCATGGCGCTGCTGCTGTGGGCGGACAAGAAGTTCCAGCTCGGCGGCGGTCGCGTGGTCGCGCTCTACGTCATGGTCTACACCGCCGGTCGGTTCTGGATCGAGCTGCTCCGCATCGACGACGTCCAGCTCGACAACGTCCTGGGCATGCGCTGGAACGCCTGGATGTCGATCATCCTGTTCGTGATCGCCCTGGCCTGGCTGGTGCGCAACCGCACGCCGCGCGAGAGCGTCGTGCGTGACCGTGCCGACGACGAGCTCGACGCAGTTTCGTTCGAGAAGCGCGCAGCAGCCGACACGGGAGCCGACACGGGAGCCGACACGGGAGCCGACACGGGGGAGTGACCCTCGCCACGTGGCACGAGACCCCCGTCCTGGTGGCGGGGGTCTTTTCACGCCTGAACAGCCTCGACCGAGTGGTGCACCCGATCAGGGGAGGGGCCACACCCTATTGGGTTAGGTCGGCCTGTGGTGCGCGACGTGTCACACGGGTGTTAATGTCCTCACCTCCGGGCCAACGTCGTCCCGAACTTGCACATTCCATCCGATCCGCTCACCTCGAGTCGGGGTGCAGTTCGGATCATGAGGACGACGGGAGAATGCCTCATGCACGCATTCCCGCCTGCTCAGGGGTTGTACGACGCACAGCACGAGCATGACGCTTGTGGTGTTGCCTTCGTCGCGACCCTGACCGGCGTCGCCAGTCACGACATCGTTGCCAAGGCCCTCGAGGCCCTGGTCAACATGGAGCACCGTGGTGCTGCTGGCGCAGAGCCCAACTCCGGCGATGGTGCCGGCATCCTGATCCAGGTGCCGGACGCCTTCCTGCGCGAGGTGGTCAGCTTCGACCTCCCCGCCGCCGGCAACTACGCTGTCGGTACCGCCTTCCTGCCCGGCGACGCCGACGCAGTGGCCACCACCGTCACCGAGATCGAGAAGATCGCCGCCGACGAGGGCCTCGAGGTCCTCGGCTGGCGCGAGGTCCCGGTCAACCCCTCCGTCCTGGGCGCCACCGCCCTGTCGGTCATGCCGACGTTCCGTCAGCTCTTCGTCGCCGCTCCCGGCGCCGCGCTGACCGGCATGGACCTCGAGCGTGCCGCCTTCGTGCTGCGCAAGCGTGCCGAGCGCGACACCGACGTGTACTTCCCGTCGCTGTCCTCGCGCACCCTGGGCTACAAGGGCATGCTCACCACCGAGCAGCTCGAGCAGGTCTTCCCCGACCTGTCCGACGAGCGTGTGGCCTCCGCGGTCGCCGTCGTCCACTCGCGCTTCTCCACCAACACGTTCCCCTCGTGGCCGCTGGCTCACCCGTTCCGCTTCATCGCGCACAACGGTGAGATCAACACGGTCAAGGGCAACCGCAACTGGATGCGTGCCCGCGAGGCACTGCTGGCGTCGGACAAGTTCGGCGACCTCGAGCGCGTCTTCCCGATCTGCACCCCCGAGGCCTCGGACTCCGCGTCCTTCGACGAGGTCCTCGAGCTCCTGCACCTCGGTGGCCGTTCGCTGCCGCACTCGGTGCTGATGATGATCCCCGAGGCGTGGGAGAACAACGCGACCCTGTCCCAGGAGCGCCGCGACTTCTACGAGTTCCACTCCACGATGATGGAGCCGTGGGACGGCCCGGCGTGCGTCGTCTTCACCGACGGCACCCAGATCGGCGCTGTGCTCGACCGCAACGGTCTGCGCCCCTCGCGCTACTGGGTCACCAAGGACGGCCTCGTCGTCCTGTCCTCCGAGGTCGGCGTGCTCGACCTCGACCCCGCCACGATCGAGCGCAAGGGTCGTCTCGAGCCGGGCAAGATGTTCCTGGTCGACACCGCCGAGCACCGCATCGTCGAGGACGACGAGATCAAGGACGGCCTCGCCGCCGAGAACCCCTACGGTGACTGGCTGCGCGACGGACTGATCAAGCTCAACGAGGTCCCCGACCGCGAGCACGTCGTCCACACGCACTCCTCGGTCGCTCGTCGTCAGCAGGTCTTCGGCTACACCAACGAAGAGCTGCGTGTCATCCTCGCGCCGATGGCCAACACCGCCGGTGAGGCACTCGGTTCCATGGGAACCGACACCCCCATCGCGGCCCTGTCGGAGAAGCCCCGCCTGATCTTCGACTACTTCACCCAGCTGTTCGCGCAGGTCACCAACCCGCCGCTGGACGCCATCCGCGAGGAGCTCGTCACCTCGCTGTGGGGCACCGTCGGCCCGGAGTCCAACCTCCTCGAGCCGTCGGCCGAGTCCTGCCGCCAGGTCGTGCTGCCCTTCCCGGTTCTCTCCAACGACGACCTGGCCAAGCTGCGCTACCTGCACCAGGACAACGACCGCGCCGAGTTCGCGACCCACGTCGCCCGTGGCCTCTACGAGGTCGCCGGTGGCGGCAAGGCCCTCAAGGCGCAGATCGACGAGATCTGCATGGAGGTCTCCGCCGCGATCGAGGACGGCGCCCGGATCATCGTGCTGTCCGACCGTCACACGACGGCCGACCTGGCCGCGATCCCGTCGCTGCTGCTCACCGCTGCCGTCCACCACCACCTGGTGCGCGAGAAGACCCGCACCCAGGTCGGTCTCGTCGTCGAGGCCGCGGACGTCCGCGAGGTCCACCACGTCGCGCTGCTGCTCGGTTACGGCGCCTCCGCGGTCAACCCCTACCTCGCGCTCGAGAGCGTCGAGGACCTGGCTCGCCAGGGTCACTACGTCAAGGTCGAGCCCGAGGTCGCGGTCAAGAACCTCGTCAAGGGTCTCGGCAAGGGCGTCGTGAAGGTCATGTCCAAGATCGGTGTCTCCACGGTCGCCTCCTACACCGGAGCGCAGATCTTCGAGGCCATCGGTCTGGCGCAGGACGTCGTCGACCAGTACTTCACCGGCACCACCTCCAAGCTGGGTGGCATCGGCATCGACACCATCGCCGAGGAGGTGTCGCGTCGTCACGCGACCGCCTACCCGCGCGGTGGCGTGCTCCCGCACAAGCGCGAGCTGGCCGTCGGTGGCGAGTACCAGTGGCGTCGTGAGGGCGAGCCGCACCTGTTCGACCCGGACACGGTGTTCCGCCTCCAGCACGCGACCCGCCAGGGCCGTTACGACATCTTCAAGCAGTACACGCAGCGCATCGACGAGCAGGCCGAGCGTCTGATGACCCTGCGCGGTCTGTTCAAGTTCAACTCCGAGCGTGAGCCGATCTCGATCGACGAGGTCGAGCCGATCAGCGAGATCGTCAAGCGTTTCTCCACCGGCGCCATGTCGTACGGCTCCATCTCGAAGGAGGCGCACGAGAACCTCGCCATCGCGATGAACCGTCTCGGCGCCAAGTCGAACACCGGTGAGGGTGGCGAGGACCCGGAGCGTCTCTACGACCCCGAGCGTCGCTCGTCGATCAAGCAGGTCGCCTCGGGACGCTTCGGCGTCACCTCGGAGTACCTGACCAACGCCGACGACATCCAGATCAAGATGGCCCAGGGCGCCAAGCCCGGTGAAGGTGGCCAGCTGCCGGGCAACAAGGTCTACCCCTGGGTGGCCAAGACCCGTCACTCGACGCCCGGCGTCGGTCTGATCTCCCCGCCGCCGCACCACGACATCTACTCGATCGAGGACCTGGCGCAGCTGATCCACGACCTGAAGAACGCGAACCCGGCTGCCCGGGTCCACGTGAAGCTGGTCTCCGAGGTCGGCATCGGCACCGTCGCCGCGGGTGTCTCCAAGGCCCACGCCGACGTCGTCCTGGTCTCCGGCCACGACGGTGGTACCGGTGCCTCGCCGCTCACCTCGCTCAAGCACGCCGGTGGTCCCTGGGAGCTCGGTCTGGCCGAGACCCAGCAGACCCTGCTGCTCAACGGCCTGCGAGACCGCATCGTCGTCCAGGCTGACGGTCAGCTCAAGACCGGTCGTGACGTCGTCATCGCCGCACTGCTCGGCGCCGAGGAGTTCGGTTTCGCGACCGCGCCGCTCGTCGTCTCCGGCTGCGTCATGATGCGCGTCTGCCACCTCGACACCTGCCCCGTCGGTGTGGCCACCCAGAACCCGGAGCTCCGCAAGCGCTTCTCGGGCAAGCCCGAGTTCGTCGTGAACTTCTTCGAGTTCATCGCCACCGAGGTCCGCGAGATCCTCGCCGAGCTCGGCTTCCGCAGCATCGAGGAAGCCGTCGGTCAGGTCCAGAACCTCGACACCGTCGACGCCGTCGACCACTGGAAGGCCGAGGGTCTCGACCTCTCGCCGATCCTGCACAAGGTGGAGAACCCGGCCCAGTTCGCCGACCAGGACCTCTACAACACCAAGACCCAGGACCACGGTCTCGACAAGGCCCTCGACAACGAGCTCATCAAGCTCGCTGCCCCGGCCCTCGAGAACGGTGAGCCGGTCCGTGCCCAGGTCGCGGTCAAGAACGTCAACCGCACCGTCGGCACCATGCTCGGCCACGAGGTGACCAAGCGTTACCGCGGCGCCGGCCTGCCCGACGGCACGATCGACATCACCTTCACGGGTTCTGCCGGTCAGTCCTTCGGCGCCTTCGTCCCCAAGGGCATCACGATGCGCCTCGAGGGCGACGGCAACGACTACGTCGGCAAGGGTCTCTCCGGTGGCCGGATCATCATCCGTCCCTCGCGCGAGGCGACCTTCGAGGCCCGCGACAACGTCATCGCCGGTAACACCATCGGCTACGGCGGCACCTCGGGACAGCTGTTCCTCTCGGGCCGCGTCGGTGAGCGTTTCTGCGTCCGCAACTCCGGCCTCACCGCCGTCGTCGAGGGCGTGGGCGACCACGGCTGCGAGTACATGACCGGTGGTCGTGTGGTCGTCCTGGGTCCCACGGGCCGCAACTTCGCGGCCGGCATGTCGGGCGGTTACGCCTTCCTGCTGGACCTCGACCCCGCCCAGGTCAACCCCGAGCTCGTCGACCTCAGCCCGGTCACCGGTGACCGCGTCGCTGAGCTCGAGGCGATCGTGCGTGAGCACTTCGAGGAGACCGGTTCCACGGTCGCCGAGGAACTGCTCGCCGACTGGTCCACGTCCGTGGGCCGCTTCACCGAGGTCATGCCTCGGGACTACCGTCGCGTGCTCGAAGCACGCGCCGAGGCCCTCGCCGAGGGTCTGACCGAGGACCAGGCCGCTGCGCGAATCATGGAGGTGCTTCATGGCTGACCCGAAGGGCTTCCTCAAGCACGAGCGTCAGGTCGCTGGCCGACGCCCGGTGGAGGAGCGAGTCAAGGACTTCAACGAGGTCTACACCGACGGTGGGATCGGCCGTGCGCTGCTCCCGATCATCAACACCCAGGCGAGCCGCTGCATGGACTGCGGCATCCCGTTCTGCCACTCGGGCTGCCCGCTGGGCAACATCATCCCGGAGTGGAACGACCTGGTGTACCGGGGTGACTGGGACGGTGCGGCTGACCGCCTGCACAAGACCAACAACTTCCCCGAGTTCACCGGTCGCCTGTGCCCGGCTCCCTGTGAGACCGCGTGCGTCGTCGGCATCAACCAGCCGGCCGTCACCATCAAGAACGTCGAGGTCTCGATCATCGACAAGGCCTTCGAGTCGGGCTACGTCCGTCCCGAGGCCCCCGAGTGGCTGTCCGGCAAGACCGTCGCCGTCGTCGGTTCGGGGCCCGCAGGTCTCGCTGCAGCGCAGCAGCTGACCCGCGCCGGTCACACCGTCGTCGTCTACGAGCGTGCGGACAAGCCGGGCGGCCTGCTCCGCTACGGCATCCCCGAGTTCAAGATGGAGAAGAAGCACCTCGACCGTCGCCTCGACCAGATGCGTCGCGAGGGCACCGTCTTCCGTTCCGGTGTCGAGGTCGGAGAGGGCACGCTCAGCGCCGAGCGTCTCCAGGAGCGTTTCGACGCCGTCGTCCTGGCCATCGGCTCCACCGTCCCGCGTGACCTGCCGGTCCCGGGCCGCGAGCTCAACGGCATCCACCAGGCCATGGAGTTCCTCCCGCAGGGCAACCGCGAGGGTGTCGGCGAGGTCGTCCCCGACCAGATCCGTGCCACCGACAAGCACGTCGTGATCATCGGTGGCGGTGACACCGGTGCTGACTGCCTCGGTACCTCCATCCGTCACGGTGCTGCCTCGGTGACCCAGCTCGAGATCATGCCGCAGCCGACCGAGGACCGTCCCGCCGGACAGCCCTGGCCGACCTACCCGATGATCTACCGCGTCTCCTCGGCCCACGAGGAGGGTGGCGAGCGCGTCTACTCGGTCAACACCACCGAGTTCGTCGGCGACGAGAACGGCAACGTCAAGGCGCTGCGTCTCGTCGAGGTCGACGCCTCCTTCCAGCCCGTCCCGGGCACCGAGAAGGAGATCCCGGCCGACCTGGTGCTCCTGGCCATGGGCTTCCTGCACCCGGAGAAGGACGGTCTCGTCGACCAGCTCGGTGTCGAGCTGGACGAGCGCGGCAACGTCAAGCGCGACAAGAAGTACCAGTCGTCCGTCGACGGCGTCTTCGTGGCCGGCGACGCCGGTCGCGGTCAGTCGCTGATCGTCTGGGCGATCGCCGAGGGTCGTTCTGCCGCCGCCGCGGTGGACGAGTTCCTCACCGGATCCACGGACCTGCCGGCCCCGATCCCGCCGAACGCGCGTCCGCTGACCGTCTGAGACGCCAGCACGCGCCCATCGGGCAGGACGGCCAACGTCGTCCGGCCTGACCGGTGGCCCGCAGCACCGACCAGGGTCGGTCCCCGTGAGGGGGCCGACCCTGGCCCTGTTCCCGGGGGGAGTGACGGCACAGGTGGCCTCCACCTGTTCAGGTGTGACATCGATGTGACAGTTGTCTCGCATTCGCTGCCGTGGTGACACCTGCCTGTCATCCGATGCAGGACGTAGCGGGGGTAGGATCGAGGAGTGCGCAGAGCCAAGATCGTCGTCACCCTCGGACCGGCTGTCGGCAGCCCTGAACGAATCAAGGAGCTCGTCGACGCCGGCATGAACGTAGCCCGCCTCAACATGAGCCACGGCACCCATGCCGACCACGAGCAGATGCTCGCCATGGTCCGCGAAGCGAGTGTCGAGACCGGCCGCGCGATCGGCGTCTTCGCCGACCTGCAGGGCCCCAAGATTCGCCTGGGCAACTTCCGCGAAGGATCCGCTGTCCTCGTTCCCGGTCAGGAATGGACCATCACCACGCGCGACGTGCTCGGTGACGGAACCGTGTCCGGGACCACCTACTCGGGTCTGCCCGGCGACGTCTCGCCCGGCGACCCCCTCCTCATCGACGACGGGAAGATCCGTCTCGAGGTCGTGTCCGTCGACGGGCCCGACGTCCTCACCAAGGTCATCATCGGTGGCCCCGTCTCCAACCACAAGGGCATCAACCTGCCCGGTGTGGCCGTCTCCGTCCCGGCGCTGAGCGACAAGGACGAGCGCGACCTGCGCTGGGCCCTGCAGCACGGTGTCGACTACATCGCGCTCAGCTTCGTCCGGCACGCCGCCGACGCCGACGACGTCCGCGCGATCATGGCCGAGGAGGGCGTCAGCGTCCCCGTCATCGCCAAGATCGAGAAGCCCCAGGCGATCGCCAACGCCGAGCAGATCATCGACGCGTTCGACGGCCTCATGGTCGCCCGCGGCGACCTCGGTGTGGAGTGCCCGCTCGAGGACGTCCCGCTGCACCAGAAGATGCTGATCGACCTGGCGCGTCGTCACGCCAAGCCGGTCATCGTGGCCACCCAGATGCTCGAGTCGATGATCAGCGCCCCCGCGCCGACCCGCGCCGAGGCCTCCGACGTCGCCAACGCCGTCCTCGACGGTGCTGACGCGGTGATGCTCTCGGGCGAGACCAGCGTGGGCAAGTACCCCATCGAGACCGTCCGCACCATGGCACGGATCGTGGCCTCCACCGAGGACCACGGCCTGGCCCGCATGGCTGCGGTCGACTGGCAGCCCCGCACCAAGGGCGGCATCATCTCCAAGGCCGCCGCCGAGGTGGCCCGTCGCATGGGCGCCAAGTACCTGGTGGCGTTCACCACCTCCGGTGACTCCGCCCGTCGTCTGGCCCGTTACCGCGGCGACGTCCCGATGCTGGCCTTCTCGCCGCTGGAGTCCACCCGGGCCCAGCTCGCGATGACGTGGGGCATCGAGACCCTGCGCACCGAGGACGTCCGCAGCACCGACGAGATGGTCCTGCAGATCGACGAGGTCCTGCTCGCCTCGGGCCGTGTCCAGGAGGGCGACTTCGTCGTCATCACCGCGGGCACCCCCTACGGCATTCCCGGATCCACCAACGCGCTGCGCATCCACCGTGCCGGTGACGCGAAGAACGCGCTGGCCGAGGCCTACCGCCGCGAGAGCTGACCCCTCGGCCCCGGTGGCCGCCATGCACGAGAGGCCCGGAACCTGATGGTTCCGGGCCTCTCGGCGTCTGGTGCCCCGGGTGGGATTCGAACCCACACTGGACGGTGTTTGAGACCGCTTCCTCTGCCGTTGGGATACCGGGGCCCTGAGGACGGGCACAAACTTAGTACAGCCGCGCGGGGTCTTCGCATTCAGGGGGCAGGCGTTAACCTCGTTGCGTGAGCAACAGTGTCGTCCCCGCATCCCGTGTCGTCATCGCCGAGGACGAGGCCCTGATCCGTATGGACCTCGCCGAGATGCTCGGTGAGGAGGGCTACGACGTCGTAGGCCAGGCCGCGGACGGCCAACGGGCCATCGAACTGGCCGAGGAACTGCGCCCCGACCTGGTGATCCTCGACGTCAAGATGCCGGTCCTGGACGGTATCGCCGCCGCGGAGCGGATCGCTGCACAGAAGATCTGCCCGGTCGTCATCCTGACTGCGTTCAGCCAGCGTGAGCTCGTCGAGCGTGCCCGCGACGCCGGTGCGATGGCCTACCTGCTCAAGCCGTTCAACAAGGCCGACCTCACGCCCGCGATCGAGATGGCGGTCAGCCGGTTCGCCGAGATGCGCAGCCTCGAGGACGAGGTCGCCGACCTCGCCGAGCGCCTCGAGACCCGCAAGACGATGGACCGTGCCAAGGGCCTGCTCCAGAGCGAGCTCGGGATCTCCGAGGCCGACGCGTTCCGATGGATCCAGAAGACCGCGATGGACCTGCGCCTCTCCATGCGTCAGGTCGCCGAGGGCGTCGTCACTCACGGCCCGGGCATCGCCAAGGGCTGAGGCTGCGGCCCTGCCCGCGGGCCGGGCAGAACTGGAGGGAACTCCGCGACGGAGCCTTCCGGACGGTACTGTTCACTTCGGCGTGTGGGGGCACGTGACGTCTGACCGTCCCTCCCGGGACGTGTGTGGTTGTCCCGTTCAGGGACGTGTGCTGAGGAGACGACGATGGGACGAGCTCAGGTTCAGGTGCGCGCTGCGCACGTGGGGGACGTACCCCTTCTCGCCGAGCTCTGGAGCGAACTCCTGCGCACCGGTGACGGTGTCGCGCTGGGGGACCTCGTGGCACTCGTCGAGCAGCAGGAGACCGACCCCGACCTCCGTGTCCTGGTGGCCGAGATCGACTCTGCCCCGGTCGGTGCACTGTTGGTGCGCGTCTGTGCGGTCAACCCCGTCAACCCGGATCGGATCGTCCAGGCCTTCGCGCCCCAGGTGGTCGCTTCATCGCGTCGTCGTGGTGTCGGCACTGCGCTCGTGGAAGCGGCCGTGACCTTCGCCGAGGAGCGGGGGATCAACTACGTCGGTGCTGCTGCGCTGTCGTCCTCGCGTGACGCCAACCGTTTCTTCGCCCGGATCGGGTTGGGGCCGCGCGCCGTCCTGCGGATCGCGACGACCAGCGCCGTGCGTCAGCGCCTCGGTTCGGTGCGCCCGGCTCGTGGCGCCGACCGACGCCACGTCGACCGCGTGCTCGCGGCGCGACGCGGACGCCGTTCGCGCGTCCCGTCCTGACACAGACCGACCGGCGCAGACCGACCGGCGCGGTTTGATCAGCGCGGTTCGATCAGCGTGGTTCGATCAGTGCGCAGGTGATGCGCGAGGTGCACAGGCGACGTCCCTGCTCGTCGGAGACGACGATCTCGTAGCAGGTGCTGGTGCGCCCCAGGTGGATCGCGGTCGCGACACCGGTGACGGTGCCCGTGGTCGCCGAACGGTGATGGGTGGCGTTGATGTCCACGCCCACCGGCACCCGGTCGGGGAAGCCGTGCAGAGCTGAGCCCATTGAGCCGAGGGTCTCGGCCAGCACCACCGACGCGCCGCCGTGCAGCAGACCGTAGGGCTGGGTGTTGCCCTGGACCGGCATGGTCGCGACGACGCGCTCAGGTGAGATCTCGACGAGTTCGATCTGCATCTTCTCGCACAGGGCACCCATCTGCGCGCCGAAGGCTGCGGTGAGGTCCTCAGGGGTGGCGGAGTCGATGTCGGCGGCGGTGAAGCCCGCGGAAGGGTTCGTCATGGCGGTCATTGTGGCGCACCTCGCCCGGTTCTCCCGGCACGTCCTCATGGAAGGCGAACGAGTCGGAGCCAACGGATAGTGTTCTGGTTCGTGACCGAGAAGTCCTCCCGCCCCCGCCTCCTGCTCCTCGACGGCCACTCGCTGGCCTACCGGGCGTTCTTCGCGCTCCCGGTCGACAACTTCTCCACCAGCACCGGCCAGCACACGAACGCCGTGTACGGCTTCACCTCGATGCTGATCAACGTGCTGCGTGACGAGGAGCCGACGCACGTGGCGGTCGCCTTCGACCTCTCGCGCCAGACGTTCCGGCTCGAGGAGTACTCCGAGTACAAGGCCAAGCGCGCCAAGACTCCCGACGAGTTCCGCAGCCAGCTACCGCTGATCCAGGAGGTGCTCGACGCACTCCGGATCAAGCACCTCTCGTTGGAGGGCTTCGAGGCCGACGACATCATCGCCACCTGGAGCACCCAGGCGCGCGAGGCCGGGATGGAGACGCTGATCCTCACCGGTGACCGCGACTCGCTCCAGCTGGTCAACGACGACGTCACCGTCCTCTACCCGATGCGTGGCGTCTCGGAGTTGGCCCGGATGACGCCGGAGGCCGTCGAGACGAAGTACTTCGTGCCGCCGCACCGCTACCCCGAGATCGCCGCGCTCGTCGGTGAGGACTCCGACAACCTCCCGGGCGTTCCCGGTGTCGGTCCCAAGACCGCAGCGAAGTGGATCAACCAGTTCGACGGCCTCGACAACATCATCGCCCGCGTCGACGAGGTGAAGGGCAAGGCCGGTGAGAGCCTGCGTGCCCACCTCGGTGACGTGATCCGCAACCGTCGCCTCAACGCGTTGCTCCGCGACCTCACCCTCGACTTCGGCCCCGCCGACCTCGCCCGTCAGCCGTGGGACCGTCAGGAGGTCCACACCCTGTTCGACGGCCTGGAGTTCCGGGTACTGCGCGATCGTCTCTTCGAGTCCCTCGACAGCGAGGAGGAGACCGCGACCGAGCCCTCGATGAAGGTCGAGGGCACCGTGCTGGAGCCGGGCACCGTCGCGGCGTGGTTCGCCGAGACCGGTTCTGCCGCGCTGGGTGTGCACGTGAGCGGCACCTGGCGCGCTGGTACCGGCGAGGTCGAGGGAATCGCGGTCTCCACGCTCGAGGGCCGCGCCGCCTACCTGGACACCCAGACCCTGACGCCCGAGGACGACGCCGCCGTGGCCGCATGGCTCGCCGATCCTGCGCGCGCCAAGGTCATCCATGACGCCAAGGGCCCCATCCTGGCGTTGGCCGCACGCGGCTGGGAGGTCGAGGGCCTGTCCAGCGACACCGCCCTGGCTGCGTACCTGGTGCGTCCGGACCAGCGCACCTACGACCTCGCCGACCTCACCGTGCGCTACCTCAAGCGCGAGCTGCCCACTGAGGACGTCGGCGACCAGGGACTCCTCTTCGACACCGGTGAGGCGGTCGTCGAGCCCGCCCTCGCACGCGCCCAGGCCAGCGTCGAGCTGGCCGCTGCGCTCGCCGACGAGATCGAGAGCCACGGCGGTACGCGTCTCCTCAGCGATGTCGAGCTGCCGCTGGTCGACATCCTCGCCCGGATGGAACGCACCGGCATCGCGGTCGACCAGGAGCACCTCCAGGCCCTCGCCGACGAGTTCGACTCCGAGGTCCGGGCCGCTGCGGCCGCCGCGTACGAGGTGATCGGCAAGGAGATCAACCTCGGCTCGCCCAAGCAGCTCCAGGTGGTCCTCTTCGAGGACCTCGGCATGCCGAAGACCAAGAAGACCAAGACCGGCTACACCACCGACGCCGACGCCCTCGCCTCCCTCTACGAGAAGACCGAGCACCCGTTCCTGCTGCACCTGCTGCGTCACCGCGACGTCATCAAGCTGCGTCAGACCGTCGAGGGTCTCCTCAAGACGGTCCAGCCCGACGGTCGCATCCACACGACGTTCAACCAGATCATCGCGGCGACCGGACGTCTGTCCAGCACTGACCCGAACCTGCAGAACATCCCGGTCCGCACCGCCGAAGGGCGTCGCATCCGTGAGGCGTTCGTCGTCGGTGAAGGCTTCGAGTCGCTGATGACGGCCGACTACAGCCAGATCGAGATGCGGATCATGGCGCACGCCTCCGGCGACGACCTGCTGGTCGAGGCGTTCCGATCGGGCCAGGACTTCCACGCCTCCACCGCCTCGAAGGTCTTCGGCGTCGACGCCGAGGCCGTCACCCCCGAGATGCGCGCCAAGATCAAGGCGATGAACTACGGCCTCGCCTACGGTCTCTCCGCCTTCGGCCTCTCGGGTCAGCTCAAGATCAGCCCCGGCGAGGCGTCAAAGCTGATGGACGAGTACTTCGAGACCTTCGGCGGCATCCGCGACTATCTCCAGGGAGTCGTGGAGGAGGCCCGCCGCACTGGGTACACCGAAACCGTCATGGGGCGTCGTCGCTACCTGCCCGACCTCACCAGCGACAACCGCCAGCGCCGCGAGATGGCGGAGCGGATGGCGCTGAACGCCCCCATCCAGGGCTCGGCGGCAGATCTCGTCAAGGTCGCCATGATCGGCGTCGACGCCGAACTGGCCGAGCAGGGCATGAAGTCCCGCGTCCTGCTGCAGGTCCATGACGAACTGGTGCTGGAAGTTGCCCCGGGCGAGCGTGAGGCGCTCGAAGCGCTGGTGCGTGCCCAGATGGGCAGCGCCGCAGACCTCCTGGTTCCTCTCGACGTCTCCGTCGGCACCGGACACAGCTGGCACGAAGCAGCTCACTGACGCAGCCGGAACCTTCCGGTCGCGGCCGCCTTCACGTACGGGTTCAGTGCGTGGGGGCGGCCGTTGCGTTGGTGGCGTCGAGTGCGCCGCTCGTGGTGTCGGAGGCGCTGTCCGCATCGTCGGCCGGTGCGGGGCGTCGGACGATCCAGAAGCTGGTCGCAACCAGGACGACGAGCAGGGCCGTGGTGACACAGAGGCCCCAGACCAGGAGCGACTGGGCGGTGGCCGCGGTCGAGCCGCCCAGCACCAGCACCGCGGCACAGATCCAGATCAGCCAGGTCGAACGACGGCCCTGACGTGCCAGCACCGCGTACACCACCAGCTGCACCATGGCCATGCAGGTGCCCAGGAGGGTGAAGGCCGGCAGGTCTGCGGAGATCTCGGCGAACTCGCCGCCGCCCACCACCGAGAGCGCGAGGGGGCGCAGGAGAGTGACTCCGAGCGTGGCCGCCAGACCGATCGCGGCGGTGAGAACCAGGCCGCGGGTCAGAGCCCGGATGCGTTCGGTGTGCGAGGCCAGGGAGGGGAACGCCACCACGACCACGAACTGCGGCAGGATCGCGCAGGTCTTGCTCAGGATCGCGCCGGCGGCGTACAGACCGGCCTCGTGCGGGTCGAGGACGGCGCGAGCCACGATCACGTCGACGTTGCTCAGTGCCATGAAGGACAGGAGCGCCTGGGAGTTGCGAGCCGCTTCGGAGACCAGCTCACGGATGCCGCGTCGGTGCATGCTCACGATGCCGGAGCGAGTGTTGCGCAGCGAGTGCCGTCCGACCAAGATCGGCAGGAAACCGGCCAGCGTCACTGCAACCAGGGCCGTGACCACGTCGGGCCACCACAGCAGCAGGACCACGCCGACGGGGAGGCGGAGCGAGGCAGCCAGGTAGAGCAGGCTCAGGTCACGCCAGCGGCGTTCGCCCTGCAGGATCCCGATGTAGCCGCCCACGACGGTGGAGGGCACGGTCGCTGCCGCGAGCCAGAGCGCGGGGGAGAGGTCGTCGAGTCGGAGCAGTTCCTTGACGAGCGGCGAGAGCACCACGAGCGCGAGCCCGATCCCCAGACCGGTGCGCCACGAGAGCCGCAGGACCGACGCCTCGATCTCCTGGGCGTGCGTGGCGTCGAGCGCGATCCGTCGGGCAGCCGTGGCCTGGACCCCCAGGGAAACGACGCTGAGGACCAGCAGCAGGTTCATGGCCGCGGCCAGCGCGCTGTACTCCGCAGGGCCCAGGAGGCGCGCAGACAGCATCGTCAAGGCGTAGAAGGCTCCGTTGGCGATCACCATCGTGGCTGCGATGCCACCTCCACCGGCGAGGAGTCCGGCGCTGCGGGACCTCGACGCAGGGACATCGTCCTGCGCGGCGGTGGTGGTGGTCATCCGGCGAGTGTAGGCACTCCCGCTACTCGCCGGTAGTGCTTGTGCCGCAAGAACGGCGGCGAGCCCGTCGAGGCGCTCTGAACGGCTGTGAGACACACCACGACATGCGTGCTTAGATAGCCCGCGTGACAGCCAGCGAAGCACATCAGAAGGACGTCGTCCGTCCGGCGTCAGAGGCCGGATTCGTCGCCTCTCTCACCGGTCTGCGCGGGTTCGCGGCGATCGCTGTCGTGCTGGTCCACATCAGCTTCTGGACCGACTACAAGTGGGTGGGCATTCACGGTTTCGGCCCGATCGCCCTCTTCGTCCTCGCGGGCTACCTGCTGTTCCGTCCGTACGGGGCGTGGATCCTGGGCGCCGCGGCGCAACCGTCCACCCGGGCCTATGCGGTGCGCCGACTCATGCGTACCTTCCCGGCCTACCTGGTGGCGATGCTGGTCTGGATCGTCATCTACCCGCCGGCCGTCCCGGTCGATGCGCGGGCCTGGTTCCACACCCTGACCATGACGGGCGTCTTCGAGGTGCTGAGCATCCCCAAGGGGATGGAGCAGGTCTGGAGTCTGGGCACCGAGCTGAGCTGGTACGTCGCGCTCCCGGTGCTCGCCGTGGCCCTGCACTCGTGCCTGCGCGGGAAGTCCCCGGCCGTGCGGCTGTGGGTGACCGGGGCAGTGCTGCTGGCCACCGTCCCGGCCACGACGGCCTTCATCGCCTGGTGCTACGAGGTCGGCAAGACCCAGGAGAAGCTCTGGCTCCCCGGCTATCTGATGTGCTTCACGATGGGCGCTTTCGTGGCGCTCCTGGTCGAGGCGCGTGCCGCTGGTCTGGCTCGTCTCGAGGGTGTTGAACGCCTGGCCTCCAGCCGGATCGTGCTCCCCGTGCTCTGCCTGGCTGCCCTGGCCGTGGTGATGTCGCCGCTGTCGGGGCCGCTGGACCTCTCGCCGCGCACCGCCACCGAGGACATCGTCCGGATCCTGTCCTGCACGGCCCTCGCGGCGTTGCTCGTCCTGGGGGCGGTCTTCACCCGGGACGGCCGGGGTGTCAGCGCCCCGCTGCGCTGGCGCTGGCTGGAGGCGACCGGACGCTGGTCGTACGGCATCTACCTGTGGCACCTGCCCGTCATCATCATGCTCGAGTCCGAGGCGGACCTCCCTGACGGTGTGGCCGGACTCCTGGTCCGCTTCGCCGTGGTGATCCCGATCGCGTGGGCGCTCGGGGCGACGTCGTACGTCTGGGTCGAGCTGCCCGCACAGGAGTACGGCCGCCGTCTCTCCCGCACCCGCGGGCAGGCGCAGCGCGAGGAGGGCGCGGGTGACCGGGAAGCCGGGTCGCACGCCGCGGGTCGGGGCGCGCGTTGAGTCGCGTCCCCGAGTCCGACTTCGACGCCGTTCGACTGGCCCACGAGGTCACCGGACTCTACGGTGACCCCGACGTCACGTGGGGGATCAGCCTGGAGGCTGAGTTCGAGACGCCGCTGGATCCGGTTCAGATCACCACTCGTCTGCAGGGATTGGTGGCCGAGTACCCGCACCTCGGTGCGGTGCCGCGCGTGGAACGCGCCGACGGTGAGGCGTGGGACACCCGACGTGAACAGGTCGCCAGCGCCGAACTCGGCACCGACGGGCGTCTCGTGCACGTCCTGCTCGACGACGCCGCCACCCGCGTCCTGATCACCGCCCACCACGGAGTCTGCGACGGCCTCGGACTGGTGGCCCTGCTCTCCGGTGTCGCCGGAGTCCCCGTCGTCTCCAGCGCCCGTGGCGTGGGGGAGACCCCTGCTCCGCGTTCCTTCCTCGGGTCGAGCCTGCTCCGGCTCCTCGAGGCCGTCTTCACCCCACCCGCCCGGTTCTCCGGCGCAGCCCCCGAGCTCGGTGCCGGCAGCGCCGACCACATGCGGCACGTCGTGCTCGACGACGTCCGGGTCAATGGCGCCCTGGCCTGCCACGCCCTGCTGCAGGCGCACGGGCAGTGGCCGCGGCGCCGCAACAGTGGCGGACGACGGTTCATGGTGATCATGGGCGCATCGCGCCGTCAGGGCAGCGAACTGCACCCCGACCGGCAGACGACGTTCCTCCGGATCAGGCTGCGCCCGCACGACACCGCCGAGCAGGTGGCCGCGATCGTGCGCACCACCGATCCCGAACCGGACTTCCCCGAGACCTCGGCGGGCGGAATCGGCCCGCTGGTGACCAAGGCCCTGCGCTCGCGACTGGGCTACACCGTCAACGTCTCCAACCTCGGTGTGCTCAGCGGCGACGGGCTGCTGCGCGCCACGATGTTCCCGGCGCTGTCCGGACCGATGGCGCTCGGGGTGGGTCTGGTGACGGTCCGGGGGCGCGCCAGCGTCTCGGTACGGATGCGTCGCACGGAACACGCCGACCACGAGGCCGACCGGCTGATGAGGGACCTCGCGGATCGCCTCACCCACGGCGTCGTGAAGGAGAGCAGTGCCTGAAATGGGCGCAGCGAACGGACGACGGCGTGGCTCGGTGAGCCGCAGCAATGACGACCGGGCAGATCACGTGCCCGTGGACGAGGACGGTGTGCAGGTGAGCGGCGGCAGCGGAGAGGCCAGCGACGAAGCCATGGGGGCGCGTCGCCGCGAGAGCAGGTGGACGCAGTACCCGGTGTGGGCGCTCCTGCTGTTCTTCTCCGTGCTCCAGCAGCCGGGCAAGACCACCTTCGACACCAAGCTCGACCTCACCGAGAACGTCGCAGGCTTCATGGGCCGCGCGCTCTACTCGTGGAACCCCATGTCCGGCATGGGCGAGCTGCAGAACCAGGCCTACGGCTACCTGTTCCCGCACGGCCTCTTCTTCTGGCTCGGTGACGTCGTCGGGCTTCCGGGATGGATCACCCAACGACTCTGGTCCGCGCTGCTCCTGGTCCTCGCCTACGAGGGAGCACGACGGCTCTTCATCGCGATCGACCGCGAGCGTGCCCGGGCTTGGCTGCCCCTGCTGGCCGGACTGGCCTACGCCTTCGCTCCTCGGATGCTGGGGCTGTCTGGCTCCCTGACCGGTGAGGTCCACCCCACGGCGATGCTGCCCTGGGTGGTGCTGCCGCTCGTGCTCGCTCTCAGTGGCAGGTTCAGCGCCCTGCACGGTGCCGCATGGTCGGGCGTCGCGGTGGCCTGCATGGGGGCCGTCAACGCCACCGAGGTGCTGCTCTCCCTGATCATGCCCGGTCTGCTGGTGCTGTTCAGTTGCGGCACGTCCGTGGGCCGCAGACTCATGGGGTGGTGGCTGCTCGCCCTGGCGCTCTCCACGTTCTGGTGGACCTCGAGCCTCGTGGTGCAGGGAAAGTTCAGCCCGCCCTTCCTCGACTACATCGAGACCGCGGCCACGACCACCCAGCCGTTGGGGTGGACCAACGTGGTGCGCGGCGCGAACCACTGGCTCTCGTTCCTGCAACTGGGTGGCGAACCGTGGTGGGACGGCGCCCACCAACTGTCCACAGGTCCGTTGCTGATCGTGCTCACCGGCGGTGTGGCCGCGATCAGCCTCTTCGGTCTTTTCCACCCTTCGATGCCGTGGCGCGTCCCGTTCGCGGTGGCGGCGCTCGTCGCCGCCTTCCTGCTGACCCTCGGCCACCTGCACACCTTCGGCAGCCCGCTGGCCGGCACCTACCAGTCGCTCCTCGACAGTGTTCTGAGCCCGTTCCGCAACGTGCACAAGCTGGACCCGGTGATGCGTCTGCCCATGGCGCTCGGCTTTGCCCACGCCGTCGGAATGGCCTCCGTCGCGGTCAAGCAGGGATTCGTCGCCCAGGGCTGGGCCCGGTCGGCGACTGCGGCGTCCACCGCCCTGATGGTCGTGGCGGGGACGCTCCTCGTCGGCTCCGCGCGTCCCCTGTTCACCCAGGACCTGCGCAACCCCGGCTTCGACCAGATCCCCGAGACGTGGCGCGACGCCGCCGCCTACCTGGGACGCTCCACCGAAGGTCGTCGCACCTGGATCGTGCCGGGCAGCAGCCACGGCATCCAGGAGTGGGGTTGGACCATCGACGAACCGATCCAGCCCGTGGCCGAGTCCGACTGGGTGACCCGCAGCCAGGTGCCCCTGGCGCCGGGAAGCACGATCAGGTTCCTCGACTCCCTCGAGGAGCGGATCCAGGACGGCACCGGGTCGCCGCACCTTGCGGACGCACTCGCGCGCTCCGGCATCTCGCACGTCCTGGCACGCCGTGACATCAACACCGCCGTCACCGGTTCTCCCTCCGACGCCCGGGTCGAGGCGGCGCTGAGCCGCAGCCCCGGACTGCGCGAGGTCGCCATGTTCGGCTCAGAGAAGAACGGCGACCCCACCCTGGTGATCTACAAGGTGGAACGGACCGTGCCGCTGCTGCAGGCAGTGCCGACCGACTCGCTGGTGACGCTGGCCGGTGGACCTGAAGACATCCTCACCGCCATGGAGGCCGGCGTCCTGGGGCCCACCGAGATCACGGTGAACTCCGCCGAGAAGGAGTGGAACGACTCCCCGGACGTCGTCGGCGACGGCTACCACAAGCGGGAACGCAACTTCGGTCGCGTGGTCGACGCCGTCTCCCACACCATGACCGCCGAGGAGAAGTACCGCACCAGTCGCCGAGTCCACGACTACGGCGGCGTCGGGGACTCCCAGCGCGTCGTGGCCGAGTACGAGTCGGTCAAGGTCGTGCGGGCGTCCAGCTCGAAGGCCTACGCCGACGCAGCCGACCAGATCCGACCGGAGTTCAGCCCCTACGCCGCGATCGACGGGGAGGAGAGCACCTACTGGCTCTCCTCGCCCTGGGAACACCCTGAGAAGCAGTGGCTGGAGGTCCAGTTCGACGAGCCCACCGACCTGCGATCCCTGCGACTCCTGGCCGTCGTCGACGGCATGTTCGGCACGCCGATGCGTCGGGTCAGGATCAAGGTCGGCGACCGCAGCTACGAACGCGATGTCGACCCCGAGACCGGAGAGGTCGTCCTCGACCTGCCCGGTGGCCCGGTGGAACGCGTCCGCGTCTCCAGCATCGACGTCTTCGGGGACTCCCGGTACGGACAGGTCGGCATCCGTGAACTCTCCTTCGAGGGCGTCGACACCGACCGAACCTTCGTCGTTCCCGACGTGGACGCCACGCCCAGCAGCACCTTCAGCTTCCGCACCCGCCCGCACCGCAGGCCCTGCGTCGAACTCGACGGCGGGCCGGAGTGCGACATCTCCACCGCTCGCCCCTCCGAGGAGGAGCAGGGACTGAACCGGACCTTCGTCGTCGGAGAAGAGGCCTCCTACCGCCTCGACGGCACCGTGCTGGCCCGGTCCACCTGGAGCAGCACCGCCAACGTCGACCCGAGCAAGGGCGCGGTCCGCGCCGAGGCCACCTCGGTCAACGGTTGGGACCCTGCCGCGGCAGGCCAGCGCGCCATGGACGGAGACACGTCCACCGCATGGGTGGCCGCCGAGGGCGAGATCTTCCCCAGCCTCGAGGTGTCGTGGGACGAGCGACGCACCATCGACCGCATCGCCCTGACCGGCACCAGCACCACCGGCATTCTCCCCACCCGCGCCGTCCTGGTGGCAGGCGACGAGCGCCGCACGGTCGACCTGGTCGACGGTGTCGCGGAGTTCGAGAAGATCAGGACCGACGAGGTCTCGGTCTCCTTCCCGATGGCACTCGACGGCCGCGGCGTCCCGGAGGGCCCGCTGGCCATCGCCGAACTCGAGCTGCGGGGCATCACCGACCTGGTCGCCGACTGGGACCCGACGACCGAGGTGCGTACCAAGTGCGGTGACGGCCCGGCGTTGAGGATCGATTCGGAGAAGTACCGGACCCGTGTCGTCGGCACCCAGAGCGACGTCGTGCAGGGCAACCCGATGAGCTTTGAGGTGTGCGACCTTGACGTGCTGCGTCTCGGCCCAGGACGACACTCACTGGTCTCGGCCTCCACCGACGAGTACGCCGTCAACTCGGTCGTGATCCGATCCCTCCAAGGACGCGTCGTCACCCAGAGCGAGGCCGTCGCTGGCCGCGCCCTCACCGTCACCGAGTGGGAACCCACCCGCCGGGTGATCGAGGTGGGGCCGGGGCAGGCCAGCGTGCTGCGCATCCCGGAGAACGCCAACCTCGGGTGGCGAGCACTCCTCGACGGTGAAGAACTCAAGACCCTGAGACTCGACTCCTGGCAGCAGGGGTACGTGCTCCCCGCCGACGCGTCCGGACAGGTGGTGCTGGAGTACCTGCCCGACGCTTCCTACCGCACGCGCATGTGGCTCGGCGGCGTGATGATCGTCGGCGTCTACGCCCTGGCCGCGGTGCTGTCGCTGCGTGGCGTGGCCCGTACCCGCCGCGAGGACGTCTCGGCGCGGATCCCGCTCTGGCTGCTCCGCGGCACCTGGCCGGTGCGCGCAGGTGCGATGCTGGTCGGCTACCTGCTCGGTGGTCTACCGGTCCTGGTCGGCATCGCGCTCGGCAACGTGCTGGGACGTCGGGGAAACCGCGCCGGACTGACCGCAGCAGCAGCGACAATGCTCGCAGCAGTGCTCCAGGGATGGAGTGCCTGGCGAGGTGACGGCGTGAGCGTGGACGCCGCCGACTGGGCAGCCGGACTGGCTGTCGGTGTGTGGATGGTCGCTCTGCTCGAGCCCGTCCTGAGGAGGAGGAACACCCATGCACGTTGAGGACCGCGAGACGACGGCTCCCGAACGCACGTCCCCTGTCGACCCCGCTCCGGCGGCGTCGCGTGCGGAGGAGGAGACCTGGTGGAGCGAGGTCGTGCGACCGGCGTTCCGGGGCCTCCCTGCGCTGATCGCCGTGGGACTGACCGTGCTCCTCGCGCTGTGGCGAGGTGTGGCGACGGCAGGCGGTCACTGGACGCAGGACGACTACCCGGGGCTTGCCCAAGCGGCTGCGAAGGGACTGAGCGGCGACTTCCTCGGTGGTTCACACGCTGGTGAGTTCTCGGTTCCGTCCCGCTTCCTCGTCTGGTGCGTGGAGTCGGTGACCGGCAGCAGTTGGGGAGCTGTCGCACTGGTCTCGACGGTTCTCGCGATCGTGGCAGCGGCCCTGACGTGGGTGGTCCTCTCCCAGATCCTCGGTGCGCGCTGGGTGCGGTTGCCGCTGTTCGCGGTGGTGGCCTTCACCCCGTCGGCGTGGGCCGGAACCATGAACTTCTCGCTGCTCCTGCTGCACCTGCCGGTCGTGGTGCTGTTCCTGCTGGCGACCTCGCTCCTGGTCCACGACGCCGTCCGTCCGGCTCGCGCGAGAGCGTGGTCCGCGGTGGTCGCGATCTTCCTGCTCCTGTTGTGGAGCGACCAGTCGGTGGCTCTCACCTTCGCGGTCCTCCTCGTCGTCCTCGGGACGGAGGTCGCCCGTTCAGGGTCGGTGCGCCAGGCGCTGGCCTCCGTCGTCGGTCGTCAGCCCGGTCTGTGGGTCACGGTGGCGCTGGGCATGGTGGCGCGGATCGTGCTGATGGCCGTGCGCGACGCCGACGGTGTGCTGCGCACCGACGGTGCGGACTCGGTGGTGGACGTCGTGGAGACGCTCGTCCGTCAGGTCGTGCTCGGTGTCGTGGGCGGTCCGTGGACCGGGTACGTGCAGGGCACCGAGATGTGGTCGATGGTGAACTGGCCGATGGCGGTGGCGACCTTGGTCTGCGTCGCGGGGATCGCCGTGATGGTGCGGTCGAGTCGCGTCGTCGTGGTCAGGTTCGCGCTGCTCGCTCTCCTGGCGCTGATGGTCTTCGCCATCGTGGTCCTGGTACTCACCAACAGTGGTGGCAACGCTGTGGCGCTGGCACCACGCACTGCGGACGCACTGCTTCCCGCGCTGGTGCTGATCGTCGCAGTCGGGCTCCGCGGAACCATCGTCCCGGACCGCGTCAGGACTGCTCGTCTCTTCGTCCCCGCCGGTGCGGCCGTGGCGCTGTCACTGCTGGTGGTGGTCTCCTCCGTCCCCACCTCGCGAATCCTGGTTCCGGCTCTGCAGAACGCCGACGACCGCGCCTATCTCGACACCTTGGCCGCTGCGCTGGACCTCGACCAGAGCGCCGTCGTGCTCGACGGGCCCGTGCCCGAGGGAATCATGCGCCTTTCGCTGGGGCTGGACGCCCGTGTCTCGACCGTGGCCACCGTCCTTCCCAATGAACCGTTCTTCGACCGGCCCAGCGGATCCCTGCGGATCGTCGACGGCTGGGGCAACCTCCAGCCCGTGGTGGTGGCCAACGGCATTTCCGCGGCGAAGGCCCCGGTGGAGGGATGCGGGTACGCGGTGCGCAAGGCGCCCGTGTCGGTGCCGCTGAAGGCGGCCGTCACCGGCGGCCCCCAGCTGGTGCAGATCGACTACTTCACCAACGCCCAGGGAACGATGCACGTGAGGACTCCTGAGGCAGAGGTCTCGTTCCCGGTGCGTGAGGGGCTTCGTTCGGTCCAGTTCCCGGTGCTGACCGAGGGTTTCTCGGCTCTCGAGATGCGGATCGACTCCGAGACCGACACGGTCTGTGTCGGTCTGGTCATGGTGGGTGCCGGCATGGCGGAGTCCGATCGGCCCCTGCGGGGTGCCCCCACACCTGACGACACCGTCGAGAAGCCCAGCGACAAGCCCAGCGACAAGCCCAGCGAGAAGCCCGGTGACGAGCCCAGCGACAAGCCCGGTGACGAGGGAGACAGGGCCAGCGACGACCCTGACGAGGACACCTCGACGAAGCCTTCGCCGGAGCCGGCCGAACCCGAGACCCGGGAGTGACGCCAGGCGTGAGCCCGGACCTTGACCCGACGTCGAACCCGGCGGTGACGAGCTCACCGCCGGGTTCGGCGCGTCGGCAGGGCGGATGGTGGCCGGTCTGGATCGAGATCGCCGTCGCACTGGCGGTGGTGGTCGTCGTGCTGGGTCCTGTGGTCCTGCGCAGCGGGTTCGTGCTGGTGGGCGACATGGTGTTCGTCCCTGACCAGCCCTGGAAGGATGCCTGGACCGGTGCGGACGGGGGAGTGCCGCGGGCGGTCCCGGCCGACGCGGTGGTCTCGGTCCTGTCCGGGTTGATCGGTGGCGAACTGCTGCAGATGTTGGTCCTCGCGGTGCCGCTGGTGGCCGGATTCCTGGGGATGACCCGGCTGACGGCAGGGCTCCCGCTGGTGGCCCGGCTGGCAGGTGGGCTCTGCTTCGTCTGGAACCCGTACGTCCACGAGCGCCTCGCGATCGGGCACTGGGGTCTCCTGTGCGGGTACGCAGCACTGCCGTGGGTTGCCCTCGCGGTGGTCCGGCTGCGCGACAGTGATCTCGGATCCCATCTCGGTCGCCGATTCACCGCGGTCCTCGTTGCTTCCCTGCTCGTCGCCGGGTGGAGCAGCCCGACGGGTGCTCTCCTGACGCTGGGCGTCGCCGGCGCGCTCGGCTGGGGGCGTCCCCGTCTCCTGGGCCTCTCCGTGGTGGTGTGGACCGTTGTCAACCTGCCCTGGTTGCTTCCTGCGGTCCTCAACGGAGCCGAGCAACTGCCCGCGGATCGGTTCGGCGTCACGGCGTTCGCCTCGGCCGCGGACACCCCGTGGGGGGTGCTGGGATCGCTGTTCACCTTCGGCGGCATCTGGAAGAGCGTCGTCTGGCCGGACGTGAGGGGGGAGTGGCTCTTCGCGGTCGTGGCCCTGACGGTCTCGCTGATCGCAGTGCTGGGCCTCTGGCTGGGGCATCGAGCCGGACCGGGCGGACGGGTGCTCCCTCGCACCGCCGCCTGGGTCCTCGGCGGTGCAGGACTGGCGCTGGCGGGTCTGGGCTCCTGGGAGCACTCCCGGCCGGTCGTGGAGTGGGTCGTGGTCTCGATGCCCGGGGGCGGGCTGCTGCGTGACGGTCAGAAGTGGGTGGCTTGGTGGGTGCTGGTGGCGTCCGTCGGATTTGCCAGCGCTGTCGCTCGCGCGGTGCGCTGGGCCTCACGAGCGGGTTCTGAAGTCGGGGTGACGACGGGTCTGTGCCTACTCCTGCTCCCGGTGATGGCGCTGCCGACCATGGCCCTCGGCCTGGGCGGCTTCCTGGCTGCTGCTGAGTACCCGGACGACTGGGACACTGTCCGGGCCGAGATGGAACGCCGGGTCGGGGACGCCGACACCGTGATCGCGTTGCCGTTCTCCACGTACCGACAGTTCGACTGGAACGCACGAGCGGTGCTCGACCCTGCCTCGCGTTACTTCCCGGGGACCAGCGTCACTGACGACTCGCTCATCGTGCCCGGCGGGACGGTGGGGGGTGAGAGCGCCGTGGCAGCGCAGGTGAGGGCGGCGCGGACGTCGGAGGAACTCACCGAGGTGCTGGCGGCAGCAGGGGTCCGTTGGGTCCTGGTGCACCGAAGTTCGACCAGTGCGCTGCTGCCGGAAGGAACTCGACGAGTCGTGGAGACCCGACAGTTGGACCTCCTGGAGATGCCGGCTGCAGAGGGCGTTGCGCCCAGTTCTGGCGGGGCGGGGAAGGGGTGGCGGGCACCGCTCTACGGCGTTGTCGACCTGACAGTGCTGTGCGGCTCGTTGATTCTGGTGATTTGTGGACTGACCAGCAAAAAGGCTTCCCCGGGCACCGTCTGACCTGCGTATACTCGCCACGAGTCAACGAGAGGTCTGGGAGGACGAATGTTTGCTTGGTTGATGTCGATTGTGGCGGGCGCCGTTGCTGCGCTGCTGACCGTGATCATTGCCGTCACTGCTCTGACTGGTGTTGACGCCGGCCAGGGTGGCGGCCCGAAGCCGGGTGAATCCACCTACGGCAGCTGAATCGGCGCAAGCGCCCGGGAGGGTGGCGCTGACAGAGGTTTTCACAGGGCGGGACCGATACCGGTCCCGCCCTGTTCTGCTGTCGCGGTCCTGGTGTCTCACAGACGTCCCGCTCCTGACATGACGCAGGCCCCGCTCCCATGAAGAGAGCGGGGCCTGCGTCATGTCCCGTCAATGACTCACAGCGACGGCAGGTCGTATCGGTGCGCCGTCGAGGCACCGGGAGACCACAGAGGTGGTGGCTTCCCAGGAGAACTGCTCACTCCGGAGCTGGGCCTTGTCGCCCATGGACGTGCGCAGTTCGTCGTCGGCCAGGAGTCGCCGCACACAGTCGGTGAAGTCGTCCTGGTCCTGTGCCAGCAGGCCCGTGACGCCGTCCAGGATGGACTCGGTGACACCTCCTGCGGACGCGTAGGCGATCGAGGGGACGCTGACGTGGGCCGCCTCGATGATCGAAAGCCCCCACCCCTCCTTGAGTGAGGGCATGACGTGGATCCAGGCTCGCGAGAGCTCCTCGAACTTGGTGCGGTCGTCGACGAAGCCGAGCAGCCGCACCCGGTCCTGGAGTCCGAGACGCGACACCAGCGCGGCCAGTTCGTCGGCCCACCAGCCATCGCCCATCACGGTCAGGGTGGCGTCCGGGATCTCCTCAGCGAGGTCGTGCAGGGCGTACACGGCGTGCTCGACCTGCTTGTGCGGCACGAGGCGGCTGAGCGCGACAAGACTGGGCTGCGGGTCGCGCGGCTGTGGGGTGAACTCAGGAACGGGCGGAACGCCGTTGTAGGCGATCCGAATCCGTTCGGCTGCCACTCCCAGAGTGCTGAGTTCGTCAGCGGTCACCTGGCTGACGGCGATGTACTGGTTGTGGCGATTGACGAAGGGGCCGGTGCGGGACTCCATGAACCATCCGACCTTCGCCAGGACCCTGCCCACGACGGGCCACTGCTCGCGATGGACGTGGTGGACGAGCACGCTCACGCGCGCACGCGTGAAGAGGGTCGAGCAGAACGGCATGCCGTTCTGGACCTCCAGGACCTGGTCGACGTGGCCGAACCGGCCGGTGAGCAGGTTCCACGCCGCCCACAGGTAGACCGTGAGATTGCGTCCGGCCCGCACGTAGTGGACGCCGTCGACCGTCTCGCGGGCGGTCGAGCCTTCGTAGCGTGAGGTGAAGAACGTGACCCGGCGGTCCTCCGCCGCGAGTCGCTTCGTCACCTGTTCGAGGTAGATTTCCGAGCCGCCCCCCTCGGGGTGCCACGGATCCCGCCAGTTCAGCACCAGTACGTGCTGCTTCGGGGTGTCGGATGTCGTAGGGGCGTGTGCTGCCTGCTTGTGTCTGGCTCGCATCGTGAACATCACCTGGTCTCCCTCCCGATGGTGATTACCGGAGGGTAGCATCCGCGACGTGATCCAAACCACACCCACTGACGCGACGGTCGAGGCTCCCTTTGCCGACGACTGGCGACGCTCGGTGAAGCTGTTCCGGTCCTTCCTGACCGAGCAGACCGACCCCCATGGGTTCTACGGTCTCATCGCTGAGGACACCGTGCAGATGATGCAGCGTCACATGACGCTGGAAGGGGCCCGGATCGCCGACTTCGGCGGCGGTGCAGGCTTCTACTCCGACGCGTTCGCGCGCCGGGGAGCCACGTCGTTGGTCGTCGACCTCGACCACGACGAGGTGAAGGCTCACGGTGTGCGGCACCCGCTGTCAGTGGTGGCGCGTGCCGAACAGGCGCCGCTCGCGGACGGTTCGGTCGACATCGGGTTCTCCTCGAACATGCTCGAGCACGTCCCCGACCTGGCCGGGACCTGCGACCAGATCGCCCGCGTCGTGCGGCCGGGCGGTCACGTCGTTCTCTCCTACACCGCCTGGTATGGGCCGTGGGGCGGGCACGAGACCTCGCCCTGGCACCTTCTGGGAGGCAGGCGCGCGGCCGAGCGGTACGAGCGCGTCAACGGCCGCCCACCGAAGAACCTCTTCGGTGAGAGCATGTACGCCGCCACCGTGGCCGAGGGGCTGCGATGGGCCGCGTCGCGCGACGACCTGGAGATCGTGGAGGAGCGTCCGCGCTATCTCCCGCCGGCCAGCAGACACCTGTTGCGAATCCCCGGTATACGTGAGGTGTTCACATGGAACTTGTGGCAAGTCTTGCGTAAGCGTCCGTGAATCCTGAGCTCGCTGGGAGAGGCGGGCTCTGATTTCGGCACTGCAGAACAAATTTTCACTGGTAGCGTGCGGCTACTTCGTGCGGCATGCACTTGTCTGGAGGGAACACGAGAGTGCGAAAGATATTGGGCCCGATCCTGTCGGGCATCGGTGGGTTCCTACTGGTCCTGGGACTTCTCCTGAACGTCTACGCCTACCCGCGTCTGGCGGTGGCTCCCCTCGACCAGGACGTCATCTCCGTCCTCGACGGTCCCGGCGCCCGCTTCTTCGACGTCAGTGTCGAGGGCGGAAAGATCGTGGGCGAGGTCGACACTGACTTCACCATCACGGCGAAGGTCGTGGGCGATGTCGACGCTGCTGAGTCCCACGGCGACAACGTCGCGGTCTGGACCAACAGCACCAAGATCACCACCGCAGAGGGCAAGTCCCCGCAGTCCACCGTGGAGCGCGTCGCGTTCGACCGGACCAGCGGTGAGGCAGTCGACTGCTGTGACGCGTTCTCCGAGAAGGTCCAGGGCGAACAGAACCCGACCAAGTTCCAGGGTCAGGTCTTCAAGTTCCCCTTCCAGACCAAGCAGCAGGAGTACCTGTGGTGGGACAGCACGCTCGAGCAGGCCTTCCCGGCCAAGTTCGTGCGTGAGGAGGAGTTCCACGGCATGAACACCTACGTCTTCGAGCAGAAGATCGAGCCCCGCGTGACCGGCCAGCAGGACGTGTCCCCGGACATGGTCGGCGAGATCGGCACCGGCAGCCTCAAGGCTGACCGCACCTACTCCAACCAGCGCACCTTCTGGGTGGAGCCCGAGACCGGCGTTGTCATGGACCGCGTCGAGAAGCAGTACGCGACCCTGCGTTTCGAGGGCGAGGACCGCGCGGTGGTGACCGACGTGGAGGCTCGTTTCTCCAAGGAGACCGTCGACGCCAACGTCTCGGAGTACGGCGACAAGGTCGGGCAGCTCAAGCTGATCCGCTTCACCCTGCCGCTGGTGCTGGGCGTCCTCGGTGCTGGCCTCCTGGTCGCCGGCCTCGTCCTGGGGCGTCGCAGTGGCGGTGACCCCGAGCACTACCAGATGAAGAGCCGCGCAGCAGCGTGACAACGCCACACTCGCGGTGAGGCGTGACGACGTGCATGCATGACCGCGAGCCGCAGGGGAGTGCTGGTCCCTGGCGGGTGGCATGACGGAGGGGCCCGGATCGACAGAAGTCGGTCCGGGCCCCTCCGTCGTTGGTTCAGTGCGTGGTTCGGTGCGTGGGTCAGCGCGTCGTCAGGTTGCAGACGAAGAGCGCCGTGCCGGGCGTGAGCAGACCGCGGGTGCGGGACCAGCCGCCCCAGTCGCGGTCGAGGTCGGCGGGCCATTCCGGTTCCATGAGGTCGACCATGAACAGGCCGCGCTCACCCAGGAGGCGCACCCAGTCGCCCAGGGTGCGGTGGTGCTCGACGTAGGTCGGGGCGCCGGTCTCGGGGTCCACCTCGACGTACGGGGTCCGGTCCCAGTAGGAGGTGCTCGCGGTGAGCCCGGCGACGCCGGGGTCGTCGGGGAACGACCACCGCGTGGGGTGCGTGACGGAGAAGGCGAAGCGGCCACCCGGACGGAGCACCCGGACCACCTCGTCGAGGCAGTGCTCGATGTCGGCGATGAACTGCAGGGCACCGAAGGACGAGAAGACGACGTCGAAAGTGGCGTCGGAGAAGGGCAGATCGGTGGCGGTTCCGCGCACCGACGGCGCGCTGACGCCGGTCTCCATGTCGAGGCGGCGAGCGTGCTGCAGTTGGCGCATCGACAGGTCGAGGCCGATGCCGACGCCGCCCTGGGTGCGCACCCACCGGGAGCACTGGCCCGCACCCGAGCCGACCTCGAGGACGCGGCGCCCTGCGACGGGGCCGAGCGCGCCGGCGGCCGCTTCGGTGAACCCTTCGGGGCCCCACACGAATCCGGCGTCACCCAGGAAGGACCCGTGGGTGGCCTGGTACTCGTCGGCGTAACGGTCCCAGTCGGGGCCGTTGGCCTGGCGGGACTCCTCCTCGCTCACAGCGCGGCGCTCGATCCCCACCGTCTGGGGGGCATGGTCGTTCGGGTGGTTCGTGGTGTCACTCTCAGGCACGCGGTCAGGCTAACGCGCGCACCGGCGCCCCACGCAGGCGTCGCAGGTCGCACGCGTGGGACGCCGCGGTGGCACCATGTGCGGCGTGACCGACCTCGCGAGCACCTCCCACTCCCTTGATCCGGACCTGCCCTGGCAGCCGCTCCCGGGTGGCTGGTCGGGGGAGACCTTCCTGTCGCGCACCGGGGGCGAGGCCCACGTGGTGCGGATCTATGCCCCCGAGCGGCCTCGACGCCCTGACGCCGCAGAGGTGGACGCTGCGCTGTCGCGTCTTGTCGGCGGGCTCGTCCCAGTGCCCCGGGTCGTCGAGCAACGTCCCGCGAAGGATGGTCATCCGGCCCTGATGGTCACCGAGTTCGTCCCCGGACGCCGGGCCGACGACGTGCTCCGAGCAGCGCTCGATGCCGATGACGTGGCGACGCTGGACTCCGTCGGACGTGCGTTGGGTGCGGTCGCGGGGCGGCTGGCAGGCATGCCGACGCTCCGGCGGGGCCGGTTCTCGGCTCCCGATCTGGTGGTGGTGGCCGACCCCGCTCACGGTGACGTCCACGCGCGGGTCACGCGCCGGCTGGGGGAGTTGCGGGGCTGGAGCGAGAGCGAGCTGGACGCACTCGAACGCGTGGCCGAACGTGCCCAGGACCTGCTGGACGAGGAACCACGCACCTGTCTGGTGCACGGCGACCTGAACCCCAAGAACGTCGTCCTGGCCGGGGACGGGAGCGTCGCGGCCGTGGTCGACTGGGAGTACGCCCACGCGGGCAGTCCCCACGAGGACCTTGGGGACCTCCTTCGGTTCGACCGGCACCCCGCGTGGGAGCAGGCGGTGCTCCACGGCTGGACCCGTGAGCGCGGTGGTGACCCGGCCCTGGCGAGAGACCTCGCCCGCGCCAGCGACCTCGCGGCACTGGTGGAACTGACGGTACGCCCCGGCGGGAATCTCGTGGTCGACCTGGCGGAGGTGTTCCTGAGGGAGATTGCGCGCACGGGTGACTGGCACGCCCATCCCTGAGGCACGGACGGTCCCGTCCGGGCGGCGTCCGGGCGTGGGGGACGCGCCGAAGCACGACTGGAGCGTGAGTGGGGTCACGCGGGAAGGTGGTTCACCCGGTTGGACGCTCGGAGAGCCTGAGGCGTAGCATGGGTCATTGCGTCAGAGACTGCCCGGACTCCATACGGAGTGAGTCCCGGCTCGGGTCCCGTGAGGGAGCCCCGAAAAGAGTCCCCCGCGCGCCCGCACGACTCCATCCATCCCAAGGACAACTCCTTCTTATGACGAGCTCCAACATTCCTCTTCCCGATTACAACGCGCCCCAGGTCGCGATCAACGACATCGGTTCCGAAGAGGACCTCCTCGCCGCCATTGACGCGACGATCAAGTACTTCAACGACGGCGACATCGTCGACGGCATCATCGTGAAGGTCGACCGCGACGAGGTTCTCCTCGACATCGGTTACAAGACCGAGGGCGTCATCCCCTCCCGTGAGCTGTCGATCAAGCACGACGTCGACCCGTCCGAGGTCGTCGCCATCGGCGACAAGGTCGAGGCCCTGGTTCTCCAGAAGGAGGACAAGGAAGGCCGCCTGATCCTGTCCAAGAAGCGCGCTCAGTACGAGCGTGCCTGGGGCACCATCGAGCAGGTCAAGGAAGAGGACGGCGTCGTCGAGGGCACCGTCATCGAGGTCGTCAAGGGTGGTCTCATCCTGGACATCGGCCTGCGCGGCTTCCTGCCCGCCTCGCTCGTCGAGATGCGTCGCGTCCGCGACCTGCAGCCCTACGTGGGTCAGACCCTCGAGGCCAAGATCATCGAGCTCGACAAGAACCGCAACAACGTGGTCCTGTCGCGCCGTGCCTGGCTCGAGCAGACCCAGTCCGAGGTTCGCCACGGCTTCCTCACCCAGCTCCAGAAGGGCCAGATCCGCAAGGGTGTCGTGTCCTCGATCGTCAACTTCGGTGCCTTCGTGGACCTCGGTGGCGTCGACGGCCTCGTGCACGTCTCGGAGCTGTCCTGGAAGCACATCGACCACCCGTCCGAGGTCGTCACCGTGGGTGACGAGGTCACCGTCGAGGTTCTCGACGTGGACATGGACCGCGAGCGCGTCTCCCTGTCGCTCAAGGCCACCCAGGAAGACCCGTGGCAGCACTTCGCTCGCACCCACCAGATCGGTCAGATCGTTCCGGGTAAGGTCACCAAGCTGGTGCCCTTCGGTTCGTTCGTCCGTGTCGAGGAGGGCATCGAGGGCCTCGTGCACATCTCCGAGCTGGCCGAGCGCCACGTGGAGATCCCGGAGCAGGTCGTCCAGGTCAACGACGACGTCATGGTCAAGATCATCGACATCGACCTCGAGCGTCGCCGCATCTCGCTGTCCCTCAAGCAGGCCAACGAGACCGTTGCCGCTGTGGACGACTCCGAGTTCGACCCGACCCTGTACGGCATGACTGCCACGTACGACGAGCAGGGCAACTACGTCTACCCCGAGGGCTTCGACCCCGAGACCGGCGAGTGGCTCGAGGGCTTCGACGAGCAGCGCACCAAGTGGGAAGAGGACTACGCCAAGGCCCACGCCCGCTGGGAGGCTCACGTCAAGCAGCAGGCCGAGGCGAAGGTTGCCGAGGCCGAGGCCGGCGAGGCCACCTCGTACTCCTCCGGTGGCGACGTCGCTGCTGCCGAGGAGGTCGGCGGTTCGCTGGCTTCCGACGAGGCGCTCCAGGCGCTTCGCGAGAAGCTCACCGGTGGCAACTGACACCTGAGCTCTCACTGAGCAATCGGCTCGAGCCCCGTCCGGAGAAATCCGGGCGGGGCTCGTCCCGTTTTCCTCGACGGCCCGTGTAGCGTCGCGGCGTCGATCCTTCCCCGCGACGAGGAGAACCCGTGAGCACCCCCGCAACCCCGACGTCCGCCCCGACCGCAGCCCCTGACTCCGCTTCGCCCGTCCGTCGGATCGCGCTGACCGGAGGAATCGCGTCGGGCAAGAGCACCGTCTCGACGCGTCTGGCCGCACTGGGAGCCGTCGTCGTCGACGCCGACCTGCTGGCTCGCGAAGTGGTGGCCCCGGGGACCCCCGGGTTCGCTGACGTGGTGGCGGAGTTCGGTGAGAGCGTTCTGGCCGCCGATGGATCACTGGACCGTCCTGCGCTCGGAGCGATCGTCTTCGCCGACGGGTCACGCCGCCGTGCTTTGGAGGCGATCATCCACCCGCTCGTGCACGCGGCCGGCGCAGCGTTGGAGGCTGCCGCTCCTGCAGACGCCCTCGTGGTCCACGACATCCCGCTCCTCGCCGAGGGCGGCCGGGCCGGAGAGTTCGACGCCGTGGTGGTGGTTGACGTGCCTGAGGAACTGCAGGTCGAGCGCATGGTGCGTGACCGTGGCATGAGCCAGGACGACGCGCGTGCACGGCTCGCTGCTCAGGCGTCGCGTGAGCAGCGTCTGGCGATCGCCGACGTGGTGATCGACAACTCCGGTACCCGCGAGGCCCTGACCGCCCGCGTGGACGAGGTCTTCGCCGAACTCACCCGCCGCCGGTCCTGACACGCCCCGGACGTGACGACGGGGCCCACGTTCGCCGTGCGGTGCGAGCGTGGACCCCGTCGGAGGGAGGGAGTTGGGTCAGTGGGTCAGGCGGCAGCAACCTGCGGCTCGGTGAGGCGGCGCAGCTTCTGCAGCGCCTCCCGCTCCAGCTGGCGAACGCGCTCGGCGGAGATGCCGTGGCGGGCACCGATGTCGGCCAGCTTGTGCTGGCGACCGTCGCCGAGGCCGTAACGAGCCCGGACGATGTCGGCCGAACGCGGGTCGAGCTGGGAGACGAGCGTGTCCAGGAGTCGGCGCGACTCGACGTCGATGAACTCGACGTCGGGGCTGGGGGCGGTCTCCTGGCCGATCAGGTCGCCGAGGGAGGTGCTGCCGTCCTCGTCGATGGGGGCGTCGAGGGAGACGTGGTCGCGACCCCACGACATGAGGTCCACGACGCGGTCGACCTCCATGCTGAGTTCGGCGGCGATCTCCTCGGGGCTGGGCTCGCGGCCGAGCATCTTCTCCATGGTGCGGCGGGCGTTGCCGACCTGGTTGAGTTCCTCGACCACGTGGACGGGGAGGCGTACGACGCGGGCCTGCTGGGCGACGCCGCGGGTGATCGCCTGGCGTACCCACCACGTGGCGTAGGTGGAGAACTTGTAGCCCTTGGCGTAGTCGAACTTCTCCACCGCGCGGATCAGGCCGGTGTTGCCCTCCTGGATGAGGTCGAGCATCGGCATCTGGGCACGGCCGTACTTGCGGGCGATGGAGACGACCAGGCGAAGGTTGGCGTTGATGAAGGTGTCCATGGCCTTGCGGCCCTCTTCGGCGAGCCACTCGAGTTCGTCCTGGTTGGCGCTCTTGGGTGCGCCTCCCTTGCGACGGCCGATGCGGCCGGTGTCGAGGAGGTGCTGGGCCATCAGGCCGACCTCGATGGTGCGGGCCAGTTCGACCTCGGTGGCGGCGTCCAGCAGCGGAGTCCGGGCGATCTCGTCGAGGTACAGGCCGACGGAGTCGCGTCCTTCGATCTCACGGTCGCTGGTGGTTGCACGGGTAGCGGTCCGAGTTGCCATGTGATGTCTCCTGCTCCGTGGACGTCGTCCAGACACCCACACGTGGTCAACAGTGGGTGCCCCGAGTTGATTCCGGGGCCCTCTTCGTTGCTCTCACAGGTTCAGACGAGCCGGGCAGGCGAGAAGTTGCCTCGATCGGCAACTCTCAGGGGGTTCTCAGGAGGGCCCGGTCAACCTGAAGGAAAGTTCAGGAAAACCGGGCCCGCACGGGGGAACTGGGGCGCTGAGGGCCGCTGGGACTCAGTCCTGCGCAGAGCGGGGCGGCACCTGGGCGAGACCCATCCGATCCAGGATCCACGCGGTCGAGAACGCGCGATCGTGCCATGCCTTGTACCGACCCGAGACGCCGCCGTGGCCGGCCGCCATCTCGATCCGCAGCAGGAAGTCACGACGTCCCACGGCGGTGGCGCGCAGCTTGGCGATCCACTTGGCGGGCTCGACGTAGAGCACGCGGGTGTCGTTGAGGGACGTCTCGGCCAGGATCGGCGGGTAGTCGACGGCGGCGACGTTGTCGTAGGGGGCGTAGGAGGCCATCAGGGCGTACACCTCGGCTTCGGCCTCGGGGTTGCCCCACTCCTCGTACTCACCGATGGTCAGCGGGAGGGTGGAGTCGAGCATGGTGGTCAGGGCGTCCACGAACGGGACGTCGGCCACGATGCCGGCGAACAGTTCGGGGGCCTGGTTGACCACGGCGCCCATGAGCAGGCCACCGGCGCTGCCGCCCTCGGCGACCAGCGTCTCGGCCGTCGTCCAGCCCTCGGTGACGAGGTGGCGGGCGACGTCGACGAAGTCGTTGAAGGTGTTGGTCTTGTGGTTGAGCTTGCCCTGCTCGTACCACCGGCGACCCATCTCGCCGCCGCCCCGCACGTGGGCGATCGCGAACGCGGCCCCGCGGTCCATCAGGGAGAGACGCGGGACCGAGAAGTACGGGTCCACCGAGGACTCGTAGGAGCCGTAGCCGTAGAGCAGCGTCGGCATGGGGCGGCCCTCGGCACGGACGTCCGTGCGGCACACCAGGGAGACCGGGACCTGCTCGCCGTCGCGGGCGGTGACCCAGATTCGGTGCTCCTCGTAGAGATCGGGGTCGAAACCACCCAGGACCGGCGTACGACGCAGCAGCGTCAGCTCGCGGGTGCGGACGTCGTAGTCGTAGACCGAGGACGGCACGGCCATCGAGGTCCAGCCCAGGCGCACGGTCGGCTGGTGGAAGTCAGGGTTGCCCGAGGCGCCGACGGTGTAGACCTCACGGTCGAACGCGATCGGGTACGTCTCGCCGAGACCGTCGTCGGTCAGCTCGACGATCGCGAGCTGGGTGAGACCTTCGGCTCGCTGCTGGACGACGAGGTGGGTGGCGAACGCGTCGACCTCTTCGAGACGCACCGACTCGTCGTGGGCGATCACCGGCGTCCAGCCATCGGGGCCGGTCGGGGCGACGGGTGCGGAGGCCAGCTCGAAGTTGGCGCCGGTGGCGTTGTGCATCACCAGGAAGACGCTCTCGCCGCCGATGACGGCGGGCTCGAGGCCGTACTCCAGTCCCGTGGTGCGCGGGTGGAACAGGGTCCAGGTGGCGTCGGGGTCGGTGGTGTCGAGGTAGGACCACTCCGAGGTGGTCTTCGAGCCGGAGACGATGAACAGGAAGCGGTTGTCGCGGCTGCGTCCCAGACCGGTCCAGAAGAGCTGGTCGCTCTCGTGGAAGACCAGTTCGTCCTCCGACTGCGGGGTGCCGAGGCGGTGGCGCCAGATCTTGTCGGCGCGCCAGGCGTCGTCGACGGTGTTGTAGTAGAAGGACGTACCGTCCGGGTGCCAAGTGGCGCCGCCCAGGACACCCTCGACGACGTCGTCGAGGACGGTGCCGGTGGCGAGTTCCTTGACCCGGATCGTGTAGCGCTCGTCGCCCTCGGTGTCGACCGACCACGCGAGGTAGCGGTCGTCGAGGCTCAGTGCGGAGCCACCGAGGGAGAAGAAGTCGTGGCCCTCGGCGAGTTCGTTGAGGTCCAGCAGGACCTGCTCACCGGGCAGGGCCGGCTGGTCGGGGTGCGCGGCCGCGTCGGGGGTGGGCGGGGTCCAGTCCTCGGGGTCGGTGACCGGAACGCGGCACGACGCGCCGTACTCCTTGCCCTCGAAGGTGCGGGAGTAGAACCACCAGCCGCGGCTGCGGGTGGGGACCGACAGGTCGGTCTCCTGGACGCGGTTCTTCACCTCGTCGAAGAGGGTCGCACGCAGGTCGGCCAGGTGCGCCGTGCGTGCCTCGGTGAACGCGTTCTCGGCCTCGAGGTGGGCGAGGACCTCGGGGTTCTCCTTCTCGCGCAACCACTCGTAGTCGTCGACGCGGGTCAGACCGTGGAGTTCGCGGGTCACGGGGCGTCGTTCGGCGACGGGGGGCTGCACTTCGAGTTCCATGTGCGCCAGCGTACGGGCCCGCCCTGACTCCTTCGGTGCTCCACGACGTCGTTTGCGCCCACGGCGAACAGGCCCGGAGAACAGGCCCGGAACGACGGGGCAGAATGGCCGCCGTGAGTGAGACTCCCCGGCCCCACATCGACCTCAACGCCGACCTCGGTGAGGAGGTCACCGACGACGAAGCCCTGCTCGCCGTGGTGAGCAGCGCGAACGTCGCCTGCGGCTACCACGCCGGCAACGCGGCGATCATGCGTGCCGTTTGCGCCGAGGCCGCCCGACGTGGCGTCTCGGTGGGAGCGCAGGTCTCCTACGACGACCGGGAGAACTTCGGCCGTGTGGCACTCGACGTCGCCGAGGAGACGCTGCGCGAGCAGGTCGCCGACCAGGTCGGGACGCTCACCGAGATCGCGCGCTCCGAAGGCATTGAGGTCAGGTACGTGAAGCCGCACGGTGCGCTCTACCACCGGGTGCTCGACGACGCCGCCCAGGCACGCGCCGTCCTTGACGGCTCCGGAGACCTCCCGGTGCTCGGGATGCGCCCGGGACTGCTGCTGCAGTGGGCCGACGAACGCGGACGCGCGACGTTCGACGAAGCCTTCCCCGACCGCGGCTACACCGACGCCGGGCGACTCGTGCCCCGCGATCAGCCGGGCGCGTTGATCCACGAGCCCGCCGACGTCGCAGCGGCTGCGGTCCGGTGGGCGCGTTCGGGCCAGGCGCACTCGGTCTGCCTGCACGGAGACAGCCCCGGTGCGGTCGCGACCGCGCAGCTGGTGCGCGCCGAACTTTTCGCGGCCGGGTTCGAGCTGCGGGGCCTGTGAGATGAGCACCGGGCCGTTGAGCGCGCTCGTCGCCCACGCCGTACGGACGGTGGGGGAGCACGCCGTCCTCGTCGAGGTCGCCGACACCGCGACCGCGCACGCCGTGGTGGCCTGGGTGCGGGAGTCCGGAATGGCGTGCGTCGACGTCGTCCCTGCTGCTCGCACGGTGCTGCTCGACGGCGTCGCGGACACGGCGGCAGCGATGATCCGGCTGAGGTCCCTGCAGCCGCACGACCTGCCGCCCGCTCCGGCGGGGGAGCACGACGTCGTGGTCCTCCCCGTCCACTACGACGGCGCGGACCTCGCGTTGGTGGCGCGCACCTGGGGCGTCGACGTCGACGAGGTCGTCACCCGCCACACCTCGCTCACCTTCGTCTCCGACTTCTGTGGCTTCAGCCCCGGGTTCGCCTACCTCTCCGGGATGCCGTCCGAGTGGCGAGTGCCGCGCCTGTCCTCTCCCCGCACCCGCGTGCCAGCAGGATCGGTGGCGCTCGCCGACACCTGGTGCGGGGTCTACCCGACTCCGTCGCCTGGCGGCTGGTTGCTGCTGGGACACACCGACGTCGAGATCTTCGACGTCACCCGCACCGACGCACCGGCGCTGCTCGCCCCGGGCACCCGGGTCAGGTTCACCGCCGCATGAACGCCGACGTGCGCGCGCTGCCCGGGCCGGTGTCTTTCGAGGTCGTCGACCCCGGCCCCTCCACGACCGTCCAGGACGCCGGTCGACCGGGGTGGGCGCACCTGGGTGTCACCCGCAGCGGGTTCCTCGACCGTGCCTCTGCCCGGTGGGCGAACCGGCTGGTCGGCAACGACCCTGACGCGGCGCTGCTGGAGACCACGGCCGGAGGCGTCACGCTCACCGCGGTCCGCGACGTCGTCGTCGCAGTCACCGGCGCCCGGTGCGAGGTGTTCGTGGCCGGCCGTCCCGCGCCACTCGACGAGGCGGTCGTGGTCAGGGCCGACACACTGTTGCACGTAGGCCGGGCCTTGCAGGGGCTGCGCAGCTACGTGGCTCTCGGCGGTGGCATCGACGCACCGCCTGTACTGGGATCACGCAGCACCGACCTGCTCGGAGGCATCGGTCCCTCGCCGCTCGCCGCCGGCGACCGCCTGCGGGTGGGCCGGGAACAGCCGGCCGCCGGTGCGAGGACCCACGGTCTGGTGCCGCGCGACGTCATGGGGGCCACGCCGTTGCCGCACGTCCACACCCTGCGGGTCCTGCCCGGTCCCCGGATCGACTGGCTCGACGATGTCAGGGTTCTCGACGCCGTGGAGTTCGTCGCCGGGTCAGGGTCCAACCGGGTCGGCCTGCGCCTGGAGCAGCCCTCGGTGCCATGGGCGCGCCGGCCGGGCGAGCTGCCCAGCGAGCCGATGGTTCTCGGTGCAGTGCAGTTGCCGCCGTCGGGGGACCCGGTGGTCTTCCTCGCCGACCATCCCACGACCGGTGGTTACCCGGTGGTGGCCGTCGTCGTCGAGGAGGACCTGGATCTCTGTGCCCGGATCCGTCCCGGTGAGAGGGTCAGGTTCCGGACGGCGGGATGACCGCTCGGGCGACGGCCTCGTCGTCGGGGGGAGGCTGCCACAGGTGCAGCGCCGGATCGTCCTGGGCGAAGGAACGCACCGGGCCGGGGCCCGTCTCGGCGGTCTCGAACCGCACGGTCACGACGCCGCGTCCGGCGCCCCACACCCATCCGGCGCCCATCTCGTCGTGGATCACGTCGCTGCCCGGGGCCCACTCGGGACGCCGCACCACCGGCGCGAGTCGGTCGAGTGCTTCGCGGTCGCTGGGCTCGGGGGGTTCGGGGTCGCTGAAGAGTTCTTCCTGCACCCAGTCGGCCAGACCCGAGACGCCGACGCCGAGCAGCCGGACCCCGCCGGAGGTGTCGAGGTCGGTGAGGAGGCCGCGGGCGGTGCGGGCGATCAGGGCGGCGTCGTCAGTGGGGGCCGGGAGAGTGCTGGAGCGGCTCGAGGTGGAGAAGTCGTGCAGCCGCACCTTGATCGAGATCGTGCGTCCCGACATCCGTTGCTTCGCGAGCCGACCGGCCACGGTCGCGGCCTGTCGGGTCAACAGGTCGGCCATCAGCTCACGGTCGGTGACGTCGGTGGAGTAGGTGTCCTCCACGCTGACCGACTTGGCCTCGCGCTCGGGCACCACGGCGCGGTCGTCCTCGCCGCGCGCCATCGCGTGCAGGGAGTGTCCGTGTGCCTTGCCGAGGAGCTGCACCACTTCGTGCTCGTCGAGCGCCTCGAGGTCGGAGACGGTGTAGACCCCGGAACGACGCAGCCGTTCGACGGTGGCCGGGCCGACGCCGGGGATCACGCGGACGTTCAACGGACGCAGCAGGTCCCGTTCGGTGCCCGGGTTGATGACGGTGAGTCCGTCGGGTTTCTCGATCTCGCTGGCGATCTTCGCGAGGAACTTCGACGACGCCAGCCCCACCGACGCGGTGAGGCCGCCGCTGACCTCGTGCACCCGGGCCCGCAGTTCCTCACCGACCGCGCGGACCGTGGCCTCGTCGAGGTCGGGCAGGCCCGCGGCGGCGAGGTCGACGAACGCCTCGTCCAACGACAGCGGCTCCACCAGCGGGGAGAGTTCCCGCAGGACGCCCATGACGGCGCGGCTGGTCTCGCGGTAGGCGTGGAACCGGCCCGACAGGAACGCTGCATGCGGGCACCGGGCCCGTGCCTCACGCGTCGACATCGCCGACCGGACTCCGAAGACGCGGGCTTCGTAGGACGCGGTCGCCACCACGCCCCGGCCACCCACACCTCCGACGACCACCGGCTTCCCCCGCAACGACGGCTTGTCGCGCTGCTCGACGGAGGCGAAGAACGCATCCAGGTCGATGTGCAGCACCGAGGCGTGCTCACGCATGCGCCACCCCCGACAGCACGACGACGTCTCCGGGGGCGACGCAGCAGAGGAGGGGCACGACGTCATTGTGCCTGCCGCTGCGGTCCGGCCGGGGCCGAGACGGGTTCGAGGCAGGGGAGAACCGGAGGCAGGATCCCTGCGCCGGCCGGCCGCGAGGCGCCGACAAGGCCGAGCTCGGGCGCCGTTGAGGGTGGCTGTCCACATCCCGCGTCTCGGGGCGCGGCGCGGAGGGGCTTCGGGCCGGGAGCGTCCTCGCATGGACCACAACACCGCACCGCACTCATCGCCCTCGTCGCGCTCCCGCCGCTCGGCCCCACGCCCGCGGCTCACCGTCACCTCTCCGCCTGACCTCGTCGCAGCGGTCGCCGTCGCCCTGGGATTCGTCCCCACTGAGTCGGTGGTGATGCTGGTGCTCGCACCGGCGTCCGGGCCGCACGCCCGGATCGACCTCCCGTACCCCAGGGAGGGGGAGGAAGGTGTGCGTTCGGTTGCCCGCGTCCTTGCTGCTGCCGGGATCCGCAACCACGTCGACCAGGTCGCGCTGGTGGTCTTCGCCGAGCACCACCGGGCGATGTCGATCGCGCCCGGTCTGGCCACGACGATGGCTGCTGCCGGGATCGAGGTCACGGCCTTCCTGGGCGCGGACGGTGCGTCATGTCTGGAGTTCGTGCCGAGCACCGGCGAGGTCCGCGGTCGGGATCGGGGCGGCTCGGACCTGGTCACGCAGCCCTACGAGGTGCTGGCCCACCCGTTCGTGGCGCGTGCGGTGGCCGACGGTCTCCCTGTGCGTCGAGACCGCAGCGAACTGGAGGAGATGATCGCGCCCCAGGGCGACGCCGTCTCACGCGTCGCGAGCCACACGTGTCCCCGCTGCCTCCGGGCGCAGCAGTCAGGACCGGGGCCCTCCGACGCCGAGCGGATCCGGGGATGGACGAGGCGAGGCGCACGCTTCCCCTCGACCCGTGACGAGCACCTGGTGGCCTGCCTGCTGAAGGTCCTCGACGACGCGGCGAGGGCGGGGGATTCCGACGTCAGGGACGCGACCTGGTCGTGGGTGCATCGCAGCGAAGCCGCCCGCCACGTCGACCTGTGGGTCGCGGTGGTGCGTGCCGCACCCGTGGGCCGGGCGGTCCAGGCAGCATCGGTGCTGGCCTTCCACGCGTGGCTCGCCGGTCAGGGTGCGCTGGCGTGGTGCGCCCTTGACCGAGTGGCCGAACGCGGAGGATCCAGCTCCCTGGCGACCCTGGTGCGCGACCTCATGGAACGTTCGGTGCCACCGCACTCCTGGGACCCGCTCACCGCAGTCGAGGTGGTCAGTGACGCAGGCGCTTCCACGTCCGTCGTGCCCCTGAGGGGTGCAACCACCACCCCTCCCGTGTGACCACTGCTGCCCGCGGGGCCAGCCCCAGGACCTTCCAGGCCCGGTGGGCCGACGAGATCCACTCCAGATCGGCGGGACACGGATCGGGAGTGCCCGAACGCGTCAACCAGAACCACGGGTCGGAAACGTGACCGATCACTGCGCGGCCCAGAGCGAGGGAGACCTCGAACCGGTCGTGGGCATCCATCACCTCCTCGGGCCCGGGACAGAAGAGGGAGGCATCCGACGCGGTGCGAGGCGCCGGGATCCAGGTCGAGAGATCGGTCCCGGGGCCCGCGCCCGTGGCGGGAGGGGTCTGCGCGCCGATCGTCCCGGCCCACACCCGCAACGGGACGTGCCCGCGGGTCCGCTCGTCCTTCACCTTCAGGCCCTCCCGACGCAGCGCGGACTCGAGAGCGCGGGGCAGGGCGACGGCAGGGGACTGACGCAATGGCGGGGCGGGTAGGTCCATGCAGCTCACTCTGGCCGAGCAGGGCATCGTGGTGGGGAGACCGTCCACAGGCACAGGTCACATCCGTTCCCCTCGCGCCCGACGCCGGTCGTGGGTACGGTCGAGACAGGGCCCGACGGCCTCAGTCGCACGCGAGGAGCAACCCATGTCAGTGGTTCTGGTCGGATACGTCGCCACCCCCGAGGGCGAGGCAGCCCTCGAAGCGGCCGTCGACGAAGCAGGCCGGCGAGGTGCACGTCTGCTGGTGGTCTGCTCCCACCGCGACGGCGACGTCGCAGCCGACGGCGAGAGCCACGCAGATGAGGCCGAGCGCCTCGCTGCTCACCTGCAGCACAGCGGTGTGGAGTTCGAGGTCCGCACCCTGGTACGTGGATTCGAGCCGTCGGAGGACCTGATCAGCCTCGCCGAGGTGACCGGTGCGGAACTCGTCGTGATCGGTCTGCGGCGTCGTTCGCCGGTCGGCAAGCTCGTGATGGGCACCAGCGCCCAACGGGTCCTCCTGGACGCGCCCTGCCCGGTGCTCGCGGTGAAGCCGCCGGCCTCCGAGGATCTCTGAGGCTGAGACGACCTGACCCCCGAGGGTCAGGGAACCGCGACGACGTTTGGCATCCTTGCTCCCATGGGTTTCCAGATCGCCAACCTGCCCGAGGCTGACGCCGTCCTCGACGCGCACCCCTTCGCCGTCCTCGTGGGCATGGCTCTCGACCAGCAGTACGGCATGGAGCACGCCTTCCGTGGCGGCTGGAAGCTCATCACCCGCCTCGGTGACCTCGACACCGCCCGCATCGCGGCGATGGACCCCGAGGAGTTCAAGGCGGTGGCCGCCGAGACCCCGGCGATCCACCGGTTCCCGGGATCGATGGCGGAGAAGCTCCAGGGCATCGCCCGGATCGTCGAGGAGACCTACGACGGTGACGTGACCCGTCTGTGGAACGAGGCAGCCACCGGCAAGGAGCTGCTCAAGCGAGTCCAGGCCCTGCCCGGCTTCGGCAAGCAGAAGGCGCAGATCTTCGTGGCGCTGCTCGCCAAGCAGCTCGACGTGCGTCCTGAGGGCTGGGAGGCAGCTGCGGGCGACTACGCCTTGGAGGGCTACCGCTCGGTCGCCGACGTCGTCGACGCCGACTCCCTGCTCAAGGTTCGTGAGTACAAGCAGGCCGCGAAGGCTGCGGCGAAGGCAGCCAAGGCCTGACCCGCCGGCCTGCGCGGCAGTTCATCAGGCCGCGCGCTCAGTCGCAGAGGCCGAGCATCTCCTCCAACGCGCGACGCTCACTGTCGTCGACCGCGAGGGTCCAGGCGTCCTTGACGACGATCCAGCGTCGTGCGTACGAACACTGGTACGCCTTCTTCGGTCGCCATGCGGCCGGGTCGCCGTCGCTCTTGGAGGAGTTCGTGGGCCCGTCGGTGGCGAGCAGCACGTCGAGACTGTTGGCGTAGGACCGACGCGTCCGTGCGTCCCAGGCCCATGCACCCGAACGCCACGCCTCGGCCAGCGGTACGACGTGGTCGATCTGCACGGCCTGGGCCTGTGAACGGTCCTTGAGGTCGTCGAGCTCGACCACGACCCCGGAGTAGGGGTCGGTCCAGGTCCCGGCGAGCACGTCGTGGTCGCAGCGTCCCTGGGGGGCGACGACGGCCGTGCCCGGATCGGCGTCACGCAGCAGCACGTCGTCGCGCTGGTTGCAGCCGTTCCCGTCGACGTCGGCCCACGCCGACCCGAACTCACTGCGCACGTAGGCAGGGATCGCCGCGGGGGAGCGCTCCACCTGCGGCAGCGCGTCCAGGAGGGTGCGGGCGCTCGCGGCGTCGGGCAGGGGGCTGCCGACCTCCACCTGTGCCGTGGCGGCGCCCTCGACTGCATCCCGGACCGCTGCCTCCATCTCGCTGCACCCGGACAGAGCGGTCGCGAGACCAGTGACGACGAGCGCGGCTGCGAGACGGGAGGAGGTGGAACGACGCAGGATGGGGAGGAAGAACACTCGCAGAGGATGCCAGAGCCTCCTGCGAGGGTGAGGGGGCGCACCTCGCGTGGCAGACGGTGAGCGCCGGTGGCATCGGTGCTGTGCCCGTGCGCTCCCCTGAACAGGGGTTCCGGGCCAGGCTGGTTGAAGTTCCGGTCGAGACCTTCTGGGAATCTTCACCGTCGTCGTGGCACAATGGCTGTTGCGGCTCTTGACGACACCGGGACCTGCCGCGCCCCTTTTCGCTCCACGAGAGGTGTTCGTGTCCTCGAACGCACGTAAGACGCTCCCCGCGGAGGTGCTCGAGCACCCCGCCATCGCCCTGCTCGTTGCGGCGGGAGGTGTGACCGGAACGGTCAGCCCCGACCAGGTCCGACAGGCCAGTGACATGGCCCAGGTCGAGCCCCGCCATCTCAAGGCACTGCTCACTCACCTGAGCGAGCTCGGCATCACCGTCGACGTCTCCTCGGTGTCCACCACGCGTGCTGCTGCTGCGGGTACCGCCCGCAAGACCACCACCGCGAAGACCACGGCCAAGAAGGCGACTGCGAAGAAGGCGGCTGCTCCCAAGGCCGCTGCCGCGGGTGCCGACGAGGACGAGGCCCCGGCCGCCAAGAAGGCCGCCGCCAAGAAGACGGCCAAGAAGGCGACCGCGAAGAAGGCCGCTGCCAAGAAGGCCCGCGACGAGGACGTCGTCGAGCTCGAAGAGGTCGAGATCGACGACGACCTCGAGCTGGACGACGACGTCGAGACGGTGGAGGACGACACCGCCAAGACGATCATCGGTCCTGACGGCAAGAAGATCCTTCCCGACATCCCGGACGAGCAGTTCGAGAAGGACGTCGCGAGCGACCCCACGATCAAGAAGGACGAGAAGGAAGCCTCCTTCGTCGTCTCGGCCGCGGACGACACCGACGAGCCTGAGCAGCAGGTCATGGTCGCCGGCGCGACTGCCGACCCGGTCAAGGACTACCTCAAGCAGATCGGCAAGGTCCCCCTTCTCAACGCGGAGATGGAGGTTGAGCTCGCCAAGCGCATCGAGGCCGGTCTCTTCGCCGACGAGAAGCTCGGCAAGGGCACCAAGATCGCCCCGAAGACCCTCGAGGAACTCGAGTGGATCTCCGCCGACGGCAAGCGCGCCAAGAACCACCTGCTCGAGGCCAACCTGCGTCTCGTCGTCTCGCTGGCCAAGCGCTACACCGGTCGCGGCATGCTCTTCCTCGACCTGATCCAGGAGGGCAACCTCGGTCTGATCCGTGCAGTCGAGAAGTTCGACTACACCAAGGGCTACAAGTTCTCGACCTACGCGACCTGGTGGATCCGTCAGGCCATCACTCGCGCCATGGCCGACCAGGCCCGCACCATCCGTATCCCGGTGCACATGGTCGAGGTCATCAACAAGCTGGCCCGTGTCCAGCGTCAGATGCTCCAGGACCTGGGCCGCGAGCCCACCCCGGAGGAGCTGGCCAAGGAACTCGACATGACCCCCGAGAAGGTCATCGAGGTCCAGAAGTACGGCCGCGAGCCCATCTCGCTGCACACGCCCCTCGGCGAGGACGGCGACTCCGAGTTCGGTGACCTCATCGAGGACTCCGAGGCGATCGTCCCGGCCGACGCCGTGTCGTTCACCCTTCTCCAGGAGCAGTTGCACGCCGTTCTCGACACGCTCTCCGAGCGTGAGGCCGGCGTCGTGTCGATGCGCTTCGGTCTGACCGACGGTCAGCCCAAGACCCTCGACGAGATCGGCAAGGTCTACGGCGTGACGCGTGAGCGCATCCGTCAGATCGAGTCCAAGACCATGTCGAAGCTGCGTCACCCGTCGCGTTCGCAGGTCCTGCGCGACTACCTCGACTGATCCACCGCTGTCCGACAGCGCTCACGACGCCCTCCTCGGCCTGCTGGGGAGGGCGTCGTGCGTTCCGGGCGATTCATCGGCTGCTGTTGGGGCCGGGTCTGTAGGTTGCTCCAATGAAATCCGGAAAGCGGCTGTTGGCCTTCTTGTGCGCCTCTGCGCTCACCCTCGCCCTGGCCGGCTGCAGCGGCTCGGAGGCGGAGAAGCCCACCCCCGAGGCGGTCGACCCGATGCGTGTCTTCCTCGAACCCTGGTACCAGGACCTCGACTCCCACGCCGAGGAGTCGGCGACGGTCCTCGTCGTGGGGGACTCGATCTCGGAGGGCAGCATGACCAACGTCGACGTGCTCACCGCACGGTGGCAGGCCAGCCTGCAGCGCCAGCTGCGCACCTCCGTGGGCATCGATGGTGCGGTCGGGTTCGTGCCGCCCTACTGGGGAGACGTGATGAGCACCGAGGCGACGCTGCAGTCCGGTGTTCCGTCCGAGGAGCGCCGTTTCGGCCCTTGGGGGCTGGGGGGACGCGCGCTGATCATGCCCGGCGGCGCATCGATCACGTACCCGCCGCTCACGGCGAACCGGATCCGGGTCGGCTACGGCATCAGCAACTTCGGTGGCGGGCAGGCGAAGGTCCACATCGACGGTTTCGACGTCACCGCCCAGGGCACCCTCGGTGGTCTGCAGGACGAGATCCCGGGCACGACTCCGTCAGGGACTCCTGACGAGGACGAGCCGCGGGCCTCTGATGACCCGACCGAGGTGGGGCCGACCATCTTCGGTGCCTCCGCGACGGCGTCGCAGGCGGGCCTGTGGTGGACATCGCCCGAGCTGGGGCCGGGACCGCACACCGTCCGGGTGGACTCCATCGCCCAAAGGTTCGGGTTCGTGCACACCGGAGTGGAGTACGTCAGCAGCCCCCTCGACCCCGTGACGGGGGAGGAGCGCAATGTCGGCGTCCATGTCCTCGACGCCTCCCAAGCGGGTGCGACGGCAGCCGAGTTCGCGAGCAAGAACGCGGAGGCCGGCACCTGGACCGAAGCCAGGGCACGCGACGCAGACCTCGTGCTCGTCAACCTCGGGTCCAACGAGGAGGAGAAGTACGAGGAGAGCCTGAAGATCGTCGTCGACCGGGCTCTCGAGGCCGCGCCCGAAGCACTGGTCCTGGTGGTCGACGGCTACGAGCCCGGCACATGGGAGCACGAGGACTGGGAGAAGGTCCGTGCGGCGCGACGCAACGTTGTGGACCAGTACGACGAAGGCGTCGCGCTCTTCGACCTCGCTGCGCAGTGGCCGGAGCTGGCCAAGGACGGATCGACGAGCCAGGGGCTGATGGCCGAGGTGCCGCCGCTGCACCTGACGCCGCAGGGGCAGCAGCGGATGGCGGACATCTTCACTGAGTGGCTCACACGCTGACCATCTCGCGGGAATGAGGCGGGCGCTGGTCGATCCCCGGCGGATCAGACGAGGAAGACTCCCACGATCCACACCACGGTGGCAGCGACCGCGGACAGCAGCTCGATCAGCATGCTGAGCCCCACCGCCTTGAGTGCGCCGACGCTGGAGGGCCAGGCCTGCGCTGCGCCGAGACGTCGGTGCTCGGCGAGGTAGACGCCCAGGACGAATCCGAGGAAGAGCCCCACCACGGGGACGACGAAGAAGCCCACTACGCCGAGGGCGCCGCCGACGAAGAGGGTGCTGTTGGGGACGCCGGAGTTCTTCAGGCGTCGCCCGGGGACGGTGAACTTCACGACTGCCCCTGCTGCCAGCAGCACCGAGCAGAGGGAGAACACGATCCACGAGGTGGAGGTGCCGATGCTGACGGCCCACACGAGCAGGGCGCCCCAGACCAGCAGGACTCCGGGCAGGACCGGGACGACGATCCCGACGAGTCCAACGGCGATCACGAGGGCGACGACGAAGGTCATGGTGGGGATCCTCTCGGGGAGACGGGTCGGGTGGTCATCCTGCGCCGGATACGACGGGCTCCGGGTACGACGACGGCCCCGGACCAGTGGTCCGGGGCCGTCGTCAGGACTGGGCGGCGCCCGGTGTCACCGTCGAGGTGACGGCGACTCGGCGTCAGCGCGCCAGCCGTGGCTCAGCGGTTAGCGAGCTTGTGGGTCTCGTCGTGGAAGGAGACAGCGATCTCGCGGAGCTTGTCACCGTGCTCGCGGGCGTGGTGAGCACAGAAGAGCAGCTCTCCGCCGCTCTGGAGCTCCACCCGGAGGTAGGCCTGGGCGCCGCAACGGTCGCAACGGTCCTCCGCCGTCAGGGCGGCGGTGGTGGGGGCAACTGCAGTAGTCACATCGGCCTCATTTCTGTGCTTCGGTGTCGGGTCCAACGTACCGGGGGGAGAAAAGATTCCCGCCACCGTTTCGGCTTTCCCATCCAATCATGAAGTTGTCCGTCCTGCGGCTCCAACTTCGGAGCCTCAGGTGAGGTGGTGCCGCCATCAGGGTACCCCGTGGTGCCAGCGAGCGGCAGTCTGCGACGTCACGCTGTCGCCTGGCCGTGACCGTAGCGTGGCAACAGCGAAGATGTCGCCGCTCGCCGGTAGATTTTGCCAACGTGGCAGCACCCAGCGACAACACCTACAACGCAGCGCACCTCCTCGTCCTCGAAGGACTGGAGGCGGTACGCAAGCGCCCCGGCATGTACATCGGCTCGACGGACACCCGCGGCCTCATGCACTGCCTGTGGGAAATCATCGACAACGGCGTGGACGAGGCCCTGGCCGGGCACGCCTCCGACGTCGAGATCACGCTGCACCCCGACGGTTCGGTGGAGATCTACGACAACGGCCGAGGCATCCCGACCGACAAGGAGCCCAAGACCGGTCTGCCCGGCGTCGAGGTGGTCGCCACCAAGCTGCATGCCGGCGGCAAGTTCGGCGGCGGTTCCTACAACGCCACCGGTGGTCTGCACGGCGTCGGCCTGAGTGTCGTCAACGCGCTCTCGGCGCGGATGGACATCGACGTCGACCGTTCGCCCGCCACTCAGGGTCTGTCGTTCCGTCGTGGTGTCCCCGGTGTCTTCGAGGGCGAAGGCCCCGACGCCGAGTTCACCGTCCAGTCCGGCCTCACTCGCAAGGGCAAGCGCGTCGCGAAGGGCAAGTCCGGCACCCGGGTCCGGTTCTGGCCCGACCGTCAGATCTTCACGAAGGACGCCGAGATCGTCATGGACGGTCTCGTCGGCCGTGCCCGGCAGACCTCCTACATCGTCCCCGGCCTCGGCCTGAAGATCACCGACCTCCGCGGCGAAGAGCCCGTCACCGAGACGTTCCGTCACGAGGGTGGCATCAGTGAGTTCGTGGAGTTCCTGTCCGCGGGCGAGCGGGTCACCGACGTCATGCGTCTCCAGGGCACGGGTTCCTTCAAGGAGACCGTGCCGATGCTCGACGCCAAGGGTCACATGACGCCGCAGGAGGTCGAGCGCGAGCTGGGCGTCGACGTCGCCCTGCGCTGGGACGCCGCCTACGACACCACCGTGCGTTCTTTCGTGAACGTGATCGCCACTCCCAAGGGCGGCACCCACGTCAGTGGCTTCGAGCAGGCCCTCACCAAGACGTTCAACGAAGCGATGCGAGCCACGAAGGCGCTCAAGGTCAACGACGCCGACGTGATCAAGGACGACATCCTTGAAGGTCTCACCGCGGTGGTCACGGTGCGTCTCTCCGAGCCCCAGTTCGAGGGCCAGACCAAGGAGATCCTCGGCACCCCGGCAGCGCGCAGCGTCGTCCGCAAGGTGGTCTCCTCCGAGCTCAAGAACTTCCTCTCCTCCACCAAGCGGGACCAGAAGGCCCAGGCCAAGCTCCTGATGGAGAAGGTCGTCGCGGCGTCCAAGACCCGCCTCAGCCTGCGTCAGCAGAAGGACACCCAGCGTCGCAAGAATGCCTTGGAGTCGTCGGCGCTGCCGGCGAAGCTGGCCGACTGCCGCTCGGGTGACAACGACCGCACCGAACTCTTCATCGTCGAGGGTGACTCCGCGCTCGGTACCGCCAAGCTGGCCCGCAACTCCGAGTTCCAGGCGCTGCTGCCGATCCGAGGAAAGATCCTCAACGTCCAGAAGGCCTCTGTCGCCGACATGCTGAAGAACGCCGAGTGCTCCTCGATCATCCAGGTGGTGGGCGCGGGCTCGGGGCGCACCTTCGACCTCGAGGCGCGTCGTTACGGCCGCATCATCTTCATGGCCGACGCCGACTCCGACGGTGCACACATCCGTTGCCTGTTGGCGACGCTCTTCTTCAAGTACATGCCCGGGCTCCTCGAGGCAGGCCGCGTCTACACCGCCGTCCCGCCGCTGCACCGCATCGAGCTCACCAACCCCAAGAAGGGGATGGAGAAGTACGTCTACACGTACTCCGACGACGAGATGCGTCGTAAGCTCGCCGAGTTGAAGAAGAAGAACGTCCGCTGGAAGGACCCGGTGCAGCGCTACAAGGGTCTCGGCGAGATGGACGCCGACCAGCTGCAGGAGACGACGATGGACCCGCGTCACCGCACGCTGCGTCGCCTCACCGTCGACGACGCCTCCGAAGCTGCGCAGGTCTTCGAACTCCTGATGGGTGCCGACGTGGCCCCGCGCAAGGAGTTCATCGTCCAGGGTGCCTACGAGGTCGACCTGGAGACGCTCGACGCCTGAGCGCCTCTTGCGACGTCCCGGGAACTCAGAAGGAAGTAGGGAACATGGGAATGTCGCACGTCGCTCCGGACGAGGTCGTGGGGGACAGCCGCGCGGCACAGACGCTGCGGCTGCTGCTCAAGGGCATCGTGGAGAACGCCGGCTACGAACCGAACGAGGTAGAGGTTCACGAGGCGTGGGTGGAGGCCGACGACGTCTTCTGTCTCGTCTACGACCTGCCGTTGCATGGTTCTCGTCGTATGGGGTTGCGTCGTGACGTCGATGAGGGATGGACGCCGGACGAGGTCGCCGGGGCGGTACTGGTCGGCGAATTGCTCGAACCGCTGGGGACGTTGGCTGACGCGCTGGTCGAGCGAGACGGCGTGTGGTGGTGGGAGGGCGACGAGCCGTCGAGGCGCATGCCGTACTCGTTGGAATGAGTCTGTTGCGTGTCCTCCGTTCGGTAAGGAGTTCATCGTCCAGGGTGCCTACGAGGTCGACCTGGAGACGCTCGACGCCTGAGTTCCCCTCGCGCCGCACTATGGGCAGCGCTGGCGGTCCTGGCCGTCGGGGTGGCCTTCCAGGCAGGTGCCAAGTAGTACGACGCCCGCTCGTGTGGACCGGAGGCAACCGACTGCGACCTCGGATTCTTCGGAGGACTCACATGGAGCGCGGTTGCGCTGCGCTGCGTGCTCGTTGCCATGGCTCTCGTGGAGAAACGCCGCCTCAGTCGCGCTTCCTGAGCGTGTCTGTCCGCCTCTGAAACGCCGCGGACGTCATAGGAATCCGGGGCCAGAGGCCCGGATTCCTATGACGTCCGGCGGAATAAGCGGGATGCCTCAGGCGTCGATCTCCTCGATGCGGCGCAGCAGGCCGGTGTCGACGTCGTAGATGCAGCCGGCGATCGCGATGTTGTCCGGGATCAGCGGGTGCGAAGCGACCTTGCGGAGGTCCTGACGCAGGGTCTGCTCCTGATCGGCGACCACGTTGAAGGGCTGCCAGGAGGAGTCGGTGCCGGTCTTCTCCGAGATGATCGCGTGCAGCTCGTCCTCCGACTTCGACGCCATCGCGCACTTGGTGTGCGGCACCACGAGGATGCGCTGGACGCCGAGGAGGTGCACGCCCAGGACGAGGGCCTCGAGGGCCTGCGGGGTGATGCGACCGCCGGGGTTGCGGAAGATCTTGGCGTCGCCGTGCTTCAGGCCGAGCATGGCCAGGGGATCGATGCGGGAGTCCATGCAGGTGACCATGGCCACGCCAGCATGTGCCTTGCCGTCGAACCCTCCGAGGGTGAAGTCAGCGGCGAACTTCTTGTTGGCCTCGATGAGGTCGTCGAATTCAGACATGGCGAAACTGTAAACCTGCTGAACTACCGACCTTCGACCGCGTCGCAGTTCTGAACACCAGCGCCGCCACCACAGCCGCTGCTACGCAGGCCACAGCCGCTCCGGCGAACACCGTCGACTCCTGCGCGATCCCGGCCTCCCGCAGCATCGTCGTGAACTCGGAGCAGGCCGACGTGCCGCCACAGACCTCACGGATCGAGGGCACTGCCTCGGTCTCGGAGTAGTAGCGCCGCAGGCCCACCGTGGTGAGCACCGAGATGCCCACCAGCATCCCGACCATCCGCGCCACCACGACCAACGCGCTCGCGAGCCCGTGGACGGCCTCGTCGGTGAAGGCCAACACCGCTGCGTTCACCGGAGCCAGCGCGAGACCGAACCCCAGGCCGCAGACCAGGAGCGTCGGCGTGGCGTGCCACTGGGTGAGGGAGTCCAGCCCCCACGACGCCATGAGCGCGAACGCCCCACCCGAGAGCAGCATCCCGAGGGCTGCGACCGGCCCAGCACCGAACCGGCGCAGGCCGTAGCCGCCCAGGACGGCTCCCACCGGCAGGGCCACGAGGAACTTCACCAGCTCCAGCGCGGCATCGACCTGGGAGTCGGTGTGGATCGTCGTCCGCGCGAACAACGGGACGTCGATCAGGGCTGCGACCAGAGCCGAGCCGACCAGGAAGCTCACCACCAGCGCCCCCCAAGCGGGGACCGCACGAAGGGTGCCTGCCGGGACCAACGGCGACGGTGCCGTACGCAGGTGCACGGCGAAGGCCAATGCCCCGACCCCAGAACCCAGGAGGTACCAACGGCCGTGGGCGGAGAAGACCTCCACCTGCGGGTCGGCCGTCGCGAAGGCCAGCACCACGCCGCCGAGCGCGATCGCGAGGAACGTCGCACCCAACAGATCGGCCTCACGGGCCGCGTGCCACCAGGGCTTGACGTCGATCAACGGTCGTCGCGCGGTGAGCAGACGCAGCAGGAACAGGAACGCGAGGACGCAGGTGATGACACCCAACGGCGTCGACCACCGACCGCCTGTGTCGGTGAAGGGAACGAAGAGCTGCCCCCAGAACAGGTCGCGCATCACGACACCCGGGCGGAGCAGCATCAGCACGAGAGCAGCGGACAGCGCCAGCCCCAGGAGCGCACCGAGGAAGTCGGGCCAGCCGGTGCGTCGCACACGCGGGGGAGCAGTACCGGTGCCGCGCGCCAATGCCAGCAGCCCCGCAGCCAGCACCAGACCCACGGCAAGGTTGAGCGCGAAGATGACCCGCCAGTCGGCGACCGCCATCACCACGGCACCCAGCAGGGGGCCGAGCACCGATCCGATCTCCTGGACCGCGGAGACCAGACCGAGCGGCACACCGCGTCGATGCGGCGGGTAGAGGTCGGCCACCAGCGCCAACGTTGCCGGGACCAGCCCGCCACCGCCCAGACCCTGGAGGAAACGACCGCCGACCATCGAGGTCATGTCGTAGGCGACCGCGGTGACCGCGGAGCCGAGGGCGAACACGACGAGCGAGACCACCAGCACCGGGACCCGGCCGCGGAGATCGGCGATCCGGCCGATCAGGGGCAGCATCGCGACGTACCCGAGCAGGAAGCCCGACACGATCGGGGCAGCCCGCTGCAGCTCGTCGATCCCGACGCCGACGCTGCCCATCATGTCGGGCAGCGCCATCACCACGACGTAGGTGTCTGCGGCCGCGAAACCGACCGCCAGTGCTGCCAGGGCCAGCAGCATCCGCACGCCCCGCGACAGCGCCCCCGTCGGCGTCACGGTGCCTCGATCACGCGCTCCAGCCCGAGGTCACTGACCACGAGCGTGTAGGTCATCTCCGGGGTGTCGGGGTAGAAGACGCCCGTCATCTCGGCCTCGGCCAAGGTGCCCGCGGAGGTGATCCGGAACGTCACGTCGAACTCGTCGCCGGCGCTGGTGGGCAGCACCCGCTGCATCACGTCGCCGCTGATCGTGCCGGTGTACGGCGTCAGCACCTCGGCGTTGTTCTTGCCGCCGCGCACCGATGATCCCGCCTCGACGTCCTCGGTCGCGTTCAGCAGTGCAGCGACACCGCTCTCGCGCGACAGGAGACCGGACGGGTCAGGGGCGCCGTACTCGGCGGGGTCGATGACGGACCAGCCCTGCGTCAACGGGATCTGGGCCCACACCGTGCCGTCGAGCGAACGCACCGGGACCGGCACCGCAGCGCCGGCGAAGTTGACCGTCAGGTCGCCCTCGAAGCCGGCGCCACCACCGGTCTCGGTGACCACGTCACCCTCGGCGCCCATGACACCGGCGGCGCCGCTGGGGAAGTCGGTCGAGGTCAGGGTCAGGTGGGCGCCGCTGGTGGAGTCGAGTTCGGTGGCCGCGGCAGCCAGTACGTCGAGCGGGCTGCCCGTGGGGGCAGCGTCGTCGCCCGAACAGCCGGACAGGAGCCACGGGGCCGTCAGGACGAACCCCGCGACAGCGGTCCATGTGGTGGTGCGCATCTCAGCCCTCCAGGTCAAGCGTGGTCTGGCCGTCACCGGCGGTGTCCGGCCCGGCGCCCACCGTAGCCACAGTGCCGGCCTCAGCCACAGTGCCCGCGTCGGCGTTGCCGATGGAGGCCTGGAACGAGACGGGCGAGGCGATCGCGGCGACCGGCTGTGCCGCAGGCATGCCCGAGCCGTCACGGCGTCCGTCCGGCTCCGGCAACGGGACCGGTGCACCAGAAGCGGCAGCGGCGCGTGCCGGTCCCTGACCGACCCACGCCAGGATCAGGGCGTCCTCGCCCTTCAGGAACCGGTGACAGCGCACACCACCGGTGGCTCGGCCCTTGGCCGGGTACTCGCTGAACGGGGTCACCTTCATGTTGCCCGGCTCGGTGCCCGGGAGGGCGGTCGAGGAGCCAGAGGCGGTCACCACGACCGCGTCGACGGGCTCGAACGCGGTGAACGAGACCACGCGCGCGCCGGCCGACAGCTTCACGCCCGCCACACCGCCACCGGTACGTCCCTGCGGACGCACGAGGTCGGCGGGGTAGTGCAGGAGTTGCGCGTCGGAGGTGACGAAGCAGAGCGTCTCGGTGCCGGTGCGCAGCTCGAGCGCGCCGACCACCTCGTCGTCGTCCTTGAGGGAGATGTACTCCCACTCGTCGCGGGTCAGGACTTCGGGGTTGACGCGCTTGACCACGCCGTTGCGGGTACCGACCGCGAGACCGGGGCCGTCCTCCTGCAGACGGGTCAGGCCGAGCGGACGTTCGCCCTTGCCCAGCTCGAGGACCTCGGCCAACGGCAGGCCGCCCTGCAGCAGCGGATCGCCAGCGGTCGCCGGGAGCTCGGGGAAGTCGAGGACGGAGAGCTTCACGACCCGACCGCGGTTGGTCAGGACACCCACCTCGCCACGGACGGTCGTGGTGACCGCGGAGACGACGACGTCGTGGTTGGCGCGGTCGCCACCGTGGCCCAGCGGCTCGTTCGCGGCCGTACGGGCCAGCAGGCCGGTGGAGGAGAGCATCGCGACGCACGGGTCGTCGGGGACCTCCAGGGAGGCAGCAGCCTTGGCCGCCGTCACCGGGACACCGGCCGAGGCCAGCAGTACCGTGCGACGCGGGGTGCCGAACGTCTTCGCGACGTCGCTGAGTTCGTCGGAGACGACCTTGCGGAGCAACTTCTCGTCGTCGAGGATCGCCTGCAGTGCGGCGATGGTCTCCTCGAGCTCGGACTTCTCCTTCTCGAGCTCGATCGTGGAGAACTTCGTCAGACGACGCAGCGGCATCTCCAGGATGTACTCGGCCTGGATCTCGCTGAGGTCGAAGACCGAGATCAGCTTGGCCTTCGCCTCGGCGGTGGTCTCGCTGGAACGGATCAGCGCGATGACCTCGTCGATGTCGAGGATCGCGATCAGCAGACCGTCCACCAGGTGCAGACGCGAAGCGGCCTTGTCCCGGCGGAACGTCGAGCGACGACGCACGACCTCGAAGCGGTGCTTGAGGAAGACCTCGAGCATCTCCTTGAGACTCAGCGTGCGCGGCTGCCCGTCGACCAGCGCGACCGCGTTGATGCCGAAGGAGTCCTCCAGCGGGGTCTGGCGGTACAGCTGCTCCAGGACGGCCTCGGGGACGAAGCCGTTCTTGATCTCGATCACCAGACGCATGCCGTGGGTGCGGTCGGTGAGGTCCTTGATGTCGCTGATGCCCTGGAGCTTCTTGGCGATCACCAGGTCCTTGATCTTGGAGACCACCCGTTCGGTGCCGACGCCGTAGGGCATCTCGGTGACGACGATGCCCTTCTTGCGGGGCGTGACGTTCTCGATCCGGGTGGTGGCCCGCATCTTGAACGTGCCGCGACCGGTCTCGTACGCGTCGCGGATGCCGTCCAGGCCGACGATCTTGCCGCCGGTGGGGAGGTCCGGACCGGGGATGAACTTCATCAGGTCGTCGGTGGTGGCCTTCGGTGCCTTGATCAGGTGCTTGAGGGCCGCGACGACCTCGACGAGGTTGTGCGGAGCGATGTTGGTGGCCATGCCGACCGCGATGCCGGTGGCACCGTTGACGAGCAGGTGGGGGATCGCCGAGGGCAGCACGGAGGGCTCGAACTCGCGGCTGTCGTAGTTGGGGCGGAAGTCGACGGTGTTCTCGTCGAGGGAGGCCGTCATCGCGGCGGCGGCCGGAGCCATCCGGCACTCGGTGTAACGCATCGCCGCCGGCGGGTCGTCGGGCGATCCGAAGTTGCCGTGGCCGTCGACCATCGGCAGGCGCATCGAGAACGGCTGGGCCATGCGGACCAACGCGTCGTAGATCGCGGAGTCGCCGTGGGGGTGGAGCTTGCCCATCACCTCGCCGACGACGCGGGCGCTCTTCACGTGGCCGCGGTCGGGACGCAGGCTCATGTCGTCCATCGTGTACAGGATGCGGCGCTGGACGGGCTTCAGTCCGTCACGCGCGTCGGGGAGCGCACGGGAGTAGATGACGGAGTAGGCGTACTCCAGGAAGGAGGTCTTGATCTCGTCCCCGACGTTGATGTCGAGGATGTGCTCCTCGAAGTCGTCGGGGAGCGGAGGAGTGGTGCTGCGTCGAGCCATGCGGATGATTCTTCCCGACGCCACCGACATCGTTGCCATGCGGCACGCCGTGACCTGTCCTGCACACCGCGTCCAGGGGCGTCCGCGGCACGCCGCGACGTGCGGTGCTGCACGGGCGCGCGCACGCTCACGTTAGATTCTGCACTGTGAGCGACGACGTGACCGGAACGGTCCTTCCTGAGCCTCCCAGCCACTGGGAGGCCGACGTCCTGCTGCGGGACGGACGGGCCGCGCACATCCGGCCGATCCGCCCCGAGGACGCCGACCTGCTGGTCGACTTCTATGCCCGGGTCTCGGACGAGTCGAAGTACTACCGGTTCTTCGCCCCGATGCCGAAGCTCTCCGAGCGCGACGTCAAGCGGTTCACCCAGGTCGACTACACCGATCGGGTCGCCTTCGTGCTGCTCGTGGGCCGCAAGATGATCGCGGTGGGACGCTACGACGCCGTCGGCGAGGGCGAGGCCGAGATCGCCTTCCTCGTCGAGGACAAGCACCAGGGTCGCGGCATCGGTCAGCTCCTGCTCGAGCACCTCGCCCAGGCGGGCCGTGAGCGCGGGATCGAGAAGTTCGTCGCGGAGGTCCTCCCCGACAACCACCCGATGATCCGTACCTTCAAGGACGCCGGTTACCAGGTCCGTTCTCAGTACGACGACGGCCTCGTGAGCCTCGAGTTCTCGATCGACGCCACCATGACCGCCCTCGACGTGATGGAGCAGCGCGAGCACCGCGCCGAGTCCGCCTCGATCGAGAAGTTCTTCAACCCGCGCTCGATCGCCGTCATCGGCGCCAGCCGCAAGCAGGACACCATCGGTCGGCTGCTGGTGCGCAACGTCGTCCTGGGCGACTTCAACGGCCGCGTCTACGCGGTCAACCCCAACGCCGACGCCGTCTCGGGGCTGCCGGCGTACAAGACGGTCTCCGACATCCCTGGCGAGGTCGACCTCGCGATCGTCGCGGTCCCGGCCGACAAGGTGCAGGACGTCGTCCTGGACTGCGCCGCCAAGGGCGTCCACGGCCTGGTCGTCATCTCCTCGGGCTTCGCCGAGACCGGTGAGGAAGGACGCCGCCGTCAGCGCCAGCTCGTCGGCCTCTCGCGTTCCTACGGACTGCGTCTGATCGGCCCCAACGCGCTCGGTGTCATCAACACCGACCCCGAGGTGTCGCTGAACTCCTCGCTCTCGCAGGTGATGCCGCCGCGTGGCCGTGCCGGCTTCTTCTGCCAGTCCGGTGCGCTCGGCTCCGCGATCCTGGAGAAGGTCAACAACCGTGGCCTGGGTCTGACCACCTTCGTCAGCGCCGGCAACCGCGCCGACGTCTCCGGCAACGACCTCCTGCAGTACTGGGAGAAGGACGAGTCGACCGAGGTCGTCCTCCTGTACCTGGAGTCCATCGGCAACCCGCGCAAGTTCTCCCGCATCGCCCGCCGCGTGTCGCGCCGCAAGCCGATCATCGCGGTCCGTTCGGGCCGCACCACCCAGGGCGTCCCGATGGGGCACGCGGTCCGCAAGATCGCTGCGCCCTCCCAAGCCGTCGACGCGATGTTCCGTCAGGCCGGCGTGATCCAGGTCGACACCCTGGAAGAGATGTTCGACGTCGCGCAGCTGATGGCTCACCAGCCGCTGCCGCGTGGGCGCCGCGTCGCCGTCGTCGGGAACTCCGACGCGCTGGCACTGCTGGCCGCTGACGCCGCGGCCGGGGCAGGCCTCGTCGTCAACAAGACCGTCGCGCTCGGTGCGGACGCCGGCGCGAGCGCGTTCGAGGACGCCCTTGACGCCGCGATCGACGACCCCGAGGTCGACGCCGTCGCCGCGATCTACATCCCGCCGCTCAACGTGTCGGGCGAGGACGTCGCCAACGTGCTCGCTGCCATCGGTGAGCAGTCCGACAAGCCGCTCGTCTCCACCTTCCTGGGCGCGGAAGGTGTCCCGGAACTGCTCCGGGTTCCCGACGTCGCCGGTTCGACCGCCGGTCGTGGCTCGGTGCCGTCGTACCCGGCTGTGGAGTCCGCGGTCCGTGCCCTGGCTCGGGTGGTCGAGTACGCGATGTGGCTGCGCACCCCGGTCAACGGCTCCAACGACGAGGCCCTCGTCGACCTCGCCGAGGCCAAGAAGATGGTCCACCACCTCCTCAAGCGCCACCCCGAGGGCTGGGACCTCACCGACACCGAGCAGCACGACCTGCTCGCCTGCTACGGCATCGACCTGTGGAAGACGCACCGCGTCAACAGCGTTCAGGAAGCGATCGAGGCGGGTGACGCACTCGGCTGGGACGTCGTCCTCAAGGCGACCGCCCCGCACCTGCGTGACCGCCCCGACCAGGCACACGTGTGGCGCACCATCGACGGCTCCGAGACGATGATGGAGGCCTGGGAGAAGCTTCTCGAGGTCGTCCCCGACGTCGCCAGCGCCGGTTTCGTGGTGCAGAAGAACGCACCGCCGGGCGTCCCGGTCGCGATGGAGACGATGGAGGACCCGCTCTTCGGACCGGTCATCTCCTTCGGCATCGGTGGCCCGATGACCGAACTGCTCCAAGACCGCGCCTACCGGATCCCGCCGCTGGCCGAGCACGATGCCCAGGACATGGTCCGCGAGATCAAGGCCTCGCCGCTGCTCTTCGGTTACCGCGGCAGCGACATCGTCGACGTCAGCGAGGTCGAGCGGATCCTGCGCCGGATCGCGCAGCTCCAGCACGACGTCCCGCAGATCCGTTCCCTCTCGCTCCCGCTCGTGCTGGCCGGCGAGGACGGAGCCGCGGTGCTCGGTGCCAACATCCGGATCGAGCCGATGGTCGACCCGCGTTCGGACTGGTTCGTGCGCCGTCTCAACGCCGTGCCCGGCGAGACGAGCCACGGATGAGCCGCTTCGGACGCGGTCGCGGCGCAGGCTTCGGTCGACGCGGTTCCGGGCCGGCGGGGCAGTCGCAGCAGGTGCCCGTGACCCACGCTGTCGGCGCGGGGCGTGACACACTGGACCCCATGCGCAGCAGGACCCCCGATCACGCTGGATCCGAGACGGACAGGACCCGCGAACTGCGGGCCGCGATCGAACGAACCGGTTACTACCCCGAAGTCGTCTCCGACGCGGTCTCCGCGGCGGTGGCCGGTGAGCCCGTGCTGGCCCACTACGTGCACCACGAGCCGACCTTCGAACGTGACGAGGTGCGTCGCCACCTGACCGTCGTGGTCCTCACCCCGACGCGTCTGCTGCTGGCCCACACCGACGAGCACCCCGGCGACGACCTGCTGCCGGAGCCGTACACGTCGACGTCGACCGAGGCGATCGCGCTCAGCGCGGTCCGCACCGTCGCGGTGACCCGCATGGTCACCAACCCCACCAAGGCTCCCGGACCGGCCGTCGAGGCCGTCCTGACCATCGGCTGGGGTGGCGTCCAGCGCCTCGACCTCGAGCCTGCCGGCTGCACCGACCCCCAGTGCGACGCCGACCACGGTTACACCGGCGTGCTCGCCGGTGAGGACTTCTCGCTGCGTGTCTCCGCTGCTGCTGACGGCCGTGACGCCGTCGCCGGCCTGCTGGCCTTCGCCGAGCAGGTCTCCTCCCGCACCCGCGGTGCGTGAGGTGAACGGTCCGTCCGACGCCGGGAACACCCCGGCGTCGTTCGTCGAGCCCGCCTACGGCAGCCGGTCGCTGACCGACGTCCTCCCGGCCGTCGCGGCCGCCCTGGGCACGCCGCTGCCGGGTGCCGTCACGAGCCTGCACCTGCCCGACGCCGGCTCCTACGTCGTCTTCCTGGTCGACGGTCTGGGCGCGGAACTGATCCGTCGCTACGCCCACGCGGCACCGTTCCTGGCGTCGCTGCTGGCCCAGCAGGAGCCCGGCACCGCTGGTGTCCCCTCCACGACCGTCACCAGTCTCACCTCCCTGGGCACCGGCCTCCTGCCGGGCACCCACGGGATGGTCGGCTACACCGCCCGGATTCCCGGCACCGACCGACTCCTCAACGGCCTCAACTGGTCCGGTGACGTCGACCCGCTCGTCTGGCAGCCGCACACCACCGCGTTCATGCGGCTGGGGGAGCAGGGCGTCCTGACGACGGTGGTCAACAAGGCCGAGTTCATGAACTCGCCGCTGACCACGATGTCTAACCGTGGCGCCGAGTACGTGGGCGCCCAGTCCGCCGGGGAGCGGATCGCGGCCGTGGTCGGTGCGTCGTGGCGCAGCCCGTCACTGACCTACGTCTACGACTCCGCCCTCGACAGCACCGGCCACCGCCACGGTGTCGCGTCGCAGGAATGGCTCCAGCAGCTCTCCGCGGTCGACTCCGAGGCCGAGCAGATGCGCGACCACCTCCCGCCCGGCACCCGCCTGCTGGTGATCGCCGACCACGGCATGGTCGACTCCCCGCAGGAGAGCCGGATCGACGTCGACGACCGTCGCGAACTGCGCGACGGTGTGCGACTGCTCGGGGGAGAGGCGCGCTTCCGGCACGTCTACTGCCACGACGGTGCCGTCGACGACGTCGCCGCCACCTGGCGTGAGGTCCTCGGGGACCGCGCTGAGGTGCTGACCCGCGCCGAAGCCGGCGCGCGTGGCTGGTTCGGTGCGCTCACCGACCCCGTCGCCGACCGGATCGGCGACGTGGTCGCTGCCTGTGCCGGGGACGCCGCGATCATGTCGAGCGTCGACTTCCCGGTCGAGACCCGCCTGGTGGGCATGCACGGCTCGCTCTCGCGCGCCGAGATGCTGATCCCGATGCTGGTGATCTGAGCCCGGTGTTGTGAGCCCGGCGATCTGAGCCCTGCTGATCTGAGTCAGTCGAAGGGCAGGGGTTCGGGCTGGAGGCTCACGGCCTTGGCCCGGGCCGCCGTCAGGTGACGACGGTGGTGCTGGCGGCACAACACCTCGTAGGTGACCTTCGTGGCCACCTGCGGGTTGTCGGCGACGTCTCCGGGCACGACGACCTCACCGTCGGTGACCATCGTGCCGTTCTCGACGCGGGCGTTGTGCGTCGCACGCTTGCCGCACCAGCACAGCGCCTCGACCTGCAGCACGTGCATCCGGTCGGCCAGCTCGACCAGTCGTGCACTGCCCGGGAACATGTACGAACGGAAGTCGGTGAGGATGCCGAACGCGAAGACGTCGATCTGCAGCTCGTCGACCAGCTTGGCCAGCTGGTCGATCTGGTCCGCGGAGTAGAACTGTGCCTCGTCGCAGATCAGGTAGTCGATCCGGTCGCCCTTGGTGAGGGAGTCGACCACGTACTTCCAGAAGTCGAAGTCGCTCGCGACATCGAGCGCGTCGTGGCTCAGGCCCAGACGGCTCGACAGGACGGCGTTGCCGCCACGGTCGTTGGCGGTGAAGATCCGACCCACTCGGCCGCGGGCGGCGTGGTTGTGGTTGGTCTGCAGCGCGAGAGTGCTCTTGCCGGAGTCCATGGTGCCGGTGAAGAAGTGCAGTTCAGCCACAAGAGCAGATCTTGTCACGGCGTGGGGCCTGACGCAGAACCACTGTCGCGCGTCTGCAGACGGCGTCGTGGCGTGAGACGTCCAACATGAGTGAGTAGATTGGGGAACATGGAATTCAGGTACTTGGGCAACTCCGGCCTCAAGATCAGCGAGATCACCTACGGCAACTGGCTCACCCACGGCAGCCAGGTGGACCAGGACACCGCCACCGCGTGTGTGCGGGCAGCCCTGGATGCCGGCATCACCACCTTCGACACCGCCGACGTGTACGCCAACACCATCGCCGAGTCCGTCCTCGGCGATGCACTCGCGGGGGAGCGTCGGGAGTCCCTAGAGATCTTCACCAAGGTCTACTGGCCCACCGGCCCCAAGGGACACAACGACGTCGGGCTGTCGCGCAAGCACATCCTGGAGTCGATCAACGGCTCCCTCAAGCGTCTGCGCACCGAATACGTCGACCTGTACCAGGCACACCGCTACGACACCGAGACGCCGCTCGAGGAGACGATGCAGGCCTTCGCCGACGTCGTGCGCTCCGGCAAGGCGCTCTACATCGGTGTCAGCGAGTGGACCGCCGACCAGCTCCGTGCCGCCGCACCGTTGGCCAAGGAGCTCGGCGTCCAGTTGATCTCGTCCCAGCCCCAGTACTCGATGCTGTGGCGCGTGATCGAGGACGAGGTCGTCCCCGCCTCCGCCGAGCTCGGTCTGTCCCAGATCGTCTGGTCCCCGGTCGCCCAGGGCGTCCTCACCGGCAAGTACCTGCCCGGTCAGCCCGCCCCGGCCGGCTCGCGCGCCACCGACGAGAAGGGCGGCTCCTCGATGGTGAGCCGCTTCATGACCGACGAGATCCTCACCGCCGTGCAGAACCTGCGCCCGATCGCCGAGCAGCTCGACCTGTCGATGGCGCAGCTCGCCGTCGCCTGGGTGCTGCAGAACCCGAACGTCGCCTCCGCGATCATCGGTGCCTCGCGCCCCGAGCAGGTCCACGAGAACGTCGGCGCCGTCGGCGTGACGCTCGACGCCGACGTCATGGCAGCCATCGACGCCGCCCTCGGCGACGTGGTCCAGCGCGACCCGGCCCTCACCGCGGCCAACGCTCCGGCCGGACGCCCGGTCTGAGCCCAGCGCGCACCTCACGACAGAGGCAGCACGCACGACGAGGGGCGGACGGTTCGTGAGAACCGTCCGCCCCTCGCGGCGTGTCAGGGTCGAACGTCAGTCGTTCGGTCCACCGCGCCGGTCAGTCGTTCGGTCCACCGCGCCGGTCAGTCGTTCGGTCCACCGAACATGATCTCGTCCCAGCTCGGGACGGAGGCGCGGCCGCGCCTCTTGGGCGACTTCTTCACGACAGGCTTGTCGGTGTCAGTCTCCGCGGGGGCGTCCGTCACTTCTACTGCCGGGGCCTCGTCCACGACGGCCGGAGTCTCCTCGACGGGGGCGGCGGGGGCCACGGCGGAGGGGGCCTCGACCGACGGCATCGTGGCGCGCTGGGGCTTGGCCGGGGCGTAGGGGGGAACGTGCTGACGCATCGCGCCGCGGATGTTCGCCACCGTCTCACTGAGGTCGATGGTGCGCTCCTCCACCAGCGGAGCGTGGGGGTCGGCCGCCTCTTCGACAGGCTCGGTGTCGGCCACCGGAGCCTCGTCGACGGGCGCCGCGGCTTCGACCTCAGCCGCGACCTCAGACTCGCCGTCAGCGGAAGTGTCCACCTCGCTCTGGCCCTTGACCAGGCGGATCGCGTCGTCGCCCAGGGAGACCGGAACCGAACGCAGACCCTGAGGGGCAGCGACCGGGGCGTCGAGCAGGGCGTCGCCGACCAGCCAGCGGGCGTCGTCGTCCTCGAGCAGGACGTAGTTGCCCTGGACGTCGTAGGTGAACGTGGCCACGCCGGTGCGGGCGGGGGTGTCGTAGCGGCCGGTGACCGTCCAGCGGCCGTCCTCACGACGGAAGGAGTCCCACTCCACCGAGGTGGGGTCCGTACGGTGCGCGCGGAGCTGGGTCTGCACGGCCTCGTCGACGGTCCGGGCGGTGGAGACACCGACCTCGTGCGGACGACGACGGATCGAGGAACGCTGGGCGCGGTCGGCGACGTGCTCACGCTCGGCCAGTACGGGGCCGGCGTAGACCATGATCTTGTCCAACGATGTCCCGGCCACGGCCGCGACGGACTCCGCACTCTCACCCGCGCGGATGCGGGCCTGGATGTCACGAGGGCGAAGGGCGCTTTCCATGCGGATCTCCAGATGGGCGGGTCGAGGCAGCTCACCACGCAGGGCGGAGCGCAGGGCGTTGTCGAGGTCGAGGGTGAACTCAGAACCGTTGCCGTCGACGAGCAGCAGGCGGGTGTGGTCCTCACTGAGGGCCGCAAGAGTGAGGTGCACCGGTCCACGCTCCCGCGCGGGGCCGGCGCCGGCCCGCTCACGCAGGTTCTCACGCACGTACGGCGCGCCGGGACCGGCGGTCGCGAAGCGGCTCGCCGGGGTGCCGTGGTCAGGCCCCGAGGCGAACGGGCTACGTGCGTTGGTGGACGACATTGCTGTCATTCTCCCAGAACTCGGCGCAAATAGGGATTGGTGAACACTCGATCAGGGTCGAGTCGATCCCGCAGGGAAAGGAACTCGTCGAGCAAAGGGTAGTCGTCCTTCACGTCGTCCACACGCAGGCGGTGCAACTTCCCCCAGTGGGGACGACCTCCGTACCCCCGCATGACGTTCTCGACGGCGGCGAAGTAGGCGGTGTGGTCGACGTCGTGGTGGACGTGGAAGGCCAGGTGCATCGAGTCGCGCCCGTACCCGGTGGAGAGAGCGACGTCGTCGGCAGGCGCGGTGCGGATCTCGACGGGGAAGGAGATCCGCCAGTCGTGGGCGTCCATCACCCGACGGGCCTCACGCAGCGCCTCCAGTCCCACCTCGCGGGGGAGGGCGTACTCCATCTCCCGGAACCGGACCGTGCGCGGGGAGACGAACACCTTGTGTGCGACGTCGGAGTAGGTGCGTGCCGACAGCACCCGGGACGCGGCGGCGTTGATGCCGGGCACCAGCGACGGGACCCTGCTCGCGACCGCGTTCAGGACGCCGAAGGCGGTGTTGGAGAGGAAGTCGTCGTCGAGCCAGGCGCGGAACGGGGACAGCGGCTCCGGGTCTTCGTCGGTGAGTCGGGTGTTTGCCTTGAGCAGTGCACGATCGGTGTGCGGGAACCAGTGCACGTCGACGTGATGGTGCGCCTCGTCGAGTTCGTCGAAGGTGGCCAGGAGTTCGTCCCAGCCGATCGGGCGTTCCTCGGCCCGGAGCAGGAACGTCGGCTCCACCTTGAACGTGACCTCGGTCAGCACCCCGAGCGCGCCCAGGCCGACGCGTCCCAGCCGGAAGACGTCGGGGTTCTCCGTCTCGGAGGCGCGCAGCACCTCGCCGGTGCCGGAGACCATCTCGAAGCCGGCCAGCTGGGGAGCGAGCCCGGCGACGACACCGCCGCTGCCGTGGGTGCCGGTGGAGACCGCGCCGGCCAGGGTCTGCTCGGCGATGTCGCCCATGTTGTGCAGAGAGACGCCGGCCTGCTCGAGCGCGACGTTGAGGTGCTTGAGCTGCACCCCGGCCGGCGCAGTGGCCGTCATCGTCGCGTGGTCCACCCGGACCTCGCCGACCAGGCGTTCGGGGGTCAGCATCGTGTGCTCGGGAGCCGAGATCGACGTGAACGAGTGCCCCGAACCGATCATCTTCACCGTCGTGCGTTCGCTGCGGGCACGCTCGACCGCGCGGACCACGTCAGCGCTGGAAGCCGGAGCCTCGGACCGGACGGGCGTGGTGCTCTCCAGGCCCGACCAGTTGCGCCACACCGGTCCGTGGCTCGCAGCCTCGGAGGTCGTGCGCACGTCGGTCATGGGCCGAGGCTAGTCCCCGCGACCCCGTCACGTCAGCGGGTCAGGAGACTGCGTCAGCCTCGGAACGGCGACGGGGACGCAACAGTTGAGCGGCGGCCGCGCCGAGCAGGCACGCGGCCACGCCCACCGCGAAACCGGCCGAGGGTCCGTGGGAGTCCACGAGCACGCCGCCGATCGCAGCGCCCGGAGCCACACCCGCCACCAGGCCGGTCTGGATCAGCGCCATGCCCTCGGTCAGACGCGCGGCCGGAACGCAGAGTTCGACGAGCGTCAGGGTCGCGATCATGGTGGGAGCGATCGCCAGCCCGGCGACCAGCAGCACTGCACCCAACGCCCAGGTCGAGGAGACCAGGATCGTGGGCACCATCAACACCGTCAGCGCGACCATGCCGACCCGGACTCGCACCTGGGGTCCACGACGCCACGTCAGGGTCCCGGCGACCAGGCCACCGACCATGCTGCCCAGCGCCCACATCGCGAGCAGCGGTCCGGAAAGGCCCGGTGACCCGGCGCGGTCGGCGAACGCCACCGTGGCGACCTCGGCGACGCCGAAGAGGGCGCCCTGCATCAGACCCACCACTGCCAGGGGCGCCAGTGCGGCCCAGTCCATCGGGGGCCGGACGTCGTTGCCGGAACTGCGGCGGCGTGCCGGGGGAGCGGTGTGTCGCTGCGCGGCGAACGAAACGGTGCCGACCAGTCCCAGCGTCAATGCCAGGGCCAGGGCCCACGCAGGCTGCCACAGCGTCGCCAGCGTCGTCACCAGCACCGGTCCGACGACGAAGACGAACTCGTCGATCACCGACTCCAGCGCGTAGGCGGTCTGCACCTCTCGACGCGAGGTCAGGACGTGGGACCACCGGGCCCGCACGCACGCGCCGATCTGCGGCGCGAAGGAGCCGCCCAGCGCGGCGAACAGGTAGGTGAGCGCAGAGGGCCAGTCGTTCTCCACCGAGAGGATCATCGACGCCAACGACGCAGTGAAACCGGCTGCTGCCACGGGCAGGACCCGCCACTGGCCGAAGGCGTCGATCAGTTTGCCGTGCACCAGGGCGAACACGGCCTGCGCCAGCACGTACGCGGCAGAGACGGTTCCGGCCAGACCGTAGGAGCCCGTCCTGTGCTCGACCAGCAGCACGATGCCGAGACCGACGGTCGAAGCAGGGAGCCGCGCGACGAGGGCCGATGAGCAGAAAGCGAGGGCCCCGGGGTGTGACAGGACGCGACCGTAGGAGGAGAACATCGTCATCAAGGTTACGGTCGAGGGCCCGGGGTTCGTTATCCGCCTGAGCCTACGATGGGGAGATGACCTCATCTCTCGGCGCTGACGTCACGCCGTACGACGCACTGCTCCTGCTTTCCTTCGGAGGGCCGGAGAAGCCTGAGGACGTGGTCCCGTTCCTCGAGAACGTGACCAGGGGGAGGGGGATCCCGCGCGAGCGCCTCGAAGAGGTCGGCCAGCACTACTTCGGATTCGGCGGGAAGTCGCCGATCAACGACCAGAACCGGGCCCTGCTCGCCGCACTGCGCGCCGACCTCGCCGAGGCCGGCGTCGATCTACCCGTGTACTGGGGCAACCGCAACTGGGACCCCTACCTCAACGACGCGGTGGAGCAGATGAAGGCCGACGGCGTGCAGCGTGCCGCGGTCTTCACCACCTCGGCGTACTCGTCCTACTCCTCGTGCCGGCAGTACCGCGAGAACCTCGCCGACGTCACCGCCGAGGTCGAGGGTGCCCCGCGCCTGGACCGCCTGCGCCAGTACTACAACCACCCCGGCTTCATCGACCCGTTCGTCGACGCCACCCTGGGCTGCCTCGCCGACCTCGACGCGACCCTGCGCGACGACGCCCACCTCGTCTTCGTCACCCACTCGATCCCCACCACGATGAACGACGGCTCGGGCCTCAACTCGCCCGCCGGGGGCGGCGCCTACGTGCGCCAGCACCTCGACGTGATGGCCCAGGTGACGGCCCGCGTCGCCGAGGCCACCGGCGTCGAACGCCCGCACGAGCTCGTCTACTGCTCGCGTTCGGGTGCTCCGCACGTCCCGTGGCTCGAGCCGGACGTCAACGACCGTCTCGCTGAGCTCGCCGCCGACGGCGTGAAGGCCGTCGTGATGATCCCGATCGGCTTCGTCTCCGATCACATGGAGGTCGTGTACGACCTCGACACCGAAGCGATGGCCACCTGCGCCGAGCTCGGGATCGAGGCCCGCCGTGCCTCGACCCCGGGCGTCGATCCGCGCTTCGTCGCGATGGTCCGCGACCTCCTCCTCGAACGCGCCGCCGTCGTCCGCGGTGTCGAGACCGTGCGCCGCAGCGTCGGGGCGCTCGGCGCCGGACCGGACCTGTGCGCGCCCGGCTGCTGCCCCCACCCGCGTGCCCCCCGACCGGCCCTGTGTGGTCGAGACGACGAACTCCCCACGAACGACGAGGTCAACGCCTGATGAACACCCCCCAGCCTGACGCCACACCCACCCCCCAGACCGCCCACGACGTCAGTGAACTGCGGGCCGTCGCCGAGCGGGTCGCTGCTGCCGCCGCCGACCTCGTGCGCGACATGGCCCGTCAGGCCGTCGAGGTGGCCGACACCAAGTCCAGCCAGGTCGACGTCGTCACCGAGGTCGACCGGGCCAGCGAGGCTCTCGTGCGCCGCCTGCTCGCCGAGACCCGCCCCGACGACGCCGTGCTCGGCGAGGAAGAGGGCGCCTCCGCAGGCGTCAGCGGTGTCCGCTGGGTCGTCGACCCGGTCGACGGCACCGTCAACCTGCTCTACGGCATCGACGAGTACGCCGTTTCCCTGGCCGCCGAGGTCGACGGAGAGCCGCTGGCGGCCGCGGTCGTCCACGTCGGCACCGGAACCGTCTACTCAGCGGGCCGGGGACAGGGCGCCACCAAGGACGGACGCCCGCTGCAGGTGCGTCCGGCGACCACGGTCGCCCAGAGCCTGGTGCTCACCGGCTTCGGGTACCGCAGCGAGGTCCGGGCCCACCAGGGAGCCTGCGTGGCCCGGCTGCTGCCTCTGGTGCGCGACATTCGTCGCATGGGTTCCTGTGCCCTCGACCTGTGCCACGTCGCCGAGGGCATCGCCGACGCCTACGTCGAGGACGGTCCTCAGCCGTGGGACTACGCCGCCGGACGCCTGGTGCTCACCGAGGCCGGGGGACGCTTCGAGATCCTCGCCGGTCCGCTGGGGCGCCAGCTGGACGGGTGGAACGAGCGCTCGGTGCTGGTGGCTGCCCCGGCGCACACCTGGGACGCCTTCGCGAGCACCCTGCGCGAGTGCGGTTTCGTCGACTGACGCCCTAGGGTGTCGCGCGTACGCTCGCAGCGCCAGCCGGTCCTGGGGTCTGTGCTCCGACGGGGCTGATCCTCGGCGGACGAAAGCGGTGGACGACGCCACCAGAATCGCGTCACCTGAATGCGGTACGGCTCACGTCCGGAGCGCGGGAATACCCGCGGGCAATAACAGGTTCGACACGACAGATGACGCCGGTGGTGCTCCACCGGACACCGTGGGGCACAATCCTCCCGCCGAGGGATGGCTCGGGCCGACACACGGCACAACATTTTCGGGACACGGAAGAAGAGATGGCGACCGACTACGACGCACCTCGCAAGAACGAGGAAGACCAGAGCGAAGAGAGCATCGAGGAGCTCAAGGCGCGCCGACACGACAAGAACTCCGGCAAGGTCGACGAGGACGAGACCGAAGCCGCTGAGTCGTTCGAACTGCCGGGTGCAGACCTCTCGCACGAGGAGCTCGCCGTCGAGGTGAAGCCCAAGCAGGAGGACGAGTTCACCTGCATGAGCTGCTTCCTGGTGCACCACCACTCGCAGCTGGCTGACGCCGAGAAGCAGATCTGCCACGACTGCTACTGAGCGCCACTGACGCCGAGCCCGGGCCCCGACGGGAACCCCGGGCCGCGTCACCGCGGTGCTGGACGTCGAATGATGTTCCGGCTGCACCGCACACGGACGAACGAGGCCGCATCCCCACGGGATGCGGCCTCGTGTCGTGTCTCGATGTCCGACGAACGGTGCTGAGACGAACGGTGCTCAGGCGACCTGCGCGTCCGAGGACGTGGCCTTCTGGCCGTCCTTGCGCAGGGTCGGGGGAAGCTGACCCGTCGACTGGGCGTAGTACGTGGCGGCCTTGCGGGTCGCGAGCATGCGGGCCAGGGCGATGATCGTGCCGCTGGCGGCGGCCCACAGGATCGCCTCACGCAGCTCGACGTCGGGGTCAGCGGGGTTCGCGGGCGGGTTCTTGCCCGTCGCCACGCGCCAGGAGGCGTCGAGACCCTTCTTGGCCACTGCTGCGGCGCCGACGGCGGCCACGGCAGAGAGCGCGTTCCACGCAGGGGACTTCTTCTGCTTGCCGGCCTTGGAACGCTTTCCCATGCGGGGCTCCTCCTCGTGCGGCGCCGTCGTGGACCGAACGAGCGCTCTGGGTGTTGGCCAGAGCCTAGCCGCGTCGGCAGAGCGTGCGGAGGGGGACAGGTCAGCGGACCTCGGCCGAGGCGCCGGCGGCACGCAGGGCGGCGGCGAGCTTCTCGGGGTGACGTGTGCTGACGAGCCAGTACGGGGCAGGGTCGCTGGGGTCGGTGACCGCGATCTTCACCGAGCGCTTGAGGTAGGGGCGCAGCACCAGGTGGGCACGTGCGTCCGCTTCGCGGCCGGCGACGGCGCGGGTGCGCTCGGCGTCCAGCGCCTCGACCTCGCCCAGGTGGTGGGTCTCGATCCGGGCGCGGCCCACGGTCAGGACGTCGTCGGAGATCCGGACCACGGCACCGTAGGCCGCGTACAGCACTGCCATCAGTGCGACGACGAACCCGGTGATGATCCAGACCACACCCTCGTTCTCGGGCACGGCAACCAGCAGGGCCAGCCAGAAGGTGGCGATCAGCATGATTCCCTGGACCCACCAGCGAAGGGGGACGTACAGACGCTCGGAGTACTCCACGGACCTCAGCCTAGGCGCGGCACCAAGCCGTGACGAAAGCCGCGCACACCCACCTCGGGGTACGTCGCCGACGGGTAGGCTCACCCGGTGACCCAGAACGCCCCCGCAGAGAACAGCCCCCGGACTGCCAGCGCGTCGTTGGACGTGCGGGTCGTCCGGATCGACGAAGGCCTGCCGCTCCCGTCCTACGCGCACCCCGGTGACGCGGGCGCGGACCTGCACACCGGCGTCGACGTCGTCCTCGCTCCGGGCGAGCGAGCTCTCGTGCCCACCGGCGTCGCGATCGCACTGCCCGACGGCTTCGTTGCCCTGGTGCACCCGCGCTCGGGACTCGCGGCCCGTCACGGCCTCTCGATCGTCAACACGCCCGGCACCGTCGACTCCGGCTACCGCGGCGAGATCAAGGTGATGCTGATCAACCACGACCCCGTGGAGGAGATCTGCCTGCAGCGCGGTGACCGCATCGCCCAGCTCGTCGTCCAGCGCTACGAACGGGTCCGCTGGGTCGAGGTGGAGACGCTGGACGACACCGCGCGAGGTGACGGGGGATACGGTTCCACCGGCGGTTTCACCGGTGGCACCCCCGCGAGCGCCTGAGTCACTCCACCCAGACCAGCACCACAGTCCAGCAACACCACAGACCAGCACCAGGAGGTGTCTTCGGTGAAGTTCCGTCGCAAGGCCACGCAGGAGACCGCAGCCCAGACCGCAGGTGCGGCCGCTGCCAGCGAGCAGTCGGCCCCCACCACCGGTCCCTTCGACGTGTCGGAGATCCGTGACGACATCGAGCGGATCGACGTGGGCGCGCTCCTCGTCGCCCCGGTCGAGGGTCTCGAACTGCGCCTCCAGGTGAACGAGCAGACCGAGGAGGTCGGCGCTGCGATGCTCGCCGGCCCGGAGGGTGCGATGGAGCTCCAGGCCTACGCGGCCCCCACCAGCGGTGGCCTGTGGGACGAGGTTCGTCCGCAGATCGCTGCCGACGTGGCCCGCCGTGGCGGTGCCAGCGAGGAGCGCGAGGGCGACTTCGGCACGGAGCTGCTCTGCCGCGTCCCCGCCCAGCTCGCCGACGGCAGCGAGGGTTTCCAGCCCTCGCGCATCATCGCCGTCGAGCGTGGCCGCTGGATGCTCCGTGCGACCTTGCTGGGACGTCCTGCGATGGACTCCGAGGCCGCTCAGGTCTGGGAGCACGCGCTGCGTCTCGTCGCGGTGCGTCGCGGTGTGGGTGCCATGCCGGTCGGCAAGCAGATTCCTCTGGTGCTCCCGGCCGAGGCTCGACGAGACTGACCCTCGACGCGCCGTCACGTCCAGGAGGCAAGCCATGGGGATGCGCAGCACCGCGAGTGACGCTCTGCGTCGCTGGGCCGACTCGAGCGACCAGGAGGCCCGCGATCTCCGCAAGGAGCACGGAGTCGCAGGTGCCACCCCGATCGGTCAGGCTCCCGACCGGGAGACGGTCAAGCTGCGCGGCACCGTGCGCACCCTCACCCTGATGCCCCGGGGCGGGGTCCCGTCGTTGGAGGCCGAACTCGACGACGGCACCGGCGTGGTCGTCCTGGTCTGGCTGGGACGACGTCGCATCGCGGGAATCCAGGTGGGCCGGGCGATGAGCGTCCAAGGACGAATCGGCCTGCACGACCACCGTCGCGTCCTGTACAACCCTCGTTACGAACTCATGCCGTGACCTGCGTCCGGCCTGGAACTCTCAGGAAGGACCATCCGTGACCCGTGAGGACACCGTCCCCGAGCCGCGAGCGGCCTCCGTCGGCAGCGTCGAGTCGCTGGTGCGTGAGCAGTTGGCCACGGCGCTCGGTGGACGACGCGGTATGGTCGAGGCTGCTGTCCCGACCATCCTCTTCACGCTGGTCTGGCTGACCCGCAAGGACCTCGACACCGCGTTGGTGGTGAGCATCTCGGCCGCCGTCGTGATGCTTGCGCTGCGTCTGGTGCAGCGCTCGACCGTGCAGTTCTGCCTGAACGCCCTCTTCGGGATCGCGATCGGCTGGTTCTTCGTGAACCGCTCCGCCGCCTCGGGTGGCAGTGCCGAGGACCAGGCGCTGGCCTACTTCCTGCCCGGAATCCTCTACAACGGCGGGTACGCGGTGGTGATGGCGTTCACCGTTCTCATCGGATGGCCTTTGGTGGGCTTCATGGTCGGCAGCGTCACCGGCGACCCCACGGCGTGGCACTCCAACCGTCAGGTCGTGAAGCTGTCCAAGGTCCTGACCTGGCTGCTGGCCGCCCCGTGCGTCCTGCGCGTCGTGGCCCAGGCGCCGGTCTACCTGGCCGGCAAGTCCGGATCGATGGACGCCGACACCGCCGTAGCGGTCCTGGGAACGACCAAGATCATCATGGGCTGGCCGGTCCAGCTCGCCACCCTCGCACTGATGGTGTGGGTGCTGGGACGCAACCACACGCCGCTCGAGGGCGACCCCGAGGACGTCGCTCAGGCGCTCGCCGGGCCCCGTGAGGACGACGACGCCTGACGTTCGGTCTTCTCGGCCGGGCTTCAGGCCTTGGGGGACCGCGGGGAGAGCAGTTCCTGCAGGGCGTCCTCGGCCTCCTCGTTGATGACGAAGAGGAGTTCGTCGCCCGACTCCAACGGCTGGTCCTTCTCCGGCGGGTAGACCTGACCGTCGCGCAGGATCGTGACGAGCAGACAGTTCTCCGGCCACGGCACCAGACCGGCCGGCTTCCCGACGTAGGGGGAGTTGTCCGGAAGGGTCAGCTCGACGAGGTTGGCGTTGCCCTTGCGGAAGGTGAAGAGTCGCACGAGGTCGCCGACGGTGACGGCCTCCTCCACGAGCGCCGCCATGATCCGCGGGGTCGAGACGTTGACGTCGACGCCCCACGCTTCGGTGAAGAGCCACTCGTTGTCGGGGTGGTTGACGCGGCCCACCGTGCGTGGCACCCCGAACTCGCTCTTCGCCAGCAGGGAGGTGACCAGGTTGGCCTTGTCGTCGCCGGTGGCCGCGATCATGACGTCGTAGGTCTGCAGTTTCGCGGCCTCCAACGACGACATCTCGCACGCGTCGGCCTGCAGCCATTGCGCCTGCGGGATGCGTTCGGGGACGACGGCCTCAGGGGCGCGGTCGATGAGGAGGACCTCGTGGTCGTTCTCGATGAGCTCGACGGCGATGGCTCGCCCGACGGCTCCGGCTCCGGCGATGGCGACGCGCACGGTTCAGTCCTCCTGGGGGCCGGAGTTGATGGCCCGGTACGTCTCGGCAGCGGTGGCCTCGGCCATCACCAGGTGGATGACGTCGCCCTCCTGGATGACGCTGTCACGGTTGGGGAGCATGCCCTCACCCAGACGGTCGATCCATGCGATCCGACTCGCGGTCTGGGACTGGAAACGGATCGTTCGTTCGCCGATCCATGCCTCGGGGGCGTGGACCTGATCGAGGCGGATCATGCCCGAAGGATCACGGAAGTCGGGTTCGGCGCCGGCCGGGAGCAGTCGTCGCAGGAACTGGTCCGACGTCCAGCGCACGGTGGCGACGGTGGTGATGCCGAGGCGCTGGAAGACCTCCGCGCGGCCCGGGTCGTAGATGCGGGCCACGACGGTGCCCACACCGAAGGTCTCGCGTGCCACCCGGGCGGCGATGATGTTGGAGTTGTCGCCGCTGGAGACCGCGGCGAACGCGTCGGCGCGACGGATGCCTGCCTTCTCCAGGACCTTCTGGTCGAAGCCCTTGCCGGTGACCATGTCGCCGTTGAAGTCGGCGCCGAGTCGGCGGAACGCGCCCGGGTCGACATCGATCACCGACACGGTGTGGTTACGGTCCTCGAGGCTGCGGGCGAGGGTGGACCCCACCCGGCCACAACCCATGATCACGACGTGCACGCGGCCACGCTATACCCGCCGCGACGGTTCGTGCGGTTGCGTGCGCGTCGTCGAGGTGCGATTGGGGCTAGCGTTGCCCGATGTGGGTGTAGGTGACGTCTTCAGACGGGTCCTGTTGGGCCGCAAGTTGCGCAGTTCTCAGCTGGGGGAGACGTTGCTCCCCAAGCGGGTCGCGCTGCCCGTCTTCGCGAGTGACGCGCTGAGCTCGGTGGCCTATGCCCCCGACGAGATCTTCATCATGCTGTCCATGGCCGGCGCCTCGGCGTACGCCATGTCGTGGCAGGTCGGCGTGGCGGTGGCGGTGGTGATGGCGGCCGTGATCGCCTCGTACCGCCAGACCGTGCACGCCTATCCCTCCGGCGGTGGCGACTACGAGGTGGCGAAGGTCAACCTCGGCCTCACCGCCGGCACGACGGTCGCGAGCGCGCTGCTGGTCGACTACTGCCTCACGGTGGCGGTCTCGGTCTCGGCAGGGGCGCACTACGCGTCCTCGGCACTGCCGTTCCTCAACCACCACGAGGTGCTGTTCGCGACCCTGATGGTGGTCGTCCTGGCCGCGCTCAACCTGCGCGGGGTGCGCGAGTCGGGCAAGCTCTTCGCCCTGCCCACCTACCTGTTCATCGTGGCGATCCTGGGGACGTGTGCGGTCGGGCTGTACCGCTGGTTCGACGGCAGCCTGCCGCGGGTCGAGTCGGCGGCCCTGGAGATCGTGCCCGCTCCCGGCTGGGAGGGAGAGCTCACGACGTTCGGTCTGATCGTGCTGCTGGCTCGTGCCTTCTCGTCCGGCTGTGCGGCGCTGACCGGTGTGGAGGCGATCTCCAACGGCGTCCCGGCGTTCACGAAGCCGAAGAGCCGCAACGCCGCCACGACGCTCCTGCTGCTCGGCCTGATCGCCGTCTCGATGATGCTGAGCGTGATCGTGCTGGCCCACCAGATGGGTCTGCGCTTCGTGGACCCCTACGACCTCGACCGCCTCGTCAACGCCGACGGCTCGGCGGCCAGCGACTACGACCAGCACGCCGTGATCGCCCAGGTGGCGCGTGGCGTCTTCGACGGGTTCCCGCCCGGCTTCTACGCCGTCACCATCGTCACCGGCCTGATCCTGGTGCTCGCCGCCAACACCGCGTTCAACGGCTTCCCGGTGCTCGGCTCCATCCTCGCCGAGGACGGCTACCTGCCCAAGGCGCTCGGCTCGCGGGGAGACCGTCTGGCCTACAGCAACGGCATCATCTTCCTCGCCGCGGTGTCGCTGATGCTGGTGTGGGTCTTCGACGCTGCAGTGACCCGCCTGATCCAGCTCTACATCGTGGGGGTCTTCGTCTCGTTCACGCTGAGCCAGCTCGGCATGGTGCGGCACTGGACCCGACACCTGCTCGACGAGACCGACCCTGCAGAACGAGGACGGATGCAGCGCTCGCGCGTCATCAACGCCGTTGGCATGGTGATGACGGGGGTGGTGCTGCTCGTGGTCCTGGTCACCAAGTTCACCCACGGTGCTTGGATCACGATCCTGGTGATGGGCTTGTTCTTCCTCGTCATGCGCGCGATCCGACGTCACTACGACCGGGTCACCGAAGAGCTCGCGGCCGACGAGCAGGACCGCGTCATGCCGACCCGGGTGCACGCGATCGTGCTGGTCTCCAAGCTCCACAAGCCGACGCTGCGGGCCCTGGCGTTCGCGAAGGCGACCCGCCCCAACGTGCTCGAGGCCGTCTACGTCGACATCGACTCCGTCGCGACCACTGCGTTGCTCAAGGACTGGGAGGAGCGCGACCTCGACGTTCCGCTCAAGGTGCTGCACTCGCCGTTCCGTGAGGTGGCCCGCCCGATCTCCGAGTACGCCCAGGCGATCCGCAAGGCCAGCCCGCGAGGAGTGGTGGCGGTGTACATCCCTGAGTACGTGGTGGGACGTTGGTGGGAGCAGTTGCTGCACAACCAGAGTGCCTTGCGACTCAAGGGACGATTGCTGTTCGCGCCCGGAGTCATGGTGACATCGGTTCCGTACCAGCTCGAGTCCTCGCAGGTCGCGCGTGCGCGCGTCGTCCGCGCCCAGGACCGGGTGAAGGCAGGTGACCTCCGACGCGGTCGGGTGGTCGAGGACGAGAGTGGACAGGTCAACAACAGATGAGCAGGCAGAACCGGCAGCCCCGTGAGCGCAAGGCCCGTGGAATCTCCCACGTGGGGGAGCGTCACGAGGTCGTCGTCGGGCCCGTGGCCCACGGAGGTCACTGTGTGGCCCGCGTCGAGGTCCCCGGAGCGGGCGAGGACGGCGCTGCGGCACAGCGTGTCGTGTTCGTGCGTCACACCCTCCCCGGCGAGCGGGTGATCGTCGAGATCACCGAGGGCACCGCGGGGGACCGGTTCTGGCGTGGAGACGCCGTCGAGGTCCTCGAGGCTTCGGCCCAGCGCGTCGAGGCCCCGTGCCGCTTCTCCGGCCCCGGCCTGTGCGGTGGCTGCGACTTCCAGCACGTGAAGGTCTCCCACCAGCGTGCTCTCAAGGCTGGAGTCGTCAAGGAGCAGCTCGTCCGTCTGGGCGGCCTCGAGGCTGAGAACCCGCTCGTCGCGGGTCTCCGTGTCGAGCAGGTCTCCGGCGACAAGAACGGCCTGCACTGGCGTTCCCGCACCCGCTTCGCCGGCACCATCGGCGGCGGTCGTGCGATGCGCAAGCACCGCTCGCGTGAGCTCGTCGAGATCGACGAGTGCCTGATCGAGGGCGAGACCGTCTCCCACACCGTCCACGGTGTCGCGTTCGAGGTCGCTCCGGGTGGTTTCTGGCAGGTGCACCCCGGCGCCCCCGAGGCCCTGGTCGACACCGTCCTTGAGTTCCTGGACCCCCAGCCCGGTGAGGCCGTCCTTGACCTCTACGCCGGTGTCGGCCTCTTCGGCCGCTTCCTGGCGGAGAAGGTCGGCACTGAGGCTCGCGTCGTCGCGATCGAGGGTGACGAGACCGCTGCCAAGTTGGCCAAGAAGAACATGACGGGTCTGGCCAAGATCCGTACCGCCGCCGGTCTGGTCGACCACGTCCTGCGTGACCAGTTCGACGAGCCCTTCGACCTCGTGGTCCTCGACCCCCCGCGTGAGGGTGCCAAGCGCAAGGTCGTCGAGCGTGTCGTCGACCGCGCCCCGCGTGCGGTCGCCTACGTCGCCTGCGACCCGGCTGCTCTGGCCCGCGACATCGCGCTCTTCGCCGAGCACGGTTACCGCCTGGAGAAGCTCCGCGCGTTCGACCTGTTCCCGATGACCCACCACGTGGAGTGCGTCGCGCTGCTCGTGCGCTGACGTCACCGACGCGAGAGCCCCGTGTCGTGCCCGAGAGGGTGCGGAACGGGGCTCTCGTGCGTCTGCTCAGCGATGGATGAGGCAGGTGGTCGTCGCGTGGGCGACCAGGCGACCTTCGTCGTCGCGGACCTCGCCCTGGGCGGTGGCGGTACGCCCGCCCACGTGGACGGTGGTCCCGACCCCGGTGAGACGGACACCGGCGACCGGGACGGTACGGGTGTAGTTCACCTTGATCTCGAGGGTGGAGTAGCCCTCTCCGGGGCCGAGGGTGGTGTGCACCGCGCACCCCATCACGGAGTCGAGGAGCGTGGCGCAGACCCCGCCGTGCACGTCCCCGAGGGGATTGGCGAAGTCGGGCCGGGTGACGACGCTGGCCTCGAACCGTCCGGGCTCGATCGCGTCGATCTCCATCCCGAGGAGCCGTCCGATCCCGGGGGTGGTCCCGATGCGGGACGCGGTGGCCCGGAGGAGTTCGAGACCGGTCATCTCTGAGGCTGCACGTGGCTGGCTGTTCTCGGTAGACCGTCTGGTCTACATGCAAGCAGAGGGTAGACCAGACGGTCTACCCTCTGGCCTTCTCGAATCACAGGAGATCCCATGGCGGCTGGCCCGCGTGAGCGTCTGGTCACTGCCGCCATCGAGCTGGTCCGCAGGGACGGCGTCGAAGGCGCGGCCCTCGCGGACATCCTGGAACGAGGCGGTGTGGCTCGGCGGTCGGTCTACCAGCACTTCCCCGGAGGCAAGGCTGAGATGGTCTCCGTTGCCACTGGCGAGGCCGGTCGACGGATGCGAGGTGTGATCGCGACCCTGGGGGCGGGGGTGACTCCGTCGGAGATGCTCGACGGACTCGTTCGGCGTACGGCGGACGATCTGCGACGCAGCGACTTCGCGCTCGGCTGCCCGGTGATGGCGGCCGCCAACTCTGCCGACGTGACGGTGGTACGGGCGGCGGCGGCCGAGGTCTTCGACCTGTGGATCGAGGAGATCTCTGCGCAGCTGGTCTCCGCCGGTCGCCCGGCGACCGAGGCGCAAGGTCTGGCCGGCTTCGTCGTGAGCTCGATCGAGGGGGCGCTGGCGCGGGCGCGTGCCGCACGCTCGGTGGCCCCGCTGGAGGAGGCCGCCGCCTTCCTCGTGCCTCTCGTGGCTGCAGTCGGAGACGCCGACTGAGTGCTGAGGGCGTGCGACGCTCGCCCTGCGGCGTTCGCCTTGGTTGGTAGGTGGACGTCGTGTATCTTGACGTCGAGAGATTATTTAACTTCGCCCCCGACGGCGCACTCGTGCGTCCGGACGGAGCAAGTAAGGCAGACCTTCCTATCTCCGCGCCGTCATGGCGCGGCAAGATGGGTACGAGTGTGAAACCCCAATCCCCTCCTAGGAGATGCGACTGATGGCCAGTCAGGACAGCTTCGGTGCCAAGAGCACCCTGGACGTGGACGGCAAGTCCTACGAGATCTTCCGTCTCGACGCGGTGACGGGTGACGACGTCGACGTCGCCTCCCTCCCGTTCTCTCTCAAGGTCCTCCTTGAGAACCTCCTCCGTACCGAGGACGGCGCCAACATCACGGCTGCCGACATTCGCGCGCTCGCCGGCTGGGACGCCGCTGCTGAGCCCGACAAGGAGATCCAGTTCACGCCGGCGCGCGTGATCATGCAGGACTTCACCGGTGTTCCGTGTGTCGTCGACCTCGCCACCATGCGTGAGGCGATGGCTGACCTCGGTGGCGACGCCTCCAAGATCAACCCGCTGGCCCCCGCCGAGATGGTCATCGACCACTCGGTCATGGCTGACGTCTTCGGTTCGGCCGACGCGTTCGAGAAGAACGTCGAGATCGAGTACGAGCGCAACCGCGAGCGTTACCAGTTCCTTCGCTGGGGCCAGGGCGCCTTCGACGACTTCAAGGTCGTCCCGCCGGGCACCGGCATCGTGCACCAGGTCAACATCGAGCACCTGGCCCGCACGGTCTTCACCCGCGAGGTCGACGGTGAGCTGCTGGCTTACCCCGACACCTGCGTCGGTACCGACTCCCACACCACCATGGTCAACGGCATCGGCGTCGTCGGCTGGGGTGTGGGTGGCATCGAGGCCGAGGCTGCCATGCTCGGCCAGCCGGTCTCCATGCTCATCCCGCGCGTCGTGGGCTTCAAGCTCAACGGCACGCTCCCCGAGGGCTCCACCGCCACCGACCTCGTGCTCACCATCACCGAGATGGTCCGCAAGCACGGCGTCGTCGGCAAGTTCGTCGAGTTCTACGGCCCCGGTGTCGCTGCCCTTCCGCTGGCCAACCGCGCCACGATCGGCAACATGTCCCCCGAGTTCGGTTCCACCATCGCGGTGTTCCCGATCGACGAGGAGACCACCAACTACCTCCGCCTGACCGGCCGCTCCGAGGAGCAGGTTGCTCTCGTCGAGGCGTACGCCAAGGAGCAGGGCCTCTGGCTGGACCCGGCCGCCGAGCCGCGTTTCTCCGAGTACCTCGAGCTCGACCTCTCCACCGTCGTTCCGTCGATCGCCGGCCCGAAGCGTCCCCAGGACCGCATCGAGGTCACCAAGGCTGCTGGCAACTTCGCGGAGGACGTCAAGACCTACGCCAAGGACGTCAACGCCAAGGTTCCGGTCACCCTTGCTGACGGCACCTCGTTCGAGCTGGAGAACGGCGCCGTCACCATCGCGTCGATCACCTCCTGCACCAACACCTCGAACCCGTCGGTCATGATCGGCGCCGCTCTTCTCGCGAAGAAGGCCGTCGAGAAGGGCCTGACCCGCAAGCCGTGGGTCAAGACCACCCTGGCTCCCGGTTCGCAGGTCGTCTCGGACTACTACGCCAAGGCCGGTCTGACCGAGTACCTCGACAAGCTGGGCTTCAACCTGGTCGGCTACGGCTGCGTCACCTGCATCGGTAACTCGGGCCCGCTCATCCCCGAGGTCTCGGCCGCCGTCAACGAGAACGACATGGCTGTCGTCTCGGTGCTCTCCGGCAACCGTAACTTCGAGGGTCGCATCAGCCCCGACATCAAGATGAACTACCTGGCCTCCCCGCCGCTGGTCGTCGCCTACTCGATCGCCGGCAACATGAACGTCGACCTCTTCAACGACGCTCTCGGCCAGGACCAGGACGGCAACGACGTCTTCCTCAAGGACATCTGGCCCACCCCGGCCGAGGTCGAGGAGACCATCCGCGGCGCCATCAACAAGGAGATGTTCGGCGAGTCCTACAAGGACGTCTTCGCCGGTGACGAGCGCTGGCGCTCGCTCCCGACCCCCGCGGGCAACGTCTTCGAGTGGGACGAGAAGTCGACCTACGTCCGCAAGGCCCCCTACTTCGAGGGCATGCCGGCCGAGCCGACCCCGGTCACCGACATCTCGGGCGCTCGCGTCCTGCTGAAGCTCGGCGACTCGGTCACCACCGACCACATCTCGCCCGCTGGCGCGATCAAGAAGGACTCCCCGGCCGGTCAGTACCTGACCGAGAACGGCGTCCAGCTGCGTGACTTCAACTCCTACGGCTCGCGTCGTGGTAACCACGAGGTCATGATCCGCGGAACGTTCGCGAACATCCGCCTGCGCAACCAGATCGCTCCCGGCACCGAGGGTGGCTTCACCCGCGACTTCACGCAGGCTGACGCTCCCGTCTCCTTCGTGTACGACGCTTCGGTCAACTACCAGGCTGCCGGCATCCCGCTGGTCGTCCTGGCTGGCAAGGAGTACGGTTCCGGCTCCTCGCGTGACTGGGCCGCCAAGGGCACCTCGCTCCTGGGCGTCAAGGTCGTCATCGCTGAGTCGTACGAGCGCATCCACCGCTCGAACCTCATCGGCATGGGTGTCATCCCGCTGCAGTTCCCGGCCGGCGAGAACGCCGACTCCCTGGGTCTGACCGGCGAGGAGACCTTCTCGGTCGAGGGCATCACCGCCCTCAACGAGGGTGTCACCCCCAAGACCGTCAAGGTCACCGCCACCAAGGCTGACGGCACTGTCGTTGCCTTCGACGGCGTCGTTCGCATCGACACCCCCGGTGAGGCGAACTACTACCGCAACGGCGGCATCATGCAGTACGTGCTCCGCAACCTGCTCAAGGGCTGATTCCAGCCCTGAGTGGGCTGTGACGCACAGCCTGAGGAGAGCCCTCGTCCCACTTCGGTGGGGCGGGGGCTCTTCCGCATTTCCGGGCTACCGTCCTCGGGACGCCGCACCCCACCGGTTTGGGTCGTGGATCGGGACGATTCACGACCCAAACCGGTGGGGCGTGAAGAATGTGGGCGGGTCTTCCAACCTTTCCCGAGGCGGCTGCGTGTTCAGTGGTGAGGGAGCCGTCGGTCCCGCAGGAGGAACCATGACGCACACCGAGCACGACGAACTCCGGGCCGACCTGAACCGTCTGGCCGATCCCGTCGAGGTGCCCGAACCCGGATTCGTCGACGCCTCAACGGCCTGGACGCGGGGACGGCGCTGGGGACGGCGTCGTCGTGCGGTGGCAGGAGCCTCTGCGGCACTCTGCGTCGTCGTCGTGGGAGCAGTGGCGTGGGCGGTGCCTGCGTCGCTCCCGTCCGTCGAGGAAGCCGCACCGGCCAGCCGGTCCGACGCGACGGCGCAGATCCCGGGACGGCTGTGGGACACGCCCTCGCGAGCTGGGGGGATCGGTTGGGGCGTCCCGGCGGTCGCGGCGCAGGAGGCGCCGCGCTGGGGCTGGTTCGGCAGCGACCCCGGCGTCGCGGTGCGGACCGGCGACGGACGTCAAGGATTCGTCGAGGCGCCTGACCACGCCGGTGGGGTGACGGTCTCTCCCGACGGGCGCAAGATCGCCTACTGGATCACGGGGGAGACCTCGGGTACCCCCAACACCGAAGGGGGCCAGTCGATGGTGGTGACCGGGATCGCGGTGCGTGACGTCCACGACGGGACTCTCCTGACCCACGACTTCGGCACCGAGCACGGTCTCTCCACCCGGACCCTGTACTTCGCCGACGACGCGCTGCTCGTGGCAGACGCAGGTGCTTGGCGGGCAGGCGACGACGGTGACGACATGGCCCGAGGGTCTTCGGAGGTGGGCGGGGGAGTCGTCTGGGACCTCTCAGCCGATGCGGCGCCGAAGCCGTGGGAGGAACTTTTCGGCGATGACGTCGAGGTCCCGAACGCACTCTTCGCCTGGGCCCGTGACGGTCGGATCGTCACGCTCGGGAGCAGCAAGTTGGGCCCCGGGGACGGCTACGACCCCGTCGAATCCTACGACCTGCGCACTGGAAAGGTGGAGCAGGTGGGGAGAGCGATCGGAGAGTGGCCGGGGTCGACGTCGGGGCTGCCCAACGTCGTCACCGATCGCGCGGGGGACGTCTATCTCGTGGGTGACGGTCGCCGGGAGCAGCACCCCAACAGCGTCACCGTGGTGCCCAACGGCGTCGATGACCTCAGCGCGATCACGGTCGGCCCTCGGGCGGTGCCGGGTTCCGACGGAACGCTCGGTTTCTTCGGGGTCCGTGACGGCAAGGTGTTGGTCTCGAGGATCGACGACAACGAGGAGATGGTGACTGCAGGATCGAGCCAGGACGTGATCGCGATGTGGCCCGAGGGCGAGGTGCGCACGATGGAGGTGATCGTCGACGTGCAGAGCGAGGGGGACAGCGAACACGGGAACTGGCAGTGGGCCACTGACCTCCTGGAGACGGCACCCCTCGCTGACCCGTTCGCTCCGCAAGGGCCGCCGGAGTCGCCGACGTCGCCGTGGGCGTGGATCGCTGGCGGTGCGGGAGTTCTCGTGGTGGCGCTGGGCGGCGCAGCACTGTGGTGGCGTCGTGCGCAGCCGTGACCTGAGCCCCGACGAAGCCGGTTTCACCGAGTTCGTCGCGGCGCGGCAGCAGCCGCTGCTCCGTGCAGCCCGGTTGCTCACGGGCAACGCGGCAGACGCCGAGGACCTCGTCCAGGAGTCGTTGGCGCGGTGTGTCCCGGTGTGGGCGCGGATCGCGGACGACCCTGAGCCGTACGTCCGCACGGTGATGGTGCGACAGAACATTTCCCGGTGGCGACGTAGGCGGATCACCGAAGTGGCCGAGCCTGTGGGGGAGTCGTGGCATCCGCACGCGGCGTCGTCGTCGGTGGAGGAGCGTGACCGGCTGGTGGCGGCTCTCGCCCAGCTGCCTGCGCGGCAGCGGACCGCTGTGGTGCTGCGCCACGTCGAGGACCGTTCCGAACGGGAGGCTGCCGAGATGATGAAGTGCTCTCTGGGGACAGTGAAGTCGCAGACCCATGCCGGGCTCGCGCGGCTGCGTCACTTGCTCGATTCCGCGACCCAGGGAACGGTTCCTGAACTTTCTCGAGGTGCGAGCCAACCTTCCTGAACGCGTCGGCGTACGTGAGGGTGTGGTTCGCCAGGAGCCGCGACGAGGAGGGGCCATGAACACGCTCGAAGACCGGTTGGGCCACCTGTCGGCAGCCACGGAGGAACCAGTGGGAGTCGCGCCGACGGACGCGCTCTGGTCGCGCGGGAGGCGTCGGGTGCACGCCCGGCGGGCAGTGGCCTGTGTGGCTGGGCTGGTGCTGGTGGGGGTGCTGGGCAGTCTCGGTGCCGTGAGTTCGGGCCTGACTCGCACAGAAGCGATGCCGGTCTCCGCCGAGAACGGCGTCGTCCTGCCGTCGTCGTTGGCGTTCGACATGCCTGAGGCGTTGCCGGAGCTCGGTGCAGGGGAGGCGTCGGCGGTCGGGTTGCGGCAGCGTCAGACCGGGCGCCTGTTCTGGGCTGGCCACGTCAACGAGATCGTGGGGGTTCAGGCCACCACTGGGACGTACGGCGTGATCGACACACCCGGTCTCGTGGCGGACGGTGTCGACGGCGTTCGGCTCTCCCCGTCGGGCCGCTACGTGGCGTACTGGGTGGGCGACGAAGCGCATGACGGGGCGATGGGTACGGTCGCCGATGCCGTGGCCGTCCGAGACCTGGTGACCGGCACCCTGGTGGAGCAGGACCTCGAAGCCGAGTTCGGGGCGGCCGTCGACCCGGCCATGATGGAGTGGATCGACGACGATCAGTTGCTCGTCAATCCGCTCTTCTACGACGACGAGAAGCGCAACGGGGCTGGTAGCGACCCTGAGAGGATGTTCACCCTCGGCGTCGACGGCGAGCGACGCCTCATCCCTGCGACCCGGACCGTGTGGCCGGAGTCGAACGTGGTCGATGGCCGTTACCTGGGGCAGACGGAGAGCCAAGAGTGGGTGGTGCTGGATTCCCGCACCTGGGCCACGGAAGCAGTCTCCTTGCCGAGCGCTGGTGATGCTGACGTCCGAGGCCCGTGGTGGGACGGCGACGACCGCGTCGCGGCGTTGCTTGACCCGTCGCCGGAGATTTCCGGCGACAACGACCTCAGGGTGGCCTTCGGAGACGTCGGGGTCGATGCGGGGCCGGTGGAGTGGCGTGACTCGGGTGCGGAGGTGCCTGACTGGTCGACGTTCGTGGGGTGGCGTGACGGCGGCGTCGTCGTGAACCGCGGCTTGGCCCTCGACGTCGTCACCGAGCAGGGCGCGATCGAGGAGTGGGTGACACTGCGGGAGGGCGACGGCAGCGTCGACACCTCCGACTGGGATCGCGGCGGTGTGGTGCAGCACTGGGAGTTCGCCCTCGAGGTTCTGGCCGACGTCGAGATCGTGGACGCCGTGACTCCGGAAGCGGACGCCGCGCTGAGAATGCTGCGCACGCTGCCGATCGTGGCGCTGGGGGCACTCCTAGTGGCCCTGATCGGCTACCTGTTCGCTCGGAGGGCACGTCGTGGCAACGCCTGAGGAGTTCACTGAGTTCGTCGCCGCCCGCTACTCGGCGCTGGTCCGCACGGCCCGTTTCCTGGTCGCTGACGCCCATGCCGCCGAAGACCTCGTGCAGGACGCATTGGTGAAGTGTGTCGGTGCCTGGCCCCGGATCAATGGCGACCCCGAGGGGTACGTCCGCACCGTCATGGTGCGCACCAACATCTCCCGGTGGCGTCGAGTTCGACTGCGTGAGCACGCCGTCGAGCACCTGCCGGAGGTCAGCATCTCTGATCCCGACGTCGCCGAGGCCGATGCCCTGCGACGGGCCCTCGCGACGTTGCCGCCCAAGCAGCGCACCGTCGTGGTGTTGCGGCATGTGGAGGACCGTACCGAACGTGAGGTCGCCGAACTGTTGGGCTGCTCGCTGGGGACGGTGAAGTCGCAGTGCCACGCCGGACTGGCCAAGCTGCGTGAGGCGTTGGCGGAGCCGGTTCCGTCGCCGGTTTGAGCATGGACGCAGGTGGAGGATCACTGTCACCAGGTGACAGCGATCCTCCACCTCATCTGTGTGAGCGCCTGGGTGCGAGCGCGTGGGTCAGCCTGCCTGCCGAACGGACCGGCGGGCCTCCTGCGGGGCGAGACCCTCGTGCCACGCCTCAATCCACGGGGCCAACGCCTCTCCGTCGGGGTCGACGTACGCGCCGGGGGCTGAGTGCTGCTTGAAGGACTCCCGCAGGACGTCGATCGACCCGTCGTCGGTGCGCTGGCTCCACGCTGCGAGGTAGGCCTGATGGGTCCGCTCCAACGGCCGAGCCGCTTCTCGCCGACGCACCACGGCGCCCAAGAGCGTTGCGAGGACTCCAGTGGTGAGGCCGAAGGCAGCCGCCTTGGTCCAGGAGAAGTCACTGGCGAGGTTGGCTGCGAAGGGCAGCGTCGTCGCTGTCAGGGCGAGCGAGAGCAGGCGGATGGTCACGGACGCAGCCTAGGTCGCTCGGGTGCGCTTTGGGTCCGGAACCGTGTCCCGTACCCGTGAGGGGGAGTGGGACGTGCACATGCACGCTGCCGCTCGAACCCTCCTCAGGGGTCATGCAGGGGAGTCGCCCGTACCTCAGCTCGGCCTTCCCGAACTGCCCAGCCGCAGCGGGGGCTCTGGCCGTGCTCACGTTGCTGACGACGGGTGTGCCGTCGACGATCCTCTGCGCGGGGGGGGATGCCTCGCGACGGTGTCTCAGAGTTGGGCGTTGAGATCGACGACGTTGCGCACCCGGTCGAGGACCTGCTCGGTGTCGACGTCGGGGTCGCTGACCTCGATCATCGTCATCAACGACGTCGCCAGGGTCAAGGACGCCTTCAGCAGTGGCTGCACGTTCACCTCGACCGCACCGTCCGGCCCCGTCGAACAGGAGACCGCGCCAGCAGCGGCGAGACCTTCGAGTGCGGCGACCACGCCCGCGTTGTCGCCGCCGGACCAGAATGCCTCCACGGCGTCGATCAGTACGTGCGCGCTCTGGCGCGTTGCTTCGGTGTCGGTGGTGACGGTCATGGGTCCTCCTGGGGACGAAGGTGGGGCCTTCCCACGGTCGCACCGCAGGCGCGTCAGGGCGACCCCTGTACTGGGCACATTGGCCGACAACCCGTCCGGCAGGATGAGGGCATGGAAGCACCCGTGCAGATCCGCAGCGCCCGCCCCGAGGAACAGGAGGCGTTCGAGTCCGTCGTCCGGGCCGCCTTCGCAGACGAAGGGGACGTCGTCGTCCGGGTCCTGCGTGAACTCGTCGACCGCGAGCTGGTCTGCGCGATCATCGTGGCCGAACGTAACGGCACGGTCGTCGGCACCGTCGCTCTCTCGCTGGCCTGGGTCGACGCCCGCGAACGCCTCGTCGAGATCGCCCTGCTGTCCCCGCTCGCCGTCCACCCCGACGAACAGAACCGTGGCACCGGAGCCCTTCTGCTCGACGCCGCCTTCGACGCGGCCCAGCAGATGGAGTTCCCGCTCGTCGCCCTCGAAGGTGACCCCGCCTACTACGCGAGCCGCGGCTGGGAGCAGTCCAGCGACCACGGCGTCCTCAGCCCGTCGGCGCGTGTGCCTGAGGCTGCCTGCCGGGTCCGGCTGACGTCGTCGTACGAGGAATGGGTCACCGGTCGCATCGTCTACCCCGACACCTGGTGGCGTCACGACACCGTCGGCCTGCGGGACCCGCTGCTCGCCCAGGTCGAGGCGGCGCCCGAAGGTGTGACCGCGGGCTGACCAGTCAAGGGTGCGTTCGAACAGGTGTTCGAATACGATCGAGCAATGCCTGCGTACGCACCCCCGGGATGGCCCCGAGAAGTCCTGCCGCCCGACGCTCCCGACTGGGAGGCCAGCGCGGTCAAGTGGTTCCTCGACCTCTGCCCGCCCGAGTACCGCCGCTACGAAGGACTGCGACGTCACCCCGTCGTCCTGGCCCGTTTCGCGGTCGTCCACGTCGAGGCCGACCAAGCAGCCGTCAAGCGCGGACTCAGCAGCGTCCGCGTCGACCTGCGCGACTACTGCACCCCGCCCGTGGTCGAAGCAGCCGCACAGACGTTCCTGCTCGAGGACGCCCGCCTCACTGGTGTCCGGCGCGCTGTCGGCCTCGTCGAGGAGGCCCTGCGCGGACGCAGGTACCGGCCCCGTCTCTGAGGGGGAGTAAGTTCGTCGCCGTGGTCGACTTCGCATGCGTGGCCCTCGTGGATCCCCGAGGGCACGTGCTGATGCAGGAACGTGACGACAACACCTCGCGGTGGCCTGATCGATGGGCGTTCCCCGGTGGTGCTGTCGAGGTCGGTGAGTTCGGAGTCACCTGTGCGGTGCGCGAGTTCGCCGAGGAGACCGGGGTGCACCTCGACCCCGGCTCCCTGACCTCACTGGGCACCCGCCCCGTCACCCTGCCCGACGGCCGCACCTTGTCGTGGGAGTTCTTCGTCTCTCGCACGGACCTCGGCCAGGAGGACGTCAGGTGTCTGGAAGGACGCCGGATGGTCTTCGTCGACCCGGCGCACTGGCGCGACCTGGAGATGATCCCCACCACCGGCAACGTCCTCGAGCTGCTGCAGGTCTGGATCGCTGCGAACCCGCCGCAGCTGGGAGAGCGACGCTTCGCCGGCGTCCTGCTCACCGACCCCCGCGGGTGGCTGCTCCTCCAGGAGCGCGACGAGTTCCCCGCCATCGACCCCGAGTGCTGGGGTCTGCCCGGCGGGCACGTCGAGCCGGGGGAGAGTTTCGCCGACGCCGCTCCGCGGGAGCTCGCCGAGGAGACTGGTCTGGACCTCGGTGACGCCCTCACGTTCTGGCGCGAGTTCGTCGTCGACCACCGTGCCGCGCACGGTACCTGGGACCGGATGCAGGTCTTCACGGCCTCCGTCGACCTCACTGACGCCGACGTGGACTGCCGCGAGGGACGTCGCATCGTCTTCGTCGATCCGGCCCTCGTTCCGGAGCTTCGGCTGACCCGTGCGGCCGAGCAGATCCTGCCCGCGCACCTCGCCGGGCACGGCGAGGTGGCCGGTCTTCCTGTGGGCTCCCCCCGTACGCTGGGAACATGAGCATCCCCACCGCACCCATCGTCGTCGCCGGCCTTGTCGGCGGCTACGCCACTGCCCGTTTCTCCGGCAAGCGTGAGCTCGGAGGCGTCGTCCTCGCCGCGGCTGGCGCTGCCGCCGCCAAGGGCTGGGCCGGCAAGGTCGGCGCCCCTGCCGCCGCCGGTCTCACCGCCCTCTACGTCGGTGCCTTCGGCGCCTCGCACCCGCTGGCCAAGAAGATCGGCGCCTGGCCGTCGGTCGGTGTGGTCACCGCCACCGTCGCCGCGGCCGCTCTCGTCGCGGACCTCAAGGGCCGCAAGAACGTCTGACCGGCCACGACGGTCCGTCCCTCCCGCGTGGGAATGGCGACGGGCCGTCGAGGGTTGCTTCGATGGCCACCGAGGTGCTTCGAAGGCCTAGACTTCAACACTCACGTCTTCTTGGTGCGTGAGGCAGAAACAGACAGGAAGCGGAGGACCATGGGTCACCTGGAGTCGATCGCCACGCCCGGCGACCTGCGAGGTCTTGACGCGGAGCAGCTCACCGAGCTGGCCGCGGAGATCCGAGAGGTTCTGGTCACCACGGTGGCGAAGACCGGTGGCCACCTCGGCCCCAACCTCGGTGTCGTCGAACTGACCCTGGGCATCCACCGGGTCTTCGAGTCCCCGCGCGACCGTGTCGTCTTCGACACCGGACACCAGTCCTACGTCCACAAGCTCCTCACCGGCCGCGCCGGCGAGTTCTCGACCCTGCGTCAGGAGGGTGGCCTCTCGGGTTACCCCAGCCAGGCCGAGTCCGAGCACGACATCGTCGAGAACTCCCACGCCTCTGCCTCGCTGAGCTACGCCGACGGCCTCGCCAAGGCCTACGCGATCAAGGGCGAGGAACGCCACGTCGTCGCCGTCATCGGTGACGGCGCGCTCACCGGCGGCATGGCCTGGGAAGCCCTCAACAACATCGCCGTCGCCGACGACAGCCGTCTGGTGATCGTCGTCAACGACAACGAGCGTTCCTACACGCCCACCGTCGGTGGCCTCACCAACGCGCTCACCAACCTGCGCACCAGTCGTCGTTACGAGCAGGTCCTCGGCACCGTCAAGCGCCGCCTCAACGCCGTCCCCGGCGTCGGCCCGGCCGCCTACGACGCGCTGCACGCGATGAAGAAGGGCGTGAAGGACGCCCTGGCTCCGCAGGGACTCTTCGAGGACCTCGGTCTGAAGTACGTCGGCCCCGTCGACGGCCACGACCTCGCCGCCGTCGAGCGCGCGCTGACCCACGCCAAGAAGTTCAACGGCCCCGTGATCGTGCACGCGATCACCAAGAAGGGTCACGGCTACTCCGCTGCCGAGCAGCACCAGGCCGACCAGTTCCACGCCCCGCGCCCCTTCGACATCGCCACCGGCGAGGAGTACCCGTCGGGCAAGATCTGGACCGACGCCTTCTCCGAGGCAATGGTCGAGCTCGGCGGACGTCGTGAGGACGTCGTCGCGATCACCGCCGCGATGATGCACCCCGTCGGACTCGACGCGTTCGAGAAGGTCTACCCCCAGCGCACCTTCGACGTCGGCATCGCCGAGCAGCACGCCGTCACCTCGGCCGCCGGCATGGCGATGGCCGGCCTGCACCCCGTCTTCGCGGTCTACGCGACCTTCCTCAACCGTGCCTTCGACCAGGTCCTCATGGACGTGGCCCTGCACAAGTGCGGCGTCACGTTCGTCCTGGACCGCTCCGGCGTGACCGGTGACGACGGTGCCTCCCACAACGGCATGTGGGACATGTCGCTGCTGCAGATCGTCCCCGGTCTGCAGATGGCGGCGCCCCGCGACACCGCCCGTCTGCGGGAACTCCTCGACGAGGCAGTTCAGGTCGACGACGCCCCCACCGCGATCCGCTTCCCCAAGGGGCCGCCGCCGGTGGACATGGAGGCCGTGGAGCGCATCGACGGCGTCGACGTCATGGTCCGCTCCGGCGAGAAGGACGTCCTCCTGGTCGCCGTCGGATCCATGGTCGCGACCGCCCTCGAGGTCGCTGAGCGTCTCGAGCAGCAGGGCGTCGGCGTCACTGTCGTCGACCCGCGCTGGGTCAAGCCCGTCAACCCGGCGATCGTCGCGATGGCGCGCGAGCACCGTCTCGTCGTCTCCGTCGAGGACAACGGTGTGGTCGGTGGCTGCGGTTCGGTGCTGCTGCAGACCCTCAACGACGCCGGCGTCCCCACCCCGGTCCGTCTGCACGGTGTCCCGCAGGAGTTCCTCGACCACGCCAAGCGCAACGTGATCCTGTCCCGGATCGGTCTCGACGCCCAGTCGCTGGCCCGTTCGGTCGTCGAGGACATGGCGAGCATCGAGCACGGACAGGCCCTGACGCCCGTCGCCCACTGAGCGACGCCCCGACTTCTCACGCCCTTCGGGTCCACCCTTCCGGGGGTGGATTCCGCAGGCGCGATATGACGGAGCGATAACGGTTGGACCGCGAAGTGCCGCACTCCCTAGGTTGCATGCATGAGCCTGTTCCGCACCAAGAGCATCGAGCAGTCGATCGCAGAGACGGACGAACCAGGGTCGAGCCTGAAGAAGAACCTCGGCGCTCTCGACCTCATCGTCTTCGGCGTCGGCATCATCGTCGGTGCCGGCATCTTCGTCTACACCGGCACCGTGGCCGCCACGAACTCCGGTCCGGCGATCGCGATCTCGTTCGCAGTGGCGGGGCTGGCCTGCGCGCTGGCTGCGCTCTGCTACGCCGAGTTCGCGTCCACCGTGCCCGCAGCCGGCAGCGCCTACACCTACTCCTACGCCACGTTCGGTGAGTTCATCGCCTGGATGATCGGCTGGGACCTCGTCCTCGAGTTCACCCTGGCCGGAGCCGCACTCAGCTCCAGCTTCTCGGGGTACCTGCAGACGCTGCTCGACGGCACCCCGTTCGAGCTGCCGACCCAGTTGTCCTCGGCCGTGGACGGCGTGGTCAACCTGCCCGCCATGATCCTGGCCCTCGCCATGACCGCGGTGCTGATGTGCGGCGCCAAGGTGGCCAGCCGGGTCAACCAGGTGGTCGTCGCGATCAAGCTCTCCGTGGTCGCGCTGGTGATCGTGATGGGCATCGGCTACGTCAAGACCTCCAACTGGTCGCCGTTCGTCCCCGACGCCGAGCCTGCGCCGAGCGGCACCGGCACCTTCATGGACCAGCCGCTCATCTCGTCGCTGTTCGGTGTCGAACCCGCCGTCTTCGGATGGGCCGGCGTGATGGCAGGTGCCGCGGTCGTGTTCTTCGCGTTCCTCGGCTTCGACGTCGTCGCCACCGTCGCGGAGGAGACCCGCAACCCGCAGCGCAACGTCCCGATCGGCATCCTCGGCTCGTTGGCCATCGTCACGACCCTCTACATCGCCGTCTCCCTGGTGGTCACCGGCATGCAGTCCTACCGCGACATCGACCCCGACGACCCAGCGCCGCTGGCCACCGCCTTCAACGCCGTGGGTCAGGAATGGGTCGGTGACGTGATCGCCGTCGGCGCCACCATCGGCCTCACCGTCGTGGCGATGCTCCTGATCATGGGCCAGAGCCGGGTCGCGTTCGCGATGGCCCGCGACGGTCTCCTGCCGCGTCCCCTGGCGAAGGTGCACCCGCGCTGGGGCACCCCCTACCGCATCACCGCGATCACGGGTGTGGCGGTGGCGCTGCTGGCCGGCTTCGTCGACTTCGCGACCCTGGGCCACCTGGTCAGCATCGGCACGCTCTTCGCCTTCCTGCTGGTGGCGATCGGTGTCGTGGTGCTGCGTCGTCAGCGTCCCGACCTGCCGCGCGCCTTCCGGGTGAAGTGGCTGCCGCTGGTGGCGGGCGCCTCGGTGCTGCTGACCCTCTACCTGATGCTCAACCTGATCGGCGAGACCTGGATCCGCTTCGTGGCCTGGATGATCCTGGGCGTCGCGGTCTACTTCGGCTACGGACGCAAGCACTCCCGGGTCGGTCTGGCCCAGCAGGCGGCCGCCGCTCGTCAGGAGTGAACGCGCAATTGTCGGATTGATGCGGTGACACGCCGTCGGCGTGGCATCAATCCGACAATTGCGGTGCAAGCAGAGCGCACCACCGGGGCTGAACGCGCCGAGGGCGCCCGGTCGCTGACCGGACGCCCTCGGCGTCAGCGTGTGCGGGGGAGACGCCCCGCAGGCAGGTGGATCAGTGGAACCGTTTGCCGTTGACCTTCTCGGAGATGCCCGAGGCGTCGAGCAGCATCGTGAGGCCACCGTTCCAGAACGAGAACCCGGCGCCGGTGATCATCGCGAGGTCGATGTCCTCGGGAGCCTGGGCGACACCCTCGTCGAGCATCAGCTTCACCTCTTCGGCCAAGCCGGAGAGAGCCTTCTCGCGCAGCTCATCCTTGCTCAGCACGACGGGCTCGGCCGGAGCGACCTGGAGCTCCTTCACCTTCGGGTCGATGGTGAGGTCGGGCAGGTAGAACGAGGAGATCTTCTGCTCGACGACCTTCTCCAGCAGCGGGGAGACGTAGAAGCGCTCAGGGAACGCCTTCACCAGGGTCTCGTTGTTGTGGAGCGCGATCGCCGGGCCCACCAGACCGAGCAGCATGAACGGCGGCATCGGGGCGACTCCGGCGAACGCAGCGTCCGCGGTCTCGATCGGGGTACCGGCGTCGACGCCCTTCGCCACCTCACCGAGGAAGCGACCCAGGAGTCGGTTCACGATGAAGGACGGCGAGTCCTTGACCAGGATGGAGGTCTTCTTCAGGCCCTTGCCGGTCGCGAACGCGGTGGCGAGGGTGGCGTCGTCGGTGGCGTCGCCCTTGACGATCTCCAGCAGCGGCATCACGGCCACCGGGTTGAAGAAGTGGAAGCCCACGACGCGCTCGGGGTGCTCCAGCTCGGACGCCATCTCGGTGATGGAGAGCGAGGAGGTGTTGGTGGCGAGCACGCACTCAGGGGAGACGACCTTCTCGGCGTCGGCGAAGACGGCTTTCTTGACGCCCATCTCCTCGAAGACGGCCTCGATCACGAAGTCGGCACCGGCGAACGCGGTGGCCTTGTCGGCCGATCCGGTGACCAGCGCACGGAGACGGTTGGCCTTGTCGGAGTTGATCCGGCCCTTGGCGAGGAGCTTGTCGATCTCGCCGTGGACGTAGGCGACACCCTTCTGGGCGCGCTCCTCGTCGAGGTCGGTCAGGACGACGGGCACCTGCAGACGACGGGCGAAGAGCAGTGCCATCTGCGAGGCCATCAGACCGGCACCGATGATGCCGACCTTGGTGACCTTGCGGGCCAGCGACTTGTCCGGGGCGCCAGCGGGACGCTTGGCACGCTTCTGGACGAGGTCGAAGGAGTAGAGGCTGGCGAGCAGCTCCGGCGTCTTCGACATCTCCTCGAGTGCGGCGTCCTCGGCGGCGAAGCCCTCCTCACGGGTCGCGGTGCGCGCGCCCTTGAGCAGCTCGACGATCTTCTTCGCGGCCGGCGAGGCACCACCGGTGCGGGAGAGCACGACGCCCTCGGCGCGGGCGATCGCGGCGTCCCAGGCCTGTCCGCGGTCGATCTCGGGACGCTCGACGACGACCTTGCCGGTCAGCACGTCAGCGGCCCACTTCAGCGAGGACTCCAGGTAGTTGACGCCACCGAAGACGGCGTCGGCCAGACCGAGTTCGAAGGCCTTCTGCCCGCCCACGGTGCGACCGTTGTTGAGCGGGTTCTCCAGTGCGACGGTGACGGCCTTGTCGGCGCCGACCAGGTTGGGCACCAGCCAAGCCCCGCCCCACCCGGGGACGAGTCCGAGCATCGCCTCGGGCAGGCCGAGAGCGGGTGCGGAGTCCTGCACGGTGCGGTAGTCGCAGTGCAGACCGACCTCGAGGCCACCGCCCAGGGCGAGACCGTTGATGAAGCCGAACGACGGCTTGGTGCCGTGCAGCTTGGAGAAGACGGCGTGACCGAGTTCGGCGATGGTGCGTACCCCGGCCGGGCCGGAGGCGGCCACCGACGTGAGGTCGGCACCGGCGGCGAGGATGAACGGCTTGCCGGTGACGCCGATCGCGATGATCTCGTCGTCGGCCAGGGCCTCGTCGATCGCGGTGTTGAGGGAGATGAGCCCCTTGAACCCGAACGTGTTGGGGCGGGTGTGGTCGTGGCCGTTGTCCAGGGTGATCAGACCCAGGGTGCCGGCGCCGCCGGGCAGGGCGACCTTGCGGAGCTTGGCCTCGGTGACGACCTCGGCGTCCGAGGCGTACCCGTTCGCCTTCTCGATGAGTGCGGTGACGTCGTACATCAGGCGTTCTCTCCGTTCCAGTTCGGGTTCTCCCACACGACGGTGCCGCCCATGCCGATGCCGATGCACATGGTGGTGAGGCCGTAGCGGATCTCGGGCTTCGCCTCGAAGGTGCGCGCGAGCTGGGTCATGAGGCGGACGCCGGAGGAGGCCAGCGGGTGGCCCATCGCGATGGCGCCACCGTAGGGGTTGACGCGGGCGTCGTCGTCGGCGATGCCGAAGTGCTCGAGCAGGGCCAGCACCTGGACGGCGAAGGCCTCGTTGATCTCGAAGGCACCGATGTCGTCGATGGTGAGGCCGGCCTGCTTGAGGGCCTTCTCCGTCGACGGGATCGGTCCGGCGCCCATGACCTCGGGCTCGACGCCCACGAACGAGTACGAGACCAGACGCATCTTGATCGGGAGTCCGAGCTCGCGCGCGGTCTCCTCGTCGGCGAGCAGCGCGGCGGTGGCGCCATCGTTGATGCCCGAGGCGTTGCCGGCGGTCACGTTGCCGTGGGCGCGGAACGGGGTCTTGAGACCGGCGAGGGTCTCCATCGTGGTGGCACGCGGCGCCTCGTCGGCGACCGCCAGGCCCCAGCCCTTCTCCACCGAACGGGTGGCGACCGGCACGAGGTCGGGCTGGATCTGACCGGCGGCGTAGGCCGCAGCGGTCTTCTCCTGGGAGCGCACCGCGTAGGCGTCGCAGCGCTCCTTGGTGATGGTGGGGTAGCGGTCGTGGAGGTTCTCGGCCGTGTTGCCCATGACGAGGGCCTCGGGGGAGACGATCTTCTCCGCCACGATGCGCGGGTTGGGGTCGACGCCCTCGCCCATCGGGTGGCGGCCCATGTGCTCGACGCCGCCAGCGATCGCGACGTCGTAGGAACCGAAGGCGATGCCGCCGGCCACGGAGGTGACGGCGGTCATCGCGCCCGCGCACATGCGGTCGATCGAGTAGCCCGGGGTGGTGTTGGGCAGGCCGGCCAGGAGGGCTGCGGTGCGGCCCAGGGTCAGGCCCTGGTCACCGATCTGCGTGGTGGCCGCGATCGCGACCTCGTCCACGCGCTCCGGGGGCAACTGCGGGTTGCGCTCGATGAGTTCACGGATGCACTTGATGACGAGGTCATCGGCGCGCGTCTCGGCGAACTGGCCCTTGGCCTTGCCGAACGGCGTGCGCACGCCGTCGACGAAGACGACCTCTCGCAACTGTCGGGGCACTGAGTCTCCTGATGCTCGGTGGGTGACCCGCTCGGTCGGCGCGGGTGCGGCATACGTTACCCCCGAGTAACCAAAAGAAAAGGGGTACTCGCAGTGCTGCACGTCACATGGGGGCTGAGGTCTGGACCACAGGGGAGTCGCGAGGCTGGCCACGCCGTGCCGACGGCCACGTCCCGGCGCAGTGGGAGTCACGGCCTAGGCTGAGGGCATGGCAGAGGCAGTTTCACGTCTGGTCCACATCGTCGACGACGTTCCGGAACTGGAGGACGTCGAGGAGTTGACGCTCGTCGTCGCGCTCAGCGGCTTCCTTGACGCCGGTCACGCGGGCGCCCTGGCTGCTGACCACCTGCAGTCCCTCGGTGACGCGCCGGTGGTGGCCACCTTCGACGTGGACGTCCTCTACGACTACCGCGCCCGTCGTCCGGCGATCACGTTCTCCCAGGACCACTACGAGGCCTACGACGCGCCGCGACTGGTGGTCCGGCTCGTGCGTGACAGCGGCGGTACGCCGTTCCTGCTGTTGCGCGGCCCCGAGCCCGACTTCCGCTGGGAGGCGTTCTGTCTGGCCGTGCGCGACGTCGTCGAGCGTTTCGGGGTGACGCGCGTGGTCTCCATGGGAGCGGTGCCGATGGCGGTTCCGCACACTCGACCGAGGGCCGTCACTCATCACGCCAACGACCCCGAGCTCCTCACCGGCGCTTCGCCGTGGCGTTCTGAGATCCGGGTCCCGACGAGTGTCCAGGCACTCCTGGAGCTGCGCCTGGGGGAGTGGGGGCATGCCGCGTTGGGGTACACGGTCCACATTCCGCACTACCTCGCGCAGATGGACTACCCCGTCGCCTCGATCTCGCTGCTGGAGAACCTGGAGATCGGTGGGCGCATGATCGTCGACCTCACCGGCATCCGCGCCAAGGCTGCCGAGTGTGACGCCGAGATCTCCACCTTCCTGGCCGAGCATGCCGAGGTGGCCGAGGTCGTCACGGCTCTGGAGCAGCAGTACGACACCTTCCAGCGCGCCGAGTCCACGGGTGCCTCGCTGCTAGCCTCCGACGAACCCCTGCCGACCGCGGACGACCTCGGGCGACAGTTCGAACAGTTCCTGGCGGGCCTCGACGGCCCTCCGGAAGGTGACCAGATCCAGGAGTGATTCATGGCGGGCAGTGCTGCGCAGTTGCTGGAATTGTTGGACCTCGAGGTGCTCGACGTCGACCTCTACCGAGGTCGACAGCCCGACACCCAGCGCCAACGCGTCTTCGGCGGCCAGGTGGCTGCGCAGGCGCAGATGGCCGCCCGCCTCAGCACGGATGCCCGCTACCACCTGCACTCGCTGCATTCGCACTTCCTGCGTCCAGGCGATCCGCACGTGCCGATCGTCTATGTCGTCGAACGTCTGCGCGAGGGGCGGGCCTTCGCCAATGTGCGGGTCGTGGCTCGCCAACGCGGCCGCGACATCTACCACCAGATGTGCACGTTCCAGGTGCCCGAGGAGGGCCTGGATCACCACGACGTGATGCCTGACGTCCCGCCGCCGTCCGCCGGCCTCTCCCTGGCTGACCTTGCTGCCGCGAACGGTGAAGCTGCTGCCCGGGAGTGGCAGCACGAATGGGCTGCCCTCGACATCCGTCACATCGGGATGACGGGCCGGGGACTGCCTGAGGATCCTGAGCGCAAGGCGCGAGCCCGGATGTGGGTCCGGATCGACGGTGACCTGCCCGAGGACCCGGTGATGCACGAGGTGGCATTGACCTACGCCTCGGACCTGACGTTGCTCGGTGTCTCGCTGGTGCCGCACGGACTCCTGATCAACGACCCTGCGCTGCAGCCGGCGTCGTTGGACCACACGATCTGGTTCCATCGACCCCTACGTGCCAACCAGTGGTGGCTCTACGACCAGACCTCGCCGAGTGCGTCCGGTGGACGCGGGCTGGCGTTGGCGCGGATCTGGAGCGAATCAGGCGAACTTGCTGCGACGGTGGCCCAGGAGGGCCTGATCAGGCGACGGTGAAGGGGGTGCGGTGGCATCGAAAGAGGCGACGAGCCCATAGCATTACACCGTTGTAATTCGTCGCATTTTGTGTGCGACACGCCGGTGCGTTGTTAACTGGGGTCGTTCCAGTGGCTCACGAGGCCGATGTTTCCTGTGCGAAAGCGTGCAGATGTCGTCGTCTGAGCCGCCTTCCTTCCCCAGGCCAGGAGCTGCCCCAGATGCGTCCGGACCGCCGACACCTCTCTCGACACCGAGCACCCGGACGCGCCCGCCTCGTCGGAGCCTCCGGTCCCCGTGCAGTGGCTGGGGTGCGACGCAGTGAGCAGCGCGAGGCGCCGAGCTTCTGGACCCATCTCACCGTCGCCACAGCGACCGTCTCGCTGGCCGCAGTCACCGCATTGGGGTTGGGGATCACCCAGGCCGAGGCGGGTTCCAGCGTGGCGAAGACGAAGGCTTCGGCCAAGGCAGCCACGCTCGTCCCGACCGTCAACCACCAGTTCCCGTTCGTCTGTGGCAGTTCCTGGACGACCTCGACCCGCGCCAACCACTCGCCGAGCTCGTACGCGGTCGACTTCAATGCCCCCAATGACGCTGGTCAGCCGGTCGTGGCCAGCGCGCGGGGCACCGTCACCAAGGCGGACAACTCCTCCACCACCGGGTACGGACGCCACGTCGTCATCAACCACGGCAACGGCGAGACCACTCTCTACGCCCACCTCGAGAAGGTGTTCGTGACCGTCGGCGTCACCGTCGACCAGGGCACGCTGCTGGGCAACCTCGGCACCACCGGCAACTCCAGCGGTGCACACCTGCACTACGAGCAGAAGATCGGTTCCAGCGTCGTGCCGGCGTGGTTCAACGGCACCCGCCTCACCTACGGTTCCGCGACCAGCAAGAACTGCGCCGACGTCCCTGTCGGGGCAGACCTGCTCGAGGGCGGCAGCGCGGAGATCGCTGTTTTTCGACGCAACGACGAGGCCTCCTACGTGGTGCGTCGCAACGACGGCGCCAGTGTCTCCCTCGCGGTCGGGCGCGGCTACCACCAGCCCGTCGTGGGCGACTGGGACGGCGACGGCCAGCTCGACACCGGGACCTACGATCCCCGAACCCACCTGTGGACGCTCGCGGGTGAGGCTGGTTTCCGCACGATCAAGTCCGGTGCCCGCGGCGACCGTCCGGTCGCGGGGGACTGGGATGCCGACGGCGTCTGGGAGACCGGCGTGCGCCGCGGATCCAACTTCCGCCTGAAGGGGGACACCGGCAAGATCACCGTCGTCCCGCTCGGCGACGTCGACGACCTGCCCGTCACCGGTGACTGGAACGGTGACGGCGTCACCGACCTGGGTGTCTACGACCCTGCCACGTCGGTCTTCACTCTCCGTACGGTCGTGAACGGCAAGGCCCAGATCCGCACCGTGGCGCACGGCGCTGCCGGCGACCTGCCCGCCGTCGGCGACTGGAACGGTGACGGCGTCACCGACCTCGGCACCTGGACCCCGTCGCTGGCGTCGTTCTCCCAGCGCCTGCTGACCGCGACCAGCATGTCCAAGGGCGTCCTCGGCCGCACCACCGTCGTGAAGTGGGGCAAGAAGCGCTGACCCGCTCCAACCGCCACGCACCAGTCAGAAGTGCTGTCGAAACGGACGTTTCGCAGCACTTGTGACTGGTGCGTGAGTGATTTCAGAGAGCGGTGGCGCGACCCACGAGGTGCGGGGCGCCGTCCTTCGGGGACGTCAGGCCGAAGCGCAGGTCGATACGCTCGCCTTCCAGGCCGAACGCGACGGTGCCCGGCAGGAACACCGGGGTCTTGAACGCGACCGACACCTTGACGGCGTCAGGGATGCGGTTCTCGATCGCGGCCATGCACCGTGCCTTGGTCCACATGCCGTGGGCGATCTGACGCTTGAAGCCGAGCGCCTTCGCCGTCACCGGGTACAGGTGGATCGGGTTGATGTCACCCGAGACCCGGCCGTAGCGACGGCCCAGGTCGCCGGGCAGGTTCCACTGCGCCGTGCCGTCGGGGGCAGCACCCAGATCCAGCGAGGACGACGCAGCATCCTCAGTGCCTCGACCGCGCACCAGGTAGGTGGAGACCTCCTCCCACACCACCTCGTCGCCACCATTGCCAGCGTCGCGGGACGAGGTGACCGTGGAGACGAAGTCCAGGACGCGTCCCTTGGGGTGCGGACGCGGGGCCGCGACGGTGACAGAGGTGGTCAGCACCTCGTCCAGTGCGATCGCACGGTGCTGGGTGATGGTGTTCTCGGTGTGCACCCCGCCCATCGCGGGCCACGCGTACGCCGGGCTCGCCATGATCTCCATGTGCAGCACGAAGGCCGCCAGGTGCGGGAACGTCAACGGCAGGGTGTCCTTGCGTGGGAACCCGCAGACCGCCGCGTACTGCGCCACCAGCCGGGAGTCCGCAGCAGCGGGTGCCCCCGTCAGGGTGATCGGCTCGAACGTGGTCGACGGGACCTTCTTGACGCCCGGCAACTGGTTCACGCCCGGTATCGACGGAGCAGCCAGGCGCAGGAGCCGGGAGACGCCGGACAGATCAGGGGCTGCCACCTCAGGCCCCCAGCATCATCTGGCCGCAGACGCGCACGACGTTGCCGTTGACCGCGCTCGAACCGGGGGCCGCGTACCAGGCGATGGTCTCGGCGACGTCGACCGGGAGGCCGCCCTGGCTCATCGCGTTCATGCGCTGGCCGACTTCACGGGTCGCGAACGGAACGGCCGCGGTCATCTGGGTGATGATGAAACCGGGAGCCACGGCGTTGACGGTGATGCCGTTGGTCAGCTGCGGGGCGAGGTCCTGGACGAACCCGATGACGCCGGCCTTGGACGCGGCGTAGTTGGTCTGCCCGACGTTGCCGGCGATGCCTGCGATCGAGGAGACGCCGATGATCCGGCCGTCGGCGTTGATCGCGTCGACGTCGAGCAGGGCCTGGGTGATCCGGGCCGGGGCGGTCAGGTTGACCGCGATCACCGACTCCCAGCGGTCGGCCTTCATGTTGGCGAGCTTCTTGTCGCGGGTGATGCCGGCGTTGTGCACCACGATGTCGACGCCGCCGTGCTCGGTCTTGAGGTGGTGTGCGATCCGCTGCGGGGCGTCGGAGTGGGTGATGTCGAGGGCGAGGTGGTCGCCGTCGAGCTCGGCCATCAGGGTCACCAGGTCGCTCGCTGCCTGCGGGACGTCGAGACCGACGACCTTCGCGCCGTCGCGGTGCAGGACGCGTGCGATCTGCTCGCCGATGCCGCGCGAGGCCCCGGTGACCAGGGCGACCTTGCCCTCGAGCGGGCGACGCCAGTCGGCGGGAACAGGGGTGTCGGTGCGGCCGTCGGTGCCGATCTTCACGACCTGGCCCGAGACGTAGGCCGACTTGGGGGAGACGAAGAACGCCAGCGTCGAGTCGATGGCGGCCTCGGCGCCCTGTGCCACCTGCACCAGTTGGACGGTGCCGCCCTTGCCGATCTCCTTGCCCAGCGAACGGGTGAAACCTTCCAGACCGCGCTGCGCGATCCGGGCGTCACCGGCGAGCTCCTCGGGCAGCGCACCCACCACGACGACGCGCGGGCACGAACGCACCCGACGCATCACGGGGGTGAAGAACTCCTGCAGGGCGATCAGTCCGGCGGGGGAGTCGATGCCGGTGGCGTCGAAGACGAGAGCCTTGTACTTGGCGATGCCGTCGTCGGTGGAGGTCGACTCGACGTCGTAGGACTTCAACACCGTCTCGATCTGTGCGGACACCCGGCCGGTGCCCCCGAGCAGGACGACGCCGTCGACCAGCGGTGCACCCTCGGACCAGCGGTCCAGGCGCACGGGCTGCGGCAGGCCGAGGTTGGAGGCCAGGAACTTGCCCACGCCGCTGGAGACGAAGGACTGGTAACGGTCGGTCATGTCGAGATCCTCTTCGAACGGTGCGGGTGCGGTGCCCGGTCGGGCAGGGGACAGGAGTCGCGGGGCTGGCGTGGAACACCGCCGCCGGACGGACCCGGATGTGTAACTGTAGGTGTAACTCCGCGTCTACCGGCCAGTGTCCATGACGCGCGACACAGTAGCCTGACGCCCCACGGCGTCGGTCCGCAGCCGCCGCACCACCGCTCCAGGAGACAAGCCATGCAGGTCAGCACTCGCAGGGTCGCCGTCATCGGCGGCAACCGCATCCCCTTCGCCCGCTCCAACGGCGTCTACGCCGACGTCTCCAACCAAGAGATGCTCACCGCTGCGATCGACGGTCTCGTGGACCGCTTCGGTCTGGCTGGCGTGCAGGTCGGCGAGGTCGTCGCCGGTGCGGTCCTCAAGCACAGCCGCGACTTCAACCTCGCCCGCGAGTGCGTCCTCGGCTCCAAGCTCGCCCCCACGACGCCCGCCACCGACATCCAGCAGGCCTGCGGCACCGGCCTGCAGGCCGTCATCCAGGTGGCCAACAAGATCGCCCTCGGCCAGATCGAGGTCGGCATCGCCGGTGGCTCCGACACCACCTCCGACGCGCCCGTCGCGATCAGCGACAAGCTCCGCAAGAAGCTGATGAAGGTCAACACCGCCCGCGACACCAAGGGCAAGCTGATCGCCCTCGGACAGATCCGCCCCGGCGACATCGGCCTCTCGATTCCGCAGAACTCCGAGCCCCGCACCCGCAAGTCGATGGGCGAGCACGCCGCCCTCACCGCCCTGGAGTGGCGCATCGGCCGCGAGGAGCAGGACGAGCTCGCCGCCCGCAGCCACCAGAACCTCGCCCGCTCGTGGGAGGAGGGCTTCCACGACGACCTCGTCACCCCGTTCCGTGGCGTCGAACGCGACACCAACATGCGCGCCGACTCCACGCCTGAGAAGCTCGCCAAGCTCAAGCCCGTCTTCGGCAAGGGGGCTGCCGCCACCATGACGGCCGGCAACTCCACCCCGCTCTCCGACGGAGCCTCCGTCGTCCTGCTCGCCAGCGAGGAGTACGCCGCCGAACAGGGCTGGCCGGTCCTGGCCTACCTGACCGCCTACGAGACCGCCGCCGTCGACTACGTCCACGGACACGAAGGCCTGCTGATGGCACCCGCCTACGCCGTGGCCACGATGCTGCAGCGCGAGGGCCTCACGCTTCAGGACTTCGACTACTACGAGATCCACGAGGCCTTCGCCTCCCAGGTGCTCTCCACCCTCAAGGCATGGGAGGACCCGATCTTCTGCAAGGAGCGCCTGGGCCTCGACGCGCCGCTCGGCTCGATCGACCGCGACAAGCTCAACGTCAACGGATCCTCGCTCGCCGCCGCGCACCCGTTCGCCGCGACCGGTGGCCGTATCGTCCCGGTGCTCGCCAAGCTGCTCGACGCCAAGGGCTCGGGCCGGGGGCTCATCTCCATCTGTGCCGCCGGCGGCCAGGGCGTCGTCGCGATCCTCGAGAAGCCCTGACGCCACGCACGCTCGCTGAGCACACGCACCACCTGAGCGGCCCTGGACGGCACCAGCGTCCGGGGCCGGTCTGCGTCATCCGGACGGTGTGACCTGCGTCGCGTCGGTCACGACAGGGTCACGCCCGATCGGGGGAGAGGCACACGGCGCTGGTACCTTCGTCCCGATCGACATCCTTTAACGAGCCGTCCCGTGAGGCGGAGAAGGAGGTCTGGCGGCCCATGCCTGCCCTCACCCCCGGAGTCGGAAGTGACTCCACCCCAGGACGCATCGTCCTCGACGCCCGTGACATCGCCCGGGCCCTGACCCGCATCTCGCATGAGATCCTTGAACGCAACCGCGGCGCGAGCGACCTCGTCCTGGTGGGTCTGCACAGTCGCGGAGTCCCGCTCGCGCACCGCATCGCCGAGCGCATCGCCGCCGTCGAAGGCGTCGACGTCCCTGTCGGCGAACTCGACGTCACGATGTACCGCGACGACCTGCGGACCAACCCCACGCGGGCCCCGCACAAGACCGACGTCCCGCCGATCGACGGACGCATCGTCGTCCTCGTGGACGACGTCCTCTACTCGGGCCGCACCATCCGTGCCGCCCTCGACGCCCTGGGAGACCTCGGGCGTCCGGCAGCGGTGCGCCTGGCGGTCCTCGTCGACCGCGGTCACCGCGAACTGCCCATCCGTGCCGACCACGTCGGCAAGAACCTGCCCAGTGCCCGCAGCGAGCGCGTCCACGTCGCGCTCAGCGAGGCCGACGGCCGTGACGAGGTCCGCATCAGCGGAGGAGACGACGCGTGAAGAAGCACCTGCTGTCGATCGACGACCTGACCGTCGACGACATGAACCTGCTCCTCGACACCGCCGCGGAGATGCACGACGTGCAGCGCCGCTCGGTGAAGAAGATCCCGGCCCTGCGCGGACGCACGGTCATCAACCTGTTCTTCGAGGACTCGACCCGCACCCGGTCGTCCTTCGAGATCGCCGGCAAGTGGATGTCCGCCGACACCATCAACATCACCGGCAAGGGCTCATCGACCTCCAAGGGCGAGTCCCTGCGCGACACCGTCATGACGATCGACGCGATGAGCGTCGACGCGATCGTGATGCGCCACCACGCCTCCGGCTCGGCCCAGCAGGTCGCTGGCTGGGTCAACGCCGTCGTGGTCAACGCCGGTGACGGCACCCACGAGCACCCCACCCAGGCCCTGCTCGACGCCTACACCCTGCGTCAGAAGCTCGGCTCGATCGAGGGCAAGCACGTCGCGATCGTCGGCGACCTGACCCACAGCCGCGTCTTCCGTTCCAACGTGAAGTCGCTGATCCGCCTCGGCGCGAAGGTCACCGTCGTCGCCCCGCCCACCCTGATGCCGTCCGGCGTCGAGGCGTGGGCCAAGGCCGACGGCTTCGAGCTGTCCTGGGACCTCGACCCGGTGCTGCCCACCGTCGACGCCCTGATGATGCTGCGCGTCCAGAAGGAGCGCATGAGCGGCGGTTTCTTCCCGACACCGCGCGAGTACACCGTCGGCTACGGCCTGACCCGCGACCGGCTCGCGCTGCTGCGCGACGACGTCCCGATCTGCCACCCCGGACCGATGAACCGCGGCCTCGAGATCGCTGCCGACGCTGCTGACGCCGCGCAGTCGGTGATCCTCGACCAGGTCTCCGCGGGTGTCGCCGTCCGCATGTCCGTGCTCTACCACCTGCTCGCCGGAGAGGAAGCCTGATGAGCGCTCCCCTGACTGACACCACGTCCGCGAACACCCCGAACGCGCTGCTGATCACCGGCGCCTCCATCCTCGGTGGCGACGTCGCCGACGTCCTCGTCGTCGACGGTGTCATCGCCGCTGTCGGCGAGATCCCGGCTGACGCCGCTGCTGGCGCCGAGGTCATCGACGCCGCCGGTCTGGTCGCCCTGCCGGGTCTCGTCGACCTGCACACCCACCTGCGTGAGCCGGGCCGCGAGGACGCCGAGACCGTCGTGACCGGTTCGCGTGCCGCCGCTGTGGGTGGCTACACCGCCGTCCTGGCGATGGCCAACACCAACCCCGTCACCGACACCGCCGAGGCCGCCGAGCGCGTCTTCGACCTGGGTGTGAAGGCCGGCCTCGTGCAGGTCCAGCCCGTCGGCGCGGTCACCAAGGGCCTCGCCGGCGAGGAGCTCGCTGAGCTCGGCCTGATGCACCGCTCGCGTGCCGGCGTCACGGTCTTCTCCGACGACGGCAAGTGTGTCCACGACTCCCGCGTGATGCGTCGCGCGCTGGAGTACGTCAAGGCGTTCGGCGGCGTCATCTCCCAGCACTCCCAGGACCCGCACCTGGCCGGCAGCACCTCGTGCTGCCACGAGGGTGAGGTCTCGGGACGTCTCGGTCTGCCGGGCTGGCCCGGCGTGGCCGAGGAGGTCATCGTGGCCCGCGACGTGATGCTCGCGCGTCACACCAACTCGCGTCTGCACGTCGCGCACGTCTCGACCGCCGGTTCGGTGGAGATCATCCGCTGGGCGAAGTCCCTCGGCATCGACGTCACCGCCGAGGTGACCCCGCACCACCTGCTGCTCACCACCGACCTGCTCGAGGGCTACGACCCCGTCTACAAGGTCAACCCGCCGCTGCGTCCGGCCGAGGACGTCCTCGCCCTGCGCGCCGCGCTCGCTGACGGCACCATCGACGCGGTCGCCACCGACCACGCGCCGCACGCACGCCACGACAAGGAGCACGCCTTCGTCGACGCCGCGTTCGGCATGCTCGGTCTCGAGACCGCGCTCGCCGTGGTCCGCACCGCGATGGGCGACGACTTCACCTGGGCCGACATCGCCCGCGTGATGAGCCAGAACCCCGCGAAGATCGCCGGCCTGGCCGGCCAGGGCGGCACCCTCGCCGTCGGCGAGCCCGCGCACCTGACGCTGGTGGACCCCGAGGCCGAGGTCACCGTCGACCGTGCTGACTCGGTCTCCCTGAGCCGCAACAACCCGTGGCACGGCCGCAGTGTCGTCTCGCGCGTTCTGCACACGATCTACAACGGCACCGTGACCGTGCGCGACGGCAAGCTCGACTGACGCACGCACCTGCCCGTACGACGAGGCCCGTCCCGCTGCGGTGGGGCGGGCCTCGCTGCGTCCCGGTTCAGCGCACTTGGGCATTCGGTGAGGCGCCTCGTAGGGTGACGTCCGTGTGGATGACCTCCTGACCTGACCGGCGCCAGCGGCTGAACAGCCCGGCCGGTCCGACGTACCCCTCGTTCTCGTCGCAGGGACCCCCTTGCGACCTCAGGAGCTCTCATGACTGCCTCTTCCTTGCGCCCCGTCGCCCTCGATGACGTCACCGTCGCCTACGGTGCCCGCACCGTCATCAGCGACCTCTCCCTGACCTTCGCGCCCGGGCGCCGCACCGCGTTGGTGGGGGAGAACGGCAGTGGCAAGTCGACGCTGCTGCACGCCGTCGCCCAACGCCTCCCGAAGACGGCCGTCGTCATGGGGACCATCACCGCGCCCAAGGACCTCGTCATGGTGGGGCAGGAGCCCCCGTTCCGAGACGAGTGGACCGTCGCCGAGGTCCGGACCCGGACCCTGGCGCCCCTGCAACGGCTCCTCGACCACCTCGAGATCCTGGCCGACCACCTCGACGACCCCGTCGCGGCGCAGCGGCACGCACAGATCCTGGAGCGTGCGGTGGCCACCGATGCGTGGGACGCGGGCCGTCGTGCCCAGGAGGCAGCCGAGCGGCTCGGCCTCGGAGGGCTCGACGAGACGCGCCCGGTCGGTGCGCTGTCAGGCGGACAGCGGATGCGACTCGCGCTCGCTGGCGTCATGACCACGCGACCCTCGGCCGTCCTGCTCGACGAACCCACCAACCACCTCGACGACGACGCCCTGGGCATCCTGACGGAATTCCTCACGACGCTGCCCGGCGTCGTCCTCGTCGCCTCCCACGACCGCGTCCTGCTCGACGAGGTCTGCACCGACCTCGTCGACCTCGACCCCAGCGAGTTCGGTACCGACGGCCTCGGGGGACGCCGGTTCAACGGTGGCTGGAGCGTCTACGAGACCAAGCGCAACGCCGACCGAGCACGGTGGGAGCAGACCTGGCTGGCTCAGCAGGACGAGCTCCGTGAACTCCGACGCGCCACGCAGGTGGGGGAGTCCGACGTGGCCCGTGGCCGAGGACCGCGCGACAACGACAAGTTCGTCCACTCCTTCAAGGGCGAACGCGTCCAGAGTGCGGTGGCACGTCGTCGTCGCGACGCCGAACGCCGCCTCGCAGCAGCGGAGGCCGCTCAGGTCGCAAAGCCGCGACCGGTCCTGCACCTGTCGGCACCGGTCACGACCAGCACCGGTGCTTCCATCCGGGTCCGCGACCTCCGGGTCGACGACGACACCTCGACCGCGCCGCGCCTGAGCGTGAGCAAGCTGGACGTCGCACCCGGGGAGCACCTGCTCGTCACCGGCGGCAACGGCGTCGGGAAGTCGACCCTGCTCGGCGTGCTCTCGGGACGGATCGCTCCCAGCGCCGGCACCGTGGACGTCGCGGCTCGCCGGGTCGCGGAACTGGAGCAGGACGTGCACTTCGAGGATCCGTCGCGATCTCCGGCGTACGTCTGGGAACAGGCCTTCGGCGAGGAGCCCGACGTCGTGCTGCGTGAGCTTGGGCTGGTGCGTCCGGCCGACCTGCAGCGCCCGATCGGGCTGCTCTCGGTGGGGCAGCGTCGTCGTCTGGGACTCGCCCTGGTGCTGGCCTCACGTCCGGACCTGTTGCTGCTCGACGAGCCGACCAATCACCTCTCCCTGGGGTTGGCCAGCGAACTCGAGGACGCCGTGGGGGAGAGCACCGCGACGATCGTGGTCGCCTCGCACGACCGCTGGCTGCGTCGTCGTTGGGACGCCGCCCACCTGCGACTCGAGGTCGGCTCAGGCCGAGGTTGATCTCGTACGGCTGTGGAAGAGCGTCCGCAGCTGTGCACTGAACGACCAGTGGAGCTCGAAGTCGGTGATCTCCAGGTTGGAGATCTCGTCCTCGCCGCCCAGGTAGAGCGGGATCCGGTGGCCGACGCACTCCTCAGGGCTCAACGTGCGTGACCCGAAGCCGGTGCCGAGCCATTCGCGGTGCCAGTCCGACATCAGTGCGGCTTGGTGGTTGTGGACGAGTTCGTCGTCGTGGAATCCGGCGAAGCTCACCGGCACTTCGTAGGCCTGCCCGTCGGCCGGGTCCAGGAGCAGCAGTTGCGGTTCCTCCTCGACGACGCGCGCGAGGTCGACGGCGAACTGTCGTCCGGTCCAGGAGTGGGCGAAGACGGTGAAGCGACCGTTGAACTCGGGGAACATCTGCTCGGCGACGCGTTGCCCGACGGGGCCGCTGCGGGCGTCGTGGAAGCGGTAGACACCGCCCCGGAACGAGCACCCCGCGAACTCGTGGGCGAACTCGGCGTACCCGGGGGTGACGACGAGGTTCGGGTGCAGCCACACCTGGCCTCCGGAACCGGTGTCCCGGGTGGCTGCGTAGTTCCGCCTGAAGGTGTCGAAGCCCATGGGTCCTCCCCGTCGCCCGAACTCTCGAACCCGTGCCGGGGCCGTAGAACAGCAACCTAGTGGTCGGTGCACCGTTCCGTGACCCATCCGTACCGGGCCGTGAGACCTCAGCCTCAGACCCCTTGCGGCACAGGCCGCAGGGGAGACCGCGCCGTGACGTCGTTCAGGCTCAGCGTCACGAGAGGAGAACGCTGGGGTCACGGCGACGTGACATGGCTCTCTTTGAGTGACCCCCTCGTCAACCCCTCGATCGGGGGTCCGGTCCCGCTGATAAGGTTCACACCGCTCACACATCCTTTAACGATCCGTCCAGTGAGGCGGAGAAGGAGGTCGGCGTGCCTCTGCATGCCCCCAAGCCCGCGCTCCTCGTACTCGAGGACGGTCGCGTCTTCCACGGTGAGTCCTTCGGAGCCGAAGGCGAGACCTTCGGCGAAGCAGTCTTCAACACCGGCATGACCGGTTACCAGGAGACCCTGACGGACCCGTCGTACCACGGTCAGGTCGTCGTCATGACGGCTCCGCACATCGGCAACACCGGTATGAATGACGAGGACCCGGAGTCCTCGCGCATCTGGGTCGCCGGCTACGTCGTGCGTGAACCTGCTCGTGTGCCGTCCAACTGGCGCGCCCAGCGCACCCTCGCCGACGACCTGCGCGAGCAGGGCGTCGTCGGCATCTCCGGCATTGACACCCGCGCCCTCACGCGTCACCTGCGTGAGCGTGGCGCGATGCGCGTCGGCATCTCCTCGATCGACACCGATCCCGCCGTGCTGCTGGAGAAGGTCAAGAACTCCGCCGAGATGTCGGGCGCCAACATGTCCGACGCCGTCTCCACCTCGCAGGCCTACGTCGTCCCGGCCGTCGGTGAGAAGAAGTTCACCGTCGCTGCCCTCGACCTCGGCATCAAGGCCAACACGCCCCGCATGATGGCCGAGCGCGGCATCGAGGTGCACGTGCTGCCCGCCGACGCCTCCCTCGAGGACGTCAAGGCCGTCAACCCCGACGGTCTCTTCTTCTCCAACGGCCCCGGCGACCCGTCGGCGACCACCGGCCAGGTCGAGCTGCTCAAGGCCGCCCTGGGCGAGGAGATCCCGTACTTCGGCATCTGCTTCGGCAACCAGCTCTTCGGCCGCGCGCTCGGCTTCGGCACCTACAAGCTGAAGTACGGCCACCGTGGCATCAACCAGCCGGTGATGGACCGCACCACCGGCAAGGTCGAGGTCACCGCGCACAACCACGGTTTCGCTGTCGACGCCCCGCTCGACGCAGCCACCGAGACCCCGTTCGGCATCGCCACGGTGTCCCACGTCTGCCTCAACGACGACGTGGTCGAGGGCCTCGAACTCCGCGACCCCGCGGGCAAGCTCAAGGCGTTCTCCGTGCAGTACCACCCCGAGGCCGCGGCCGGTCCCCACGACGCCGCGTACCTGTTCGACCGGTTCAGCCAGCTGATGGCCGACGCCACCGTCACCCCCCAGGAGGCGTGATCATGCCGAAGCGTGAAGACATCAAGTCCGTCCTCGTCATCGGCTCCGGCCCGATCGTCATCGGCCAGGCCTGCGAGTTCGACTACTCCGGCACCCAGGCGTGCCGCATCCTCAAGGAGGAGGGCCTGCGGGTCATCCTCGTGAACTCCAACCCGGCCACGATCATGACCGACCCGGAGTTCGCCGACGCCACCTACGTGGAGCCGATCACCCCCGAGTTCGTCGAGAAGGTCATCGCCAAGGAGCGCCCCGACGCGATCCTGCCGACGCTGGGTGGCCAGACCGCACTCAACACCGCGACCGCTCTCCACGAGAACGGCGTGCTGGAGAAGTACGGCGTCGAGATGATCGGTGCCTCCTTCGAGGCCATCCACCGTGGTGAGAACCGCGAGCTGTTCAACGACATCGTCCGCAAGGTCGGTGGCGAGGTCTGCCGCTCCTACATCTGCCACACCATGGACGAGGTCGAGGCCGCCGTCGAGGAGCTGGGTTACCCGGCCGTCGTGCGCCCCTCCTTCACCATGGGCGGCCTGGGCTCGGGCATCGCCTTCACCCCCGAGGACCTGCACCGCATCGCCGGCGCCGGCCTCTCGGCCTCCCCGACCACCGAGGTCCTGATCGAGGAGTCCATCCTCGGGTGGAAGGAGTACGAGCTGGAGGTGATGCGCGACAAGAACGACAACGTCGTCATCATCTGCTCCATCGAGAACTTCGACCCGGTCGGTGTCCACACCGGCGACTCGATCACCGTCGCCCCCGCGCAGACGCTGACCGACCGCGAGTACCAGAAGCTGCGCGACATCGCGATCGACGTCATCCGTGAGGTCGGCGTCGACACCGGTGGCTGCAACATCCAGTACGCGGTGAACCCGGAGAACGGCCGGATCATCGTCATCGAGATGAACCCGCGCGTCTCCCGCTCCTCCGCGCTGGCCTCGAAGGCCACCGGCTACCCCATCGCCAAGATCGCTGCCAAGGTCGCCATCGGCTACACGCTCGACGAGATCGAGAACGACATCACCTCGGGCCCCAACGGCTCCACCGCGGCGTCGTTCGAGCCGACCCTGGACTACGTCGTCGTCAAGGTTCCGCGCTTCGCGTTCGAGAAGTTCCCCACCGCTGACTCCACCCTCACCACCCACATGAAGTCGGTGGGCGAGGTCATGGCGATCGGCCGCAACTTCTCCGAGTCGCTCAACAAGGCTCTCCGCTCCATGGAGGCCAAGGGCTCGCAGTTCACCTGGGCCGGCGAGGCCGGTGACCTGGACGCGATCTTGGAGGACGTCAAGCGTCCCCACGACGGTCGCATCCAGAAGCTGATGCTGGCCATCCGTGCCGGTGCCACGCAGGAGCAGATCTTCGACGCCACCAAGATCGACCCCTGGTACGTCGACCAGCTCTTCCTGATCAACGAGGTCGCCGAGTCGGTCGCCGCCGCGCCCGAGCTCGACGCCGCCACGCTGCGTCTGGCCAAGCGCCACGGTTTCTCCGACCTCCAGATCGCGGGCATCCGTGGTCTCGTCGAGGCCGACGTCCGCGCCCTGCGCCACGACCTGGGCGTCCGCCCGGTCTACAAGACCGTCGACACCTGCGCCGCCGAGTTCGCCGCGAACACCCCGTACTACTACTCGTCCTACGACGAGGAGACCGAGGTCGTCCCGCGTGAGCGCGAGGCCGTCATCATCCTCGGCTCGGGCCCCAACCGCATCGGTCAGGGCATCGAGTTCGACTACTCCTGCGTGCACGCCTCGCAGGAGCTGTCGAAGGCCGGCTACGACACCATCATGGTGAACTGCAACCCCGAGACCGTCTCCACCGACTACGACACCTCGGACCGTCTCTACTTCGAGCCCCTGACGCTGGAGGACGTCCTCGAGATCGTCGAGGCCGAGCGTGCGGCCGGCCCGATCGCCGGTGTCATCGCGACGCTGGGTGGTCAGACCCCGCTGGGCCTGGCCCAGGGCCTGCAGGACGCCGGTGTCCCGATCGTGGGCACCTCGCCCGAGGCGATCGACCTCGCCGAGGAGCGCGGCGCCTTCGGCCGCATCCTCTCCGAGGCCGGCCTGATCTCCCCGAAGCACGGCACCGCCGTCTCCTTCGAGGACGCCCGCGCCATCGCCCACGACATCGGTTACCCGGTCCTGGTGCGCCCGTCCTACGTCCTCGGCGGACGTGGCATGCAGATCGTCTACTCCGACGACACCCTCGAGACCTACCTCGAGGCTGCCACCGAGCTGATCAGCGACGAGCGTCCGGTCCTCATCGACCGGTTCATCGACGACGCGGTCGAGATCGACGTCGACGCCCTCTACGACGGCAACGAGCTGTTCCTCGGCGGCGTCATGGAGCACATCGAGGAGGCCGGTATTCACTCCGGTGACTCCTCCTGCGCCCTGCCGCCGATCACCCTGGGACGCAGCGAGATCGAGCGCATCCGCGTCGCCACCACCGCCATCGCCCAGGGCGTCGGCGTGCGCGGCCTGATCAACATCCAGTTCGCTCTGGGTGCTGACGTGCTCTACGTGATCGAGGCCAACCCGCGTGCCTCGCGCACCGTCCCGTTCGTCTCCAAGGCGACCGGCGTCTCGATGGCCAAGGCCGCCTCCCGCGTCATGCTGGGTGCGACCATCGCCGATCTGCGCGCCGAGGGCCTGCTCCCGACCGAGGGCGACGGCGGCAACCTGCCGGGCGACGCCCCGATCGCGGTCAAGGAAGCAGTCCTCCCGTTCAACCGCTTCCGCACCAAGGACGGCCAGTTCGTCGACACCGTGCTCGGACCGGAGATGAAGTCGACCGGTGAGGTCATGGGCTTCGCCGCCGACTTCGGCACCGCGTTCGCCAAGGCACAGGCCGGTTCGTTCGGTCCGCTGCCGACCGAGGGCAAGGTCTTCATCTCGATCGCCAACCGCGACAAGCGCACGATGATCTTCCCCGCCCGCGTCCTGGCCGACTACGGCTTCGAACTGTTCGCCACCGAGGGCACTGCCGAGGTCCTGCGCCGCAACGGCATCACCTCCACCGTCGTGCGCAAGCACTCCTCCGGTGTGGGCCCCGACGGCGAGAAGACCATCGTGGGCATGATCCAGGACGGCGAGATCGACCTGATCGTCAACACGCCCAACGGTTCGGCCACCGGTGCTCGCCACGACGGTTACGAGATCCGTGCAGCCGCCGTGCTGACCGGTACCCCGTGCATCACCACCGTCCAGGGTGCTGCTGCCGCGGTCCAGGGCATCGCTGCACTGCGCAGCGGTGAGATCGGCGTCCGCTCCCTGCAGGAGTGGGCCGCCATCACCTCCGCTCCCCGCGGCGTGACCGCGTGAGCGAGAAGACCCTGGCCGGCAAGGCCTACGACCAGCTCTTCACGCAGGTCTTCGCACGTACCGACCCCGAGTGGATCCACCACAAGGCGTTCGCCGCGATCCGTGCCGCCCGCCCGCTCACGCAGCGGGTGGTCGGCACGGCCGCCGCCGAGGCCGGTTCGCCGGTCGAGGCGATGGGCATCCGGTTCCCGCACGTCCTGGGTCTGGCTGCTGGTTTCGACAAGAACGCCGTCGGCATCGACGCCCTCGCGGGCCTCGGTTTCGGCCACGTCGAGATCGGCACCGTCACCGGTGAGCCGCAGCCGGGCAACCCCCAGCCGCGTCTGTTCCGCCTGACCGAGGACCGCGCGATCGTCAACCGCATGGGCTTCAACAACGACGGCGCGGAGGCGGTGGCCCAGCGCCTCGCCGCCCGTGCCGCCTCGGGCAAGGCCTCCGACGTCGTGCTCGGTGTCAACATCGGCAAGACGAAGGTCGTCGAGGAGGACGACGCGATCGCGGACTACGAGAAGTCCACCCGACTCCTCGCGCCGCACGCCGACTACCTGGTGGTCAACGTCTCCTCGCCGAACACGCCCGGACTGCGCGACCTGCAGGCCGTGGAGAAGCTCCAGCCGCTGCTGGAGGCCGTGCGGGTCAAGGCCGACGAGGTGACCGCCGACCGCGACAAGCGCGTCCCGCTGCTGGTCAAGATCGCCCCCGACCTGAGCGACGAGGACGTCCTCGCCGTGGCCGACATGGCGATCGCGATCGGTCTGGACGGCATCATCGCCACCAACACGACCATCTCCCGCGACGGCCTGAAGTCGGACGCCGCGAAGGTGACCGAGATCGGTGCCGGTGGTCTCTCTGGTCGCCCGCTGACCCAGCGCTCGCTGGAGGTCATGCGGATGCTGCGCGCACGGGTCGGTGACGACCTCACCCTGATCGGCGTCGGCGGCATCACCACCCCCGAGGACGCCGCTGCGCGCCTCGAGGCCGGTGCCGACCTGCTGCAGGGCTACACCGCGTTCATCTACGAGGGCCCGCTGTGGCCGCGCAGGATCGTGCGCGGTCTCGCAGGCCGCTGACGGTCCCACGGGTCGCAGCAGAAGACACACACGTGGACACGGAGCGAGGGAGACGTCGAGGCGTCTCCCTCGTCCCGCGTCCGGACCAGGAGATCTGATGAGCACCTCTTCGCCCGTCCCCTTCGGCGCCCGTCTGGCCGCCGCGATCGAGGCCCGCGGACGCGTCTGCGTCGGCATCGACCCGCACGCCTCCCTGCTCGCCTCGTGGGGCCTCGAGGACACCCTCGCCGGCATGGAGAAGTTCGCGCTCACCGCGACCGAGGCGATCGCGCCGCACGTCTCGATCGTGAAGCCGCAGGCCGCCTTCTTCGAGCGCTTCGGTTCCCGTGGTGTGGCCGTCCTGGCTCGCGTCGTCGAGGCCGCCCGTGAGGCCGGCGCGCTGGTCTGCATGGACGTCAAGCGCGGCGACATCGGTTCGACCTCGCAGGCCTACGCGGATGCCTACATGGACCCGCGTTCCGACCTCGCCTCCGATGCCGTCACCGTGAGCCCCTACCTCGGCTTCGGTTCGCTCGACCCGTTCGTGGAGACTGCCCGCCGCACCGGCGCCGGCATCTTCGCGCTCGCGCTCACCTCGAACCCCGAAGGTGCCTCGGTGCAGCGTTCGATCACTGCCGACGGCCGTACCGTGGCTGCCTCGATCCTCGACGACCTGCGCGCCCTCAACGCCGACGCCTCCCCGCTGGGCAGCTTCGGCGCCGTGGTGGGCGCGACGATCGCCGACCCGGGCACGTCGCTGGCCATCAACGGACCGCTGCTGGTCCCCGGCTTCGGCGCCCAGGGCGGCACCGTGGCCGACATGCAGCGGATCTTCGGTGACGCGGCCGCCAACGTGGTCCCCAGCACCAGCCGTGGCGTCCTGCAGGCAGGCCCCTCGGCCACGGCGCTGGCCGACGCGGCCCGTGCGGCCAACGACGAGGTCGCCGTCCTGGGGCGCTGAGTCCCACCGCAGACATCACCCCGTCCGGGCGAACGGTGGGGGAGCGCACGCCGCCGCTCGGGGCCGGCGAGTCTCCTCCGCCGTCACCGACTGGGATGCTGGACACACTTCGAGCCCGGTCCCTCCGGCCTCGATTGCTGCCAGCGAGAACCCCCGACTAATCTGGGTCGGCCGCGCGAGCGGAACCCCCACCACATAGATCAACGAGGAACCTGACGTGGCACTCCCCGAGCTCACCCCCGAACAGCGCCAGGCCGCCCTGGACAAGGCTGCTGCCTCGCGCCGCGAGCGCGCCGCTGTCAAGAACCGCCTGAAGGCCGCCGAGGTCTCCATCATGGAGGTCATCGCCGAGGGCCAGGAGAACGACGTCGTCGGCAAGATGCGCGTCGTCGACCTGCTGCAGTCCATGCCGGGCGTCGGCAAGGTCAAGGCCAAGGCCCTGATGGAGCGTCTCGCGATCGCCGAGAGCCGCCGCGTGCGTGGCCTCGGTGTCAAGCAGATCGCCGCCCTCGAGACCGAGTTCGCAGCCCAGTGACCGATGCAGTGACCCCCACGGAGGCCGGCAGCACCGAGCAGGGCCAGCACCGTCTGGTCGTGCTCGCCGGGCCCACCGCCGTGGGCAAGGGAACCGTGGCCGCGGCCGTGCGCGAGGCGCACCCCGAGGTCTGGGTCTCGGTCAGCGCGACCACCCGCAAGGCTCGTCCCGGTGAGATCGACGGAGTGCACTACCACTTCGTCGACGACGCCGAGTTCGACCGCATGATCGCCGAGGACGACCTGCTCGAGTGGGCGACCGTCCACAAGGTCGCCCGCTACGGCACCCCCCGTACCCCCGTGGTCCAGGCGATCGCCGAGGGTCGACCCGCGATGCTGGAGATCGATCTCCAGGGCGCGCGTCAGGTCCGCGCGAACATGCCGGAGGCACTCCTGGTCTTCCTGGCTCCGCCGTCGTTCGAGGAGCTCGAGCGACGCCTCGTCGGTCGCGGCACCGAGACCGAGGAGGAGCGCGAGCGCCGCCTGGCGACCGCTCGCGTGGAGCTGGCCGCCGAGGCCGAGTTCGACGTCACCATCGTCAACCACGAAGTTCCTGTGGCTGCCGAGGAATTGGTAACGTTGCTCAAATCCCGCGTCTGATCCCTTCAGGGGTCGGTCGTACGCCCGGACAGGGCGTATCCTGTCTATTTGCAAGTACCCGTCGCCGGCACCCCGGTGACGACCGCCGAGAAGAACCAGCGAGGCTGAACGAGTGGCTGCTCCCAAGATCGACGCCGTGGGCGTGACGAACCCCTCGATCGACGACCTGCTCACCAAGACCGACAGCAAGTACCAGCTGGTCCTCTACAGCGCGAAGCGCGCCCGTCAGATCAACGCGTACTACTCGCAGCTGGGCGAGGGCCTGCTCGAGTACGTCGGCCCGCTCGTGGACACCCACGTCCAGGAGAAGCCGCTCTCGATCGCTCTGCGCGAGATCAACCAGGACCTCCTCACCTGCGAGGACGTGGACCCGGCTGAGCTCGCCGCCGAAGAGGCCGCCGCACAGGCTGCTGCCGCCGACGTCGAGTGACGTCTGAGTGACCACGAACCCCACCTCCCGCCCGGGCGCCGTCCCGGTGGAGGTCGCACCGGCCGCGTCCCCGACGGGGACGCGGCCGCGTGTCGTCCTCGGCGTGAGCGGCGGCATTGCCGCGTACAAGTCCTGTGAGGTGCTGCGCCGCTTCACCGAGTCGGGTCACGACGTCACCGTCGTGCCGACCGCTGCGGCGCTCGAGTTCGTCGGTGCACCCACCTGGGCTGCACTGTCGGGCAAGCCCGTCTCCACCGACGTGTGGGACGGCGTGCACCAGGTGCCGCACGTTCGGATCGGTCAGGGCGCCGACCTCGTCGTCGTCGCTCCGGCCACTGCGGACCTGATGGCGAAGGCCGCCCACGGTCTCGCCGACGACCTCCTGACCAACACCCTGCTCACCGCGCGCTGCCCGGTGGTGTTCGTCCCTGCGATGCACACCGAGATGTGGGAACACCCCGCCACGGTCGCCAACGTCGCGACCCTGCGCGAGCGCGGGAACATCGTCCTCGAGCCCGCCTCGGGACGCCTCACCGGCAAGGACACCGGCAAGGGCCGTCTGCCCGACCCCTCGGAGATCTTCGAGACGGCCGTGCAGATCCTGGCCCGCGGTGGTGCCGAGTCCGACCTGGCCGGACGGCACGTCGTCGTCTCTGCCGGTGGCACCCGCGAATACCTCGACCCGGTCCGTTTCCTGGGCAACCGCTCCTCGGGCCTGCAGGGCTACGCCCTGGCTCGTGCTGCGGTCTCCCGTGGTGCCCGGGTCACCCTGGTCAGCGCCAACGTCACCCTCGCCGCTCCTGCCGGGGTGGACGTCGTCGCGGTGGAGACCACCGAGCAGCTGCGCGCTGCGGTGCTGGCCGCCACTGCGGAGGCCGACGCCGTCGTCATGGCTGCTGCTCCGGCGGACTTCCGTCCGACCAACCGCAGCGAGAACAAGATCAAGAAGGCCGCCGACGGTTCGGCGCCGGCTCTCGAGCTGGAGCAGAACCCCGACATCCTTGCCGAGATCTCGCACCACCGAGCCCGTGCCGGCCAGGTCGTGGTGGGTTTCGCCGCCGAGACCGGTGACGCCTCCGGATCGGTCCTTGAGCTGGGACGTTCCAAGCTGGCCCGCAAGGGGTGCGACCTGCTCGTCGTCAACGACGTCAGTGGGGGAGCGGTCTTCGGTTCCGAGCGCAACGACGTGGTGATCCTGGCCGCCGACGGTGACGCCGTCGACGTCCCCGAGGGCTCGAAGGTCTCCGTGGCCCATGCCATCTGGGACGCCGTGGCTCCGCGCCTGGCCTGAACGACCGCACCCGAACCGGCATCTCACGGTGCCGGTTCGATCCACCTGTCCTCGACTGGACACGAGTCCTGTTCGGCGACAGATTTCATAGACAATTCGATCGGTGAGATGACCGTCCCACCCCGCGGACGGGATCTACGCTGTGGGCTTCATACATCCTGGGAGAGAGTGACGCTGTGACTGGACGCCTGTTCACGTCCGAGTCGGTGACCGAGGGTCACCCGGACAAGATCGCTGACCAGATCAGCGACACCGTGCTGGACTACCTGCTCGAGCACGACCCCGCCAGCCGTGTGGCTGTCGAGACCCTGCTGACCACCGGCCTCGTGGTCGTGGCCGGCGAGGTGCGCACCGAGGCCTACGCCCCGGTCGCGCAGCTGGTTCGCCAGAAGATCCTGGAGATCGGTTACGACTCCTCCGAGAAGGGCTTCGACGGCAACTCCTGCGGCGTCACCGTTGCGATCGGTGAGCAGTCGGCCGACATCGCGCAGGGCGTCGACGAGGCCCACGAGGGTCGCGTGGAGTCCTCCAGCGACGAGCTGGACCTCCAGGGAGCCGGCGACCAGGGCCTCATGTTCGGTTATGCCTGCGACGACACCCCTGAACTGATGCCGCTGCCGATCACCATCGCGCAGCGTCTGGCCCAGCGTCTGTCCGAGGTCCGCAAGAACGGCACCATGCCGAACCTGCGTCCCGACGGCAAGACCCAGGTCACCATCGAGTACGACGAGGAGAACCGTCCGGTTCGCGTCGACACCGTCGTCCTCTCCACCCAGCACTCGGAGGAGACCGACCTCGACAAGCTCGAGGCCGAGATCAAGCAGAACGTCATCGACCCGGTCCTCGAGTCCTTCGAGATCCCGTCCGACGACTATCGCCTGCTGGTCAACCCGACGGGTCGTTTCGTCGTCGGTGGACCGATGGGGGACGCCGGTCTGACCGGTCGCAAGATCATCATCGACACCTACGGCGGCATGGCTCGTCACGGTGGCGGTGCCTTCTCCGGCAAGGACCCGTCGAAGGTCGACCGTTCGGCTGCCTACGCCATGCGTTGGGTCGCCAAGAACGTCGTCGCTGCCGGTCTGGCCCGTCGTTGCGAGGCCCAGGTCGCCTACGCCATCGGCAAGGCCGCGCCCGTCGGCGTCTTCATCGAGACCTTCGGCACCGGCGTCGTCTCGGACGAGAAGATCCAGGCTGCTGTGCTCGAGGTCTTCGACCTCCGCCCGGCCGCGATCGTCCGCGACCTCGACCTGCTCAAGCCCAAGTACGCCCAGACCGCTGCGTACGGCCACTTCGGCCGGGAGCTCCCGGGCTTCACCTGGGAGATCACCGACCGTGCCGAGGCCCTGCGCGCTGCTGCAGGTCTGTGACACCCACCGGCCGCCACCGGTGAGGTTGCTCCCTGGGGAGCGAACTCGTCGGCTGGGACTGGTACCAATGTCTCCATGAGTGACATCCACGAGGCCGGGCAGCTGGACATGCTGCCCGGCCTTCGTGACTCCGTACGCGCTGTCGTGCGTCAGGAGGTCGACAAGGCCAGGAGTTCGGTCAGCAGGCGCGACAAGAAGCGCGCCGCCGACGCGGAGCCGGCCGAGACCAACCCGATCGCCCGAGTCCTGGTCGACGTCCCCGTCGCCCACCTCGATCGACCTTTCGACTACCTCGTCCCGAAGAAGTATGACGAGGACTGCCGCCCCGGTGTCCGGGTGAAGGTGCCCTTCGGTGGTCAGGACGTCGACGGCTTCGTCCTCGAACGCGGTGAGGAGTCCGACCACGTCGGACAACTGCGTCCCCTGCGTCGAGTGGTCTCACCCGAGCCGGTGCTGACGCCGGAGATCGCTGATCTCACCGAGCAGATCGCGGCCCGCTACGCCGGTGCCCGCGCCGACGTGCTGCGTCTCGCGGTGCCGCCACGTCATGCCACCGCTGAGGCCGAGGCTCCCGAAGCGGTCCCTGGCGTGGTGCCCACGTCGGTCCACGACGCGGCGGCGGCCGAGCAGGCGTGGTCCATGCACACCCACGGACCGGCGTTCGTCCAGCACCTCGCTGCGGGGGAGTCCCCGCGTGCGGTCTGGCAGGCCGTCCCCGGCACAGACTGGGCGACGTTGGTGGCGCACGCTGCTGCAGCGACGGCTGCCTCGGGGCGTGGCGTCGTCATCTGTGTCCCCGACCACCGTGACGTCGCCCGGGTCTCCGCGGCCCTGCACGCGGTGGCCGGGCCCGAGAGCCATGCCGTCCTCGCCGCCGACGTGGGTCCCGCGGCCCGCTACACCGCGTTCCTCGCGGCGCTGCGCGGCACCCGTCGGATCGTCGTCGGCACCCGTTCGGCGGCTTTCGCACCGGTGCGCGACCTGGGGCTCGTCGTGATCTGGGACGACGGCGACGACCACCACTCCGAGCAGCGTGCTCCGTACCCGCACGCTCGCGAGGTGCTGCTGACCCGTGCGCTCTCCACGGGGGCAGCGTCGTTGGTCGGTGGCTTCACTCGCACGGTGGAGGCCGAGTACCTCGTTCGCACCGGGTTCGCCCGGGAGATCGCAGGTGACCGCGCGGTGGTGCGTCAGGCAGCGCTGGTGGACGCCCACTGGCTCCAGGACCGCTCCGTGGCCACCCGCATCCCGCAGCGCGTCGTGCAGATGATGAAGCAGGCCCTGGCCGAGGGCCCTGTGCTGGTGCAGACGCCCCGCACCGGCTACCTCCCGACGTTGGCCTGCGAACGCTGCCGCACCCCCGCCCGTTGCAGCGCCTGCACGGGTCCGTTGCACCTCGACAGCCCCATCGAACCGCCGTCGTGCCGCTGGTGCGGTCAGACGCATCCGGGATGGCGGTGCACCGAGTGCGGCCACCACGGCATGCGCGCCCCGGTGATCGGCCGCGACCGCACGGCCGAGGAGCTCGGACGTCTCCTGCCCGGCGTCACCGTCCGCAGCTCGGGTGGCGACCGGATTCTCGACAGCATCGGCACCAAGCCGGTCGTGGTCGTCGCGACGCCCGGAGCCGAACCCGTCGCCGAGGGCGGGTACGCCGCCGTCGTCCTGCTCGACGTCTGGCTCTCGCTGGGACGTGCGGAGCTGCGCGCCGACGAAGAGGTGCTGCGCAAGTGGCTCAACGCCGCCGGGCTCGTGCGGACCGGAGCTCGCGTCGCGGTGGTCGGTGATCCGTCCCTGCCCGTCATCCAGGCGCTCGTGCGGTGGGATCCTGCTGGCTTCGCGGCGCGCGAGATCGAGACCCGCGTGGAGACCCACCTCCCGCCTGCGGTTCGGATGGCCACCGTCACCGGTACCGAGGCGGCTCTGGAGGAGGCTCTGCGGTTGGTTGACATGCCCGACGTCGTCGAGGTGCTCGGTCCGGTCCCGGTGGACGAGGACGCGGTGCCGAACGTCGGCGACGAACCGCAGATGCGGTACGTGCTCCGGGTGCCGCGTGCGATGGGAGCGACACTGAGCCAAGCGCTGGGGGACATGCAGCGTGCCCGTGCGGCGCACCGCGCCACTCCGGTGCGGGTCCGCGTCGACCCCCTCAGCCTGTGACGCTCCGGCCTGAGGGCGTCCGGCGCGGGGAATCCCGTCCCGTCGTCGGCGCTCACTAGACTGGTCGGCACGAGTGGCGGAGTCGTTCCGCCCGAGAGGAGTCACGTGTCCGTCCAGCCGATCCGCCTGTTCGGTGACCCGATCCTGCGCAAGCCTGCGCTCGAGGTGGTCACCTTCGACAAGGAACTGCGCACGCTCGTGCAGGACCTCACCGAGACGATGAACAAGGCCGGTGGTGCCGGACTCGCCGCGCCCCAGATCGGTGTCGGCCTGCGCGCCTTCACCTGGAACATCGACGGCGAGCTCGGACACCTGATCAACCCCGTCCTCGACCTCAGCGACGAGATCCAGGACGGCCCCGAGGGCTGCCTCTCCCTGCCCGACCTGGCCTATGACTGCAAGCGCGCCCTGCGCGTGGTGGCCAAGGGCTTCAACATGCACGGAGACCCCGTGACCATCGAGGGTTCGGACCTGCTGGCGCGTTGCATCCAGCACGAGACCGACCACCTCGACGGCGTGCTCTTCATCGATCGCCTCGACACCGACGCCCGCAAGGCTGCGATGAAGGCGATCCGCGAGTCCGACTGGTTCGGTCTCGAGAAGCCCACGGTCAAGGTCTCTCCCCACGCCACGAACGGATTCGGTTTCTGACATGCGCATCGTCTTCGCCGGCACCCCTGAGGTCGCCGTTCCTTCCCTGGACGCCTTCGTCGCCTCTGAGCAAGAGGTCGTCGCCGTCGTCACCCGCCCCGACGCCCCGTCGGGTCGTGGACGCAAGCTGGTGGCCTCCCCGGTGGCGCAGCGTGCCGAGGAGTTGGGCATCCCGGTGCTCAAGCCTGAGCACCCGCGTGACCCCGAGTTCCAGGCCCAGCTCAAGGAGCTCGCTCCCGACGCCTGCCCCGTGGTCGCCTACGGTGCGCTGCTGCCGCAGTCCGCACTCGACATCCCGAAGCACGGCTGGATCAACCTGCACTTCTCCTTGCTCCCGGCCTGGCGCGGTGCCGCCCCGGTGCAGCACTCGGTCTGGGCCGGTGACGAGTTCACCGGTGCCACCACGTTCCGCATCGTCAAGGCTCTCGACGCCGGCCCCACGTTCGGCGTCATGACCGAGCGCGTCCGCGACACCGACACCTCCGGTGATCTCCTGGGCCGTCTCGCCGAGGGTGGCGCGCACCTGCTGGTGCAGACGATCTCCGGCATCGAGACCGGCCAGATCGAGGCCCGCGAGCAGCCTGAGGACGGCATCACCATCGCGCCGAAGATCCTCGTCGAGCACGCCCGCATCGACTGGGCCGACACCGCGCTGCGCATCGACCGTCAGGTCCGTGCCTGCACCCCTGCGCCGGGTGCCTGGAGCCTGTTCGAGGGTGAGCGGATCAAGATCGGTCCGGTCACCATCGCCGATGACCACGAGCCGCTGGCCCCCGGCGTCATCGAGGTGGCCAAGAAGGCCGTCTTCGTGGGCACCTCCTCGGTGCCGGTGAAGCTCGGCGAGGTCAAGGCGTTCGGCAAGAAGCAGATGAACGCAGCTGACTGGGCCCGCGGCGCGCGTCTCGAGTCCGGCGTCGTGCTGGGTGTCGAGAAGCCGGCCGAGGACGACGCAGCAGCTGAGTCCACCGAGGCCTGAGCCTCCCGTGCCCTGAGCCTCCCGTGCCCCGTGCCGCACCGGTCTTCCCGGTGCGGCACAGGCACATCTCGTCCCGGACCAACCGGTGCGGCACGAACCATCACCGAGGTGCGGCCCCCACGCTGCGCCGTCTCGTCAAGGAGCACTTCTCACATGGGTGAGTACCGTCGTCGTGGACGTCCTGCGGGTCGTAGCGGCCCCCGTCCCGGGAGCAAGCCGGGCGCCGGTGCGCCCGAAGCAGGCAAGCGCCCCGGCAATCGGTCCAAGGTGGACCCGTCGCGTCTGGCCGCCTTCGACGTCCTCAAGGCTGTCCGGGTCGAGGACGCCTACGCCAACCTGGTGCTCCCCAACGTGCTGGAGAAGCACGACCTGAATGGACGTGATGCCGCGTTCGCGACCGAGCTCGCTGCCGGTGCGATCCGCTGGCAGGGGCTGTACGACGCGATCATCGACGCCAACCTCGACAAGCCGCGTCTGGAGGCGAAGGTCCGCGACGTGCTGCGTCTCGGTGTTCACCAGCTCCTCGCGATGCGCGTGCCTGACCATGCCGCGATCGCGACCAGCGTCGAGCTGACCCGCGACCGTGTCGGCACCGGGCCCACGGGTCTGGTCAACGCGGTGCTCCGCAAGGTGGCGGCGCACGGCATGGGTGCCTGGATCGGTCAGGTCGCCCCCGACCCGGCTCGTGACCTCACCGGTCACCTCGCTGTTGCGACCTCGCACCCCCGCTGGGTGGTGCAGCGTCTGGCTGACGCATTGGAGGGTCACGGCCGTTCCCGCGACGAGGTCGCCGACCTCCTCGCTGCCGACAACGTCTCCCCGAAGGTCACCCTGGTGGCACGTCCGGGCCTGGTCGAGGTCGACGAACTCGTCGAGGCCGGCGCCGAGGCGACCGGACGTTCTCCCTACGCCCTCACCTGGGGCGGTGGCGACCTGTCCGAGGTCCCGGCTCTGGTCCAGGGACGCGCGGGTGTCCAGGACGAGGGTTCGCAGCGTGTTGCTCTCGCCGTCGACGAGGCCGTGGTGGAAGGCCGCGACGAACTGTGGCTCGACCTCTGCGCCGGTCCCGGCGGCAAGACCGCCCTGCTCGCCTCCCTGGCCGCTCGACGTGGCGCGAAGGTCGTCGCGAACGAGGCCCAGCACCACCGCGCCAAGCTGGTGGCCCGTGGTGTCCGTGCCGCGGGTGCCGGCATGGCTGGTGTCCTGACCGGTGACGGCACCCAGCCCGCCTGGGCTCCCGGTACCTTCGACCGCGTCCTGGTCGACGCCCCCTGCTCCGGTCTCGGCGCGCTGCGTCGTCGTCCGGAGTCGCGCTGGCGTCGTACCGAGAAGGACGTTCTCGAGCTCGTCGACCTGCAGAAGGCCCTGCTCCGCAACGCCCTCGACGCCGTGCGCCCTGGCGGCGTCGTGGTGTATGCGACCTGTTCGCCGGTGCTGGAGGAGACCTCTGGCGTGGTCGAGGCGATCCTGGCCGAGCGCGACGACGTGACCGAGGAGTCCCGCTTCCAGCTGTGGCCGCACACCGACGCCTCCGACGCGATGTTCACTGCTGTGCTGCGGCGCAGCTGATCGATCGCAGCAGCCAGCCTCTTCCGGACGCCCCGTGCCCCACCTACCGTGGGGGCATGGGGCGTTCTGCATCCGCTGCACCAGCGGTCATGGTCGAGGTCGAGGACGTCGTGGTCCGGATCAGCAACCCGGATCGCATCTACTTCCCTGGCGTGGGGCCAGGCGCGGGGGTGACCAAGCTCGATCTCGCCGAGTACCACCTCAGCGTGGGATCCGGGATGGTGAACGCATTGCGGGAACGCCCGTGCATGCTGCACCGCTACCCGAAGGGGCTGGTCGGTCAGCCGGGGATCGAGAAGGTGCACCAGAAGAAGGTGCCGTCCGGGAAACCGTCGTGGGTGGAGACCGTCAGCGTGCACTTCCCGCGCTTCGACCGCGACGTCGACGAACTCTGCGTGACACGGTTGGCGAGCGTGATCTGGGCGGTGCAGATGTCGGCGGTCGAGTTCCATCCGTGGAACAGCCGGCGCGCGGACGTCGAACGTCCCGACGAGTGGCGCATCGACCTCGATCCGGGCCCCGACGCCGACTGGGCGCGGGTGCGTCGGGTTGCGGGCGTGGTGCACGAGGTGCTCGACGAACTGGGGGCTGTGGGGTACCCGAAGACCTCGGGCGGCTCGGGGATCCACGTCAACGTCCGGATTGAACCGACGGTGACGTTCGCCGACCTGCGTCGTGCTGCGGCCGCGTTCGCCGAGGAGGTACGACGCCGTGCGCCCGACGACGTGGCGACGACGTGGTGGCGCAAGGACCGCGACCCCGCCCACGTCTTCGTCGACTGGAACCAGAACACCCGCGACCACACGGTGGCCGCTGCCTATTCGGTGCGTGGGGTGCCGAGTGCCCGGGTGAGCGCGCCGGTGCGGTGGGACGAGATCGACGATTGCGTCCCGGACGACTTCACCGTCCTGACGATGCCGGCCCGCTTCGAAGCCCTGGGGGACCTGCATGCCGACATCGACGACCACCCGTTCGACGTGGCTTCGCTGGTGGAGTGGGCCGCGCGTGACGAGGCTGCGGGGGAGTCTCCGATCCCGTCCGCAGGGAGCGACCACGGCGCGCCGTAGACTCCCCGATCGTGGGTATTCAGATCACGCCGTCCATCTTGAACGCTGACCTCGCCGCCCTCGGCGCAGAGGTCGCCCGAATCGAATCTGCTGACTGGGTTCACGTGGATGTCATGGACAACCACTTCGTGCCGAACCTGACGCTGGGTCTCCCGGTCATCGAGAGCCTGCGCAAGCACACCACGCTCCCGTTCGACGCGCACCTGATGATCGCTGACCCCGACCGCTGGGCTCCCGCCTACGCCGAGGCCGGCTGTGGTTCGATCACCTTCCACGCCGAGGCCGCTGCCGCCCCGGTCCGCCTGGCCCGTGAGATCCGTGCCCAGGGCGCCCGTGCCTCGATGGCACTCAAGCCCGCGACCCCGATCGAGCAGTACGAGGACATGCTCGGCGAGCTCGACATGCTCCTGATCATGACCGTCGAGCCCGGCTTCGGTGGCCAGAAGTTCCTCGACCTCTGCCTGCCCAAGATCCGCAAGGCGCGCGAGATGATGAAGAAGCACGGCCTGGAGACCTGGCTGCAGGTCGACGGCGGTGTCTCCTTGGAGACCATCGAGCGGTGCGCCGAGGCCGGAGCTGACGTCTTCGTCGCAGGTTCGGCCGTCTACTCGGCCGCCGACCCCGACAAGATGGTCAACGAACTGCGTGCGAAGGCGGAGATCGCCTCCGCCCGCTGCGCCCACTGACGTTCACCGCAGGAGCCCCGTCGACCACCCGGTCGGCGGGGCTCCTGCGTGTTCAGCAGTGAACGCGTCCAGAGCACGGACCCCATGTAAGTCCAGCAACTAAGTATGGTTTAGGGTGGTCTCACGAGTTGTCCACAACTCGCGTGCTCTGGGGGCGGTGAAATTCCGCACCGGCGGTGAAAGTCCGCGACCCGACCGCATCCAGCGGCCGGTTGAGCAGGTGAAATTCCTGCACCGACGGTCAAAGTCCGGATGGTAAGTGCACGCTGATCCGTTCCATTCCTGCGACCCGTCCCACCCTTCTCGGGCGACGGTGCGTGCCGGCACGGATCCGCAAGACTCCCGAAGTTCGTGAGCTCCCGAACCCAAGGAGAAACGAATGTTCACCGGAATCATCGAAGAGCTCGGCGCCGTCCACGCCGTGCACGAGCTCACCGACGCCGTCCGCCTCACCGTCCGCAGCACCGAGCTGCTCGACGGCGTGAAGCTGGGCGACTCCATCGCCGTCAACGGTTGCTGCCTCACTGTCGCCGCCACCGGATCGAGCGAACCCGACGGGCCGATCGATCTCTGGGTCGCCGACGTCATGGCCGAGAGCCTGGCCCGCACCACCCTCGCCGGCCTCCGGGCCGGGGACGCCGTCAACCTCGAACGCGCCGTCGCCGCCGACACCCGCCTGGGCGGACACGTCGTCCAGGGGCACGTCGACGGGATCGGCACCGTCGTCGACCGTCGACCCAGCCAGAACTGGGAGATCGTCGAGTTCACCGTCCCCGACGCCCTCGCACCCCTGCTGGTCGAGAAGGGTTCGATCACCATCGACGGCACCAGCCTCACCGTCGTCGACCTCACCCTGCACGAGGACGGCACCACGACGTTCACCGTCAGCCTGATCCCCGAGACCCTGGCCCGCACCACCCTCGGCACCCGCGCCGTGGGGGAGCAGGTCAACCTGGAGAGCGACGTCCTGGCTCGCCACGTCGCCCGGATCGTCGAACACCAGGTGGCTGCACAGGTCGAGGCGCGCCTCGACGCCGCGGTCGCCCAGGCTCTCGTCGCCGCGGGGGTACTGGCATGAGCATCCGACTCGACACCGTCGAGGCAGCCATCGCTGCCGTCGCCGCCGGGGGAGCCGTCATCGTCGTCGATGACGAGGACCGCGAGAACGAGGGCGACATCATCTTCGCCGCCGACGCCGCCACCCCCGAACTGATGGCCTTCACCGTCCGGCACTCCTCGGGAGTCATCTGCGTCCCCCTGGAGGCAGAACGCCTCAGCGCACTCGACATCCCACTCATGACGCCACACAACCAGGACCCGCTCCGCACCGCCTACACCGTCTCCGTCGACGCGGCCGTCGGCGTCAGCACCGGCATCTCTGCTGCCGACCGGGCACACACCGCCCGACTGCTCGCTGACCCCGACGCAGTACGCGGCGACTTCACCCGCCCCGGACATGTGTTCCAGTTGCGCTACCGGGCCGGGGGAGTACTGGTGCGCCGTGGGCACACCGAAGCCGCCGTCGACCTCGCCCGACTGGCCGGACGCGCACCCGTCGGCGTCCTCGTCGAAGTGGTCAACGACGACGGCACCATGAAGCGCGGACAGCAACTGCGCGACTTCGCCGACGACCACGGACTGCCGATGATCTCCATCGACGCCCTGGTCGCCCACCGTCGTCGCACCGAACTCCACGTCGAACGCCTCGCCTCCACGCCGTTGCCCACCGCTCACGGAGTCTTCGCGGCGCACGGGTATCGATCCCTGCTCGACGACACCGAACACGTCGCCCTCGTCGTCGGCGACCTGAGCGACCCGGCGGAGGAGACGGACGGTCGGGCCGGGGGAGAAGCCCCACTGGTCCGGGTCCACTCCGAATGCCTCACCGGCGACGTTCTCGGGTCGGCCCGCTGTGACTGCGGGCCGCAGTTGGAGGAGTCGCTGCGGCAGGTCCAGGCAGCCGGACGCGGCGTCGTCGTCTACCTCCGGGGTCACGAAGGACGCGGGATCGGGCTGGTGGAGAAGCTGCGCGCCTACGCATTGCAGGACGACGGCGCCGACACCCTCGACGCCAACCTGGCCCTCGGCCACCCCGGTGACGCCCGCACCTACGAGACCGCTGCGCACGTCCTGCGCGACCTCGGCGTCACGTCGGTCCGGTTGCTGACCAACAACCCCGACAAGGCCCGGCAACTCGCCGCACTCGGGATCGAGGTGGAAGCCGTCGAACCACTCGTCGTCGCACCCACGCCGGAGAACCTGCACTACCTGCAGACCAAACGGGACCGCTTCGGCCACGCTTTCCCCAGCCTCGAGGAGGAGACCGCATGAGCGGCCACGGAGCACCCCTGACCCAGCCCGTCGCGTCGGCGCACCTGCGGGTGGCCGTCATTGCCGGCACCTGGCACGCCGAGGTGACCGACGGCCTGATCGCCGGAGCTCAGCGGGCACTCGCCGCCTATGGCGTCACCGACCATGTCCTGCTGCGGGTGCCGGGAGCCTTCGAGCTCCCGGTCGTCGCCGCGGCCGCTGCTCGCACGCACGACGCCGTCGTCGCACTCGGCGTCGTGGTCCGGGGAGGGACCCCGCACTTCGAGTACGTCTGCTCGGCGGCCACCGACGGACTGACCCGGGTGGCGCTCGACACCGGAGTCCCGGTCGGGTTCGGGTTGCTGACCTGCGACACCGACGCCCAGGCCCTCGACCGCGCCGGTCTGCCCGGCTCGAGCGAGGACAAGGGGTACGAGGCGACCGCTGCGGCGTTGGACACCGCACACGTCCTGGCACACCTGCGCTCCGGCGCTGTGACCGGCTGACATTGCTCCCGGCCGGACACGCACGGTGTCCGGCCGGGACCCGCGGTGCAGGAGTTGTGTCCGCGACGGCCTAGACTCGCCCTCGTGAAGACGTTCGAAGGACTGTGGGCAGAACTCAACGAGATCGCCGCTAGCCGCCCCGAGGGATCCGGCACGGTACGAGCACTCGACGCCGGTGTCCATACGATCGGCAAGAAGCTCGTCGAGGAGGCCGCCGAGTCCTGGATGGCCGCCGAGTACGAGGGCAAGGACGCCACCGCGGAGGAGCTCAGCCAGCTCCTGTACCACGCGCAGGTCCTGATGATTGCCTCCGGTATCACGCTCGAAGACGTCTACTCCCACCTCTGAGGATCCCCCTGATGGCTCAGCCCACCGACGCCCCCCTGTTGCGCGTCGCCGTCCCCAACAAGGGCGCCCTGTCCGCTGCTGCGTCCGAGATCCTCAAGGACTCGGGCTACCGCCAGCGCCGCGACTCCAAGGAGCTCGCGATCATCGACGTCGAGAACGGCGTCGAGTTCTTCTACCTCCGTCCCCGTGACATCGCCCTGTACGTGGGCTCCGGCACGCTCGACGTCGGCATCACCGGTCGCGACCTGCTCGCCGACTCCGGTGCCTCCGCGATCGAGATCCGCGACCTCGGTTTCGGTGCCTCGCGCTTCCACTTCGCCGGCCCCGCTGGCAAGTACTCCTCGCTCGATGACCTCGAGGGCAAGCGCATCGCGACCTCGTACACCGGCATCGTCCAGGCGTTCCTCGACGAGCGCGGCATCAACGCCTCCGTCGTCCGCCTCGACGGCGCGGTCGAGACCTCGATCCAGCTCGGTGTCGCCGATGTCATCGCTGACGTCGTCGAGACCGGTTCGACGCTGCGCCTGGCCGGTCTGGCCACGTTCGGCGAGGAGATCCTGCGCTCCTCGGCCATCCTCGTCACCCGCGAGGGCGCCGAGAGCCACCCCGGTTTCGAGACGTTCCGTCAGCGCATCGAGGGCGTCCTGCTGGCTCGCTCGTACGTGATGATGGACTACGACATCCGCTCCGAGCACGTCCAGGACGCCGTCGCACTGACCCCGGGCATCGAGTCCCCGACGGTCTCCCCGCTGCACCGCGAGGGCTGGGTCGCCGTCCGCGCGATGGTTCCCCGCAACGGTTCGCAGCGCCTCATGGACCAGCTCCACGACATGGGTGCCCGCGGCATCCTGCTGACCGCGATCAATGCCTGCCGCCTCTGACAGCGGTTCGACCGCCCAGCCGGACGCCAGGAACACCTGGCGCCCGCTGGGCGTCGCGATCGCGAGCGGCTTCTTCTTCGCCATGCTCGTGATCGTCTGTCTGGTGGCCTGGGTCGGCTTCGGCGACGAGGTCCGTGGCCAGTTCACCTTCGCCCAGCGCGCCACCCTGATCGGGATCGGCGTCGGCATCGGTGTGATCCTGTTCGGCCTGTGCCGCTCCAAGGTCACCGTCACCGACGAGGGCGTCGTGGTGGTCAACGGCTACCGCACCTACCGTCACGCCTGGGCCGAGGTGGAGTCCGTCCACCTCAAGTCCGGTTCGCCGTGGGCGTCGCTGCGCCTCGTCAACGGTGACCGCACCCAGGTGATGGCTCTCCAGGGCTCCGACGGGGACCGTGCACGCGCCGGTGTCCGTGCGATCCGGGCTCGGCTGCAGAGCAAGTGAGCCTGCGCACCTGAGCTCCAGCAACTGAACCACCGCCGAAGGGTCGGTCTCACGTCCAGAACGTGAGGTCGGCCCTTCGTCGTGTCTGCTCCCGTTCGTGGTGGGCACGTTCCTGGGTCGCCCACGTCTCGAACCACGGCGCGTAGTCGTCGCCGTCGCGGGCCAGGGCCCGGTCGCGGCGGGTGGTCGCGTCGGCGTCCACCCAGACCATCAGGTCCACGTGGCGCTGGAGGCGCCTTGCACCGGCGCCCACTCCTTCGACCAGCACGACGTCAGCGACCGGCACGACCGCCGGCGTCGTGAAGTGCCCGCGGTGCCAGTCGTAGCGCCGGTGCTGCAGCACGCGGCGCTCGCCGAGTCGGGACAGGACCTGAGTGGCCACCGCGTCCACGGCTGACTCCACCCCGGTCCAGCCGTCGAGGAGGTCGTCGAGATGGATGACGACCGCCCCGGGAACCAGAGCCTGCACGGCCTCGGCCGCCGTCGACTTCCCCGAGCCTGACGGGCCGTCGATGGCCACGACGAGCGGTCGGTCACCGGGGGAGGGGTGAGGAAGCGCAGCCACGATCTGCCGGGCCGCGTCGTCGGTCGTGGTCAGAACGCCTGACCCTGCCCGCGGTAGCTCGGCACCGTCTCCACGATCCGGTCTCCGGTCACGAGGTGGACGTCGCGGACGTGCTCGAAGAGTTCGCCCGACTTCGCGTGCCGGAACCAGACGAGATCGCCGACCTGCAACGACGACGCAGGGGAGCCGACCAACGGGGTCTGCACCTCGCCCGCACCCTCGGTACCGATCAGGTCCAGGCCCGGGGGAGCCCATGGCAGAGGCGAGCGGTCCGCGCCGGTCGGGCCCGACGCGATCAGGCCGCCACCGTGCACGGTGACGGTGTCGGGGGCAGGACGTCGCGTGACCGGGAGCCCGAAGAACGCAGCAGGTCGCGGCGCGAAGGAGCGGTAGTGGTCGAAGATGCCCGGCACCAGCAGGCCCGAACCCGCGGTCACCTCGGTCACCGACGGGTCGCCGGCCGACGTCTCGAGCGAACCGGAACCACCGGCGTTGAAGAACTCCAAGGACGTCAGGCCCGTGGCTGCGAGCACGGAATGGAGGACCTCGCGCCGGCGCGACGCGAGCTGGCGGACGGAGGCCCGCTTGATCCCACGGATCGCGACCGAACGGATGTCGCGGCGAGCGTCGGCAAGGCCAGCGACCTGGCCCTCGTACGTCATGACGCCGACGAGGCGGAAGCCGGGACGCGTGGCGATCTCGGCAGCCAGATCGGCAGCGATCGAGGCCGACCGGACGGGCGAGCGACGGGGGCCGACGACGCCGGAGCCCAGGTGCAGGCCGGCGTCGACGTCGAGGCAGAGGCGCACCGGAGTCCGGGCGGCGTCGGCATCAACTGCGTCGAGGCTGCTCCTGACGGCGTCGATCAGGTCGAGGTGGGCCACGTCGTCCACCATCAGGGTGACTGCGGCCAGAGCTGTCGGGGAGGTCAGCAGGGCAGCGAGGGCGCGACGGTCGACCGTCGGGTAGGCGACGACGACGTCGTCGCTGACGCCGGTCTCCACCAGGTGCAACGCCTCTGCGAGCGTGAACCCCAGGACGCCGGAGAAGCCGGGCAGGGCCAGTGCTCGCTCGATCAGTGCCGGGACACGCAGGGACTTCGAGGCGACCCTGATCGGGGTGCCGCCGGCGCGACGGACCAGATCGGCGGCGTTGGCGTCGAAGGCGTCGAGGTCGACGACGGCAGTGGGGGAGCCGAGTGGCTCGGGGTGGGCTGCGACCGCGCGGTCGAGTCGCTGCCACAGCGTGTTGCGTGCCTGCAGTCCGAGGTGGACGCGGGTGCTGCTCATTCGATGCCTCGGCGGCGCAGCAGTTCTTCGATGTCGCCCAGACCGTCGTCGGCTGCATCATCGGTCGGTGCGGCGCTGGTCGGTGCGGCGCCGCGCGCGCGGGGCTGGGAGGCGCGCACCCGCCGGGCAGCGCGGGGCGTGGCCACGGCGGGGGCGTCGTCCTCCCGGCTGCGGAGGAATGCGGCGAGCAGGATCAGCGCGATCGCCAGGGCGCCGAGCCCCAGCCCCAGCCCGAACCCGAAGGAGAGGACGATGCCCGAGGTCCAGCGGGTGACCGCCGTGGCCACGCGACCGACGAGGGTGAAGACGCCGGTGAGCCATGCGGCGGGGATCAGTAGCGCCCAACCCAGAGCCCGCACGCCGGCGGTGGTTCCGCGCCGGGTGAAGGCCCACCAGGTGCCGACCGCGCCGAGTCCGGTGGCCAGCAGTGCGAGGAGGTTCCACATCACGTCGTTCACCGCACCAGCGTCCCACACGGCCGGCTGCGCGCGTGCGAGGAGACGGCCCCTGCGACGGTAGGCTGGCGCCACCATGAGCGAGCCGAAGCGCGAGATCGACCCGAACCGTTTTGCCGGAGCCGAGATCATCCAGTCGTCCTTCCCCGACGACGACGGCACCTGTGCCCCGGCCCTGGCGGCAGCCCTCACTGCCTACGCCCAGGACCGCAGCGTCTTCCCCGACGTGATCACCGCACTGGCGCCTACGCGTCTGCTGGTCCCGGTGGTCGCCCTCCTCGGTGAGGTCGACTACGACGAGAAGGGCCTGGCTCACGACAAGTCCTCCGACATGGCCACCGTCCTGGTCACCGGCGCGGACGGCCGTCAGGCGTTGATCGCGTTCACCTCCACCGAGGCGCTGCACCGCTGGAACCCCGAGGCCCGCCCGGTGCCCGTGCCCGCGCACGTGGCCGCGCTGAGTGCCGTGCAGGAGAAGGCGGCGGCGCTCGTCGTCGACATCGCCGGTCCGGTGCCGTTCGTGATCCAGGGGACCGACCTCGAGCCGTTCGCCGCCCAGTGGCAGATGGTCCGTGTCGGCGAACAGTCCGGATGGATGCGTCCGGCCGAGTGAGTCTGAAGGAGTGAGTCCGGAGTTGGTCAACGGGGCACGGCTGGTCTACAGTCGTCCCTGTTGACCGATTGCAGCCAGTTCTCTGGGTGTGATCTTCAAGCGGAGGCAAGCATTGCGTCTCCCACCCGCATCGACCGCGAGGTCGTCGGGTCCGGTCCTGGGCAGGAAGAGATTCCCGCCCGGTGTGCTCCTGAGTTCGGGACGCGATTGACTGGCTTCCGCTTCGACAAGCGGAAGCCATTGTTCATTTCGGGACAAGGTCCGCACACAAACCACTGGAGGACACATCAGTACTGAGTTGCGCATCAACGAGCGGATCCGGGTTCCCGAGGTTCGGCTCGTCGGTCCCAACGGCGAGACGGTCGGCATCGTTCCGACCGACCAGGCACTGAAGCTGGCCCAGGAGGCCGACCTCGACCTGGTCGAGATCGCGCCCCAGGGCCGCCCGCCCGTCTGCAAGCTCATGGACTACGGGAAGTTCAAGTACGAGAACGCCCAGAAGGCCCGTGACGCGCGACGGAACCAGACGAACGTCATCATCAAGGAGATGAAGCTTCGTCCGAAGATCGACTCGCACGACTACGAGACGAAGAAGGGCCACGTCGTCCGCTTCCTCAAGGCCGGCGACAAGGTCAAGATCACGATCATGTTCCGCGGTCGTGAGCAGCACCGCCCCGAGCTCGGCTTCCGCCTGCTGCAGAAGCTGGCCGAGGACGTGCAGGAGCTCGGCTTCGTGGAGTCGTCCCCCAAGCAGGACGGTCGCAACATGACCATGGTGCTCGGCCCGCACAAGAAGAAGGCCGACGCCAAGGTCGACGTCCAGGCTGAGAAGGACGCCAAGGTCGCGGAGCGCGAGGCAGCTGCTGAGATCGAGCGCGCCGGACGCGCTCCGAAGGAAGGCCAGCTCGTCGCCCAGAAGAAGGAGCGCAAGCGCTCCGAGAACCTGGACCCCGAGATCGAGGCCTGAGCCCCACCCCTAGTACTTCGGCGGCCCGATGGGCTGCCGCCGCACCACGATAAGAGAGGGCACATCCAGATGCCGAAGAACAAGAGCCACTCCGGTGCCGGCAAGCGCTTCCGCGTGACCGGTTCGGGCAAGATCCTTCGCGAGAAGGCCGGCAAGCGCCACAACCTTGAGAAGAAGTCCTCCAAGGTCACCCGTCGCCTCACCGGCACCGTCGAGGTTGCCAAGGCTGACGTGCCCCGCGCCAAGAAGCTTCTCGGTCGCTGACGCGACGCCCTCACCCCAGAACTTTTCGGCGCTCTCCTGATCTGGAGCTCGCCGGCATGACAAGCATCAAGGAGTCAAGATGGCACGCGTCAAGCGCGCAGTAAACGCCCACAAGAAGCGTCGGGTCATTCTCGAGCGCGCCAAGGGTTACCGCGGCCAGCGTTCGCGCCTGTACCGCAAGGCCAAGGAGCAGGTCACCCACTCCCTGGTCTACAACTACAACGACCGTCGCAAGAACAAGGGCAACTTCCGCAAGCTCTGGATCCAGCGCATCAACGCTGCTTCCCGCGCGAACGGCATGACCTACAACCGCTTCATCCAGGGTCTTGGCCTGGCTGGCATCGAGGTCGACCGCAAGATCCTTGCTGACCTCGCCGTCAACGACGCCCCCGCGTTCGTCGCTCTGGTCGAGGCTGCCAAGGCTGCCCTCCCGGCCGACGTCAACGCCCCCAAGGCTTCCTGACGTATCTCGTGAACACTCCTCTGTCCCACGCGAACACGCGGGTCAAGGAGGCACGGAAGTTGAGCCGCCGCTCGGTGCGAACCGAGCGGCGGCTTTTCCTTGCCGACGGCCCGAAGGCCGTTGAGGGTGCCCTCACGGTGCCCGACTGCGTCGTCGAGGTCTACGCGACCGTCAAGGCCGCCGACGAGTACGCAGACCTCCTCGCCGACGCACCCCAGGTGTGGCTGGTGGAGGACCGCGCGATGGAGACCCTCTCGGACTCCGTCTCGCCTGCTGGCGTCGTGGCCGTGTGTCGGTTCCTCGACGTCGAGCTCGCTGACGTGCTGGCCGGCTCGCCGCGACTGGTGAGCATCTGCGCCGACGTGCGTGACCCCGGCAACGCCGGCACGGTCATCCGTACCTCTGACGCTGCCGGAGCGGCAGCCGTCATCCTGGCCGGCAACTCCGTCGACCCCTACAACCCCAAGACGGTGCGTGCCACCGTCGGGAGCCTCTTCCACCTACCGATCGTCCGCGTCGACGACCCGGCGCAGGCAGTGGCTGCCCTGCAGCAGGCCGGCCTGACCGTCCTGGCTGCAGACGGTGGCGGCGAGGACGACCTCTTCACCACCGACCTCGAGCCCGCCACGGCGTGGCTCTTCGGCAACGAGGCGTGGGGTCTTCCCGACGAGCTCGCTGCCGTGGCAGACCGTCGGGTCTCGATCCCGATCCACGGCCGCGCCGAGAGTCTGAACCTGGCCACGGCCGCAGCGGTGTGCCTCTACGCCTCCGCGCGCGCCCAGCGCTGACGCACGCCAGTGCGCACGTCCGGCCGAGTGAGTCGTACCCGGTGATCCTCATCGACGAGGCGAGGGTCCCCGGGTACGGCACCACGTGGGCCCATCTGGCCAGCGACACCTCCCTGGACGAACTCCACGCCTTCGCGCGTCGTCTCCAGATCCCTGAGCGTGGCTTCGACCGCGACCACTACGACGTTCCCGCCGAGCACCACCAGCGGATGCTCGACGCCGGGGCGGTGCAGGTCTCCTCGCGCGAACTCGTCGTCCGACTCAGGGCTGCTGGTCTGCGTCGACCCAAGCCCCTGCACCTGAGTGCACAGCTGTCTCCAGACGCCTGAGTTCGTCGGTGGCGTTGCGTCGCGCATCCGCCTCCCATGCCGAGCGTGCCGCTGCCGAGGCGAACACGTGCTCACGCCCGAGGAAGTGACGCAGCACCTCCGCCCGACCCTGCGCGAAGAGTTCGTCGGGGACGGAGGCGTACTCCTGGCGGACCCCGGCGACGTAGGCCTCGTAGCGCTCGGGTGCTGCCGCCAGGATCGCCAGGTCCGCGTCGCACAACGCGATCCCGTCGACGTCCTCAGGAGCGGGGGAGTGTTCCCGGGTCAGCAGCACCAGACGTGCGACCTCCTCGACCTCGACGTCCGTCACGAGTCCTGTCAGCGCGGTGCGCGCCCAGTCGGCCGAGCGTCCCTCGGGATCGCGTGCGGCGTCGTAGACCGCATCGTGGAACCACGCGGCCAGCGCGGTGACGCGCGCGTCGTGGCCGGTGTGCGGGTGCAGGTCGTCGAGTCGGTCGAGCACCTCGGCGAGGTGCTGGAGATCGTGGTAGCCGCGTTGGGCCTGCGACCACGCGTCCAGCAGGGCTTCGCCCAGGGCGAGGCCAGTCGAGGATTCGGCCAGGGGCCACCGTCGGGCCAGACGGTCACGGAGGGCGGGTTCGAGGGGCACGGCACCATTGAACTCGTTAGATTCTCAGGGTGAACGCCGATCTCTTCGACTCCCTCCCTGACGGGGCCCTGGTTGCGGACTGCGACGGTCTTGTCCTCGCGGTCAACGCCGCCGCGCGGCAGATGCTGGGGGACGAGGCGCGACCGGGCGCCCGCCTCGACGACGCCCTGACGTTGGTGGACAACCACGGCGTCGACTGGTGCTCGGTGAACCTGCCCTACGACGGCCTCGGGACGCGCAACGGGGTGCCGGAGCAGACCTGGCTCCTGCCGGACGGACGGGAGGTCCTGGTCACGGCGCGGATCGTTCGTCCGACTCCGTCCTCGCCGGTGGAACAGGTGGCGTTGAGTCTGCGCAGCGGTCGCGGGCGCGCCCGTCTGGACCGTGAGCGTTCCGACCTCGTGGCCACCGTCGCCCACGAACTGCGCTCGCCACTGACCGGGGTCAAGGGTTTCGTCCAGGTCCTCCTCAACCGCTGGGACGTCCTCAACGACGACCAGAAGAAACTCATGCTCGCCACGACGCTGGCCGACGCCGAACGGCTGTCCCGCCTGATCGCGGAACTGCTCGACGTCGCACGACTCGACACCGGGCGGTTGGGACTGGCCGTTCGGCCGGTCGACCCCGACGTGTTGGTGCGGCGTGTGGTGGACTCGGTCTCTGCCTCTGCCGCCTCTCGGGAGTTCACCGTCAGCACCGAGAGTTCGGCGCAGGTGCTCGCCGACCCCGACAAGTTCACCCAGGTCGTCACCAACCTCGTCGAGAACGCCGTACGTCACGGCGACGGCACCGTCCGGGTCAGCCTCTCCGACGTGGTCGCAGCCGACCAGCCGATGGTGAGACTCGTCGTGAGTGACGAGGGGGACGGCATCGACGAAGACCTGCGCCGTCGCGTCATCACGAAGTTCTGGACCACCGGCACCGCGTCGGGCACCGGACTGGGGATGTACCTGGCCCACGGCCTGACCCGGGCCCATGGAGGTGACTTCATGATCGGCGAGCGCGACGGCGGCGGCGCCGAGATCGTGGTGCGCTGGCCTGCAGCCCCTGCCACCTCCGCGGCAGGTGCGGAGCAGTGACGCAGCGGGGCACGGAATCCGTGACGAACCTGCACAGTTCCTGCACGACGTCCCCGCCGTTCCTGCGCAGCCCGCTGCCTAGGTTCTGAACCATGACCACACCACCTCCCAGCCAACGCACGGTCCTCGTCGTCGAGGACGACCGGGCAATCAGTGACGCCCTGCGCGACCGTCTCGAGTCCGAGGGCTATCGGGTCCTGCAGGCCTTCGACGGACCCGACGCGGTACGTACCGGCGTCGAGGCCAGGCCTGACGCGGTGCTGCTCGACGTCATGCTCCCCGGCTTCGACGGGCACGAGGTGTGCCGTCGGCTGCAGGCGGTGTGGCCGGTGCCGGTGCTGATGCTCACTGCCCGCGACGAGGAGTCCGACGTCCTGGTCGGGCTGGCCGTGGGGGCCGACGACTACCTCACCAAGCCGTTCCGGATCCGCGAGGTCGTGGCCCGGCTGTCCGCGCTGCTGCGCCGGGTCGAGCGTGCCGAGAGCTTGCGTCGTGAACACACCGCACCACTCGACGAGGACGTCCTGACGGCCGGTGACCTGAAGGTCGACGTCGCCCGTCGCGTGGTGGAGGTGTTGGGGGAGCAGGTCGCCCTGACGCGTACCGAGTTCGACCTCCTCGCCGTGCTGGCCCGGGACCCGGGGCGTGTGGTGACACGCGAGCAGATGATCGACGAGGTGTGGGACTGGGCCGAGGCCTCCACCACCCGCACGGTCGACAGTCACGTCCGGGGTCTGCGCGCCAAGATCGGTGCGGCCCGGATTCGCACCGTCCACGGTGTCGGGTACGCGCTGGAACCGACGGGTTCGGCGCGATGAGCGCGCTCAGTGCCGTCACCTCGATCAAGACCAAGCTCGGGCTGCTCGTGGCGGCCTCCGTCGTCGTGGCTGCCGTGGTCGGTGCTGCGGGCGGGGTCGCCCAAGTGTCGTGGTGGATCGTCCTGCCGGTCACGGTGCTGCTGGCCCTCACCGTCACGCAGTTGCTCGCTGCCGGGATGGTGGCGCCGTTGCGCGACATGACGGCGGCCGCCTCCGCGATGTCGGCCGGCGACCTGAGTCGCCGCGTACACACCGACAACACCGACGAGGTGGGACAGCTCGCCCGGGCCTTCAACCGGATGGCCGAGGACCTCGCCGTCGTCGACGCCGAACGCCGCGACCTGATCGCCACGGTCTCCCACGAACTGCGCACCCCCGTCACGGCGATGACCGCCCAGCTGGAGAACCTCGCCGACGGTGTCGTCGAGGCCACCCCCGAGCGGATCGCGCAGGTGCTCAGCGCCGCCGAACGCCTCGGCGACCTCGTCTCCGACCTGCTGACCCTGTCGCGGCTCGAAGCCGGAGTCGTCGACCTCGCCGTCATCCCCGTGGAGCTCAAGGCACTCGTCGAGCAGTGCGCCGCCGAGGTGCGGCGTTCCGGACGGGGAGCCGAGGTCCACGTCGAGTTCGACGACGACCTCGTGGTGCACGCCGATCCGGCGCGTCTGCGCCAGGTGATCATCAACGCCCTCGACAACGCGGCCCGTCACACGCTCGGCGACACCCCGGTCCGGGTGCTCGCGGGCACGGACGCGAGTGGGCCGGACGTCGGACAACCAGGCGCACAGCCAGGTGTGCAGCCAGGTGTGCAGCTCACCTGGATCGAGGTGCGCGACGGTGGAGCGGGCGTGGCATCCCACGACCGCGAGCGCGTCTTCGAACGCTTCGGCACCGATGCCGGCGGCGGGACGGGTCTCGGACTCGCCATCGCCCGGTGGGTGGCGACCCTGCACGGTGGCACCCTCGCCTTCGTCGACCCCGTCGAGGGGGAGAGCGGTGCACGTCTGCGACTGGAGTTGCCCGCACTGCCAGCGACCGCAGGCCAGAACGGAGCGACGAGTCCCTCGCGCCCCCTGAGTGTCACTGCGCAGGCCGCGACCGATGCGCCGTCGGGGCGCACGACCGCACCAGCGCCAGGGCCTCTCGACGGCATCTGGCCCTCGCGCGACGACCGTCCCCGTCCGGGCCTGCTCGTCGCGACAGCGCTGGTCGCCCTGTGCGGAGCAGCCTGGATGACGTTCCACGGCCCAGGGTTGGCGTGGACGGCTGTGCTCGTCGCCGCCGGAGCCGTGGCGTGGTCGGCCTCCCCGCACCGTCGTTCCCCGTTCACGCTGACCACCTCGCTGCTCGCGCTCGGCCTCGTCGCGGTGATGGCGTGGAGTGACAACGCCGCACTGGGGCTGATGGGCGTGATCGCCGCCTCCGGGGTCTTCCTCGCAGGCCTCACCCGCGCCCGCACCTTCATCGGGATCCTGGTCTCGGGGCTGGCGTGGCCGCTCTCGTCGCTGCGTGGCCTGCCGTGGTTCGGCCGTTCCCTGGGCGTCGTCGGGCGGGCCGGTGCCCTGCCCGGGGTGGCCCGCACCGTCGGACTCTCGCTCCTCGCCCTGGCGGTCTTCGTCGCCCTCTTCGCCGGAGCTGACCCGACGTTCGCCCGCTGGATCGACGCCTTCGTCCCCGACCTCAGCCTCGGTGACGGCGTGCTGCGACTCTTCGTCGGCGGTTTCGTCTTCGCCACCACCCTGGCCGCCGTGCATCTCGCCGTGAACCCGCCCGACAGTGACGTCTTCGCCCGGGTCCCGGTCCGCGCCGCCAGCCGGTGGGAGTGGCTGGTCCCGGTGCTGGTGGTCGACGCCGTCTTCCTCCTCTTCCTCGCCTCCCAGATCAGGGTCGTCACTGCGGGGGACCAGTGGCTGCGCGAGACCGCCGGGATGACCTACGCCGACTACGTCCACCAGGGCTTCGGCCAGCTGGTGGTCGCCACCCTCCTCACCCTGGTGGTGGTCTGGGCAGCGTCACGTCGCGCGTCCCTGCGGCCACAGGACCGCCCCTGGATGCTCGCCTCCTGCGGGCTGCTGGGGCTGGCGGCCATCGGAGTCGTCGCCACGGCGGTGGGACGGATGCGGGTCTACGAGGACGCCTACGGCCACACCGTCATGCGGTTGTTGGTGACCGTCTTCGAGGGATGGCTCGGGGTGGTCCTGGCCTCCGTGCTCCTGCTCGGGTTGCTGCGACGCGGTGCGTGGGTGCCCAGAGTGGCACTGCTCAGTGGCGCGGCCGCCCTGCTCACGCTGCTCCTGGTCCGTCCCGACGCCGTCGTCGCCCAGCGCAACGTCGACCGGTTCGAGGCCACGGGTGAGCTCGACGTCCTCCACCTCTCCGGCCTGTCGCGCGACGCGGTCCCGGCCGTGACCAGGTTGCCCGAGCCGGTTGCGCTCTGCGTCGTCGAACTCTCCGACTGGGGCCGGGGTGACTTCGCCGTGCCGACGCTGGCTGACTGGAACCTGACGGCGACCCGGGTCGACGCCGACCTCGCTGCGCTCCGTGAGAACGCCGTGCGCACCCAGGGCGACCAGGGCTCGGCCTGCGGCGCGCTCCCGGGCGGGGACGATGTCGTGGCCGGGGTCGCGACCCTGCAGCTCACCCAGCAGTGAGCAGGCCCAGTGCAGGACCTGACCCTCACGCGCGGATCCCGCGTCGACGCCGACCGGGCCGGGGGTGCGTACCATGGAGACGTGGTGCGCACCCTTGACGTCGGCAGGCGATTTACCTGCCCCGGACCCGTGGCGGGTTCGGGAGCCTGAGTGTGCGCCGCGAGTGAGGCACACACCTCACTCCAGCCGCCGGGTCCGGGGAGACGGACCGACCGCGTAGACCCATAGAATTGGCGCGTCTCTGCACGCTGCTGGAAAGGGAGCCATGTCCGGCCCCAACACTGATTTCGACCCCGTCGAGGTGACGCCGCTCCAGGCGGAGGAACTCGAGGCCATGCGCGACGCCGCGATCGCTGCGTTCGAGGCCGCGACCGACCTCGACGAGCTCAAGCAGGCCCGTCTCGACCACGCCGGCGACCGTTCGCCGATCGCGCTGGCCAACCGTGAGATCGGTGCCCTGCCCCCGCAGGCCCGCAAGGAGGCCGGTGCCCGCATCGGCAAGGCCCGCGGTGCCATCAACAAGGCTCTGGCCGAGCGTCAGGCCGTGCTCGAGGTCGAGCACGAGGAGCGCATGCTGGTCACCGAGACCGTCGACGTCTCGCTGCCCACCGCTCGTCGTCGCCGCGGCTCGCGCCACCCCCTGACGATGCAGTCCGAGGTCATCGCAGACGTCTTCGTCGCGATGGGCTGGGAGATCGCCGAGGGCCCGATGGTCGAGGCCGAGTGGCTCAACTTCGACGCCCTCAACCTCGGTGCGGACCACCCCGCCCGCACCATGCAGGACACCTTCTGGACGGTGCCCGCGGAGAACCACGTCGTGCTGCGCACCCACACCTCCCCGGTGCAGGCCCGCACGATGCTGACCCGCAAGCCCCCGATCTACGTCGCCTGCCCCGGTCGCGTCTTCCGCACCGACGAGTACGACGCCACCCACAGCCCGATGTTCCACCAGGTCGAGGGTCTCGTCGTCGACGAGGGCATCACCATGGCGCACCTCAAGGGCTCCCTGGACCACCTCGCCACCGCGCTCTACGGCGAGGGCATCACGACGCGTTTCCGCCCGTCGTACTTCCCCTTCACCGAGCCGTCGGCCGAGGTCGACCTGCGCTGCTTCGTCTGCCGCGGTGAGAACAGTGATGAGTGCCGTACCTGCCGTGGTGAGGGTTGGATCGAGTGGGGCGGCTGCGGCGTCGTGAACCCGCGCGTCCTGATCGCCTGCGGCATCGACCCGGAGGTCTACTCCGGTTTCGCGTTCGGCTTCGGCATCGACCGCACCTTCATGTTCCGTCACGGCCTGGACGACCTGCGACCGCTCTTCGAGGGCGACGTCCGGTTCAGCGCCGCTTTCGGCACCGAGATCTGAGGAGAGTAAAGAGATGAAGGCCCCCCTCTCCTGGATCAAGGAGTACGTGGACGTTCCCGAGGGAACGACCACCGAAGAGATCACCAGCCGGCTCACCATGACCGGCCTCAAGCTCGAGGCGATCGACAGCCCCGGCGCTGCCATCACCGGCCCGCTCGTCATCGGCCAGGTCCTCACCCAGGACAAGGAGCCGCAGAAGAACGGCAAGATCATCAACTGGTGCACCGTCGACGTCGGTGACGCCAACGGCACCGGCGAGCCGCAGGGCATCATCTGCGGCGCCCACAACTTCGGTGTGGGCGACAAGGTCGTCGTCGTGCTGCCCGGTTCGGTCCTGCCCGGCGGTTTCGCGATCTCCGAGCGCAAGACCTACGGCCACCTCTCGGCCGGCATGATCTGCTCGCACTCCGAGCTCGGCATGGCTGCCGACCCGTTCGGCAACGACGGCGACGGCATCATCGTCCTCCCCGCCGACGCGGGTGAGCCCGGCACCGACGTCCGCTCGATCCTCGGTCTCGACGAGGAGATCATCGAGTTCGAGGTCAACCCCGACCGCGCCTACGGCCTCAGCCTGCGCGGCATCGCCCGCGACGTGCTCGTCTCGGTCGAGGGTGCGTCCAACTTCCGTGACCCCGCCGTCCGTGAGACCCCGGCCGCGAACGAGGCCGGTCACCCGGTGCGTCTCGAGGACACCGAGGGCTGCCCGGTCTTCGTGGCTCGCAAGGTCACCGGTTTCGACCCGACCGCCCCGACCCCGCAGTTCATGGCCGACCGTCTCACCGCCGCCGGTATGCGCTCGGTGTCGCTGGCCGTCGACGTCACCAACTACGTGATGCTCGAGACGGGTCGCCCGATCCACGGCTACGACGCAGACAAGCTCAACGGTGCCCTCGTGGTCCGTCGTGCGGTCGAGGGCGAGAAGCTCACGACCCTGGACGGCACCCAGCGTGTCCTGTCGGTCGAGGACCTCGTCGTCACCGACGACTCCGGCGTCATCGGCCTGGGCGGCGTGATGGGCGGTGCCTCGACCGAGATCGGTGAGTCCACCACCTCGATCGTCGTCGAGTCGGCGCACTGGAACGCCACCGCGATGTTCCGCACCGGCAAGCGCCACAAGATCTCCTCCGAGGCCGGCAAGCGCAACGAGCGCGGTGTCGACCCGACGATCTGCGAGGCTGCCGCCGACCGCGTCGTCGAGCTGCTCGTCGAGTTCGGTGGAGCCACCGCTGACGCCGGTGTCACCGTCGTCGGACAGGCCCCCGAGATCCCCGCGATCACCGTCTCCGGTGACAAGGCCGCGAAGGTCTCCGGCATGGAGATCTCCGAGGAGACCGCTGTCGAGGCACTCCGCGCGGTGGGTTGCACCGTCACCGGCACCGGCACTCTCTCGGTCACCCCGCCGCCGTGGCGCCCCGACATGACCGACCCGCAGGACACCACCGAAGAGGTCATCCGCCTCGTCGGCTACGACAAGGTGCCCTCGATCCTCCCGGTCCCGCCGGCCGGTCGCGGCCTGACCCGCGCCCAGCAGCTGCGTCGTCGCTTCACTCGCACCATCGCGGGGGAGGGCTTCACCGAGGTCCTCACCTTCCCGTTCGTCGGTGAAGCAGACTTCGACGCCCAGGGCATCGCTGCCGACGACGAGCGCCGCAACGCGCTCCGCCTGGAGAACCCGCTCTCCTCCGAGGCGCCCTTCATGACCACCACGGTCCTGTCGGGTCTGCTCAAGGCTGCCCAGAAGAACGTCGGCTGGGGCACCTCCAGCTTCGGCATCTTCGAGACCACCACCGTCACCCTCCCGACGGGTGGCGCGACCACCATCCTCGGTGTCGACCGTGGTCCCTCGGCCGAGGAGTTCGCTGCCCTGCAGGCCGGTCTCCCGGCCCAGCCGCTGCACCTCGCGCTGGTCGGCGTCGGCGAGTCCGACGGCTCCGGCTGGTGGGGCGAGGGCCGTGGCGTGGAGTGGACCGACGCCGTGGACGCCGTCCGCGCCGTCGCTGCGTCGGTCAGCCTCGAGGTCACCGCTCGCAACGCCGAGCGTGCCCCGTGGCACCCGGGCCGCTGCGCCGAGCTCAGCGTCGGTGGTGTCGTCATCGGTCACGCCGGTGAGCTGCACCCCAAGGTCTGCGCCGCCTACGGCCTGCCGCGTGGTTCGGTCGCCGCCGAGGTCGACCTCGACGTCCTCATCGCACAGGGTGTCCACCTGCGTCCGGCCCCGACCTTCTCGGTCCAGCCGTTCGCCAAGGAGGACGTGGCCCTGGTCGTGGACGCCTCCGTCCCGGCCGCCGACGTCGAGGCCGCTCTGCGCGCAGGTGCAGGCGAGGACCTCGAGTCGATCACCCTGTTCGACGTCTTCACCGGTGAGCAGGTGGGCGAGGGCAAGAAGTCCCTGGCCTACGCGCTGCGCTTCCGTGCTGCGGACCGCACCCTGAAGGCTGCGGAGGTGTCCGCCTACCGCGACGCCGCCGTCGCCTCCGCGGTGGAGAAGGTCGGCGCCGTCCAGCGCTGATCCGCATCGTTCCTGGTCCCGTCCACCCATGAGGGTGGGCGGGACCTGTACGTTGTGCACCTGTTCGGGGGTGGTCTCAATTCGATGACGCCCCGCTCTCGCATGCACATGCATAAACATGTATGGTTATGCATGTGAGTGAGAACAAGGTCAAGGTTGCTGTTGCAGGTGCGTCCGGCTATGCCGGTGGCGAGGTCCTGCGCCTCCTGCTCGGGCACCCCGGCGTCGAGATCGGCGCCCTGACGGGTGGCTCCAACGCGGGCGAGAACTTCGGGCGCCTCCAGCCGCACCTGCTGCCCCTGGCTGACCGCGTCCTCGAGCCGACCACCCCTGAGGTCCTGGCTGGCCACGACGTCGTCTTCCTCGGCCTGCCGCACGGCGCGTCGGCCGCGATCGCCGAGGCTCTGCCCGCCGACGTCGTCGTCATCGACTGCGGTGCTGACTTCCGTCTCCTCGACGCCGCCGTGTGGGAGAAGTTCTACGGCTCCGCCCACGCCGGTTCCTGGCCCTACGGCCTGCCCGAGCTGCCCGGCCAGCGCGAGCAGCTCGCCGGCGCCACCCGGATCGCGGTCCCCGGCTGCTACCCGACCGTCTCCACCCTGACCATCGCCCCGGCCGTGGCCGCCGGTCTGGTCGAGGCCGACGTCACCATCGTCGCCGCCTCCGGCACCTCGGGTGCGGGCAAGGCAGCCAAGACCAACCTGCTCGGCTCCGAGATCATGGGCAACGTCAGCGCCTACGGCGTCGGCGGCGTGCACCGTCACACCCCCGAGATCGTCCAGAACCTCGCCAAGGTCACCGACGAGCCGGTCACCGTCTCCTTCACCCCGCTGCTGGTCCCGATGCCGCGCGGCATCCTCGCCACCGTCTCCGCCCCGCTCAAGGGCGACGTGACGCCTGCGCAGGCCCGTGCGGTCTACGCCGAGGCCTACGCCGACGAGCAGTTCGTGCACCT